>CALEYL010000047.1 GCA_937926205.1 uncultured Saprospiraceae bacterium
CTCCTTTCGTCTTCTTTTTCAAAACATCAGGCGCTTAACTTAATGGGAATGAACATCAGTAAGGTGGCAAAAGGAGATTTTATTAATACATTTTCAAATTCTAAAACAATCACATTTAGTTTCTCTGATGATGATTCAGTTGATGTAGTGTTGGCTACCATAGCTCAATTACTGAATTGCACAGTTGAACGAATAAATAATGAATATTATTTATTAATTCCGAAATAAAATATGTCAAATGGATGATGTAAGTAAGTTTATTATTATATGTTTTGTCTCGACTCTTTGTGATAAGCAATAATCGCATACATTGTTCTTGGCAAATAACTACAATCTGGTCATTGAGAAAATCAGCAGCGATGATAAAGTTGATTTTGGAATTAAATGATTTACTCACTGGGCATATTCTCCGCACGAGCAAACGATCGCGGTAGTGGCTGGATATTTAGTTGAATATTTGGCTTTAGGAGTCCAATAAATTGACCTAATGGAAAATGAATTGGAAGAGCCACGACTTGAGCATACAGTTGAAATAAATAAGGCCTAAGGGCAGGTAGCTAATCTGTATCAACCCTGACAGCCGTCAGGCAGGCGTGTTACTAAAACATCGCTAAGCAGGTATGAAATACATTATTCAACTATAAGGTTTAGACAACAAAAGACAGACCCACACTGTGCAAGCGTAAAAATTACAACATGAAAAAACAACCCGAACCCATCGATCTGATCAGGGTGGAACTCACGGAAGGCATGGAGCGATACCCGGATGTGCTGTACGAATACCGGCCCAATGCCATAAAACGAGCGGTGGAGGAAGCTCCAGGCCGCTTTTTGTTTGTGTGTGAAAATGACCTCGCGATGCGGCTGGAAGTCGTCAGCGAATCGGTGTTGCGGTTTCGTTATGCCCCTCAGGGCCTCTTCGGGCGTGATTTTTCCTATGTTCTGGAAAAAACAGGCGAGGTGGTCACCGCGATTGATTTTTCAGAAAAAGAAGCCTGTTACCAAATCGCGACGACAAGCCTGATTTGCCAGGTTTTCAAAGCCGATTTGCGCACCAGCATCAGCGACCTCAGCGGTCAGATCCTCTGCGAAGACGCTGAACCTTTTTATGCGGCTTCAACCCTGATGAAAGGTACAATCCAATTGAGCATCCATAAAAAAGCGCCCAAAGCAGCCCGCTATTACGGGTTGGGCGACAAAAGCTGCAACCTGAACCTGCGTGGGCAAAAATGCCAGAACTGGAATACCGATGCCTTTGCTTTCGACAAAAAAGCAGACCCGCTTTACCGGAGCATTCCATTCTATTATGCCCTGAACGCCGGGGCTGCACACGGCATTTTTTTGCACAACACCAGCCGCTCGCATTTTGATTTTGACAGCAAACGCGAAGGCATCCTGCGTTTTTGGGCGGAATGCGGGGAAATGGACTACCTGTTCATCCACGGCCCTAAACTCGATGCCGTAGCTGCGCGCTACCTGCAACTGACCGGCCTGCCCGAATTGCCGCCTTTGTGGGCTTTGGGGTTTCACCAGAGCCGTTGGAGCTACTTTCCGGAAAGCAGGGTTCGGGAACTGGCGCAGCAATTCCGCGAACACCGCATTCCCTGTGATGCCATCTATTTCGACATCGACTACATGGACGACTACCGCTGTTTTACCTGGAACAAAGACTACTTCCCCGACCCAAAAGCGCTGATCGCTGATCTTAAGCAGCAGGGCTTTCAATCGGTGGTGATGATAGACCCCGGCATCCGGGTAGATGGGGAATACGAAGTTTACCGCAGCGGCCTTGCGAAGGGCTTTTTCTGCAGGAGAAGTTCCGGTGAACTGATGACCGGGCCGGTCTGGCCGCCCTCCTGCGTATTTCCGGATTTTACCCTGCCTGCTGTACGCGAATGGTGGGGCGCTTTGTACCGGGAGCTGTACCAGGAGCAGGGGGTGAGCGGTTTTTGGAACGACATGAACGAACCGGCCGTTTTTAAAGTCAACAACATGACTTTCCCCGATGCCGTGCAACACAACTATGACGGCGATCCCTGCGACCACCGCAAGGCCCACAATATCTACGGTTTGCAAATGTCGCGTGCGACTTACGAAGGCCTGAAGACCTTACGGCCAAAGCAACGCCCTTATTTACTGACCCGGGCAACGTTTTCCGGCGGACAGCGCTACGCCGCTGTCTGGACAGGCGACAATGTGGCCTCCTGGGAGCACCTGCGCCTTGCCAACCTGCAATGTCAGCGCCTCAGCGTTTCGGGTTTTTCCCTTTGCGGCACCGATGTCGGCGGTTTTGTAGACCAGCCCGATGGCGAATTGTTTGTACGCTGGCTGCAACTCGGCATCTTTCACGGGGTGTACCGCATCCACACGATGGGGAACAACGCCAGTGGCAATGCTGCGGTAGATGAAGCGGCCGTTCAGGAAGCTGCCGAAACCGACCGCATGGATCAGGAACCCTGGGCATTCGGCGAACCCTACACCGCGCAGGCCCGGCAGGCGATTGAGTTGCGCTACCAGTTGCTGCCTTATCTCTATACCGCTTTTCGTCAGCATGCAACCCACGGCATTCCCGTTATTCGCAGCCTTGCTTTTTACGACCAGGAAGATCCCGAAACCTGGGATCGCGAAGAAGCATTCATTTTTGGTCCGCACCTGCTGGTTGCACCGGTATTGCGGAAAGGCGCCAGATTCCAGCGCGTATACCTGCCCAAAGGAACCTGGCTCGACTACCACAACGGCACTGCACTGGAGGGTGGTCGCTTGCACCGAGTTGCTCTGAAACCCGAGACTTTCCCGTTTTACGTGCAGGCAGGCGCAGTCATTCCAAATTACCCTGTTCGGCAGCATACCGGAGCGCCATTGGAAGAGGCCTCGCTACGTGTCTATTATGGCGATGGAGTGGAGAGTGTATGGTATGAAGACGCCGGCGAAGGATACGGTTATGAGAAGGGAGATTACTGCCTGCATCGCTTCCGGACGATGCTTACAGCGGATGGATTTAGCTTGTCGCAAACGCTGGAAGGAACTTTTTTACCTCCTTATCAACGGCACCGTTTCCTTTTTTTTGGATTGCCGAAAACCGTAAAAGCCGTGCTGGCGGACGGAAAAGCGCTCCTGTTTGCCGGGCAACAGGAAGGCAGTGGAGTGGAGGTCGTGGTAGAAGGCAGCTTTAATGAGATGAAGGTGGTGTTTTGAGGAAGTGGGGTTTTGTGACAAAGTCCTGAACCAGCGTTAAATCTATTTTCAAAATCCTGATTTTGAGGCATTCGCGCCCGTATGATATTGCATTTTCCGGCTCTCTTTTTTCTCAACCAGAACAATCGAAAACCGGAAAACAGGAATTGAAAAATATATCTGACAAATTTTCAAAGGCAAGGGCTTAAATGATTAAATTGTCGGATTAAATGAGCGCATATTGTTCATTTTAACAGCATGGTACATGAAAAAAATTGGACTATTGTGTTTGTTTTCTCTGGGGCTTTTGATTTTTCTGAAAGCCCAGCTTGTGATCACCAATGCTGTCTTTCCGGCAGTGGGGGACACCCTCTTTTACGCCATAGATAATCAGCCGAGCGGCATTGTCATGACTGCGCCTCGTTTCGATCAGCAATGGAATTTCAGCAACCTGCAGGCTTCGTCTACCTGGGAACAAATTTTTCAGGATGCCAGCACCGGAAGTGTTTCTGCATCCTTCCCTTCAGCAAACCTGGTCTATCAAACCCGCACGGGCAAAGGGGGCAGGCAAAATTCGTGAAGCAATAGCCTTCGCCAACAAACCACTTGATTATCATAACCATCCTAAATAACGACTGAAATGAAAAAACACCTTATTTGCCTGATGCTTGTGTGCGCGGGTGTGGCCTGCCAAAATAAAAGCGCCACACCCGATCCAAAACTGGAAGAAAAAGGTATAATTGCCTGCATCGAAGCCGAAACAAAAGCATGGATTAATCGCGACTCCGCAGCATGGCTTAATTGTTATGCACAATTGCCCAATAGCAGTCAGTTCTGGAACAACCGCGACGGAACCTGGGATGGCAACAAGGGGTGGGACAATATTTTCAGAGAAAACATAAAGGCCTACCGGGCCGACCAAAAGCCGCGTACGGATAAAATTGAAGGGGCAAATTACCAAATTCAGATGTGTGGCCCTGACTGGGCATGGGTAACTTTTGTGCAAACCATCCGAAGAGACAGGGGACGGGAGTTTCCAAATCTTGAATGCCGACTGATGACCAAAATCGACGGAGCATGGAAGCTGTTTGGAAATGTCTCCATTTGGAATTACGCTAAAACAGGCAACATTGGCGACCTGCTTAAGGATCAGCAAGGGAAGGTCGTTCGCCACGAATCTTCTCCCGGGAGCAGTGAATGGCTCATTGAAACGGTTCTTTTTGACAATACAATGACCCTGTATCCCATCGGATTGCCGGATGCCCTGAAAAAAGAGGGGCAAAATATCAAATTCGATGGAGAGTTCCTGTATGGAAAACACCAGTTGTATAAGTCCGGAACTGATAACAAACCCGTGCCCGATGTAGCAGTAAATTATGTGCGTGTGGATGCGGTGAAATGAGGATTTTTATATTGAAAACCCAACATAAAAAACAATGAAATTGAATGCGCCTCTCCTTTTTGCCCTGGTAACCATCCTTGCTGCCTGCAGCGGACGAAACGCCTCCGCTATTTCTGAAAAAACGGGAAATGAACAGGTCCCGGTCATTGCAATCGGGGACACCGTTTCCGGAATTGGTAAGGATATATGGATTGTTTTTCAATGCAAAAACAAGGACTATTGGTATGGCAGCAATGGCCGGGGCGTTTTTCGCTATGATGGGAAAACCCTGCTTCAATTTACTAAAAAAGATGGTTTAATTGACGACAGCATCCGGGGAATTCAGGAAGACAATCAGGGCAATGTCTTCATCACTACAATGGGGGGCATCAATAAATTTGACGGACAAAAATTCACTGCCCTGCCCGTAGTAGAAAGTAATGAATGGAAGCTCGACCCCAATGATTTGTGGTTTTCCATTCTGGGCGGGACAGGAGAATACGGACCTTATCGCTATGATGGCAAAGTCCTGCATCATTTAAAATTTCCAAAACATTACCTCGAAGAGGAATACTACAAAGATTTCCCCGATAAACCATGGAGCCCCTACGAAGTCTACACGATTTATAAAGACCGCAAAGGCAATATCTGGTTTGGCACTTCCAATTTTGGCTTATGCCGCTACGATGGAAAATCGATAAGCTGGCTGTATGAAGAGCATTTGACGTTAATAGAAGGCGGGGGCTCATTCGGCATTCGGTCCATCCTTGAAGATAAAGAAGGGAAATTTTGGTTTTGCAATACAAGCTATCGCTACAATATCCATCCAGATAGTTTAGTTAAACCGGACAGAACCTTAATCAATTACCAACGGGAAAAAGGAATTGTCAATTTAAAAGCGCCTGAGGGGAAGGATAAGATTTATTTCATGTCCGTCGTTGAAGACGATCAAGGGAACATGTGGATGGTAACTTATAGCCAGGGCGTATGGAAATATGACGGAAAAACCATCACCCATTTTTCTGTGAAAGACGGCTCTGAAGACATCACCCTGTTTTCTATTTACAAGGACAAAAACGGCGGCTTGTGGCTGGGTACACACGAAGCAGGCGTTTATCAATTTAATGGTGAGTCTTTTGAAAAATTCAGGCTATGATTGTGGCACGTCGTGTAGCGCATAAAGCCATGCGGTTGTTGCAGCGAACAATAAAACAATCAGTTCCTCAATTTCATCACCCATAAATTGTAGTCATGAAACCATTTCTGTTGTTCCTGATTTTGATGGCCTTCAGTTGCCAGCCAGCCTCCACTGATCCGAACAAAACACCTGCGGAGGTTAGACCAAACCCCGTTTTTGAACCGACGCCCGGAGCTGCGGCAGATGCGGTCGCTAAAGCCGTAAGCGGAAAAAAGTGGCAATCAAAAGCAGATCCTGACCTCACAATAGAATTTCGCGACGGGCGCCTGTACACACAGTACAAAGGAGCCGAACGCTCCGACGCGCCTTTCGTCAGCTTTTCTGACAGCTGCCCGGGAGGCAAAGCACCCGGAGAGGGTATGAATGCTGGTTTTATCTGCTGCATGACCCTGGCGGCGAAAATCGAAACGCATTACCTCGTATTAAACGCTGATGCTGAAAAACTGGAGTATATCCAGGACAAAACAGCCGATGCTCAGGCGCAGGTTTATACCCTTTTAAAGCCGGAATGATCGTGCAAAACCCGACAGTAAAAACGGGGTACTCGCCTTAAGGCACGCTACGGAAACTACCGGATAATCGGCCGAAAGCAAGGTTTTGATATGAAAAAATTCCTTGGAAAATCTACTAAAAAACCACACCGGAAAAGATGAAATTAACTGGATTTATGTTTCTTTGGAATGCCAGGTAAACAAGCGTTAATTAATTCACATATTCACTTTTCTGAGAGAACAGAAAATAGATTGCCAAGTTGGGAGGGAAGATGCATTTCTGTCCAAAGTACTAAAAAAATAGCTGCTGCGAGAACAATGTCTGACCATTCATGTATCGAAAGATTAAAAACATTGCTATGATAAGTTCCTTAAATACAGCGTTTAACAAACTTGAAAAGCAATTGGACGATTTGTTGCAAAAGGTGAAACCGCTTAGTGACAAACAACAAAACTTTAAGCCGGACACCCACTCATGGAGCATATTACAGGTGTTCAGGCACCTGATGCAGTCTGAAGGACAAATCAACAAATACCTGCATAAAAAGATTCTGGGCACAGCAACTGCCAGAAAGGCGCGTTTTGGTGCAGTTTTGCGTTCAGTAATCCTGAATACAGCAATGCGCCTGCCCATTAAATACAAAGTGCCCGATGCCATAATGGTTGAATTCGAAGAAAATTATAATTTCGAACAATTGTCGTCCGATTGGAAATTATTGCGAAAAGAGATAAAGGATTTTTTGGAAAAAATTGATGAAGAAACCTCTCAAAAAGAAATTTTTCGCCACCCCACTGTGGGCCGCATGAGCCTTTTGCAAGGGCTGAGTTTTATGCAGGAACACCTCGAAAGGCATACAAGACAGGTCGATCGCATCATACGGCATGCAGATTTTCCCAAATAGAAGACTGCAGAGAAACCGGCCTCGCGATCATCAACACCAACCTATCGATACCATTACTCATCATCGCATATCAGATCTGTATCAAATGCTGAATTTCCGGTTGAGGATAAGATCACGGTCATTCCTGGAACCAGAAAAGACACCGGCTTGAAGAAAATTCAGGGGCCTGGAAGGTTGAATTAAAGGAAGATGACCTAAGCACCATAGAAGAATATGTACCCGCTCAGACCGTCGGGAAAAGGTATTAATCATGTCAATAACTTCCGGCAGAAAAAAAGCGCCGATAAAATCACAAAAAAAGAAATTGTTGGGGCTGATAAATTTGGTGGAAGAGCGCTTAGCGTATCGGCGGAATCAGATTGGTTAATGCCATCAAATGTATGCATTAATTGGTTGTCAAAAAGATTTATGAAGATTTGATTCATGATATTTGGGTAAGTTTACGACACCATGAAGCGAGTCTTGCCCATCATCGTGTTTGCGCAGTTTTTTTGCACTTCCCTGTGGTTTGCAGGGAATGCCATTCTGCCGGATATCATTAAAACATTCCACCTCGAAGCCGGCTTTCTGGCCCATTTGACCAGCGCGGTGCAATTCGGGTTCATCACCGGAACCCTGGTATTTGCCGTGTTCACCATTGCCGACCGTTTTTCGCCTTCCATGGTTTTTTTCTGTTGCGCTGTTTTGGCCGGGTTGTGCAATTTGGGGATCATTCTTGAAAATACAAACGCAGGTGCGCTGTTGCTTTTTCGCTATTTCACGGGCTTTTTTCTGGCAGGTATTTACCCGGTGGGCATGAAAATCGCGTCTGATCATTTCGAAAAAGGACTCGGAAAATCGCTGGGCTTTTTGGTGGGCGCTTTAGTGGTGGGCACTGCATTTCCCCATTTGCTGAAAAGCATGGCTACGGGCTTTCCCTGGAAATACATCGTTTGGGCAACCACCTTGCTTTCTGTTTTGGGCGGATTGATTATGGTCCTCTTCGTGTCCAATGGCCCGTATCGGAAGCCTGCCCAGCAATTGCATTTCACCGCATTTTTGCTTGGGTTCCGCCAAAGTAAATTCCGTTCGGTAGCATTCGGCTATTTTGGGCATATGTGGGAGCTGTATACCTTCTGGGCCTTCGTTCCCGTGATGCTGGCAACTTACAACAGCCACTTCCCGACAGCGCATTTACCAGTTCCTTTGCTCTCTTTCCTGATCATTGCGCTGGGAGGGCTGGCTTGCGTATCTGGTGGCATCCTTTCCCAGTACTTCAGCACAAAGCGGCTGGCAACAATAGCCCTGTTTCTTTCCTGCATGTGTTGCCTGTTGTCCCCATTGTTTTTGCACAGCAGCGCCATTCCGGTTTTGCTGGCTTTTTTGTTTTTTTGGGGACTGGTTGTGATTGCTGACTCGCCCCTGTTTTCTACTTTAGTAGCCCAAAATGCCCCGGAGGACTCCAGAGGCGCCGCTTTGACCATCGTCAATTGCATCGGATTTTCAATAACGATCGTCAGCATACAACTGCTGCAACTATTGTCTCAAAAAATTGATCCGCAATACGTGTATGTATTTTTAGCCATCGGCCCTGTATTGGGCCTGATTGCATTGATGCGTGAAAAACAAAATCCAACATCATGAAAGGACAGCACCAATACCATCTGACGCTGAAATGGACCGGTAATACAGGGCAGGGCACCAGCAGTTACCGGGTGTATGAACGCAGCCATACGATAGCCGTCGAAAACAAAGCAGACATTCTGGGGTCTTCTGATCCGGCATTTCGGGGCGACAAAACAAGACACAACCCGGAAGACCTGCTGCTTGCGGCGTTATCTGCCTGTCACATGTTGTCGTACCTGCACCTTTGCGCCGTGAATGGGGTGGTGGTAATCGACTATGTGGATCATGCCAGCGGCACGATGCAGGAAACAGCAGACGGTGGCGGCCATTTTACGGAAGTCACCCTGCATCCGGTGGTCACGGTGCGCAACGCATCCATGTTTGATCAGGCAAATGCCCTGCATCACCAGGCAAATAAATTGTGTTTTATCGCGAACTCTTGTAATTTTCCGGTTCACCACCTTCCGCAATGCAAAACGGAAGCAGCTATTGTCTAATCTCGAAGCTCAGCGACCATGGATTATTCAAAATTACCCAAAATAGAACTGCATTTGCACCTCGATTGCTCGCTGAGTTATGAAGTCGTGAAGTTAATCCAACCGGACATCAGCTACGAAACCTACCGGGATTCGTTTGTTGCGCCGCCAAAATGCACCGATCTGGCCGATTACCTGACCCGCGCGGTGAAAGGTTTTGAGTTGATGCAAACCCAATCGGCCCTGCGACTGGTGACACTTGATTTATGCAGGCAATTGCAGCGAGACCACGTGATTTATGCAGAAATGCGGTTTGCGCCACTCCAGCACCTTCAGCAAGGTTTGACACCTACCGAAGTGGTTGCAACAGTGAATGCCGCAGTGGAAGAAGGTATGGCCGAAACGGGCATCAGCGCGGGGATCATCCTCTGTACCCTGAGGCATTATTCGGAAGCCCAAAGCATGGAAACCGTGCAGCTGGTGGAACAATTCAAAGGGACCCAGGTACTTGGGTTTGACATAGCCGCCGATGAAGCTGGCTTTCCTATTGACAACCACATCCGCGCATTTGCTTATGCAAAAGAAAAGGGCCTTCACGTTACCGCTCATGCCGGCGAGGCAAAAGGCGCGGACAGCGTTTGGGAAACCCTGAAATATTTTCAGCCTTCCCGAATCGGGCACGGCGTCAGGAGCGTGGAAGACCCGGCTTTGCTGGCATTTTTAAAAAAAGAAGGCATCCACCTCGAAGTATGCCCAACCAGCAATGTGCAAACCAATGTAACGGCAACCATCGCCAGCCACCCGGTAGATGAAATTTACCGGAGCGGGGTTTCCATGAGCATCAATACCGATGCCCGAACCATATCGGATGTGACACTGACGCACGAATATCAGACTCTGGAATCGGTCTTTGAATGGCAAAAGGCGCATTTTCTGAAATGCAACCTCGAAGCCATAGAACACGCTTTCACCTCAGCTGAAAACAAAGCGGCGCTTAGGTCAAAAATCCTTGAAGCTTACCGTTAAGGAAGGTTTTTTTAAAGCGCAAATGGGCAAGTTGGCAAATTAGCAAGCTCAATGATCATCATTTGCAATCCCCAATTGGCCCTTGCCCCTTGCCCTTTCTAACCCAATCCGCTTTTTTTGAAGGAAAGCAAAGAAACATTGTCGTGAAATGCCATTTCGCGGGTCATGCTTTTTCCGAACAGTTTTTCGAAGAACGTCGGTTTGTGGGTAAACATCGCCAGCATCCGTGCACCAGATTCTTTCAGGGTCGCTTCGATGGCATCGGGCACATTGTCGTGTACGCTGACCTGGATGGTGATGTCGAGATGCCCGTATTGTTTAGAGAGGGATTCTTTCAGGGTTTCAACCCGGGAGGCTTCTTCCGAACCGGGAGCGACGATGTGCAACAAATGGATGGAAGCATGAAAAAGTTGAGCGAAAGGCTGAAGGGCTTTTACCTCCTGCTCAACATCCTGTAGGTCAGAAGCGTACAGAATTTGGTGGATGTTATCAAAATAGGCAAACTCCGGTACTGCGATCACAGGAATATTGCTGCTGGCAATGACAGCGGTGGTATTGCTGCCGAGCAGTATTTTTTTCAAACCCGATGCGCCTTTGGTACCCATAACGATAAAATCGATTTGATTTTCAGCCGAAAATTTTCCCACTGCCTGTTCCAGCGAAAAACCCTGTACCACCTCACACCGTACTTTGAGGTCGCTGCCCACATCCTGTTTTAGTTTGTGCGCCATGATTTGCAGGTCTTCCAGAGCATTTTTGCTGCTGAGGTCCAGCAGTTGCCCGGCTTTTAAAGAGCTGGTTGCGCCGGCCCCCGTATCCATAGGAGCGACATATAGCAGAATGATTTCTGCATTCATTTTCCGGGCAATTTTCGCCGCATAATAAATCGAAATAATGGACCGGTTCGAAAAATCCGTGGGCAGCAGGATGTTCATCAAGTATATTTTAGGTGAATATGTAGTGCAAAGTAGCAGGCTATTGAAGTATAAACGCTTGACCTTCATCAACCGGAGTATTGGTTTTGGTCATTGTCGGGTTTCAAAATCGGAGCGCACTGAGCTTGTAATTTGTGCGTCAAAAAAATATTTCCAAAATTGATTCTTTTCAAAACAAACATCGTTACTTTGTGTTAAAATAGCATTACTATCATTTTGTACAAAACACATTTATGACACTTGACACCATTACGTCTTTGCCATTTCAAAAAGCGGAGCCAACCATAGACAGGAACGCCGTTCCCATTACGGTTACCTATGGAGATGGCATCGGCCCGGAAATCATGTCCGCCACGCTGCGCATCCTTGAAGCAGCAGGTGCAAAACTGGAGATTGATACCATAGAGGTAGGCGAAAAAGTCTATCTCAGTGGCAATACTTCCGGGATTCCGGCTGAAGCCTGGGACTCGCTGAACCGTACAAAAGTTTTACTAAAGGCCCCCATTACAACGCCACAGGGAGCGGGGTATAAAAGCCTTAATGTAACCATTCGAAAAGTTTTGGGCTTATATGCCAATGTAAGACCATGCGTTACCTACGCACCATACGTACCAACCGCGCACCCAAAAATGGACGTGGTCATCATTCGTGAAAATGAGGAGGATCTTTATGCAGGCATCGAACACCGGCAGACTGATGAGGTGATCCAGTGTCTCAAATTGGTTTCCCGACCCGGATCGGAAAAAATCATTCGCTACGCTTTCGAATATGCCCGACTTTATGGCCGCAAGAAGGTGACCTGCATGACCAAAGATAACATCATGAAGGCAACGGATGGGATGTTCCACAAGTTGTTCAGGGAAATTGGCAAAGAATATCCGGAAATACAGCAGGAGCACATGATTATCGATATCGGCGCGGCACGCCTGGCGCAACGCCCCGAGCTTTTCGATGTTATCGTTACGCTGAACCTTTATGGCGACATCATTTCCGACATAGCAGCTGAAGTCAGCGGTTCTGTCGGACTGGCAGGTTCTGCCAATATTGGCGAAGATTTTGCACTTTTCGAAGCCATACATGGTTCTGCGCCGGACATTGCCGGTCTTGATAAGGCCAATCCATCCGGCTTGTTACTTGGTGCCTTGCAAATGCTGACACATATCGGCCAGGCAGATGTTGCCGCCAGAATTCACAACGCCTGGTTGGCTACCCTGGAAGCAGGGATTCATACCGGGGATATTTTCAATGAAAATAACAGCCTGAAAATGGTTGGCACACAGGAATTTGCAGATGAGGTTATTGCCAGGCTGGGACAAATGCCCCAATATCTGAAGCCTGTATTGGTTGATGAGCGTGCAAAACAGATTTCTGTAAAAGTCCAGGAAAGGCCAATGGCCAGGAAAGAACTCATCGGAGTGGACGTCTTCCTGCACTGGTCTGAACGGGACGCTAATAAATTAGGATCAGCCCTTAAAGGATTCCGATCAGGCAACATCGAGTTGACAATGATCACCAACAGGGGTGTTAAAGTATGGCCAGACGGTAACCCTGCCACCTACTGCACGGATCACTGGCGTTGTCGTTTTAAGTCGCCAACTTATGCGCCTTCTGATTATTTACAAGTACTTGACGTGCTCTCTCAACTGAATTTAGCAGGATTTGATGTGATTAAAACGGAAAACCTTTATCTGTTTGACGGTGAGCCCGGCTTTACGCTGGGCCAGGGTCAGTAATGGATTAATGCTAGTCTTTTTTAGCACAGCCGGTTACGTTTTTCGTGCCCGGCTGTCTGCTTTTTAGGCTGGCTTGCCATTCCCATGCTGTTCATTGCTTGTTCTTCACTGCCCAAAACGATTTGCGCTGCAACCGGGTTTCAGTGCCACCTCGGGTAGAAGGTTGATCAGGTAATGTCCTTCTTCATTGCGAAAGCCAATGATATTGCCCCCGTTTCCCGCCGCAGGTACAAGTCCTTGATGGCAAAACCCTTGATTTTTGCAGGGAACAAACGCTTGACCTCCATCAACCGGAGCATTGGTTTTGGTCATTGTTGCAAAGAGTGGAAATGAAGCACAGGATTCGGAGGGTTCCTACCGGAGCAAATTAATGCCACCTTTTTCCAGCTTGACGATTGCGGAGTGATCGCCCGGCAATTGATAGCTGACTAACCAGAGATAGTATCCCGGGGGCATCAATTTCCCATTGAAACGCCCGTCCCATCCGTTTACCGGGTCATCTGTTTCAAACAACAATTCGCCCCAGCGCGAAAAAAGCCGCAGGCGGAAATTGATAAAAGTACATTGGAAAGGTTCCAGCCGGAATACATCGTTGATGCCGTCCTGGTTTGGAGAAAAAGCATTCGGTGCAAATATCCGGCAGCAGGGCGTTCTGGGCCAGTTGACTTCAGCTGTTGCTTCACCGCAATCATTGGTAACAGTTACCTGGTAAGTTCCGCCCGCTGATATCGAGATGGCAGCCAGGGTGTCGCCCGTAGACCATTGGAATTTGCTGGCATTATCGGATTCGGCGTTCAGGACCAAAGGCAGTGCATCGCAGATTTCTGTTACATCAACGTGTCTGATCAGAACATCCGGCGTTGCGCCGGGTTTTACAACGATGGTTTCCACCACGGTGAAGCAGCCGTTGGTAACGCTGACCCGGTAGGTTCCGGGCGTTTCAACAAGGATGTTTCGCTCCGTTTCTCCCGTTGTCCATGCGTAGGTTTCTCCCATGCATTCCGGTTCAAGCGAAAGGGGGATTCCGGGGCAAAGCAGTTGTTCGCTGGTGTCTTTTTCCAAGGTATGCAGCAGGTTGTCGAACCAGAAATCGGCCAGATTATTCATGGCGCTGAAAGAGCTAAAACTACCGGTAGTGAAAAAAACCTGATTCCGCTTCAGCGTTGGCTCCGGACTGTCCGGACAGTACACCACAGAGAGCGTAGACTGGCCACTGAGGAATTGTTGTTCCAGAAAATAGAGGCTGCCGTCAGGGCCGATATGCATTTGGCGGACAAAAGCATCGTCCAGATCGGCAAGCGTTTCGATGCTACCCGGGATGTCAGCTGCTTCCAGATCGTAGCGCAGTAAACGCCTTGGGATACTTGTGCTGAAAGTGTACAGGTAGCGGCTTTCCGGAGAAAAAGTAAAGCTGTAATTGTAAATTTCCGGCAAAATAACCGGCACGGAAATGGCCGAAGTAGCCGGATCGAAACGATAAACCACCTGGCCGTCGCAGAAATAACGGCTATTGGGAGAGGCTTTGATGATGAAAGGAAAAAATGCCAATTGACGGGCTTGCCGGATCGGCGCCAGCACGCCCTGATCTGTGACCGGGACAGCCAATAAATCCCTCGTATCAAAATCTATGGTCAGGATCCAAAAATCGCGGCCATTGGAGTGACGTGCTGCTGTAAGGCATTCTGTTGCCGGACTGAACACATGGGTCTGACCGGTTGAAATTCCGCCGAGGCCACCGTTGAGGGACATATTGATGCCAAACCAGGACAAGCCCCGATGATCAGGCTGCCCCAAACCAGGATAGTCGTCTATGGTAAAAAGGTAATAGCGATTGGGATCAGCGGGATCAGGGATAGCCATAACGCCCTGAGCAGAACTCAATCCGCCTCCACTGGTCGTGCCCAGGTCCAGCATGATGTCCTGGTTCCGGTTCCAGATCCGTCCCTGCTCAAATTCATTATAGACACTGCCCGGTTCGCCTCCGCCATTGCTGTAAAAAAGAACTTCACCCTGTTCATTGCAAAGGGTGGTTACGCCTTCAAAGCTGCTCACCCGGACATTGTTGATTTTTGTCGGACGCCCGCAACTGAAGTCAAGACCGGTTTGCTGTCCAAAATACCAGATGTTGCCGCGTCGCTGAGGTTGGGCAAGGATCGTTGACTGGCACAGAAAAAGCAGCAACAGACATTGGAATAAACGCCTCTTTACCATAGTTCAGTTGGTGGCTTTACACTCATGCCGGATCCGATTTTAGCAGGGCATGTAGTTTTTTCAATTGTTCTTCGCTGCCCAAAACGATGAAGCTGCAACCGGGTTTCAGTGCCACCTCGGGTAGAGGGTTGATCTGGTAATGTCCTTCTCCATCGCGAAAGCCAATGATATTGACCCCCGTTTCCCGCCGCAGGTGCAAGTCCTTGATAGCCAAACCCCGGATTTTTGCAGGCAAGTTGGCATACCTGATTTCTTCAAACCCAATATCCGACTGGTTTTCACTTGTAATGAAGGAAAAAAACTCGACAGCGCCCGGTTTGCTCACTAAAGTCGCCATGTAAAAACCGCCTATTTGTTCAGGCATGACGACGTGGTTGGCGCCTGCTTTCATGAGTTTTTTCCCGGATCTTGGCTCTGTGGCCCGGCTGATGATGTTGAGCCGGGGGCTAATCTGGCGGGCGGTGAGTACAATGTAGAGGTTGTCTGAATCGTCGGCCAGGGCAGAAATAATGGCTTTGGCCCTCAGGATGCCAGCGGAGAGGAGGGTTTCATCCTGCGTAGCATCTCCTTCAATGAACAGCAGGGGCGTGTCGCTGTGTTGCAGGCGCTCTATCTTTTCCGGCGACTGGTCAATGACCACAAACGGAATGTTGTGGCCCAGCAGATTGAGTGAAATTTCTTTACCGTATTTGCCATAGCCACAAAGGATGACATGGTTGTCTAAAGAGTCAATTGCTTTTTGCATGCGTTTGAGAAACCAGTTTTGAAATAATTCGCCTTCCTGAATGTAGTAGGAAAATACTGCCAGAAAATAGGCAAATACGCCAATATTGAGCAAGATAAGGAATGATGTAAACAATCGGCCTGTCAGAGAAAGCGGCTCGACCTCCATAAAGCCAACCGTAGAAATGGTAATAATCACCATATACGCCGCATCTATCCAGTCGTAGCCTTCCAGCAGGACATAACCGATTGTCCCCAATACCATTTCCAGGCCAAGCAGATACAGGGCTGCTTTGAAATTCAGTATCCGGTTGGGAAGGCGATTGATCAACTTGATGCGGGGAAAGGACATGGCTGAGCCGACTTTGTTTACGTTTAGATTGTCTTGAACAGGGTTCAAAAGTAAGGAACAATCTGACATCTTGCACGCATCCGGTCGCCCGGCCCAGCCATTATTTTATAGTTTTACCTGCATTCCGACTTCAAGACCCATGCCGAACGGCCGGTAATCCTCGAATTGACTTAAATCGTACTGGCGGTTGTAAGTCGAAAGTGCGGTGCGGAAGGTGGCATTGGCCGTTAGCGATACCGGGCTTCCGAAATTGAGGACGGCGCCGATTTTTCCGAGATAGCTGTAATTATCAGGTTTTATGTAGTCCGGATGATAGGATTCCTGTATGGTATGCTCGATGAGCAGGCTGTTGCTCATCACCAATTGGTGTTGCTCCCAGTTGAGCAGGCGGAAGCTATGCCCCAACTGGAAATTGACGAAGCCGAATCTGGCGTCTATTGGATCTGTAGGAGGGGGAATAAAGCTGGATAGACCCGGTGAAATGAACGGGGATTTTTCCTGAAAACGGAGCTGGGAATATCCGACCGCAAAGTAAATGCTGTGCCGCGGGCTGACCCGCCTGGATATCCCCGCTGAAAAAGCCTGTGCCAGTCCGGGCGTCTGCTCTATGGTCGGACATCCATTGCGGCAGAAACGTCTCTGCAACGGAATGCCGTAATGCAAAGTGGCGCTCAGGCCGTAATTGACCTGCAAATCCCATGGCCCAATTTGCGAAAAAGCAAGGCCAAGGCTAAAGGCAAAACAAACAGCTAACAAAACTAATTTTTTCATACCAGCGCGTTTTAAAGGTTTAATGGTGAAGACGGTTGGAAATGAGGAGAGCGTTGGCATGCGCAGGAACTCAGGTGTCTCTTTTGCGGCATTTGTTGGAAAAGATGCCCTACGAAGATCGCCAGGCCCTGCTGTTGCTCATCCACCGCTTTGCCAGTTTGCCGGAAAACGCAACACTGGAACCCCATCCGGTTTATGGCCCCATGCCGTTGAAAGACCACGGAAGGCTTTATTGGCGGCATTTCGATCACCATTTAAGGCAGTTTGGACTGTAACCGAACCAGTTGAGAATGGATAGGAAACCGGATGCTGAATAGAAAGGCAAATGAAAATAAAAAAGCCCAAGACGTTGTTAACCAACGAATTGGGCTTTTGTTGTGGGTGATGAAGGATTCGAACCTCCGACCCTCTGGGTGTAAACCAGATGCTCTGAACCAGCTGAGCTAATCACCCCCACTTTTCGGAAGCGAGTGCAAATATAGAGGGTTGTTTAATGCTGTGCAAGCGGATTGCCTGAAAAAATTAAAAAAATATTTGATCGATGCCTGGCAATAAGATGTAATGTGTTTTAAACATTTGAAAGACAATGAACTAAAAAATCAGGCAGATTGGATATTGGCTAAAAAGTGGTCAAAATATTAAGTGTTTAGAAAACGGTTGACGGTAGACGGTAGACGGTAGACGGAGTAGATTGCTCCATAAAGCAGGCTGCCCCCTTTAACCCCCGCTATTGCGGGACAAGCTTTTCTACTTTAACCTTTAACCTTTCTATTTAACCTTTAACCTTCAAACCGTATCTTTACCCCAAGCAAGACCACCTTACCCATGAAAAAGTTTTTTAAAAAATTTGCCATCGTCCTCTTGATTCTTGTGGGCGTTTTATTGCTGACTGCCTGGATCATTACTGCTTTGTTTGAAGATCAGGTAGGCAGGCGGATCGTCAAAGAAGTGAACAAACAGATTCGCTCCGAACTGAGTATAGAGAAATTTGACCTCAGCATATTTTCCACCTTCCCCAATGCAGCAGTCAATTTGCGGAATGTTGTGCTGAAAGACAATCGCGGGGGCGTATTGCTTGAAGCAGGTAAAGTCTCCTGCCGTTTTGCCCTGTTGAGCTTGTTTGGTTCCGACATCAAAGTGCGCTCCATCGTGGTGAGCGATGGCGCATTAACCCTGGAAACCGACGAACGGGGACGCGCCAATTACGACATTGTTCAGAACAGTCCTCCCGGAGAAGAAGACAGCGACAGCGGATTTTCTTTGGAGGCTGCCACGCTGGAGGATATCGAGCTGATTTATTCCGATCAGACCGCTGCTCAGGAAATTCTGGCGCAGGTAGATGACGCTCATTTTTCAGGTAAATTTTCAACCGGAGCATTTTCGATGAGCAGTCAGGCTAACCTGATCGTGCATTTTGCCGACCTTGGCGGCGCGCGTTTCATTGCCGGTAAGGCGCTGAAATACGATGCGACCATTGATGTGAATTCCGAAAAGGGCATCTATGCATTAAAGGACGTATCGCTGCAGGTAGAAACCAACCGCTTTGATGTAAAAGGGGTGGTAGAGGGGCGTACACCCGGCACTTATTACGACCTGACCTTTAACGGCGAGAACTGCAAGCTGGAATCTATGATGCAGCTGCTGCCCGAATCTTACCTCGAAAAAATGGGTGATTGGACCAGCAGCGGCGACTTCATCGTAAACGCTACGGTAAAAGGCGTTTCGCGCCTCAATACCCAACCCGCCGTCCGGGCAACGTTGCGCTTTGACAAAGGCGCTGTGAGCAGTTCCCAAATGCGGGGCGAGCTCAAAGACATCTCTTTTGTGGCATCATTTGGCAACGGAGATGGCCGGGGCGATGAAAGTACGGTATTTGAAATCCAGAACCTGCGCGGCTATTATAACCAGGAACCCATTGAAATGCGTCTGCACGTGGCGAACCTGGAGGACCCGATGATTGATTTTGCGGCCAATGGCGTGCTGCCGATGACGGTGCTGAACGGCTTGCTGAATATGCCCAAAGTGACGGATGCCAGCGGGGAATTGGAAGTAAAAAATGTTGCTTTTCGGGGGCGCTACGCCGATATGATGACGCAGCGCGACTCTCTGGCCTTGTTGTCTCAGGGAGAAGTTGTCTTTGACGATGCGTCGGTTAATGTAAATGGCGAAAAAATCATCATTGACCGGGGCAGGATCCTGTTGGAAAACGATTCATTTTTTGTGCAGGACCTTGTCATCAATGGCCCCGAAAGCGATTTGGCGCTTAACGGCAGCGCCGCGCATGTCATTCCCTGGTTCCTCAGCGATACCTCGCAACAGGAAAAAGTGAAACTGGAATTTAAGCTGGATTTGCGTGCTGAAAACCTCGACCTCGACCGCCTGATGGCCATTTCTGAGGTCACCGAAGCGCAGGCAGAGGCGGAAAATACCACAGTAGACTCCCTGGTTATTGAACAGAATCAGAAGCGGGAGCAAATTACAGACCAGCTGAAGGGAACGGTAACCCTGCATGTTGGAAAACTCAATTACGAACTGGTGGAGGGCAGCGATTTTACCGGCGAGCTAATTCTCGACAACAACACCCTCGATGTGAAGGGGAGCGCGAAAGGCATGAACGGGAGTGTGGACCTTAACGGCGCTTTTCTGTTCCATGAACGCCCCTCTCTGGTGGCGCATATCTCCTGCAATGACATCGATGTAAAGGAGTTTTTCAGGCAGATGGATAATTTCGGGCAGGAAGTATTGCAGGACAAGCACCTTCGTGGCGCACTGAGCGCCAAATTTGCCATTTACGCCTTTTGGGACGAAACCGGGAACTTCCTGATGGACGATCTGCGCGTACTTGCCGATGCTACCATTAACAATGGCGAACTCATCGGTTTTAAAATGCTGGAAAGTTTTTCCACTTTTGTAAAGATGAATGATTTGCGGCACATCAGGTTTGTGACGCTGCAAAATTTCATCGAAGTGCGCGGCGGCAAACTTTACCTGCCCGCCATGTTCATCCAGAGCAACGCCATGAACATGACCGTGAGCGGCGAACATGCGTTCAGCGGGGACATCAAATACAACGTCAAAGTGAACGCCGGACAAGTGCTGATGAACCGGTTGAAAGGCCACGACCCTAATCTGAAACCCCAGAAAGCCCGCAAAAATGGATTTTTTAACCTTTATTACGCCATTTCCGGCACTACCGACAACATCGCTTTTAAATCGGCAAAAAAAGAGGTGAAGTCCGATTTTGAATTCAGCGAAAAGCGCAAAAAAGAAATTGCCCAGGCTTTGAAAGACGAATTGGGCAGTAGTGCAAGGAAGCTGGAAGAGCCGGCTGAGTGGCAGGATGGAGGGTAAGTGCGGTATATATCATACGATTAAGATTTGTTTTTCAATCACCATCATAACATTCAATATGAAAAAACTTTCCATCTCATTATTTGTGCTTTGTGCCGTACAGCTTAGCGCGCAAACCAAAGATCCTAAAGATACGGAAGTCTGGGAGCCAGAACCGCGCGTTGTAACTCCCGGAACCATGGGATCGCCGCCTTCTGACGCCATCGTGTTGTTTAATGGACAGGATTTGTCTGAGTGGACCGCTGCAGGAAAAGATGCTCCGGCCGGGTGGTTGGTAAAGGATGGCGCCATGACCGTTGTGAAAGGCGCGGGCAACATCGCCACAAAGCGCAGTTTTGGCGACTGTCAGTTGCACATTGAGTTCCGTACGCCTGCCGTCGTTGAAGGAGAAGGGCAGGGCAGGGGCAATAGCGGCGTTTTCCTCCAATCGCGTTATGAAGTACAGGTGCTGGACAGCTATCAGAACAGAACCTATTCCAATGGTCAGGCTGGCGCCATTTACAAACAATCTATGCCGTTGGTAAACGCTTGCCGACCTCCGGGCGAATGGCAGACTTATGACATCTTCTATACGGCGCCGCGCTTCAATGCCGACGGGATTAGAATCGCTGCCGGCCGGGTTACCGTTGTTCAAAACGGGGTGCTCATTCAAAACAACACAGAAATTCAGGGGACGACCGAAAACATTGGAATGCCCAAAAATATGGCACACGGCAAAGCCCCCATTGAGTTGCAGGATCACAGCAACCCAACCAGCTACCGAAACATCTGGATCAGGGAATTGTAATACTGTAAAAGGTATTTGGATTCAATAAGTAAATAGGTTACTTTTGTTCGCATTTTTTGATAGTTGAACATAAAAAACCTGAATTCAATGGGCAAAGGAGACAAACGTTCCCGCAAAGGCAAAATCTGGCGCAACTCTTACGGCAAAAAACGCGCCAAGGGCGCCAAGAAAAAAGTTGTCGTTGCTGCTAAAACAGCCGAATAAAATAAGAAACATTACTCAGACGCGCCAGGTGCTTACCACGGCGCGTTTTTTTTTGTTTAGGGCGGTCCTTTTGGGGAACCATTAGCATGCAAATCAAACGTGAACTCCATCATTTACTACCTGTAAATGAGCGGGATGCTGCCATTTGTCGGCGCTTCCGTTTTGTATAGACTGCATTCACTTTTGGGCCCTTGCAGGAAGTAAAACGGGCTAAAACCCGCGAAACCAGACACGGCGCTTCGTTTCGCGGGCTTCAGTCCGCCTTATCCTCTCTGCTTCTTAAACAATTCTGCTTCTTAAACAATGTCAGATTTTGTGTTAAATAAAAATAAAATTACTTGTAAATCAAATATTTAGGTATGAAATCGTTTTACTGGACTCCTACGTTTTGAACAAGCAAGAATTGTGAAACCAAGGTACAGATGGCACCTTTGTACCTGATAACCGGCGACTTTGCCCGCCCCCCTGGCGAGGTTGCCGGTTTCACCACCTTATTCTTTCACCGAAAGTTATCTTTTTTATGACCGGAACAACTAAACAAACCCATGATCGGGCCATGCGCTTTCTGCCCATGCAGTGGAGCCTGATAGCTGCCCTGCTGTTGCAGGTTTTCCTGCTAAATGCCCAAACCACAGCAACTACTGCAGAGCGATTGAGTTTTGCCTGCGAAGATCTTCACATTGAACTTGGCGTTCTTGAACAACGCTGCGAAACCGCTACGGCTTGTTTTGAGGTCAGCGGCGGCACAGCGCCCTATACCGTTGCGATCATTAATAGTACGAATACGCCTCCGATTACGGCTAACCCGAACTATTGTTTTATGAATTTGCCTTTCGGCCACTATGTTGTGACTGTAGTGGATGCGGAAGGATGTACTGCTTCGACAGAAATTGACCTGCCAACCGGCGATTTTGTGCTGGATGCGGCAGTGACCAATGTGACCTGCAACGGCGGGTCGGACGGGCGCATTGAGGCCATCGTTCCCATTGACGTCCATCCTTTGTTTTACCGCTGGACCGGCCCCAACGGTTATGTATCGGAACACGAAGTCGCCGAAGAACTACACGCCGGAACCTACCGTCTGAGGTTGACCACCGAAGGCGGCATCTGTGTTGGCGTCGGAACCTATGTGGTTACTCAACCCCCTCCGATCCAAATGGAAGTCATTACCAACCTGGAACCATGTGAGCTGGCCGGTGCCTGCGTCAATGTGGGAGGTGGAACTCCGCCCTACACTGTGCGTGCTTATTCTATTCTGCCCCACCAGCTCGTAGGAAACACTTCTGGGCATATCAGTGGATTTGACCTTCCGGATGGCATCCCATTCCTTCAGACTACCGCCAGCGGCAGCTTTTGTGCAGGTGGCTTAGCCAACGGCGCTTATTATGTCGTGGTTGTAGACGCGAATAATTGCTACCACTGGGATGATTTTGGCATTCATAATACAGCCACATTTACCCGTTCACGCGAAGTCAAACGCGTGAGTTGTAACGGTGGAAACGATGGCCGCATCTGTTTCGGCATCAATGGCGGGGCGCCGCCGTTTATTACTACTTTGACACCTGGTACGGCAGGAGTGATCAATACCATTACGACCATCCAGGGCTGTTTTGACCACCTGGTCGCCGGCGTCTATACGCTGACAACGACTGACGCTGAAGGTTGTATGCTCTCTGAAAACATTGTTGTTGGCCAACCGGATGTGTTGACAGCGACGTTTAACCGTACCAACAGTGATTGTGATGCGGGCGGTGCTGATGGATGTCTGACCATTTCAGGCGGAACGCCGGCTTATTCTGTATCTCTTTGGCAGTTTCCAGCCCCTGGTCCAACCGTTATTCCCAACGTTATATTTAGCGCGGCTCAGGTTACTGTCGTAGGTGGTACGCGGATAGATGGCCATCCATTCGAGCCGACTTCCAATACGGGGAATGTTCGTTGCGCAGAAAATATTCCTCCCGGAATTTATTACATTCTCGTGGTGGATTCCCGCCAGTGCTATACCCTGGTACCGCTGGTGGTACACGAAGTGAACAACCCGATAGAAGCCCACTTCGAAATCATTAGCACTTCTCCTTGCTCAGGACCTGTTTCAGGTTGTCTTTATGCAAGCGGCGGCACGGCGCCTTATCATTTGACGGTTTGGCGCTGGAACAGCCCGTTGACGGTTATTCCACAAGTACATTTCAACGACCAGGGAGAACCTTTCATCGAAGGCGTTCAACCGACAAACGACCTGGTGTTAAATCCGGCGCCCGATGCTGATGGTGTTTGGTGTGCGCAAAACATACCGCACGGCTTTTATCTGATTCTTGTACGTGATGCCAATGGATGTTATGTGCTGGTTCCGGTGACGATCCCTGCCGGTACCGGATTACAGGTTAGCGCCGAGGTTCGCAATGCAAATTGTAATGGTCTCGTCAGTCGCGTCAAGCTGACCATAGTAGGCGGCACTGCCCCTTACACCATTTACCGGAACAACAATTCAACACCGGCAGTTACCCAAACCAATATGTACGTAGTCGAAGGCCTGGAGCCTGGAACTTATACTTTTGTGGTGTACGATAATTTCCAGTGCAGCGCAACCATTACGGTCACCATTGCCCAGGCCGGCGAAATTGATTTGAATCTTGAATTTGATCCATTTGGCCAGGAAGCCTGTGTGCACCCTGCTGGTGGTACAGCTCCATACGTGATTCGCTGGTTCAACCTCAATAACAACCAGCCATTTGCTGATGGCCAGTGCGTGCACAACCTCGCACCGGGCGCCTACCGTGTGCTGGTGATCGACGCCGGAGGTTGCGAAACGGATGCCATCTTCTTTATTGATGAAAACCCCTGTGCCGGTGGCGAAGCATCGGTTGAGCCAGGCGTGATCGAATCGGGCCAAAGTACCACATTTTTCCTCCACAACTGGAGTGGCCAGTCTATACAGTGGCAGTTTAAAACGGAATTTACCGGTTGGTTGAACATTCCGGGCGCCAATACGGCAATTTATCATACGCCGCCGATGCATTCGGCAACGGATCGGATTATTCAGGTGCGTGCAGTTGTACAATGCAATGGTGCAGTCTTCTTTTCCGAGCCGGCGGAGTTTCTCATTCTGGGAAGCAACCTGCTGACGCCATCAGACGGCGCAATGGATGCTTATTTGTTTGACGCAGGCTACCAGTTGCAACTTGCCGCTCAGATGAAAAAAATGAGTACAAATGTTGTCGCTCAGGTCTACCCAACACTGAGTGCCACAGAAACGCAGATTCGGTTTACAGCAAATGTCAACGGAACCGTTCGCATCAATCTGGTTAG
The DNA here is from genome assembly GCA_937926205.1 of uncultured Saprospiraceae bacterium. Lineage (GTDB taxonomy): Bacteria > Bacteroidota > Bacteroidia > Chitinophagales > Saprospiraceae > JABWAJ01. The sequence continues at coordinate 24,627 of CALEYL010000047.1, forward strand.
CAGCATGGGCACCGTTGTACAAAGCCACCTGGTTGTGAATCCAGTAGTCGGCGATATAAAAGAAGTAGATCTGACGGCCTTGCCGCAAGGCGCCTATTTCGTACGCATGGAGTACGGCGCAGGTGTTCAGACAGCGCGCATCATCGTCGTACGATAAGCGGCGCAGCAAAAGAAAATACCGGGAATTATAATTATCCATCGGCGGGAGGTCTTTTTTGACCTTCCGCCTTTGTTATATTGATGCGTTTGTTGACACTTTTGCAGAATTGAAGCTGCGTTAATAAACTGTTTCTTACTTTTACAGCATGCAGAAAAATCAACCTACGCTCATTTATGGTCGTCATCCGGTCGTTGATGCCGCACGCTCCGGCGCGCCAATCGATAAAATTTTTTTGCAGCAGGGTACCCGCGGCGAACTTGAAAAAGAATTGCGCCACCTGTGCAAAGAGTTGGACATCCCCTTGCAGGTAGCGCCCAAGGAACGTCTCGATAAATTTACACACGGAAACCACCAGGGGGTATTGGCTTTTTTATCGCTGATTACCTACCACCGGATAGAAGACGTGTTGCCGGGTATTTACGAAAAAGGAGAAGTTCCTTTGTTGCTGATTTTGGATGGCGTAACCGATGTGCGCAATTTTGGCGCCATCGCCCGTTCGGCGGAGTGTAGTGGCGTTCATGCCATTATCATTCCCCAGAAAGGCAGCGCTCAGATCAACGCAGATGCCATGAAAGCCTCTGCGGGGGCATTGTCAAACATCCCGGTGTGCCGTGAAAGCAGCCTGGTAAATGTCGTCAACCTGCTGCGCAGTAGTGGCGTTCGCCTGCTGGCAGCCGATCTGGAAGCACGGCGACCCATCTTTGAAATGGATTTTTCTGTTCCCGTAGCGCTGGTTATGGGGGCAGAAGATGAAGGCATCAGTCATGCTGTTGCCAGGCTTGTGGATGAAAAATTCATCATACCCCAAAAAGGAAGCACCGATTCATTCAATGTTTCTGTTGCAACGGGGATTGCCTTGTATGAAGTCATGCGGCAGCGGATCATATCCGGTTGACAGAAAGCCTGGGCAGGTGCGGCGCCAAACAGGCACTTATTTTCAACATAAAACAACCAATATTCCTTTTCTACACTCGATGATGGGGTAAAATGTCATGAATGGGATGCATTTTTACTAAATAAAAAATAGAATGCTCCCAAGGTTTGTAAAATATTGAAATATGCCCTATACTCGCTTATTCTGTAAAGAAGTCAGCGGAATGCGGTTCCGCAATACACAAGTCTTGCTTTTTGTGCTCATGATGCTGTTGCTGGCGGCACCCGTTTTCGCGCAGCAGGTCATGCAGATTGAAACGTATGGAAAGCCAAAGACAAGGAAAATCTATCCTGGCCAGACGATCCAGTATTGCCTGAAAAACCAAAAGAAAATATGGTTAACAGGCATGGTTGAAGGTTACAGAATGGAAGAACGGCTGGTGATTCTTGCTGATCGCTATGTTCCTATGGACAGCATTGCAGTCCTGCGCTATGATCGAAAGTGGTCGAAGGCCCTGGGCGGGCAAATGTTTTGGTTTGGAACGGCATGGTCGGCATTTGCTGCCATCGGCACATTAACGGACGGAGATCCGGAAAGCAACTACAGATGGTCGGATGCCGGTGTAACCGGAAGTTTCTGGCTCGGTTCTTTCCTGATACCGCGTTTGTTTCGCTATCGAAAGTATAATATGGAAGGGAGGCACCGGCTTCGCATGGTTGATTTGCAGCCATTTTTGAGCCCGGGGCCTTAGGGGTAAATGGTTGAACCCCGTTGGGCGGCACAAGTTTTATTGAAATAGTTGAACCCCGCTGGGCGGGACAAGTTGTGTTGAATTCGTTAAAGGTGGATAACGATCAATATTCGGATATACGATTTTAACCCATTCAACACGCATAATACGATCCCTTAATCCTACCTGGTAAGTAGGAGGGGGCACTTTGGGAAGAAAGATTCTGTAACCAATAATGGTGCTCATATCCCTTTCAGACTGAGTCGCTGAACTGATAAGCAACCGACGCTGTCTTCCGGGGGCCAGGGGCCAGAACCAGTAACGAAATGGATATTTATTCTCGCAAGTCGAGGTGGAAAATATACCTGGCAGGAGCGGGCGCACTGATCGTGGCCATTTCTGTGATTTACTCCAACTATCTGGCGGGTAAACTTGCCAGGGAAGAAGAAAATAAAGTCCGGCTTTGGGCCCAGGCCCAGGATGAACTGGATCCCAAAAGTGATGAAGAGCTGGAGCGTTTTGCCAATTGCAGTTTTATTCTCCACCTGAATATCCTCGAATCCAATACAACCATTCCTGTCATGCTGGTCGATGACCGCGGCCGGGTCATTGATGCCGTTAATTTTTCCGACACCAGCCAGGTTTTTCTAAAAAGGGAGCTGGCCCGGATGATAAAGGCCGGGGTTACACCAATACAGGGTTTCGCCTATTCCATATACTATAAGGAATCCAACATCCTGCGGCAATTGCGCTTTTTCCCGCTCATCCAGCTTTTGCTCATAGCAGCCTTTATCTTTTTAGGCTATCTGGCTTTTAATGCAGCCCGTCGAGCCGAACAAAACCGGGTTTGGGCAGGTATGGCAAAGGAAACGGCGCATCAACTGGGAACTCCAATTTCTGCGATCATTGCCTGGATTGAACATTTGAGGTCAATTGAAAGCGAAGAAACCCAGGACATTCTCAATGAATTGCGCAACGATGTCGATCGTCTTGAGCTGATTGCCGAGCGGTTTTCAAAAATCGGTTCTGCACCCAAATTAGAACATACCGACGTTTATACAGAAATTGAAAAATGCTTCATTTACATGCAGCGCAGAGCTTCCCGAAGGGTGAGTTTTGAATTTGAAATGCCGGAGGAGAAGCTGCCTTTGTACATCAATCCGCCACTTTTCGACTGGGTAGTAGAAAACCTGCTGCGAAATGCCCTGGATGCCACAGAAGGCAAAGGTAAAATCAGTGCCGAAGTATATGAAGACCACGATTTTGCTTATGTAGACATCAGTGATACCGGAAAAGGGATTCCGATGAATAAGTTTAAAACTGTTTTTCAACCCGGGTATACGACCAAAAAACGGGGTTGGGGCCTCGGGCTTTCATTGACGAAGCGCATCATTGAGGAGTACCACGGCGGCAAAATTTTTGTAAAAAAATCAGTGGAAGGTGAAGGAACAACTTTTACCATTAAATTGCCCAAAAAACAAGTGAAGCAACCTGCCGAAATGTATTGATCTGTTCATGGCAAAACGAAAAAACAATGTCTAAATCATTGACCTTCTTTTGTGTAACCTGTTATTTTAAAGGCGAAGCTTTTTTGAGCGCCTGTAAAGAAGCGGGCAATACGGTTTATTTGCTGACCAATAAAAAGCTCGAAAACGAAGCCTGGCCCTGGGACGCCATAGACGAAGTGTTTTATATTGATCAGGACGACAATACGCCTGAAAACATGTGGAACATTGCTAAAGGTGTTTCCTGGCTGATGCGGACTAAAAAAATAGACCGGATTGTGGCGCTGGATGACTTTGATGTGGAAAAAGCAGCTTTTCTGCGGGAACATTTCCGCATCCCGGGTATGGGACAGACTACTGCCCGTTATTTTCGCGATAAGCTTGCCATGCGCGTAAAAGCGCAGGAGTCGGGCATTCCCGTGCCGCCTTTTACGGCTTTGTTCAACGACGAAGATATCCGCAGGTTTGCAGCCGAAGTCCCGGCGCCCTGGTTGGTAAAACCGCGGGCAGAAGCATCCGCAACGGGCATCAAGAAAATTCATTCTGAAGCAGAGCTTTGGCCCATATTGGAGCAACTGGGGAGTGAACGGCACATGTACTTGCTGGAACAATTTAAACCAGGTGATGTCTATCATGCCGATGCCTTAAGTGTCAGTGGAAAACTGGCTTTTTGCCGGGTTTCCCAATACCTGAACACCCCCTTTGAAGTTGCGCATGGCGGCGGAATATTTCGATCACAAACGGTTGAATTTGGCAGTAAGGATGACAAGGCCATTCAGAAACTCAATGCAGATGTGATGCTTGCTTTTGGCATGCAGTTCAGCGCTTCGCATACCGAGTACATTAAATCCAGAGAAGACGGGAAATTCTACTTTCTGGAAACAGCTTCCCGGGTAGGTGGAGCCCACCTTGCTGAAATGGTGGAAGTGTCATCCGGAATTAATCTATGGGCAGAATGGGCCAGAGTAGAAACAGCTGTTGCAAGAAACGAAGCTTATACGTTGCCGCAAGTCCGGAATGATTATGCAGGAATCATCATCTCGCTTTCCCGGTTTGAACACCCCGATCTGTCGGTGTTTAATGATCCGGAAATTGCCTGGCGCATGGATAAAAAACACCACGTAGGATTGATATTAAAGTCTGATAAGAAGGAACGCATTCAGGAATTGCTGGAAGCTTATGCGGTAAGGATACAGCAGGATTTTCATGCAAGCGCACCGGCTCCTGATAAACCTACGCATTAAATTTGCAAGACCCATCTAAGGCAGGGATTTGAGCCGGACAGTATGTTGTGTTCCTTGTTCAACTCCCTTCCTTTTGCACAGTGGACATGGCGCCCTGATCCATAAAAAAATAATTTTTATTGAAGCCAAAAGAATCGGGTTACCCAAAAATTGTAAAAAAAAACGACAGAGTTACTTGAGTTTTTAGTCACAATAGGGTTGTTTTTGATTCAAAATTAAGTTTTAATTAACTGATTATCAATATTTTTATTTTTTTTATATTCAAAAAAGAGGGTCACACTTTTTCTTATTGAATTATTTTTAATATCAATTAAGCTTACATTTAAATCTACTTTTGCTACAATCTAAATCAGGAGCAGTTTTAAGCACTGCTATCCTCCTCCCCCATGCTGTGTAACTTGTTGAGAAATGAAAGCAAAATGACGCTTTCAAGGTGAGAAAGGAAAGAATGTTATTGCATTCTAAAGACAAAAACAAACATTATGAACAAGCACACCTTTGTTACTACGGATGCCACCGTAGTAACAACCTTTTCAGCCAGGGGGGCGCCACTCATGGGGCCTATTCTATTCTTTTATCTTCAAAATCCATCTACTTAAGGTCGGCTTAGGCTTTCCTTAAGCGATTGACGTTTTTGGCAAGTTGATCGTAATCAGTCGGTTATCCTCGCGATAACCCTATCCATTTCTATGCCTACCACCAACATGTGGTGGGCAAGTACTCCCCCTGTTTTCCGCAATTACAGGTTTTGGTTTTATAATTTTTTCATTCTCTTTTATTCGCTTGAAATGAAACAGCACTACAAGTTTACACACACACTTTGGAACAATTTTCACACAGCTGCATCACAAATTTCTGTTCAGGCAACACCAATAGATGCTCATAGGAATAATAAATTCCAGATTTCAAAGACTTATAAATATTTATTAAAACCAGGCTTGTGGATTGGGTGTTTTTTGGGGCTGTTGGCTCCAATAGCGCCATTAGCGGGGCAAAATCCATTTTCCCCGGCACTCAACTTTAATGTTTTCGCTGAACAGAATGTAACCATGTCGGGCGGCGACGTTGAGGGCGGGATTGCAGCGGGTGGTAACTTTACGATGTCAGGCAATGCTCAGCTTGTTGCCAATAATGCCGGAACCGGCAACCCCTATGGTACGGTATCGTCCGTGAATTATGGACTGGTTGTCAATGGTATGCTCCAGTACACATCGGGCACTTTCAATGTCAACGCCAATGGCACCAACCACTGGATAAAAATAGGCAACTTAAATTCGGGGGCATTAACCATGAGTAGCCCCAACCTCAATATTACCAAAAATGGGGTAAACCTGAATGTGAACAGTACCAATCAAACAACAAGTTCTGTGGTGGGAACCGGGTTGATAAACTTCAGCTCGGCTTTTTCGTCTTTCAGGAGTTCAGCTACCTCTATGGCGGCGCTGACGAACAACGTTTTGCCGGCATATAGCAGCGGAAATGCCAGCATCACATTGGCCAGCGGACAAAATGTTTGGAATTTAACGGGTACCGAATTGAGTGCTATCTCAAGTATAACCTTTAATAACCTGCCAAGCAGTACCCGTACTTTAATCATCAATGTCAATACAACGGGTACGTATAACTGGACGGTTCCGACTACTGCCGGTATTAACAGACCGGAAGCAAGATACATCATCTGGAATTTTTACAATGTTACGACCCTGAACATTACCGGAGGCGGTATGGTAGAAGGTTCTGTATTGGCCCCTAACGGCAGCATTGTAAAAACCAGCCCTAATAACATCGAAGGTCAGGTTATCAGCATCAACTTTACACAGACGACAGGAGAAGTGCACGTCGCACATTTTAACGGCAGTGTTTCTACCTCTGGAACTACCTGCAGCAATGTCACTGGCCCGGGTTCAATTGGCTCCAGCCAAACCATAACAGCCGGCACTTCACCCGCGACATTCACCAGTTTGTCATCTCCAACTGGCGGTACCGGAACTTTGGAGTACCTGTGGTTGAAAACGACGACTGTGCCCTGTCCTCCGGTAGGGGATGCAGCATGGGAGGCCATTCCCAATAGCAACAGTGCGACTTATACTTCCGGCCCACTGACAGAAACAACGTGTTTTTTGCGTTGCGCGCGCAGGTCCGGATGTACGACATATGATGGGGAATCCAATGCCATTACTGTAACAACTTGTCCTCCCATTACCGGGTTGAACTTTGACAACCAGACAGGTGGTTCAGACATTACTTTTACCAATGGTGGATCTTACTCCACTGCCCAGCTTAACTCTGACTTTTTGCTCGAAGCCATTATAGGCGGAACCCCGGGAAGTGTTGTCTTTAACGTGACCGGAGCAGAAACTTTCAATAATATTGAAAATACATATCCCTACCATATGGTGGGGACAGGGTCCGTTTGGACTCCCGTTATTGGTACTTACACGGTTGTTGTCAAAGTATACACGGGATCCAACGGTACAGGAACACTCTGCGGGCAGCAAACCTTTACTTTTACAGTTACTGCTCCCAGCTGTAGTTGCCCGGGTAATATCGTCCAGAACCCAAGCTATGAGAACGGTACAACCGGCTGGAGTTGGACAGGCGGGAACTTTGTCACTGGCCCGTATGCTGCCGTTTGCGGCGTCAACACCGGTCAGTTTCAAATCACCAATGGCGGAAACAACTGGGTTTCTCAAACGATTGCCAGTGGAACCATTGCTCCTGGAACGAATTTAAATATTAGTGTTTATGCAGGAACTCACAATCCTTCGGGGTATTATCACGAAGTTAGTGTAAACTACTTCACCAGTTCCTGGGGATTTATTTCCAAAACCAGTGTAGAAGTAAACAGCCTTTTGCCGACAATGACCCTGTACAACCTTAACAGCGTCGTACCTGCCGGCACACATTACATCACCATCGGGGGATATGGCACCGGTGATTGGCTGAAAATGGACCTTTGGTGTCTCTCAATGCCCTGCACAATCGACATTACAACCCAACCTCAGGGGGCATCGGTTTGTTCGGGAGGCGCTCATACCATGACAGCCGCCGGTACAAGTAGCGTTGGTACGGTCAATTATCAATGGCAAAGCAGTCCGAATGGCAGCACCTGGAGCAACATCAGCGGAGCAACCAGCGCTTCTTACACCACCCCGGCTCTGACCACGACGACCTATTACAGGGTGAATGTGAGTGCCAACAATACCAATTGTCCAACGATCTCTTCTAATACGGCGACAGTCACGGTCGTCGCCGACCCGCAGATCAGTATCAGTTCCGGAAAATCGCAAATTTGTATCGCAGAAGCGACCACCCTCAGCTCTACGAAGAGCGGAGGGCTTAGTTGTTCTGCCGTACAGTGGCAATACCGCCCCGGTACTTCAGGGACCTGGATCAACCTCGGGACTGGTAATTCCATCAACACCAGTACTTCACTGCCTGCAGGTGATTATCAATACCGGGCCTTGTACAATTGCTCCGGTACAGGATGTGACAATGCCATATCCAACACCATAACCATCACGGTCATTCCGGATCCAACGGTCAGCATTACGGCCAACAGCACGAATGTTTGTGTGGGCAGTAGCACTACCCTGACGGCGACAGCCAGTGGCGGTGGCACTTGTGCTGCGGTGCTTTGGCAATATCGTCCTGGTACTACCGGAACCTGGATCAACCTGACTTCAGGCAATTCCCTGGCCACCAGCACTTCCCTCGCTGTTGGTACCTATCAATATCGCGCCTATTATAATTGTATTGACGCAGGCTGCGGCAGTGCAACTTCTAATACAATAACCATTAATATTCGGGCCAATCCTGTTGCCAATGCCGGGAATGACGCTACCGTTTGCCTGGGGTCAAGTACCACGCTGACAGCAAGCGCAACAGGGGGTACCGGTCCTTATACGTTTGCCTGGAGCAATGGTCTGGGCAGCGGCGCCACAAAAACAGTATCACCAACCTCAGTCACCACTTATACCGTTACGGCAACAGACAGCTACGGTTGTTCTTCTACCGATCAGGTTGTGATAACGCCAAGTGAACCGCCTCTGGCATTGATCACTTGCAGCGGGGATCCGCTGGCTTCGCGCTCCGTTACGAGCACTACCAGTACGTGCACGCCTTCTCCTTATGCTTTTTGGACGGAATCCAGCATCTTTTCCCCCTCGTGTTCAAACATAAATTATTGGACGGCTGAGCCGGGTGCTGTATTCAAGGAATATGGAAACGGGAAGGCTTCTATCAATATGACGGTTCGCAATGTCTGCCAGACAAACTGGTTGATGAAAATAGAAGCCGTCTTCAGCGGAAGAACATTCTCACCGCCTGCCGGCAGCCCGAAAGAAGAAGCCAACTGTCTTGGCGATCAGGACAACAGCGACTGGTATTACTACACCAGTGTAAAAGGCGTGGTAACCGGATTGGGCAACCTCGCCGGATTGGTTGCTAACGTTAACCAGGTCGGGCCTGCCTTCCAGGTGGGAACAGGTGCAAACTTAAGAGAGCTCAATAAATTCGGCGGCAGTGGCTGGCTGAATTTTGTGGTTACTACTCCTCCGACAAATCCAGCCATTACGGTTGTCAATGGTCAGAATGATTTTAACTTTAACCTTAGCGGCATTCCGCTCACGACGACGACTGCAACCAGTACTTGCCTGCAAATTTGCAGCGGCACTTCTGCAACACTTACGGCAGAGGGTATTGGCTCAAATGCTCCGTTTACTTACCTTTGGAGCAATGGCTCAACGAGTCCTACGATCACCGTAAGCCCTACTGTAACAACCATTTATCTTGTAACCGTTACAGATGCAAATAACTGTACAGCCACTGATCAGGTAACCGTAACCGTTTCCCAGGGGGCAACAGTCAATGCCGGCCCGGATCAAACGATTTGCAGAGGCAGCACCGTCACCCTCGCCGGATCTATCGGCGGCGCTGCAACGAGCGCAACATGGACGGCATCAGTAGCAGGCGGCTCGTTTGCACCCGGTGCAACAACGCTTAATGCGGTATATACCCCGCCTGTAGGTTATACAGGGACCATTACCCTGACCCTGACAACAAACGATCCTACCGGCCCATGTCCGGCAGTTTCCGACCAAATGATCATTACAATTAACCCACCGGCAACGGTGGATGCCGGCCCGGACCAAACGATCTGCGCAGGCAGCACAGTTACGCTGGCTGGTACACGCGGTGGCGCTGCGACGAGCAGTACCTGGTCGACAAGTGGCACGGGAACCTTTAATAATGCAACTTCACTTACGGCTGTTTATACCCCATCTGCTGCGGACATTACGGCAGGTACGGTGACTTTGACTTTAACGACGAACGATCCAAGCGGTCCATGTCCGGCAGTCTCCGACCAAATGGTCATTACCTTCACTCCGGCCGCTACTGTTGATGCGGGGCCGGACCAGGGCGTTTGTGCAGGTAGTTCTGTTACCCTCGCAGGCTCCAGAGGTGGCAGTGCCACCTCTGCAACCTGGACGACGAGTGGATCCGGCACTTTCAGTCCGGGAGCAACGACCTTAAATGCTGTTTACACCCCTTCAGCTGCCGATATTCTGGCGGGTACAGTTACGCTGACGCTGACGACAAATGACCCGAGTGGTCCATGTCCGGCAGTATCCGATCAAATGATCCTCACCATTACTGCACTACCCACAGTGAATGCAGGTAATGATCAGGCAGTTTGTCAGGGGGCTGTCGTAACGCTGGCAGGAACGATTGGCGGCGCAGCATCGACGGCAACCTGGACGGCTTCAGTTGCAGGCGGATCATTTTCGCCCAATGCAACCACGCTGAACGCTGCATATACGCCTCCAGGCGGTTATACAGGGAACATCACCCTGACGCTGACGACAAATGACCCTCCGGGACTTTGTGTTGCTGTAAGCGATCAAATGGTGATCACAATTAACCCACCTGCAACAGTAAATGCCGGTCCGGATCAAACGATCTGTGCAGGCAGCACGGTAACGCTGGCCGGAACACGTGGTGGTGTTGCGACGAGCAGCACCTGGACGACGAGTGGAACAGGTACTTTCAGCAATGCAACCTCACTTACGGCAGTTTATACGCCATCGGCAGCGGATATTACTGCGGGCACTGTGACCTTGACTTTAACAACGAACGATCCAAGTGGCCCTTGTCCGGCTGTATCGGACCAAATGGTCATCACGATCAACCCGCTGGCAACCGTGAATGCGGGGGCTGATCAAACGATCTGCGCAGGCAGCACGGCGACTTTAGCCGCTACCTTTGGAGGCGGAGCAACAAGTGCCACCTGGACGACGAGCGGTAGTGGCAGCTTTAGCAGTACCACTTCTCCGACAGCCGTCTACACGCCATCGGCAGCAGACATTACTGCAGGTACAGTAACATTGACCTATACAACAAATGACCCAAGTGGCCCCTGTCCGGCAGTTTCAGACCAAATGGTAATCACAATTAACCCGCCGGCGACGGTGAATGCCGGTCCGGATCAAACGATCTGTGCAGGCAGCACGGTTACACTGGCCGGAACACGCGGGGGCACTGCGACGAGCAGCACCTGGACGACGAGCGGAACAGGTACTTTCAGCAGTGCAACTTCACTTACGGCAGTTTATACGCCATCGGCTGCGGATATTACTGCGGGCACGGTTACCCTCACGTTGATGACAAATGACCCGGCAGGTCCATGTCCGGCAGTATCGGACCAAATGGTGATCACGATCACCCCTGGCGCCACTGCCAATGCGGGTTCTAACCAAAGCGTTTGTCCGGGCCTGGGCGCCTCTTTGTCCGGAAGCATTGGTGGTGCAGCTACAAGCGCTACCTGGACGGCTTCAGTTCCAGGTGGTGTCTTTTCACCTTCTGCAACAACCTTAAATGCCGTTTATACGCCGCCATCCGGCTTTATAGGCAATATTACCCTAACCTTGGTAACCAATGACCCGGCAGGACCATGTCCGGCAGTGAGTAGCCAGAAAACGCTGACCGTGACGGCTCCTCCAACAGCCAGCATATCGGGTAATTTGATTGTGTGTAATGGAGAATCTACTACCTTAACGGCATCAGGAGGCACGGCCTATTCATGGAGTACTGGCCAGACGACAACCTCGATTACGGTGTCTCCCGATGTTGAAACAACTTATATGGTTACCGTTACCGGGGCCAATGGCTGCACGGCTACAGCGCAGGCCACAGTAACCATTTCCTGTCCTACAACAGATACACTCTGTTTTTCCAGTCCCGGAGATCCTAATTTATTTGCACTTGCAGAAATTACGGTAACGCCCAGTGCCAATACCGTAAAAATCAGAACGACGCTCTCTAAGTTTTTTGTAGACAACACCTATGGAACCAATGCCATTGGCTGGCCAAGTGGTCACACTTTTGGCAACCTGACTGGCTCTGATCAGCTAACACTGAGTCTTACCGACGCAAATAACGTCGAGAAGTTGAAATTCAAGATGGACTACCTGACTTCCACCAACACCGTGCCTTCGGGGTATAAGAGTTTGGGTGTTACGGGAGGTGATGGGAACATGCTTGTGGGCAACGCGTCTTTCATTCAGAGCGTCGTAACCTCCTTAGATAAAAACTTTAATGATTTTGGTTATATATTAACAACCAACTCGCCGCCAACAGACGCCAACTATACGCCAAGCCCAGGTTATCCCAACTGGATTTATGAAGTGTGGTATGAGGTAGTTGTTGATATGGCTGCTTTTGGCAGTGCCGGTTTCGGGACGGTCAGTATTGCTGAAATACATGCCAGCCCGAGCAAAGTTGGGTCAAACAGCATTTCAGTTACCCCCGGGCCATGTTGCGAGACAGACTTGTCTGTTGTTGCTTCTCCTTCAGAAATTTGTACTGGATCAAGCTCGGTACTTACTGCGACAGCTACCAATGGTCCTGCTCCATTCACTTATACATGGAGCAATGGCCTGGGAACTGGCCCAGTCAAGACCGTAAGTCCAACAACAACAACAACTTATTCAGTTACTGTTGTGGATGGACAGGGGTGTATAAAAACGCAGCAAATAACCGTAGTGGTGAATCCGGTATCCGCCGATATCACAGGTAATTTGATTATTTGTAATGGTGAAACCAGTACCTTGACTGCAACAGGAGGCGGCACCTACTTGTGGAGTAATGGCGAGACGACTGCTTCGATTTCGGTATCTCCTGATGTTACAACAACCTATTCTGTTACGGTTACTGCAACTAATGGCTGCGTCGTTACCAGAGAGGCGACAGTGACCATTTCTTGTCCTACAACGGAAACACTCTGTTTTGTTAATCCTGGTAATCCAAATTTATATGCGATTGCAGAAATTACGATAACGCCCAGTGTCAATACCGTAAAAATCAGAACGACGCTCTCTAAGTTCTTTGTGGACAATACCTATGGAACCAATGCCATCGGTTGGCCAAGCGGTCACACTTTTGGCAACCTGACAGGTTCTGACCAGCTAACGCTCAGTCTTACCGACGCAAATAACGTCGAGAAGCTGAAATTCAAGATGGACTACCTGACTTCTACCAACACTGTGCCTTCGGGTTATAAGAGTTTGGGTGTTACGGGAGGTGATGGGAACATGCTTGTGGGCAATGCAGCTTTTATTCAGAGCGTTGTAACGTCTTTAGATAAAAACTTCAATGATTTTGGTTATATATTAACGACCAACTCACCGGCAACAGACGCCAATTATACGCCTGACCCAAGTTACCCCAACTGGATATATGATGTTTGGTATGAGGTAATTGTTGACATGGCTGCCTTTGGCAGTGCCGGTTTCGGGACGGTCAGCATTGCTGAAATACATGCCAGCCCGAGCAAAGTTGGGTCAAACAGCATTTCAGTTACCCCCGGTCCATGTTGTGAAACAGACGTAAGTCTTGTCGCCTCTGCTCCGGATATTTGTAGCGGAACAAGCACCGTTCTTACAGCATCCGCTTCCAATGGTACCGCTCCATACACTTATACGTGGAGTAATGGCCTGGGAACCGGCCCAATCAAGACCGTAAGCCCAACAACAACAACAACTTATTCAGTTACTGTTGTAGATGCCAACTCATGCAGCAAAACGGAACAAATAACCATAACGGTATATCCACCGGCTACTGTGAATGCCGGGCCGGATCAAACAATTTGTCAGGGCAGTACGGTAACATTGGCGGGTTCTGTTGGCGGCGTCGCAACAAGCGCAACCTGGACAGCGTCTGTTACAGGTGGCTCCTTTGCACCAGGGGCAACAACGCTTAATGCAGTCTATACGCCACCAACTGGCTACTCAGGCACGATTACACTGACCTTAACGACAGACGACCCAAGTGGTCCGTGTCCGCCTGTTTCCGACGAAATGGTCATTACGATCAACCCGGCGGTCACAGCTAATGCTGGACCAGACCAAAATATTTGCTGGAATGCTGTGACGCTTGAGGCAACTCCTGTGACTGGCGGAAGCTGGAGTGGCGGCCTTGGCAGTTTCAGCAGTACGACAAATGCTGCTGCAACCTACACTGCTGCGCCATCAGAAATTGGAACAAGTGTAACCCTTACCTGGACTGTAGCTGACCCGGATGGAGCTGGTCCATGCCCTGGTGCAAGCGACCAGGTAGTCGTTACTTTCAATGCTCCGGTTACAGTGGATGCGGGTTCAAACCAAACAATCTGCGCAGGCAGCACGGTGGCCCTGGCTGGCACACGTGGCGGTGGAGCGACGAGCAGCACGTGGACGACGAGTGGTACCGGGACTTTCAACGATGCTTCTTCACTTACTGCAATTTATACGCCGTCGGCAGCAGACGTTGCCGCAGGCACAGTTACTTTGATCTTAACAACGAATGATCCGGCAGGCCCATGTCCGGCAGTATCTGATCAAATGGTGATCACGATCAACCCGCCTGCAACAGTAAATGCCGGCCCGGATCAAACGATTTGTGCCGGTAGTACGGTAACAATGGCGGGCACTCGCGGCGGAGCTGCGACAAGCAGTACCTGGACGACGAGCGGTACAGGAACATTTAATAGTGCATCTGCTCTTGGTGCAATCTATACGCCATCGGCTGCAGACATAGCTGCTGGTACAGTGACGTTGACTTTAACGACGAACGATCCGGGAGGCCCATGTCCTTCAGCATCTGACCAAATGGTAATTACGATCAACCCGCCTGCAACAGTGAATGCCGGCCCGGACCAAACCATATGCGCAGGCAACACGGTGACGTTAGCCGGTACATATGGCGGCCCTGCAACGAGCAGCACGTGGACGACAAGTGGCACAGGTACATTCAATGATGCCTCTTCACTTACAGCAGTATATACGCCATCGGCTGCGGATATTACCGCAGGCACAGTGACTTTGACTTTGACGACGGACGACCCAAGTGGCCCATGTCCGGCAGTTTCAGATCAAATGGTAATCATAATTAATAATGTAAGCGGGGGAACTGTTGGGTCTGACCAGATACTTTGTACTGGCGGCAACCCGGCATTGTTTACTGTTACATCTCCGGCAACCGGAGCAGGCTTGCTGACCTATCAGTGGCAATCCAGTACGACGGACTGTACAAACGGATTTTCCGATATCCCGGGAGCCATCAATCCAACTTATGATGCGCCTTCCGGTTTGACACAAACTACCTACTACCGCCGCGTCACAACCTCGACATTGGATGGCGTCGTGTGCACAGCAAACAGTAATTGCATCACAGTAACAGTGACACCCGGCCCATCCATTGACATTACTCCTTCCTCTTCTACCGTGTGCGTAGGAGGAGTTGTAACACTGACTGCTACTACCAGTGGCGGCACAGGAACCTGTTCTATCCAATGGCAGTCGAGCACAACAGGTACAAGCGGCTGGACAAATATTAGCGGCGCCAATGGTACGACTTACGATGCGCCAACCGCAACAGCAGGTACCATCTACTACCGTGCAAATTATAGCTGCACGGGAGGCGGTTGTGATGCGGCAACTTCCAATACAGCTACCGTTGTGGTTACACCTGATCCAACGATCAGCATTTCGCCGAGTTCTTCAACGATTTGCCTAGGTGGTTCCGTAACCCTGACCGCGAATACCAGTGGTGGCACGGGTACGTGTACCATCCAATGGCAATCCAGTGCTACAGGTGTTGGCGGATGGACAAATATCGCCGGCGCTAATGGCACAACTTACGATGCGCCAACAGCGACATTAGGTACGATGTACTACCGCTCAACTTACGCTTGTACGGGGGGTGGTTGCGATGCTGCAACCTCAAATACCGCGACCGTTATAGTAACTCCCGGCCCGGGCATCAGCATTACCCCGGATAACAGTACGGTATGTGTTGGTGGAGCGGTAACGCTGACCGCTACCACAGATGGCGGCACAGGCACCTGTACGATTCAGTGGCAGTCGAGCACAACGGGCACGAGTGGTTGGACGAACATCAGCGGCGCTAATGCGACCACGTATAATGCACCGGCATCAGCAGCGGGGACCACATATTATCGCGCTACCTATACCTGTAACGGTGGTGGTTGTGATGCAACGACATCCAACACAGCCTCTGTAACAGTAATACCGGATCCTACCATCAGTATTACCCCTTCTTCGGCAACTGCCTGTATTGGAGGGGCAGTCGTGTTGACAGCTACGACCAGCAATGGTACAGGCACTTGCACCATTCAGTGGCAATCAAGTACCACTGGTGTAAGCGGCTGGGCTAATATTAGTGGCGCAAATGGTAACACTTATGATGCACCAACCACAGTTTCCGGCACTAAATTCTACCGCGCAACTTACTCCTGTACAGGCAGTGGTTGCGATCCCGCAACTTCCAATACGGCTTTGGTTGTTGTTATCGAAGATCCATCGATCAGCATCAATCCTCCGAGCAGCAACGTTTGTGTAGGCAGCAGCCTTACCCTGCTCGCTACCATCAATGGCGGCGCGGGTACTTGCACGGTTCAATGGCAATCCAGTACGACAGGTACCAGTGGTTGGACGAACATAAACGGCGCCAACAGCATCGTTTATATGCCACAAACAGCTACGACAGGAACAACATATTACAGGGCTACCTATTCCTGTACAGGCAGCGGCTGCGACCCTGCAACTTCCAATACAGCAACAGTTACAGTTGTGCCTGATCCTGAGGTCAGTGTTAATCCATCCGATGCTTCCGTTTGCGTTGGCGGCAATATGTTACTTACCGCAACAGTTTCAGGTGGCGCAGGCACTTGCACGATTCAGTGGCAGTCAAGTACGACTGGTACGGGTGGCTGGACGAACATAAACGGTGCGACGAGCACAACCTATGGACCGTCTACTGCAATTGCAGGCACGTTCTATTACCGGGTACTTTATTCCTGCTCTGGCGGGGGCTGCGATCCTGCAACTTCCAATACAGCAACCGTTGTTGTTGCACCAGATCCAACGATCAACATTACTCCTCCTAACAACACCGTTTGTATAGACGGATCCGCTACTCTGACCGCGAATACCAGTGGTGGCGCAGGCACTTGTACGATTCAATGGCAGTCGAGCACAACGGGTACAGGCGGTTGGACAAATATCGGAGGCGCCAATGGCGCAACTTACGATCCATCGACTGCAACAGCAGGAACGATGTACTACCGCGCAACCTACAGCTGTACAGGCGGAGGTTGCGATGCAGCGACGTCGAATACAGCAACCGTAGTAGTTATCCCTGGCCCAAGCGTCAGCATTACGCCGGATAACAGCATCGTATGCGTAGGTGGCTCCGTTACCATGACCGCTACGCCAGCCGGTGGCACGGGTACTTGTACGATCCAGTGGCAGTCGAGCACAACGGGAACGAGCGGCTGGTCGAACATCAGCGGCGCGAACGGCACAACTTACAATGCACCAACAGCAACAGCGGGCACGATGTACTACCGTGTAACATACAGCTGTACAGGAGGTGGTTGCGATGCTTCAACTTCGAATACAGCTACTGTTGTGGTAACCCCTGATCCGACCGTCAGCATTACGCCGAACAACAGTTCCGTATGCGTAGGCGGCACGGCAACCTTAACAGCGACACCAGCCGGTGGTACGGGCACCTGTACGATCCAATGGCAGTCGAGCACAACGGGCACGAGCGGCTGGGCCAACATCAGTGGCGCGAATGCGACAACTTACAATGCACCGACCACAACAGCGGGTACGATGTACTACCGTGCAACATACAGCTGCACGGGCGGTGGTTGCGATGCAGCGACGTCGAATACAGCTACCGTAGTGGTAACACCTGATCCGACTGTAAGCATTACACCGGACAACAGTTCCGTAT
>CALEYL010000048.1 GCA_937926205.1 uncultured Saprospiraceae bacterium
TGCTGATTTCACTGCTACCAAGCAGATGATCATCGTTGAGTAATCACCGATAAAAAAGTGGAGTGGTTCCTTTCGGGGAGCCACTCCCTTTTTTTATTAGATATAGAAGAGCCCGGAAACCAGAAGATAACACCCAAATAGAGGCTTAATTTTAATAGATAACCTCCATTTAAACACTTGAAAAAGAGAAATTACTTGCCGGTTTGAGGGGGATTGCCGTTTTAATTGTATCTTAGCGCCCGTTATCAAACTTGGCTAATCCCATGATAATATGACACATACTAGTGGAAAGCTGTTCCTGGCATTCCTTCTATGGATACCTTCCTATTGCGCCATTGCGCAACCAACCTTCCTTTTTCCTGATTACAGAGATGAACAAGGAGACACTGTCGGTGTAGCACTCAAAGTCGTTGATTTCGAACACATCGTCAGCGCTCAATTTTCAATTCATTGGAATCCGGAAGTTTTAAAATTCAAATCAGTAACAGGTTTTGCCATCCCAATGACCAGTGCAGAAAACTTTGGAACGCCATTGGCTGAAAACGGCATTCTCACATTTTCCTGGTTGGACATGACTTTAAATGGCTATACATTACCAGATAGCACTAAGTTATTCACTATCATATACGATGTTATTGGCTCATTGGGTGATACCACGAGTGTTCGTTTTTCCGATCAACCAACGATAAAAGAAATAGCCGATACGACTTTCACGGCGATTACGACCATATTTCAGGATGGTGTAGTAGAGGTGATAGAACCCAATAGCATCTCAGATCCGGTTAACGCACCGTATAGCATTCAGGAGTGTTATCCCAATCCATTCAAAGAGCGAACGCAAGTACAACTCCACATCGCTCACGCAACAGACGCCCATATTAGCATCACAAATACCCATGGACAAATAGTTTGGGAAGATACCCGTCATTTCAATGCAGGAAATCACATTCTGCCATTGAAAAAAGATATTTTCCCTGAGACTGGAACATATTTTCTCCGTCTACAGTCAAATGAATTTTCTGTGACGAAGAAACTGATTTTGGTACAATAGTTATTATTTCATCCCAATTCCGACAAAAATGCGTAAATGGTTTACCTACCTGCTTGCGGGGCTATGGCTATTTGCTGTTCAATCAGCAACGGCCCAATGCACCTTTACAGGCTTCGGCCTTAAAATCGAAAGCATCACAGCGACCCAGGGACAACAGGTCTGCTTAGATGTTTCTACACAGGGCTTCACGAATATTTTAGGGATGCAGTTCAGCATCCATTACAATCAGGCTGTGTTGCAGTTCAATAATGTTGCCAACACCAACCTTAATGGTTTGTCGGCAGCATCGTTTGGCACGCCGCAGCCTGGGCGCATTACAATGACCTGGAATGATCCCGATGTCGTTGGTATCACGCGCCCGGACGGGACCGTAATTTTCGAATTGTGTTTTACTGTTACAGGAAACACGACCAGTACTGTAAGTTTTGCAGGAACTCCGACCAGTATAGAAATACTGGACAACAACCTGAATGAAGTTCCATTCAACAGTTGCCCCGGTACAGTAACGGTCGGCGCCGGCGGTGGTGGTGGCGGTGGCAACTTTAGCTTAAACATAGAAAGCTTAACAGCCGCACAGGGGCAGCAGGTTTGCCTCGATGTTGCTACCCAGAACTTCACGAATATTTTGGGGATGCAGTTCAGCATCAACTACAACTCGTCGGTTTTACAGTTTGTAAACGTATCAAACCTGAATCTGAACGGTTTGTCGGCAGCCTCATTTGGAACCCCCTCACCCGGGGTGATTACCATGACCTGGAATGATCCGGATGTGATGGGCATCACGCGTCCGGATGGTACAGTGCTCTTTGAGTTGTGTTTTACCATTTCCGGCTCTACGACCAGTACGGTAAGTTTCGGCAATTCGCCTACCACGATAGAAATTCTGAACAGCACACTCCAGGAAGTTCCATTCAACAGCGTCAGCGGCACCGTAACGGTTAGCGGCGGCGGTGGTGGTGGCGGTGGCGGCGGTGGAAACCCGACGTGCAACATCACAGGTTTTGGTCTGGAAATAGAAAGTGCAAACGGAACTCAGGGGCAACAGCTTTGTCTGGAAGTACGCACGCATGGCTTCAATGACATCCTGGGGATGCAGTATAGCATCAACTACAACTCTTCTGTTCTGCAGTTTGTCAATGCTACAAACTTCAACCTGAACGGTTTGGCGGGCGCCAACTTTGGCACCCCTTCTCCCGGCACGATCACCATGACCTGGAATGACCCGGATGTGATGGGGATTACCAGGCCTGACGGTACGGTTATTTATGAGTTGTGTTTCAATGTTACGGGGAACACCACGAACATGATCACTTTCGGAAATACACCAACGACGATAGAAATCCTGGATGGCGATTTGAACGAACTACCATTCAGCAGCTGTCCCGGTACGGTTACGCTTGGTGGTGGTGGCGGTGGCGGACCGACGACGTGTAACATCACAGGGTTTGGTTTGGAAATAGAAAGTGCAAACGGAACCCAGGGACAACAGATTTGTCTGGAAGTACGTACGCATGGCTTCAATGACATTCTGGGGATGCAGTTCAGCATCAACTACAACTCCTCTGTTCTGCAATTTCTCAATGCTGCAAGCTTCAACCTGAACGGTCTGGCTGGCGCCAACTTTGGCAATCCATCTCCCGGTACGATCACCATGACCTGGAATGACCCCGATGTGATGGGTATCACGCGTCCGGATGGTACCGTGATATTCGAATTGTGTTTCAACGTTACAGGGAACACTACGAGCATGATCACTTTCGGCAACACGCCGACAACAATAGAAATCTTAGATGGCGATTTGAACGAACTTCCATTCAGCAGTTGCCCGGGTACGGTTACGCTTGGCGGTGGCGGTGGTGGTCCCATGCCCTGTAACATCACAGGCTTTGGTCTTGAAATAGAGAGCGTCAATGCTACTCAGGGACAACAGGTTTGTCTTGAAGTCCGCACGCACGGCTTCAATGACATTCTGGGAATGCAGTTCAGCATCAACTACAACTCCTCTATTCTGCAGTTTGTCAATGCTACAAACTTCAACCTGAACGGTCTGGCTGGCGCCAACTTTGGCACCCCTTCTCCCGGGGTAATTACCATGACCTGGAATGATCCGGATGTGATGGGGATTACACGCCCGGATGGCACGGTGATATTCGAATTGTGTTTCAACGTGCAGACCTGCTCAACCAGTAGCATCACTTTTGGCAATACGCCAACAGTCATAGAAATTCTGGATGGCGATTTAAATGAACTGATGTTCAATAGCTGTCCCGGTACCGTGAGTTGTGGCAACACACAGGGAGAAATGGTCACCATTACGAATGCGAACATTACCAATGTCGCTTGTCGTGGCCAGAGTACGGGAGCCATTACGATAACGGCAACCAGTTCAGGTGGCGGCACCCTCACCTACGCGTGGAGTGTAGCGGGTGTTGGCAATACGCCGACCATCAGCAACCGCCCGGCTGGTTCTTACAGTGTAACGGTAACCAGCAGCCTCGGAGGAACGCCTGCTACGGCAACTTATATGATTACACAGCCTGCTACTGCGGTGGCAATTACGAATATAGCTGTTACGGATGTTTCCTGTAATGGAGGCAACAATGGAAGCATTGTCGTTACTGCTTCGGGTGGTACAGGTACGCTTTCGTATGCATGGAGCGCTCCGCCACCGAATCCGGGGAATACCCCCAATGCGATGAACCTGATTCCATTCAGTTTTTACCGCGTAACAGTTACGGATGGCAGCGGTTGTACGGTTAATTCCATGTTGATTGAAGTGAGCGAGCCGCCAGTTTTGGCCGTTACGGCTTCCAATATTCAGAACGTAGCTTGCGCCGGCAACAACACAGGGTCTGTTACTTTGAATGTTACAGGCGGTACGCCTCCTTATACCTACAACTGGAGCGGAACATCCCAGACGACGAACCCGGCTACCGGATTGATGGCTGGTATCTATGCGGTAACGGTTACAGACTCTAAAAACTGTACCCAAACGCTCAGCAACATCAACGTTGTAAGTCTGAATCCGCCGGTAATGATTACCAATACAGCGGTTACGGATTTAAACAATGGCAACCCGGGCGCCGTCAACATTACCGTGTCTGGGGGCTCTAATTATACTTTTGCGTGGACAGGCCCCAATAACTTCACGGCCTCTACCGAAGATATTTCAAACCTGGCTGCCGGTGGTCAATACTGTGTCACGGTTACAAGCGGAAATGGTTGTACAACATCTACCTGCGCAACAGTAGGCGAAGACCTGAATATCTCTACGTTCAGCATCAATAAAGCCTGCAGCGGCACCAATAACGGTGGCGTAGACATCACCATAGCGGGTGGAACAGCGCCGTATACGTATGTGTGGCGCAATTCGAGCAACGTTGTGGTTGCCATGACCCAGGACATCACTAATGTGGCGCCTGGAACTTACAATGTTACCGTAACAGATGCCAGCAATAACCAGGTAACGGGTTCTTTTGAGGTGACCAGCCTTCCGGCCATCAACATTGCCTCAAGCATCGGCTCGGCAACCAGTGGTAACAACGGCAGCATTGCGCTGACCATCACTGGCGGAGCACCGGGATATAATGTGGTATGGTCCGGAACTACCCAGACCGGGCCATCTATCAATAACCTGGCTATCGGTCAATATTGCGCCACCATTACAGATGCAAATTCCTGTACAGCAACAGGTTGTTACATGGTGACCGCTCAGCCTTTTGCTTTCGGAACGATCACACCGACTAATGTACTTTGTAACGGTGCTACGACCGGAACGCTTGCTGTTAACGTGTTGGGGGGTACTCCGCCTTATACGCTGACCATCAATGGTACACCATACAACAGCGCGAACGGCAATTTCATGATTACCGGCCTTGGCGCAGGCAACTGGCCATTTATCGTAACCGACAACAACGGCGCCCAGATCAACAGCAACGCAACGATCATGCAACCCAGTGCCATTACAGCTACTTCTGCGATCATTAACGATATGGAAGATGCAGGCTGTACAGGTAGTATTTCCCTGAATATCAGCGGTGGTACGCCAGGTTATATGGTGCAGTGGAATGGCCCGGTTGGCGCACAAATCATCAGCCTTTGTGAAGGACTTTATGTCCCGACAATACAAGATGCCAACGGCTGTATCGTAACATTGCCAGGCATTTCGCTGAATACGTTCTCTGAAGACGCGGTACCTGGTAATGTAGATTGTCCTTCAGATGAAGATGGTTCGATTGACCTGACGGTTACAGGTGGCAATACGCCTTATACTTTTGAGTGGAAAAACTCAGGCGGCGTTGTTGTTGCCGTTACAGAAGACCTGTCAGGGGTTAGTCCGGGAACTTACACCGTTCGCATCACCGACGCCAGTGGCCTTGTCCTGGTACGTCAATACACCGTGACGGCTCAGTCTAATTTCTCTGTAAGTACGCAGGTGACTTCCAACCACGGCAACTTCGCAGTAAGCTGTGCAGATGCTACTGATGGTAGCGCGGTAGCCAATATCACCGGCTCCGGCGACTTCGATGTGGTTTGGGAAGGCAATGGCGGTCCGTTTGTTGGTGCTGCACTGCAGAATGCCGGCCCGGGCACCTATACTGCAACGGTAACGGATGATTTGGGATGTGAAAGAACGGCTACGGTAGTATTGAATGCTCCGCCGGCTCTCAGCCTGAACGCAAACGTTTCTGCGGTTTCTTGTCTTGGCGACAAAAACGGAAACATACAGGTATTTGCTTCCGGTGGCGTACCAGGGAATTACCAGTACCAGTGGAGCAACGGCATCTTCGGCAACCAGATTACAAATGTGGCAGCAGGAGACTATTCTGTAACGGCCACTGACCTGAATGGCTGCGACATTGTAGAGACTTACACCTTGGCTGAACCAACCCCGATTGCGGTTACATTTGAGATTGATCCGGCAACGGAAGGTTTTAACGGTACGATCCGGGCAATTGTCAGCGGAGGCCAGATGCCTTATCAATACAACTGGGTAAATCTCAATTCGAGCGATTTCACTTCGGTTGTTTCCAGCCTTGCTCCGGGAGAATACTACCTGATAGTTACCGATGACAATGGTTGCGAAAGCAGCACCTTCACGGCAGTTGTAGCTGACGAACGCTACCCCTGCCTGGAAGAGCGGGTAGTCATTACGCCTGACGGGAATGGTACCAATGATGAATTCATCATTTTCTGTATCGGCGATCTTCCCGATAACAATCTGGAAATCTACAACCGTTGGGGACAATTGGTTTTTGCAACGGATAACTACGACAATACCTGGATGGGCACTTCCCAGAATGGCACACCTCTACCGGATGGTCCGTACTACTATGTACTGGAATACCGCAACCCGGATGGTACAATGGTTCAGGCCAAGGGCTCACTCACGATTGTCCGCGAATAATCGAATATCCCTGGCGCGCCTTGCCTGAAGGCCGGGCGCGCCATTCAATGAACAATATCCTTTTCCACCAATAACCGATCCTCAAACATGAAAAAGTTATTTTTACTCATAATTCTGGCAGCCTCCTTTAGTGCAGTATCCGCTCAGGAAGAAGCCATCTTTACGCATTACCACATCAGCCCGATCCTCATCAATGCAGGCGCAGCGGGCTTCAATGAAGCTTATGAGCTTCAGGCAAACGCACGGATCGCCTGGACAGGCTTTCCCGATGCACCGAAAAACTACGGCGCTGTATTTAATGGTCCGCTTGGAAAAACTTTTGGTATTGGACTGGGCATTTTTTCAGAACAGGCCGCTCAGTTGAATCGATTGAAAGTGCAGCTGAATTACGCTTTCAGGTTCAATATCAGAGAAAATGTGAAGTTGAGCGCTGGTTTTGCTACGGAATTTCAGCGCATGCAACTGGACAACAGCGTGATGAACAGCGATTTTTTCCAGGCTGGCGACCAGTTGCTGGAAGATATCATCAACGGAAAAGGCGTTTTTGACGCTTCGATTGGTTTGTACGGTACGTTTATGGAAAATACGTTTGCAGGACTTTCTTTCAATAATCTGGTGCGTTCACGCCTTGACGATATCGTCAATACAGATCAGAAAGAGTCGTTTTTCAGCTATTACACCTTCCTGGCAGGGCACAAATTCGAAGTGTATGATCTTGGCATTACTTTCGAACCCTCCCTTATGGTGCGTAGCTTGCGCGATACGCCACAGCAGTTTGACATCAACCTGAAAGCAGGCTTCCTTCAGGAGCAATTGATCGCAGGTCTGTCTTACCGCTCACTTGGATCAGCGGGGCTGCTGCTGGGAACGAAAATGCCTGCTTTCCATTTGTACTACTCTTACGACATTTCTTTCCAGCGTTTCCAAAAATTCAGCACCGGTACACACGAAGTAACCCTGGCTTTGTCGTTTAAGAAAAAAGAAAAACCCATCAAAGGGTATTGATACACAAGTATTATCGGTTTTTGGGATGGCCTCTCTCTGTGCAAATGGAGGGGGGCTTTTCTTTTGTGGGCATGGCCGGGATAAAACGTAAAAATACCCTGTTTAGGGTATTCTTATTTGTGGGTTTTCCAATACCTTTGTTAGATCATTTTGCGTCAATTGAGCAAGAGCTATTGAGTTTACAACAAACACTAAAACGTACTTTGAATTGTTTACTACATTCATCGTATTCCGCCCCCCAGGCTTGTTTTAATGGTTTGTGATAAAAAGCTTTCAGACGCAATCTAGCTATCTTCTACCAAAACAAAATCCGAAATTAAGATTGGTTACGCCTTGATATCAAGGTGTAAAAGGCGCTTTTTGTGCCTGCTTCCCAAAGCGTTGTTGTACGACAACAGCTCTGGAAATTGCTTCATTATTTCGGAATGGATTAATTTAAGATATCTGTTTCTGCACTTTACTGCCGAAACAGGACCTAAATAATTAAGGCGATTGGATTGTATGTGATTATCCGGGAACCGTTTTCAAGTGCATACTTAAATCGGTTTTTGGGATGGCCTCTCTCTAGTGTAAACTCGAGGGGGGCTTTTTTTTTGTTTCCGGATATTTTGCCGGGGAAACGGATTCGCTTACCTTGCCGTCTAATTCATTCATTCATAAATCGTTCAAATGATTATTGAAAAGAACACGGTGGTGACCCTGCACTATCGCCTTCAGGAAGGGGACGCTTCCGGCGCCCTTGTTGAAGAAACATATGGCAGCCAGCCGCTGGTATTTTTGTTTGGCGTAGGCCAGATGTTGCCAGAATTTGAGAGCCAATTGGAAGGAAAAGAAGAAGGCGCAGCATTTTCTTTTGGGATAAAAAGCGAAGATGCTTACGGAGAAGAAGATCCGGATGCCCTGGTGAAATTGCCCCTTTCTACTTTTGAGATAGACGGGAAACTGGCAGAAGAGATGCTCGTCGTGGGCAACCCGATTCCAATGTCAGACCAGAACGGAAACCAAATGGTCGGTATTGTCAGAGCAGTTGAAGCCGATGGTGTGGTACTCGACTTCAACCATCCAATGGCGGGACAAGACCTGTATTTTTCCGTAACAGTGGAAAATGTTCGAAAAGCAACACTGGAAGAAATTTCACACGGCCACGTTCACGGCGAAGGCGGCCACCACCATTAGCCATCAGTAGTAGATTAGAGAAACATTGGTTCGTGCGGGAGTCGCTTCTATAAATCCGGTATTTATGAGGAGACTCCCGTAGAATCAACTTTTGTATCCAAAGACGCCTGTCATGAAAGCGCTGCATTTTTGCACCCTGCTTGCTTTACTCATCCTTGCTTCCTGCAATTCCGGATCACAGGAAACGAAAACCGATGACAGGGAAAAACCGGCATCATCAAGGCGCAGGCTTCCTCTTCCACCGGATCGTTACAATGTCGCCATTCTTATCATGGATGGCGTTTACAATACAGAGCTGACCGCTCCTTACGATATTTTTCAACACACCATTTACCGCGACAGCATTAAGGCAATGAATGTTTTTTTGCTTGCCAATAAATACGAAGCGGTGACCACTTTCGAAGGCATTCAGCTATTGCCGGATTTTAATTACCTCAGCGATACTTTGCCACCCATTGATATTCTGGTTGTACCGAGCGCAGAACACCATTTGGATACTGATTTACAGGATACGGCCATGATCTCCTTTGTTAAACGAACTGCAGAAAAGGCCCTTTATGTGACCTCTCACTGTGACGGCGCTTTTGTGCTGGCCAAAGCCGGGTTGCTCGATGGCAAAGCTTCTACAACTTTTCCAGCGGATATCAGCGCATACCGCAAGATGTTTCCCAGCCTTGATGTCCGGGAAAATGTCATTTTTGTCCACGATGGAAAATACATTACTTCAGCCGGTGGCGCGCGTTCATTCGATGCGGCATTGTACCTGTGTGAAGTGCTTTACGGAAAAGAAGTGGCCCGCAGACTGGCAAAAGGCCTGGTGATCGACTGGAATCTGGAGGAGGTTCCCAAAGTCATCATCCAATAGTTTGTATTCAAATTTTTAGCTTACCCAGGTAAGACAAAATTTCTGTTGCAGCATCTTCCAGGGTTTCGCCAAAAGCAAAAATCCCCTCTTCATGTCCTTCCATGACAAAGATTCGCAGGCTTTGCAAGTCTGTGTTATGGAGTAAATCAACGATAGACAAGGCCATTTCCGGGGTTCCATACGTTGCTGTGCGGTCGGTTGTCGGCACACGATGCAGCAAAGCCTGCCAGAGCCTGAGGTGGTGAACGTGGATGACGCCGTTGACCCGGGGACATTCCTGATAAATGACTGCATGGCTCATAGATTCAGAAGAGGCAATGACCGGGCCTTCGCATTCCAGGGTGTTTTTTGCGAGATTCACCCGGCGTACGATGGCATAATGCGCGCCGTTGAGTTTTGAAATGCCTCCTGTAGCAGTACCGCTGATGAGAAACTGCCCTTCTGTATTTAACCGGCGACTGATGTTCCCAAAACCAATGCCATTGTCATAAGCGCCAATCAATTGATGGTCATACATCACCGACCTCCAGTGGTTCAGTTCGACAATTTCCGCTTCCGGTAAAGGCGGTGTTTGGGTCCAGTTGGCCTGAAATTTCAGGTAGCCCTCCTCAATTGGAGCCATTCTGAATCGTTTTTGATGTTTAAGAGCTTGTTGTTTCAGTGCGTGCTGCACCAGCAAGGAGCCAAAATGACAGGAGACATCCCTGATTCTGGATGTCTCCTGTGTTGTTGTACCAAATGAATAAAAATCAGGACCCCAAAGGGTTAATCCTAGTTTTTAGTAACGCGGTAAGAATAATTGGCCTGATTCAGAATCAATTCAATGGTATAATTACCGTCTGCTGCGATCGCAATGTTGTCGCCGCCATATTCCAGTTTACCGTCGCCGCCGGTGTCCCCCAAATTGACATCCCAAGCATCGTTGGCACGGAATTTAATTTCACCGGCCACGAGGTCCAATGTAATTTTCAGTACACCACTGGCATCGTCGTAGACCATGTCCGTATCGCTGTCCCAACCGGTAGGCGTAGCCGAACCGATGAGGCCCCAATCCGTTTTAGCATAACTATGCGTCAGCGCATTCAGGTCAACATTTAAGCGGTACATGCCGCCTGCACCGGGAACAATGTTGTCGCCATTGAGTTCGAGTGTGCCATCTGCGCCGGTATCGCCCCAGTTGGTATCCCAGCTCCCCAGCGCATACTTAAACTGAGGACTGGACTCATTCATATAGATGTAGCCCTCGTATTTGTCGTCGCTGCGAACAGAGTAAACAACGGTGTTGAGATCGGCCGGATTCCAGCCCTGATAGCTGCCCGGAACATTGAGTTTTGGATAGTCAATTTCCTGTTCAAAAGGCGTTACCGTGATACTCAGGATTGGAGAAATCAGCTTATCTACTTCACTGCTCACAGAAGCGACCACGCGAACTTCCATGGAGCTTGCAACGCCGGCAGGAAGACCTTTGGCCAGCAAAATGCCGTTTACTTTGTTATTGGTTACAGTCATGGTCAGTCCTCCTTTAAGGATAGACCCTAAAGAAACAGGTTCGGCAAAACTATTGCCGGCCTTGTCTATCTGGAGATCGTAATCTATGCCTGCCGAATAGCCGAAATCAGCGGCTGTCCAGGTAAAAGTAGCCATATCGTCATTGACGGTGCTTTCCGTGACGACATAGCTGGAACCGCCATTTGGGCTGGTCAGACTGGGCGCATCGCCCAGACTAAGGACAGGGCCAAATGCGTCTTCGCTACAGCCCCACATCGTCAGGGCGAGTAAGCTTACGAGAAGAAATTGCTTGCGCATAATAGACATATTAAACTCAGGATATTCCGGCTGTTGTCCGGAATATCCTGAAAGGTGAATTAATTATAGCCCTGGTTTTGTACCAATTTTGGGTTTGCTCCCAAATCCGATGCCGGAATCGGGAATACATTATAGAAAGCCGGAACCTGAGCGCCAGTTGGGGAGTTGCCTTTCAAAGGCCACACGTAGGTACCGTTGCTAAACTGACCAAAGCGAACCAGGTCAGTACGGCGGTGGCATTCCCAGTAAAGTTCACGCGCCCGCTCGTCGAGCAGGAAATCCAGCGTCAGGTCGCCCGCAGCGATGTTACCGGCTCCGGCACGCGCCCGCAACTGATTTATATAACCCAGTGCTTCAGAAGCGCTGCCGCCCTGTCCGCCGCGCAAAACGGCTTCAGCATACATCAAATAAGCATCTGCCAGTCGGAACATCGGGAAATCGGTATCCGGGAAAGTCAGGTTTGATCCCGCATTACCATTACGGTCAACGTTTTTAAATTTGGTAACCGCATAACCCTGTGTAAACTGGGAGACATCGCTGATGTCTTTGGTTTGCCCATCTGTATACAACATCTTGCGACCATCATTTACATTGGAAACGATGGAGTAAGTATAATCAGGGCGACTGAGGTACAGTTTGATCTGGTAGTTGCCAGCGCCTGGAATGACGATGTTGTCACCGCCGTATTCCAATAATGCGTCTTTACCGTTATCGCCAAAGTTGATGTCCCAACCATCGTTGGCACGGAATTTCACTTCACCTGCAACGAGATCAGCATTAATGACCCAAGCGCCTTCTGTTGCATCGTAGGTCATGTTTTGATCGCTGTCCCAGCCACCAGCAGTAGCAGACCCGATTAATCCCCAGGACACTGGTGTCAGGGTATAAGTCAGGTTGTTCAAATCTACATTGAGGCGGTAAAAACCAGGAGCAGCGTTTAGGTTGTCGCCACCAGGTTCGAGGGTGCCATCTGCGCCGTTATCTCCCCAGTTAAAATCCCAACTTCCTTTGGCAAACTTGAATTGCGTTGCTTCTTCAAAATAAAGATAGCCTTCATAAACATCGTTGCTGCCGGTAGAGGCCAGGGCAGTAGCATTGCTCGTCGGATCCCAGCCCTGATAAGCGCCGGGTACATTCAGCAGCGGATAGTTGCCACTGTCGAAAACCGGTGCTACGATCGTACCGCCTACTTCCGGGAATTTAGAGACAAAAGCACTGGTTACCCGTGTTCCGCCCCATCCACCGTCAATGCCAAAATCAGCAGGCACCATGCTGCCACCAACAGCTGCGTGTATGATAAAAGTAATGCCACCCCACGTTTGTGTTCGGGTGCCGTCGAATGCAACCGGGAAGATTACTTCACTGGAAGTGTTGTTGTCTGCCAAAAAGAGATGTTGGTAATTCGGTTCCAGCGTAAAGCCGGCGTCAATCACTTTTTTGGCATAAGCCAGACACTCTGTATAGCGACCCTGGCCAATATAAACTTCTGCGTTCAGGTACAGTTTGGCAGCAAGCATCCAAAGGGCTGCCTGGTCTGCGCGGGCATAGCTGTTTTGGCGAGGAGCAACCATTAACGGTTCTATTTCCTTGATTTCCTGCTCAATAAACTCAAACAGGTTGGCAGCAGAAATCTGATCCGGGAAAAAGGCGCCTACACCGTTTGCTTCCGTAACGAAAGGTACATTGCGGAACATATCGAGGGCATGCCAGTAGCTGAGGGCACGCAGGAAACGCGCTTCAGCACGGTAGGTCGCAACTTCTGCTTTCAGGCTGCTCTGGCCGCGGTCGTCCAGTTTGGCGTCCGTTGTTTCGCGAATGAATTCGTTGCACAGTGAGATTTGATAATAAATCCGGTTATACATAGCGGTGATGAACTCATTCTGAGGCGTCCAGTCCTGGTCCTCATAATCGTGGATGTTCCCGTCGTTCCACGCAATGACAGCTTCGTCAGTCGTCAATTCCTGTGCTTTCCAATACTGGCGCAGGTAAGTGGAAAAACCCTCATCAATACCACTGATGTCCGGCAGGCCCGCAGGACCTTCCTGGCCGCTTACTGCCAGACCGGCATAAAGTTTGGCCAAAACCTGGCGATAGGCTCCGGGAGAATTGTATACCACATCGGCAGTTTGAATGTCCTCATCAAGAGGCGTCGTATCCAGATCCTTGAAACAGGAGGTGGCCACGAAGGATAATCCGAGGATTATCAACGATATTTTTTTGAAAGATGAGAAAGCCATAATGTGTGATTTAACGATGATTATAAATTAAGGTTTAACCCAAACAGGAAAGTTCTTGATCTCGGATAGAGATTGTTGTCAATCCCGCCAAAAACTTCAGGGTCGAGCCCTTTGTAATTGGTCACCACAAACGGGTTTTGCATGGTGGCATAAGCCCGCAGGTTGCTGCCGCCTTCTTTGCCAAATACATTGGCAAAGTTATAGCCTATTGTAATGTGGTCCAAACGCAGGAAAGAACCGTCCTGAATGAAAAAGTCGCTTAAGTAACGCGGGTTCGCAAAATCAACCGATGCAATGTTCGCCTGAACGTTCTGCAGGTAGTTGGTTGAAGCGTAAATGCCGCTGTAGCTGGTCAGATTAGACTCGTTGTTGTTGTAAATGTAGTTGCCGATGTTGGCGCGGCCGGCAAAAGAAAAATCAAAATTGCCGTAGTTGAAATTAGACGTAAAGCCCATGAAAGCGTTCGGCGCCGGGTTTTTATAACGGTAGAGGTCGGCAGTAGAAATTTGTCCGTCTCCATTGCGATCCACGTATACGTTTTCGATTGGAATGCCATTGGCATCGTAAACCTGCTCAAACACATAGAAAGAGCTGGCGGCGTAGCCAACACTATGGATTTGGATGGTATTGCCCACACCACCGGAAATACCGCCGGTTGCAACACCCTGATAATTGGGGTCGTCGGTAGCCGTCAGTCGCGTAATTTCGTTGACATTCTGAGTGTAGTTCACCCCAACAGACCATTCCGATTTGCTGGTTTTGTAAGGAATCGCATTCAGCGTAATTTCAAAACCGCGGTTTTCAAGGTCACCGACATTGGCTGTAATAAAGTTGGTGAGGTTCGTACCTGCAGGAACCGGAATGAAGTTGATCAGGTCGTTGGTCTCGCGCTGGTATACTTCAAACGAGCCATAGAGGCGGTTTTTGAGCAAAGAAAAATCAATACCAACGTTGTAAGTTGTCGTTTCCTCCCACTTCAGGTTGGAGTTGTATCCTTCAGGACGCAGCGTTTCGATGAACTCATTTCCGAATTGGTACTGAGCCGTTGTCAAACTGCCCAGATAAAGGGCCTGAGACGGGTAGAAGTTGTTGTTCACCGCCTGCTGTCCGGTTACCCCGTAGCCTAAGCGCAGTTTCAGGCTGTTGATTTTGCTTTCTGCGGAGTTGTCCATGATTTTCCAGGCAAAAGCAGCTGCCGGGAAAAGACCATAGCGGTTGTCCTTGCTAAAACGGGAAGAGCCATCCTGGCGAAGCGTTGCCGTAATAATGAAACGATCATACAACGTATAATTCAAACGGCCGAACAGCGAAACGAGGAAAAATTCACTGGCATTTGAGTTTTCACGGATGCCGTTTTCATCGTCGCGGCGGTCAAAGTTTTCGCGATAAAAATGCTGCCACGAATAACCGCCCATCAAATCCAGTGTGGTTTTGCCCAGGTTTTTGGTATAGTTCAGGTAAAACTCCAGCAATTCGTTGCGGTCGGTCTGAGAATAACTGTTGTTAACCCCGCCATTGCCATTTTCATTGAATGCAAATGCTGCATTGTCCGGAACGACGATGGTGCCTTCGCCTTTGGCGTTGTCATAAGCCAGGTTCAGGTTGGCGCGCAGTTCGGGGAGAAACCACATGCGGTAATCTGCCGTAAAATTGGCAATGTAGCGGTTTACCGTAGATTCATCATCGCGCATTTCCAACAAAGCCAAGGGGTTGGCTGGCGACAGTGTGTTCGGGAATCCATTCGCCTGTGTCCACGTATAAAAGCCGCCGTATGGGCTTTCAGGATCCCGTACCGTCTGGGTCGGGTCAAAATGAACGGCTGCACCGATGGCGCCACGATCTGCAAAATGGTTGTCGTTGCGCATGCCTTTTAGCCCCACGTTGATTTGCAGTTGGTTCTGCAGGAAGCCTGGAGTAAGGTTGATGCCGTACGTAAGACGGTTGAATTCATCCGTTTTCAAAATACCATTCTGATCGGTAAAGCCCAGGGAAACGCGGTAAGGAACAACGCCAATACCTCCTGAAACATTCAGGTTGTGGTCGTGCATGATGCCGGTCTCATAAATTTCGGATTGCCAGTCGGTGTTGGCAGATCCCATCAGGGAGCGTGCCGGGTGTCCATCCGGGAACCGGGTGTTGATGAGGGCGCGGTATTCGTCTGCGCTAAGGACGTCAACCTGGTTGGCCGGATTGCTGAAAGCAACGCTGCCGCTGTAGCCTACCCGGATTTTTTTACCCAGCTTACCTTTTTTCGTGGTAATGATGATGACCCCGTTGGAAGCCCGCGAGCCATAAATGGCTGTAGCTGAGGCATCCTTGAGCACCGTGAAGGTCTCAATGTCATTGGGGTTGATCAGGCTGAGGATGTTTCGCTGGCCGGCAGTACTTTCATTGGAAACCGGTACTCCGTCAATCACAAACAGAGGATCGTTGGAAGCGCTCAGCGATGAACCCCCGCGAATGCGGATGGCAGCGCCACCACCCGGCGTACCATCAGTGGTAATTGCTACCCCGGCAATTTTACCGGCCAGCAATTCCTGCGGAGAAGTCAGGGCGCCTTTGTTGAAAGAAGAGGTACCCACCGTTTGCACAGAACCGGTAGCATCTTCCCGCTTGACTGTGCCATAGCCGATGACGACTACTTCGTCCAGCACCTGACCAGCAACCAACTTCACGTCAATCTTATCCGAGCTGCCAACCGCAATTTCCTGCGCGTTGTAACCCGTGTAGCTAAACACCAGCGTAGCTGCACCTGCAGGCAACTCCAGCGTATAACTACCATCAATATCGGTAATGGTACCCAAATTGGTACCAGCTACCAGGATATTGGCGCCAATCAGGGTTTCCCCCGATACAGCATCCGTGACTACACCAGAGATGGTCCGTTGCCCAAAAGCGAAGCAAGGCACCAATACTACAGCGAGTACCAATACAATTGAGTTAATAAATTGTCTCATACAATTATTACATTAGTTAAGAAAATACAGACAATGATTTTAGGTAGGTGACAAGACTGAAACTGTATACTAGTCTGATGTGTGATATAGGAATCGGATTTGGCATTGGGGAATGACATGCAAATATAAGGCATCCCTGCCTGTTTTTTAAATTATTTTGTTCTATCCTGCGTTAAAATTGTTTTTAAGCCTGAAGTTTTTGGCCTCATTTTGCTGACATGCAATCACAATGTTTTGGTTTTGCTATTGTATGTCCAAAATAAGGACACTTTTAGCATCAAGTTCCAGCGGGCTGGTGATGGATCTGCCCGAGCCGGTCATAACGTCTATTCCCCGGACATGCCCATTCAGCATTTCGGCGAAACGATCTGTTTTGAGCGTCGTTGGTTGATTGTTTTTATTGAGTATAACCATGATCTTTTGGCTGTCGGTGTACCTAAAATAAACATAAACGCCATCGAGTGGTCCAAAATGGATTGTTTTGCCTTCCTGAACTGCCTGGCAACTTTTGCGCCAGTTGAGTAATTTTTTCAGGAATACCTGAACGTCTTTTTGTTCTTCAGACAGCCCTTTTCCGGTAAACCCGTTTATGGCGTCACCCGCCCAGCCTCCTGGAAAGTCAGACCTGATGATGCCGTGATCGCCTGGGTATCCGGTATTGTCCAATAAAACTTCCGTACCGTAATACAGCTGCGGAATACCCCGCATGGTGAGCAACCAGGTGAGCGCCATTTTGGTGAGGGGAACGTTCTTGCCCAATTGTGTAAATAGCCGGTCCATATCGTGGTTGTCTCCAAAAATCATCAGGTCGTTGGGGTTGGCATACACAAAATCATTGGCCAGTCCTTCGTAAAGTTTCACCAGACCCTTGTCCCAGCTTTCCGGTTCGGTCAGCGCCTGAACCAATGTTCGCTGCATGGGAAAATCCATGGGACTCTTCAGGCAGGAGACATAGCCGTCGTGGTTGATTTTTCCTTGCTGCCAATAAGAAGTAATGAGGGGGTTCAGGCTCCATTCTTCGCCGACCAGACTGAAGTTGGGGTATTCTTCCATGATCTGGCAGCTCCATTTCGACAGAAAATCTTTATCGGGATAAGGGTAAGTGTCCTGCCGGATACCGCCAAGCCGAAGGGTTTCGATCCACCAGATGCTGTTTTGGATCAGATAAGTTGCAAAAAAGGGATTCCGTTGGTTGAGGTCAGGCATGGTGGGCACAAACCATCCATTTGTCATAAGTTTGCGATCAATTTCAGCGGCATAAAGGTCCTGGTTGACCGTGCGTCGGTGGTTGGTCACCTGTATGCTGTCCGGAAAATTAAGCCAGTCTTTAAAGGGCAGGTCTTTCATCCACCAGTGGTTGGAACCGCAGTGGTTCACCACCCCGTCAAAAATGAGTTTCATGCCCTTGCTGCGGGCTTTTTCGGCCAGTGTTTTATAAGTATCGAGGGTTCCAAAACGCGGATCAACGCGGTAATAATCGGTAATGGCGTATCCGTGATAAGACCAATCCGGCATGTTGTTTTCCAGCAGCGGGCTTGGCCAGATTGCCGTAAAACCCATGTCAGCAAGATAATCGAGATGGTCGATCATTCCCTGAATATCCCCACCATGGCGACCAAAACCTGATTTTCGGTCGACCTTTTTTTCTTCCATGGTTTGCACCACGTCGTTGCCCGGATCGCCATTGGCAAAGCGATCGGGGGTAATGAGGCAGATCACGTCAGCGGCATTGAATCCCCGAAAATCTTCCGGTTTTTGCTGCCGCGCCAAAAGAGGGTATTTGTAATCGTATACCGTTGTATTGCCGCGCCTGAATGTGATCGTTAAAGTGCCGGGCCGGGCATCAGCAGCAATACTCAGGTCAATAAACAGGTAATTTTCACTGTCAGCGCGGTGCGACTTTTCTATACGAACCCCTGGGTAATCAATGACAGGGGTCAGCTGGCCTATTTTAGGCGCCTGCACCAACAGTTGAACCGTCTTGTTTTGCATGCCAACCCACCAGTTTGGAGGTTCCACCCGGCTGATTTGCGCAGGCAGCGCCAGATAAAAGCACAGGCAGCAGCTCAGCGTCAGGAGCCGGGGTACAAAATTGAAAGTCGGTGCTGTCATGATGCGTTGCATTATGGAGGGTATTTGTTGAATATTGTTCGTTTATTTGGGCAAAACCGTTGCCGCTAAGATAGAATGTTTTAGAAAATCTCAACGCTTTGTTCAGGTTCACGCGGAGGTCGCAAAGGTTGGGGGTTTGCTTTGCGCCCACTGCGTACCCTTCGCGCCCTTTGAGGGAAATCCTCTAAAACAGCACCGGATTTAACGCCGTATCAATCACCTTCCCGATTTCTGCTCCCGGGCACCACACTTCCCAGTCCAGTTGCTGGTTTTCGTTTTCCGGGGCTTTCAATACCATGTTTTTGTCCATAAAAATGACCGTCATCACTTTGCGCATCATTGGGGTCGTATTGGCGCCGGCCCGGTGGAAGACCCAACCAGAGTGGAAGCTCACTTCGCCCACATCAAACGGTTCAATAACGTGCGGGAAGTCTGTAATCCGAAGTTTACTGCCAATAAAAGCTTCACTTTCATCCCCGATTTTTAGGTCGCGCCCCTCCACAATCTGGTGGCTTCCGGCGCTGAACTCAAGCGGGCCCATTTCGAGAGGGGTGGCCTGCAGGGGAATCCAGGCCGTTATGGTTTTATCGGATTCCAGAGGCCAGTAATACTGGTCTGCATGCCAGGGAGTGATGCCCCCGCCGGCCTCTTTAAATAAAGCCTGATCATGGTAGAGGCGAACGCCTTCCACCTGCATCAGGTCGGCGGCAATTTTAGCCAGTCGGCGGCTAAAAACCAGCTTTTTGATGGCCTCGTCTTCTCGCCACAGGTTGAACAATTGCAAAAAAGCTTTGCCGTAGGTGTTGCGTTGCTCCAGTGGGACATCGACTGTATTCAACTCGTTCACTTTCTGTCCGATGACTTCGTTGAAGTAGTGAATGACTTCTTTTGAAAAAACCTGCCGAATTTTGATGAAGCGGTTTTTTTGATAAAAATCGAGCTGTTGTTCCGTCAGCTCCATTTCTTCCGATAACTGATGTTCCCACATGGCACTAGGATTTCTTTCGCATTAAATACAAAACCGGAATGTCTAACCGTGCCCGCCATGCTTTTTCGCTGTGATCGGCGCCCGGAAACTCCCTGGTAATCCAGTTTTTGGCAGTAAATCCTTTGCTGCGCAGCATGGCATCTATTTGGTTTTGATAGGGCTTATATAGCGCATCCAGTGTTTCGCTGCCATAATCAAAATAGAGTTTAAAGTTACGTACTCCCGGCAAGTTGCGACTCAGGTAATTCCTAAATGCTCCGGAAACCACTTCTGCAACCGCAGGATCCAGGCCCTCGTAAAGTACAATTGGTGTATGGGTGGACAAACAGGCTGCTCCGCCAAAAATCTGCGGGTATTCACACAAAGCGTAAGCGGAAATAA
This sequence comes from uncultured Saprospiraceae bacterium, assembly GCA_937926205.1. Lineage (GTDB taxonomy): Bacteria > Bacteroidota > Bacteroidia > Chitinophagales > Saprospiraceae > JABWAJ01. The sequence continues at coordinate 19,986 of CALEYL010000048.1, forward strand.
GCCCTCCCATACTGGATCCCATGATAAACGTACTTTTCCTGCCTTTTTTTGTTGGGAAATGTTGATCAACATAGGGCTTTAACTCCTGAACAATAAATTTCAGGTAATTGTCTGACAGGGCTTTGCCTTTGATTTGCTTCTGTAAGATTTTTTCGTGCAGGTTTGGCGGTATGCTGTCTAAAATGCGCTGTGGTAAATATTCAGCGTGGCGGTATTCTCCATTGTTCCAAATGCCTACCACAATACAAGGCCTGATTTTTCGATCTTCGATCAATTTTCCAAGCACTTCGTCTACCCCCCATTCCTGTTTGTTCCAGGTGGTCGCGCTGTCGTAGAGCATCTGGCCGTCGTGCATGTACAAAACGGCATACTTTTTGGTCGGGGTGTACCCGTCGGGAAGCCAGATGTCTACATTTCGGGCGTCTACAAACTCCGATTGAAATTTTTCCAGACGTTGTACCTTTCCGGAGCTAACTGCAGGCATTTGGCCAAAGCCCAACACCACTGAAAGCAGCATGATGACAATCGTTAGTGAATGCTTCAACATGGTAAAGTTTTGACAAAACTAAAGAGTTGCTGCAAAGTTTTTCCAATTCCCGGCTTCGATATTCGTTGGAATGCCTGAATATCGCTTTTTGTCTTCCTTTTTTGGGGAAGCAAGCTATGGCCTGCATTTTCAGCATCCTTCGATGACCTTGCTGGATAAAATCAATACATTTGCCGGGTTTCCTCCTCACCTTCAGGTACTTCGCTTATTCGAGCTCATTCTTGAACTCTTCGAACAAAATCACCGTGTTCAAATTTCAAAAACTCCGGCCAGGCTCCTCCGCGTGTTCCGGATGGTCAAAAATCAAAGTCCGACATCTTTGAGGCAACAAGCGTCATTGAGCCAGGCAGGAAAGGGCAAAAATGCCTACTTTTGACAGAAACCTGAACGATGCGCTGAACCATGCAATTCCACCTTGACACAACGCGACTTTATCTGAATCCGGTGACACCCGATGACGCAGCTTTCATCTTTGAATTGGTGAATACACCGGGCTGGTTGAAATTTATCGGCGACCGGCAGGTTTATGACCTGGAAGCTGCCGCAGCGTATGTCCAAAAAATGAAGGGCAACGGAGCTGCCAACAGTTGGGTGGCCCGCTTGAAAGAGGGGGAAACGCCGATTGGGGTCGTTTCATTTCTAAAACGCGACTATCTCGACCATCACGACATTGGGTTTGCTTTTTTGCCGCGATTTGGTAAACAGGGCTATGCTTATGAAGCCGCCTCAGCCGTGCTGAACAACCTGATGGCAACGGGCGATTACCCCTGTATTTATGCGACCACTTTGCCCGACAATACAAACTCTATTCAATTGCTGGAAAAACTGGGTTTACAATTCGAGCGGGTCATTCGGGTAGGGAAGGAGGATTTGCGGCTTTATGCCATTACATCAATTTGAAATCAAAATCAAATCCTTATCCGAATTGATGGGAGCCTATAAAACGACAACATCCAAAATAATACACCAATTGGGGTATCAGGAATTTAGGTGGCAAAGATCCTTCTACGACCACATTATCCGGGATGAAAAATCATACCACAACATTGTTCGTTATATCCGGGAAAGTGCTGCAAAATGGGAAACAGATAAATTTTATTCAACTATTTTGTAAATATGGATGTGCTACCCCAAAGGCAGCTCCAAAAAATACAGTTGCGACTTCAATCGCGACACCGGCTGGGACATCATGGGGCAATACGACCTGGAAAGCGTTCGGGCCGTGGCCATTGATGAAGACTGGAGTGCGCTGCGGTTTAGAAAAGTTGACTTTATCAAAACCATGAAGCGAAAATTTGAGGCGCTGTCGGAGAAAGGGAAGGAGAAGGCGGGGCGGGGATGAGGCACGGTGGTTGGGGTTGCGTTTTTTTGCATGCTTCTTAAGCGATTTTCCATTCTATAAGCCAGCTGACGCATGCTACCGGATATTTTATTGTGGCGATTCAGTCAGGAGCCATGTCTTTAGAATATCGAACAGCAGAATAACGAACAAGGAACCGCAGAAGGGAAGCAGTTGTGCTCCATTTCGACATTGGAAATTTGCTATTCAATTGTTCTGCGGTTCAAATCTATTGAAAGGTTGATGAGTAGCTTGGCGCTGTTTGATTTCAACGGGAAATTGCTTATTTTTGTAATAAATAATTCACCTGAAAGGCCGCTTTCCTAAAATAGATGCGCCTTCCGCCAAACACTTTTTGCAGACGCCTGGCCAGCGCCACCACCAAAAACCCGCTTAATATGCCACTCATTACCGACATTCCGCCAACCAACGTACAGACTGAAATAGCAGCCCTGCGTGCCGATCTCATTGCCACGATCCCTGCCAGGAAAGTAGATCAAAACCTCCTCATCGCCTCCTGGAACATCCGGGGTTTTGGCAACATTACCCGTGAGTGGGCCAGCAATCAGGAGGACAGTCCCCGGCGCGACCTCCATTCCGTTTTGTGCATTGCAGAAATCATCAGCCATTTCGACGTGGTAGCGGTGCAGGAAGTAAAAGGCAATATCCGCGGACTTCGGGACGCCCTGAAAATTCTGGGCCCGGATTGGGGCCTCATTCTGACTGATGTGACGCGAGGCAGTGAGGGCAATGACGAACGCATGGCTTTCCTTTTCAACACCAAACGGGTTCAGCTTTCCGGCCTTGCCTGTGAGATCGTCGTTCCGCTGGAAGACCTCCGCGAGGTGGGCGAAAATAACCTGAAAAAACAATTTGCGCGGACGCCATACGCCGTGGGATTCAAAAGTGGCGGCGTCACCTTCGTGCTGACAACCCTGCATGTGCTCTATGGTAAAAAAGAGGCAGATCGCATTCCGGAACTAAAAGCCATTGCGCACTGGATGGCTGACTGGGCCAAAGACCTGAATGAGTATGAGCAAAACCTGATTGTTCTGGGCGATTTCAACATCACCGAGCGCGGCGATTTGCTGCACAAAACTTTTATCTCCGAAGGGCTGCACATCCACCCGGACATGGCCAGACCCGAAGTGACCCGCTCTATTTTCGATAAAACCAAATTTTATGACCACATCGCGTGGTTCGATACTTCAGTAGCCAAACTCAGCATGACCTTCAAAAGAGGCGGCAATTTTGATTTTTTAGGCAAAGTGCTGACCAATCGCGGGCTGAGCAAGCAAACCATTTCTTTTATGATTTCGGACCACTACCCGCTTTGGGCCGAATTTGAAGTGAGCAAAAAGTAGGGGTAAGGAGCAAGGGGCAAGAGGCAAATTGGCAAGGAGCAATTTGCTAACTTGCCCCTTGCCCCTTAAAATCACCTTCGGTTTCCTTCCACCACTACCCGCTTCGTTGCATCCGGCAGTCCTTCCGATTTTATCCGGATGAGGTAAAGTCCGCTGTGAAGCGATGAAAGATCAAGAGGTGTCGTCCTTTCCACGGCATCCATTTCTACGATTTTCACCGCTTTGCCGTTCACATCGTACAATTCCAGACGCAGGGCGCGATTCCGGTAAGCGTTCAGATCCAGATTCAATTCCCCCGTTGTCGGGTTGGGATAAGCGCTGAATTCGGGCGCAGCAGTCGGGATAAGTCCGGTCACCGGACGAACGAGGGGCATGACATCCACGACTTCCACATTGGCAAAAGTGGCGCTAACGGTGCTGTTTTGCCCGTAGTTGGTGACGACCAGTCCGATTTCAATGCAATTTGCCATGCTCACGGTGACGGCCATCGCTTGATACCACTGCACGCCATTGGGCGAGGTATAGCCCACAAACTGATTGCCCGTGCGCACAAGGCGCAGCCAATAGCGATTCTGGCTGGGAAATTGCTGCGGAAAGGCCGTGCCGTTGGTCGTATAGCGCACTTCCCGACGGCTGAGGTTGCTCAGGTTGGTCAGCAACTGCACTTTTTTGCCGCCGCCGGCATTGCTTTCGCGCATGGTGAGACCCGCCCAACCGAGGCTGCTGCCGCTGATGCTGGTAACTTGCGCTGTCAGGCTGCCATCGCCGCAAAGGTCGTGTTGTGCAAAAGCCATTTCGTCGCTGTTGAAGGGACTGCTGAAATAGCAATCCTCACTTGTGGCAGTAAAGACTTCACTCGGCACATCATAAGTAATCTCGTTGCCGTTCACGCAATTGATGCCATTCGGCTGCTGGCTCCAGCCACAGGGCAGCCCGTCTACCGTCACCATGCTAACACAACTGGCCGTGTTGCCGGAAGCGTCTTCGATGGTGACCGTTACCGGAATGACATTGCCCAATTCTTCACAGGGAATGGCCGGCGGGTTTGCACTGACAAAAAATACCGGTCCGCAGTTGTCACTGCTGGCGGCCTGGTTCCAGATGTCAGCCGGGTTCAGTACAATTTCTTCTTCTCCGTTGAAAACAATCGTGTGGTTTTTGCAAACCGCCACGGGGGGAATGTTGTCTTCCACCGTTACCGTCGCATCGCAGGTATTGGTGTTGCCGTTGCCGTCATTTACTGTCACGGTAACTATGACCGGGGCGCCGACGTCACTGCAACTCACCGTCACTGGCGCATAGCTTTGGAGGTTGACCTCCCCGCAATTGTCGGAAGAGGCTGCGGCATTATACACATCTTCAGGTTTGATGTTGTAAACACCCATGGCATTCAATTGCACGGTTGGATTGAAGCAGACGGGCATGGGTAAATCATTGTCCACGCCGGCATTTACAGTGACCATGACTTCATCGAAACAGGTTTCGTTGTAAATACCGTCAATGGCCCGCAGAGTATAATCTCCGGGCGGCAGGTTGCTGAAAAGCCCGCTGCTGTTGGAGGCGTTGACGGGACCGGTCAGGGTATACGAAACGGTAGCCATATTCCCGGAAATGAGTGCGCTGATGGAGCCATCGTCCGCATCGGGGCAGCTCTCATCGCCCACAACCGCGCCCACATCAATATTGCAAAGGGTGCCGCAGGAACTCAGGCAGCCTCTGGAATCAATGTGATCCTGTATGCGGGTGGTGTTGTTTGCCGTCCAGGTGGTGGCCCCGCAAACGATGTTGGGAAACATAATGGTGCTGGAATTGGCTTCGCTGTGCACCCCGTCCCAGAGGTGGCCGAGTTCGTGAGCGCTCAGGGCCCGCAGACAGTTGCTGCTGTTTGAAAAATCTTCGCAGACGTTGTAGCGCTCGCTGCCGCATATCCCCCCAATGGTTTGGGCGCAGCCAATCAGCCCGAAATTGTCGGGATCACCGCCGCAGCCCTGGATGTCGCGGGCCGTCCAGATCTGTCCCACATCGTGGCTCAGGAAATTGGCAGGCGCCCAGACTGAAAAGTCGTCGAGAATGTCGAAGGCTTCGTCAGAAGCCGTCCAGGGGTCAGCCATTGCCGATGTCGGCACAAACTGGTCGACGATGAGGTAGTCGAGGTTGAAAACATCGTAAAGCGGCTCCATGTTGTTGGTCACCGTGATGATGAAATCATTGACCGCCGCCACGCTGCCGTAGCGCTGAAACATCAGGAAATCGCCTGCAGTGGCCATTTCCACTTCCCAGCAGGCCATTTTTTCGACACCTTCCTCCTTCTCTTTACGGTAGTGGCCTTCTTCGTGTTTTTTCTGCTCTTCCACTGCGGTGAAGGTACACTCGACAGACGGATCGCTGAGCACATCCGATGCCCGGTAGACGAAATAGTAATCGCTTCCTGCCCGGGGTACGACCCTTTGCAAAGGCTCCACAAACCAGTTGTCGCCTTCGGCTTCGATCATGCCGATGACGTATTCTGGCGTAATGGTGAAGCGCACAAGCTCTCTCTTAGCACCCTGAGTGCCGCGGAAAGTGATGTTGGGACGTCGGGGCAACACAATGGGCCCGGCATCGGTGAGCGCCACTTCGCGGTAATTGGGTCCGCGCAGGTCGTGGTAGTCCAATTGCAAATCCCAGCTGTGCTTTTCCCCCAGTGCGAGGGTAAACTGAAAACGGTTTCCGGGTTTCGACAGCGCATAAATCTGCGTTGCGTCGATCCGGTAAACCTCGTAGGCGCTGAAACTTTTGTCCAGTTCAGCATCTTTGAAGTCAATGGCGCTTGCCACAACCCTCGTTTGGGCTGAAATCATGGCAGGCAGGGCCATCAACAGCAGGCACGAAACGATGCCTTTCAGGGTGTTTCGATTCTTTTGAAGCGGATTTTGTGTAAACATAACTATCAGTGATTGGTGAAATAATCAAGCCATCACTGGCGCGAAGGGAACGCGCAGCACCAACCGGAGTTTAAACTTTTGTGGGTATAAATTGATATTGGGAGGGAAAAACGTTTTTCAAATATAGGGGAAAAAGGCGGAGTTTCAAAAAACAAGGAGATAATATTAATGCGTGGCTAGTGCGGCAGTATGCTTAAGCCAGTTGTAATATCTTGTTTATCATGTGATTAATGTTGTATTTGTCAAATTACTCGTCCTACTACTGCAAGTGGCAGGACGAGCAGCCTCAAATACACAAATACTCAATTACTCGACTCCTTCTCCCGAAAACTCAGCGCAAACAACAACAAAATCACGCCCGCTATGCCCGCCGGAACCAGCCAGATGGTTTTCCAGTCGTGCCCGCCATCAGTAGCGTATGCATCCACAATGTAGCCTGAAACATAGGAACCGATGAACATGCCCACACCGTAGGTAGCTAAGGTAATCAAGCCCTGTGCCGCGCTTTTGAAGCGTTCGCCTGCACGGTTATCGGTATAGATCTGGCCGGTGACGAAGAAAAAGTCGTAGCAAATGCCGTGCAGCACGATGCCAAGGATCAGCATCCATGCGCCGCCGCCCGTATCGCCAAAAGCGAACAGCACATAGCGCAGCGCCCATGCCGCCATGCCCACCAACAGCATCTTTTTGACGCCGAGGCGTACAAAGAAGAACGGCATGAGCAACATAAACAGCACTTCCGACATCTGGCCCATGCTCATTTTGGCAGCAGCCCGCTCCATCCCCGTTTCGTTGAGGAAAGCATTGGTGAAATTGTAGTAAAATGCCAGGGGCACGCAAATCAGGATGGAGGCCACAAAAAAGGTCAGAAAAGAACGGTCTTTCAGCAAACCCAGAGCATCAAGGCCAAGCAGGTCGTGCGCCGTCACTTTTTCATCGCGCGATTTTGGCGGTGGCGTATTGGGCAGGAAGAAGCTGAAGATACCCAGCAGCAAAGACGCGCCCGCAGCCATTTTAAAGGTCATTGCAAGCTGGTTGCCGCTTTCCCAGTTGAAGTAGCCGATGAGCAACCCCGCAATGATCCAGCCAATCGTACCCAGGACGCGCACGCCGGAGAACTCTTTTTCCGGATTTTTCATCTGCCTGAAAGAAATGGCATTTACCAAAGCCAGCGTAGGCATGTAGAGGATCATATAAGGCAGCACATAGGCGTAAAACCCTGAAAAATCAGAGGCCTGCGAAGCCTGCCAGAGCATTGCCGCGCCGATAAGATGCAAGACTCCGAGGATGCGCTGTGCCGCAAAAAAGCGATCGGCAATCAATCCGATGATGAAAGGGGCAATAATGGCGCCTATGGATTGGGTTTGGTAAGCCAGGCCAATATCCACTCCTGAGGCTTTCAGTTGCGTGCCCAGAAAAGTACCCATGGTAACAAACCAGGCGCCCCAAATGAAAAATTCGAGGAACATCATGGCAGAAAGCTGAATGCGGATATTTTGGTTCATGATGATTGTCGGTTGAAATCGTTGGGAGGAGACTCCGTTAATAGCGCAATAAACAGGAGACAGCCCGGGTTTTAAACCAGCTCAATTGGTGTCATATATCTCACACTGTCAAGTTTTGGGCAAGAGAGATTTCCGAAATCTCGAAAATTTCGGAAATCTGGCACTCACTTGATTCACAATACCTGGCAGCTTATCATACCCATTGATAATCAATTAAAAAATTTTCAGTCGGCCAGTTGGCAGCCTTCTGTCGGATTACTGCCAACTGAAGACTGTCAACTGCCAACTAAAATAGCTGATTTGCTGTATTTTGTATGTTTCCGCTTAAATTCCGGAATGACTCAATTAGCCATTTATGCGGTAACGTGTTTTCGGTTGCGCATGTAAAAATACAAGCCGCCAAACAGCACGATCAATATGGCCGGGAAAATAGCCAGAGAGGCCAATGTCATCTGACCGGCGGCCAATTCAGCGGCTTCACCTGTATAGCCCTTAGCCATCGCCATGTCGCGGTTTTTTTCTAGCCAACCGCCGATTATGGGGTTCCAGATGGACATGGCAAACATGCCTGCTCCGCCAATAAGCGACATCCCGAGGGCGCCTGTTTTGGGAATGAATTCTCCGGTAAAACCAATCATCGTAGGCCAGAAATAACAGATGCCTATGGCAAACAGGACGGCAGCCACATACACCATCGGCCCCGTCACCTGACTCAGCATAAAAATGCCCAAAGCAGAAATAATGGCCGAAGTCCACAATACTCCGGTGGGATTGAGACGGTGCACCAAAGGGCCGGCAAAGTAGCGCCCAATGGCCATCAGGCCCGTGACGAGTGCCAGAATGAGCATCGGTTGAGCGCCTGCATTTCCCAAAATGCGCTCTACCCACTGGGTGGTTCCAAATTCAGTAGAAGCCGTCAGCGTCATACAAGCCGCAATGAACAGGAACAGCGGATTCGCCAGACTTTTGATGTTGACGGCCGTAGAAGATTCCATGTGCTCGCTTTCCGGGAAGGTCTGACCAAAAATGAGGTAAGCATAGAGCAGGGTAGGTATCACCATGATGCCTATCTCTGCTTGCCAGCCCATACCCATGCTGCTCATCACCTGCGCTACGAGGCTGCCTATGACAATACCGCCGGGAAACCACACGTGGAAGCGGTTGAGCATCGTGGTTTTATTGCTGTGATACATATCGGCAATCATCGGATTGCACGCTGCTTCAACGCAACCATTGGCAAAACCAATAAAAAAGGTAGAAACCAGCAAGCCCCAAAAACCTCCGGCGGTGATGGTGAGCAACAAGCCCAGCAAATGGCTGATAAAGGCGCCCCACATCATCTTTTTTGCGCCAAGTTGATTGTACAGCAAGCCGCCAATCATCATGGCTACAGGGAAACCGAGGAACGCCATGGAATTGACCCACCCCAACTGGGTGTCAGTCAGTTTGAATTGAGCGCCCAATTCGTTCAAAATTCCAGCCCGAATGGCGAATGTCATCGCAGTGACGACCAGGGCCACGCAGCTGGCCAGAAACAAACGATCGCGGTTAATCTCTTTCATTTTTTGAATCTGTTTTTCGTTTTGTAAAATGGTTTAAAAGACGGTTGACGGTTGACGGTGGACGGTGGACGGCCCGTCTACCGTCTACCGTCTACCGTCTACCCTCTACCGCTAAAAAGTCTTGATCTTAATATTCCGGAACCACACCTGATTGCCATGATCCTGCAGCGAAATATGACCTTTCCGGGCTTTGCCAAAATCGGGCATGTCTTTAAATTTACTGTTGGCAATCATTTGCGTCCACTGGCTGGTAAACATCTCGGTCTCGACTACTTTTTTGCCGTTGAGCCATTCTTTCAGCTTGCCGTTTTTGATGACCAACCGCACTTGATTCCATTGTCCTGCCGGTTTAACGGTTTCCTGCTTGCAGGAAACCAGGTCGTACAAATCGCCGGCCCGGTGTTTTTGAATCAGGGCATCCGGGTGGCAGGTGTTGTCGAGCACCTGAATTTCCGGACCGGTTTGCCACACGTAGTCGTACTTATCCGAATCCACGACGTTGAAAATGATGCCGCTGTTGCCGCAGGGCGCAATTTTCCATTCTAAGCGCAATTCGTAATTTTCATACTCGCCTTCGGTGATGATGTCGCCGCCATCCACGGCCTGCCAGTCGCCGTTGGGATTTTTCTTTGCATCCAGCATGATGGCGCCATCTACGACTTTCCAGGCTGAGCCGATGGTTTGTTTTTTGAAATTGCGCCAGCCTTTCGTTGTTTTACCGTCGAAGAGCAGTTTCCATCCGGCCTTCTGTTCTGCGGCGCTGAGGGTATTGAGTGCAGCAGGCGCTGGTTCGTTCAGCATTCCTGTCTGATTAACAAAACTCATTGCCGTGATGATCAGGACCACGAAACTGGCCATAAAGAAACGACTGCGATTTACGTATTTCATTTTGTATCTGTTTTTCGTTTTGTGAAGAGGTGTAAAAGACGGTGGACGGTGGACGGTAGACGGTGGACGGTGGACGGGCCGTCTACCGTCTACCGTCTACCCTCTACCGCTAAAAAGTCTTTATCTTAATATTCCGGAACCACACCTGATTGCCGTGATCCTGCAGCGCAATATGCCCTTTCCGGGCTTTGCCAAAATCTGGCATGTCCTTAAATTTACTATTGGCAATCATTTGCGTCCACTGGCTGGTAAACATCTCGGTCTCGACTACTTTTTTGCCGTTGAGCCATTCTTTCAGCTTGCCGTTTTTGATGACCAACCGCACTTGATTCCATTGTCCTGCCGGTTTAACGGTTTCCTGCTTGCAGGAAACCAGGTCGTACAAATCGCCGGCCCGGTGTTTTTGAATCAGGGCATCCGGGTGGCAGGTGTTGTCGAGCACCTGAATTTCCGGACCGGTTTGCCACACGTAGTCGTACTTATCCGAATCCACGACGTTGAAAATGATGCCGCTGTTGCCGCAGGGCGCAATTTTCCATTCTAAGCGCAATTCGTAATTTTCATACTCGCCTTCGGTGATGATGTCGCCGCCATCCACGGCCTGCCAGTCGCCGTTGGGATTTTTCTTTGCGTCGAGCATGATGGCGCCGTCTACGACTTTCCAGGCTGAGCCGATGGTTTGCTTTTTGAAATTGCGCCAGCCTTTCGTTGTTTTACCGTCGAAGAGCAGTTTCCAGCCAGCCTTCTGTTCTTCGGCGCTGAGGGTATTGGGCGCTGTAGGCGCCGGGGCTGGCCTGCGGAATCCGGGTTGCCCCTGCGGGATCCGGTTCAGCGTATACCAGGCTTCTGTCGACCACAATTCGAGGCCATTGGCGCTGGTCCACTCATAAGGCAAATGCACGTAAACAACATGGTTTTCTTTCATGCCCGCCAGTTCGAGAAAGACTTTTTTGCGGTCGTTAGAAATATTGACCGACAGCACTTTCAGGGTCGATTGATCGAGTTTAGGGCCACCGTAATTATGTGTGGGCACGTACATCCACTGTTTTATGTCGTAATCAGAAGCCTGTAGGCCCTGTCCTTCTTCCAGAGGCTGGGTAAATTCGATCTCTATGCCATCTGATTTGGCACGCACCGCCAGCATTTCAAAAGCCGGTTTTTCATTGTATTTCAGGCGCTGCAGGCCGTACCAGAGTTTGCTGCTTTGCCCCCAGTTGCCGGTTGAGCCGATGCCGCCGATATAAAGTGCGCCATCGGGACCCCAGGTCATGCGGTTTACTCCGGATTCGAGTCCCTGAATAAAGCGGAAGACGCAGCCCTGGTATTCGCCGCCGACTTTTTCCACAAACACGCGTTTGACGCCGCCGTGGGTGACTTCGCCATGAATCATCTGGCCTTTGTAGGGGCCGTCATTGAGCGCGAGCGGGGTGCAGGGCGAGTTTCCGATTTCATCCTGCGGCAACCACACTACCGGAAGTTTGACAGGCAATTGAGCTACGCGGGACGAATCCACTGCCCGGGAGCCAAAAAAGGCGCCTTTGGTAACGTGGAGAATTTTGGAAGAAGGCAGCCAGTCGCCCTGATTGTCGGCGATAAAGATCTCATTGTCGACGCCGATGCCCACGCCATTGGGTGTGCGAAAACCTTCTGCGACGATTTCCATCTCGCCGGTTGCTTTGGAAATGCGAATCGCTTTGCCGCGGTCAGAAATCTGCGGGTTTGCACTCGCGCCGCCGGGCAAGATCGCGATGGCTAAAGCCGCATAAAAATAACCGTCTTTATAAGCTAAACCGAACCCAAATTCGTGAAAATTGGCCGATACTTTCCAACTGTTGCATACTGTCCGGTATTCATCAATGATGTCATCGCCGTCGCTGTCTATGAGTTTGGTCAATTCCTGCTTTTGCATGACATAGATGTCGCCGTCTACCACTTTCACGCCAAGCGGTTCAGCCAGACCTTTTGCAATTTTTTTATAGGTAATTTTAGAAGGATCTCCGCTTTGAACATTGTCCAGAATGTAAACGCCCCCTTCTGCGTCCCAGGTGCTGATGACCAGGCGACCATCAGGCAGAAAGTCCATGCCCCCCACTTTAGGTGCAAAATCGTTGGGGCGTGCCTGACTCAGGTCATAGCTTGGATGTACGGCATTCAGGGCGAATCCATCGCCGGGAATGCGTCGGGCTACCGTCATAACCGGCACCACATCGGTTGATTTTGGTTGTTCATCCCGGTGGTGTTTCAGCGCGGAAGTGGGCACGACAACGAACGCTTCATCGTTAAAAGAGCGCCATTCCAAAGAAAGAAACTTGCCGCCTTTTGACTGGAAAAACTCCACGCGGTAGGGGTGGTAGCCGGCGTTTAGGGCAATCTCCCCGTCTTTTGCTTCTGTACCGTGTAAGCCGTCGTTGTCTATAATGACATTGTCATCGATGATGAGGCGCGATCCGTCATCGCTGGAAAGGCGAAAGACGTAGTTGTTGTCTTCCGGAATTTTGAGATACCCGCTGGCTTCGATGGCAAAATCATCTTCCAGTTGCAGGAAATCAGTGCTTTCCGCATAAATAACCGGCATGATGCCTTTAAAAGTATGTGGCGCCTTGAAGTTTACATCCGCCAGTTTATTGATAGAACCTTTAGAAACAAAAATTTTGAAGATGGCGCCGGAAAACAAGTCATCTTCTGTCAGACCTTTCACCCCGTCGATGAATTTCAGGCTGGCGGGTACAGCTTTTGCTCCGCCTGCTTTCTTTAAGGCGAGGGCTTCTTCGTCGGCATCCAGGGTCATGATGTATTCCACCATCTCTTTGATATCGGCTTCATCCACTTCCGGGTGGGCCGTCATGGCTGCTTCGCCCCAAACGCCGGCGCCGCCGGAAATCACTTTGCTGGTCAGCATGGCCACATTGGAGGTCGAATTTTCGTATTTTTTAGCCACATCGACATAAGAAGGGCCGATGGTTTTTACATACGTATTGTGACAGGTTTTGCAATCGTTTCGGGCGATCAGGCGGTATCCGCGCGGCAGGTTTTCTGCTTCTTCTTCGCCTACGATCTTATTTTCATTTTCCAGAAGCGGTTTTTTGGTAAAAAAGGTCGTAAAACTTGTTTTTCCGTTTGCAGTGACTTCCAGTTCCATATCAGCATCAATACCGGCGAGGTTTTGTGCCTCGTGGGGTTTGATGTTGGAAAAGGTATGCGGCGCTTTGGTCTTTACATTGCTTTCCATCGCAATGGAACTCAGGTTGGTTTTAAAGCGCAGCTTGGCCCCGGAAGGTACTTCGCTGGTCACGAAGGTGCGCTCCAGACCAGTCTGGTTCGTTTCATTGACGACATATTCCGGCCGTTCATTGATGTGAATGGTTTTTCCATCCTCCAGCATCAGGTCGTAATTGACATAAACCTGCCCTTTTTCAAAACGGTGACCACGATAAGCCACTTTGTAAGGCGCTGCTTTCCCGCCTATTTCTACTGTCCAGGGAGACTCGTACTGGTTTTCAAACCAGGTATTGCCCAATGTACTGGGCTGTGGACCGTGGACGGTTGTGTAAACTGCCCCGTCAAAATTGACGCCGCCCTTCCATGCTTTGTAGAGGGCGCCGGTTTGTGCGCTATATGCGACCCAGAGGTTGTCGTTTAAAGCCACGGTAAGCATTCTGGGGAGGCTGTCCAGAACCGAGCGAAAAACCCACGGATCGTGGGCACGCTCATAATCACCGGTGCTGTCTGAGCCGGATTTGCTGCAGGATGTTCCAAGAAACGCGATAAAGATCGCTGCAAAAAGTATGTGTTGTTTCATCAGTTGAGACGATTGATTTTAGATGTCAGACTTTAGATTTTAGACGTTATATGCCAGGTGTCAGATGTCAGACTTTAGAAATTAGAATTTGCAGGACAAATAGAAGCACATACAAAACAGGCTATCCATTCTTCCCCATGTACGCCTAGTCTGAAATCTAATATCTAGCATCTAATTGAATTAAATCGAAAACATATCATACATTTGTTTGCAAAAGAGCGAACATGAAAA
>CALEYL010000049.1 GCA_937926205.1 uncultured Saprospiraceae bacterium
TGCTGATTTGAAAATTTGAAAATTGGGGAGAAGGATTTGTATAATCAGGAGTAACCAACAACCTGCCTACCGGCAGGCAGGCGAACAACGATGCTGATTTGAAAATTTGAAAATTGGGGAGAAGGATTTGTATAATCAGGAGTAACCAACAACCAACAACGAACAACCAACAACGAACATCAACCAACCACCATGCTATCATCATTCTTTAGCTACAACCAGAATTTTGTCATGTTTGGCCAGGAGCACTTGACGGTGCTGATTTTGACGGTTTTGCTGTCGATCCTGTTGCCGCTGTACGCGAAGCGCTACCTCAGCGAAAAAGCGCAGGTAAACCTGTCGCGCGGGCTGGCTGTGCTCATTTGCATTTCGGTGGTTTTTTACATCGTGGTGCGTATGGCGCACGGCTATTTCGACCCCAAATACGATTTGCCTTTCGACTTGTGCAATTTGGTCGGACTGGTCTTACCTTTCCTGATGTGGAAGCCTTCCTACCGCGTGCACGAAATCCTGTACTTCTGGATTTTGGCGGGGACGCTGCAGGGCGTACTCACGCCACATTTGCTGGACAGCTTCCCCACCTTTACTTTCTTCAAATTCTGGATTACCCACAGCGGGCTGGTGATCTATACCATCTACGTTTCCGTGGTTTTCCGGTTTTACCCCACCCGGAAAAGCATTTTACGGGCATTCGGAGCCATCCAGGTTTATGCGCTTTTTATGTTTCCCATCAACTACTTCGTCGGCTCCAATTACGCTTATCTCGCCCACAAACCGCCCACCGCTTCCCTGCTGGATTTGTTTGGTCCCTGGCCCTGGTATATTCTGGTGCTGGAGGTGCTTTCACTGGTCTTGTTCGGGCTGTTTTATCTGCCGTTTTGGCGTGCGGAAAGGGCGGGGGTGAAGGAGTAGGGGTGATTCTGGTGTAAGATTTGCGGTTCGTGACCTGGCGTCGGTGATGTCTATTTCTCTACTGGGCAAAAAGCCGTCGTAACTGATGTGCGCGTTTTGAATTGTCGTTGATTTGTAACAATTTACCACCTGGATGCGTATAGATAACAAAGAATATAGTCTTCCCTTGCTGTACAGGACATGTTGGGGGTAGCTTATGGGGCACTATGCAGTGAATGGTTTTATTGATTTTTTCATATTGTGAATTTAATATATAAGTAATTTGTTTTTAATATTCTTTTTTAAATAAAATTGATTTATTGTAGGATTTATGTATTTTATTTACTTTTATTGAAGCGTTTGAAAAGTGTGTATATTTAGGTGTTAGCTGTAACCGTAGGACGACACAAACCGAACAAAATTACCAAGAGAAAAATATGGTTGACTTTGGAAAAATTTTAATTGACGCACAAGAAAATCAAGAACTGTGGTTTAGAGCCGAAATGACACATCGACAATTTGCATCACTTTCTCATAAACTTGTTAGTGCGGACATAGAGAATGAAATTATCAATCTTGACTTTTTTGTGAATAAACTTGAGAAAGCAAAAAACTTAAATCTTGACGAAGTTGAAAAATGGCTTAAGAATTCTTGGAATACCGAAAATGTACTAATTCAAAATAAAACCATAATCGAAAACACAGGACAATCATTTGCAATGCAGTGGGCTTTCCCTCAAGCATATTATTCGGCTTTTGGTTCATTGTTGGCACATTATAAAGCACTAGGATATACACAAGAAAGCCACACAGCCGTTCTAAAAAATTTCTCATCATTGGTAGAACAAAATAAATTTCCAGAGAGCATTTGTTTTTACTGCACAGGTGGTAAAAAGAACCTTGAATTTGTGAATATTGCAAAGCCTAATGATATAGCATCAATGGACTTTGACACAGGTAACATTAAGACAATTGACAATCACATTTGCCAATTTTTAAAAGCAACAAGAGAACTCAAATTAGACGACAAAGCACCTGACTTAAAATTCAAAAACGGTAAAGGACAGAGAAGAAAGAAGTTAAGTCCAGCTATGTGGCAACAAGTTTCAAACGCTTTGGGACACACAACCATTATGGATTTGCTTTACAGAAAAAGAATTAAGGCAAACTACCAGGACATAGACACTTTTTCCTCTACGCAATTTAAAGGAATTGAAATTCTTACAAACCTAAGTGCAGTTGTTAACAGGCTAAATTTAATCAATGAAACCTACATCGCTAAAGCTGTCGGTCTTGATAACTACGAAGCAATGTTAAATCGACACCTAATAAAAGTTAACAACGACACAGTTAAAGCAAGATTTGAAACAACTAATACGATAATCAATGCGACATAGACGGCTACAACTATCACGGGTTTTGCGTCAGGCGGACTGATCCCATTTCGTTCCTCACGGGACAGGCTGTGCAAACTCGGAGCTTTATATTTCTATTAAAGTTCAGTGTAGGTTGACAGTTTTGTGATTCGAATCCCGCCCGAACGCAAAGCCTGAAAACGTTTCCAGCAAGCGTAAAAAGACAACGACACAGCACACAGCCACAAACTTAAACAAGAAAAAAGTAAACCATTTTGACAGGTGAACACAGACATAAAAACGATACAACAAACGGACAGCGAGTAAGCCGACACTCATTGCCTACTCTTCTGCGTTTTATTTTTTTCACCGCACAAAATATTTTGAAATTCTGCCAGCCCACATTGGCACATTTGGTTTTGCCCCTGCCCACAAGCCTACACACAGGCAAAACCCAAAGAGTCAATTTTGCCGACGCACCAAAGACCGAGTTCAACATCGAAAATAAGGTTAATTTTACGTGTTTTAACCAACTAAAAATTGTAAATATTTAACTAAAAGTGAATCAAGATCCGGAACAAATAGCAAGAGATAACATTGACAAGCAATTGATTGCTTGCGGGTGGGTTATACAGGACAAAGACAAGATAAACCTGAATGCCGCACTTGGTGTGGTTGTTCGCTACTATTTGACACAAGACGGAAAAGAAACAGATTATGTTCTATTCGTTGATAAAAAGCCAGTTGGAGTAATTGAAGCAAAACGAGAAGAAGAAGGGCACCGACTGACAACTGTTGAAGAACAATCAAACGAATACGCTAACAGCAAATTAAAATATCTGAATAACGACCCTTTGCCTTTTGTGTATGAAAGCACAGGTAATGTAACAAGGTTCACTGACTTCCGAGACCCAAAGCCACGTTCAAGACCAGTTTTTACTTTTCACAGACCTGAAACTTTCAGGACTTGGCTGAAAACTGAAAAATCTCTTCGGGCAAGTTTGTTGGACATTCCTGTTTTGCAAACCGAAGGTTTGAGAGATTGCCAAATAAACGCCATCACAAAGCTTGAAAGTTCATTCAAAGAATTTAAGCCAAAGGCTTTAATTCAAATGGCAACGGGTTCAGGTAAAACCTTTACTGCCATTTCTTTCATTTATCGTTTGTTGAAATTCACAGCAGCCAAACGCATTTTGTTTCTGGTAGACACCAAAAACCTAGGTGAACAAGCAGAACAAGAGTTCATGTCATTCTTGCCTAATGACGACAACCGAAAATTTACTGAATTGTATGGAGTGCACCGCTTGAAATCAAGCTTTGTCCCTACTGACAATCATGTATATATCAGCACTATTCAAAGGCTTTATTCCATTCTGAAAGGAACTGAATTAGAAGAAGCAGCCGAAGAAGAAAATCCAAACGAACGCTGGCAACCCAAAGAACCCATGCCAGTAGTTTACAATGAAAAATTACCAATTGAGTTTTTCGACTTTATTGTGATTGATGAATGCCACCGTAGCATTTACAATTTATGGATGCAGGTGATTCAATACTATGATGCTTTTCAAATTGGATTAACAGCGACACCCGACAACCGAACCTTTGGCTATTTCAATCAAAATATTGTGAGTGAATATACCCACGAACAAGCCATTGTAGACGGTGTAAATGTTGGCTTTGATGTTTTCTTGATTGAAACACAAATCACACAACAAGGCGGAACAATCTGGAAAGGTGAATATGTAGAACGTAGAGAAAAGTTATCAAGGAAAAAGCGTTGGGAACTGCAAGACGAAAACGAAAACTACACAGCCAATCAACTTGATAAAGACATTGTAAATCCCAATCAAATCAGGCTTATCATAAAAACATTCAAAGAGCATTTGCCTGAAATATTTCCCGACCGCTTGACAGACAAAGGTGAATTTGAAATTCCGAAAACTTTAATCTTCGCCAAAACAGATTCACATGCTGACGACATCATCAACATTGTGAGAGAAGAATTTGGAGAAGGAAATAGTTTTTGCAAAAAGATTACCTACCGAAACAAAGACGAAGACCCGAAATCGGTGTTGGCTCAATTTCGAAACGACTATTTCCCAAGAATAGCAGTAACGGTTGACATGATTGCCACAGGCACAGATGTAAAACCTTTGGAATGTTTGCTTTTTATGCGTGATGTAAGAAGCAGAAACTACTTTGAACAAATGAAAGGCAGGGGAACAAGAATCATTACCCTTGACGATTTAAGAAAAGTAACACCTACAGCAAAACACACCAAAGACCACTTTGTAATTGTGGATGCCGTTGGCGTAACCAAAAGCATAAAAAGTGATAGCCGACCATTAGAGAAAAAGCCAGGTGTTCCGCTAAAAGATTTATTGGGTGCAATTGCTGTGGGCAACCATGATGAAGAATTGTTTTCTTCATTGGCAAATCGCTTAACAAGATTAGAAAAGCAAGTTACAGAGCAAGAAAAACAACAGTTCAGTGAAAAGGCAGAAGGAAAAACCCTAAAGCAAGTTGTGAATGAATTGTTACAAGTGTACAATCCTGATGTATTGGACGATTTGAAAGCCAAAGTTGAAACTGAAATGGCGGGAGAATCGCCAATGGCTAAAGAAGAAGCATTCAATAAATTGCATGACGAACTGAAAGAAAAAGCAGCAGAAGTTTTTCATAGCAGCGACTTGCGAGACTATATAGACAATGTTCGCAGGGCACACGAACAAACCATAGACATAACAAACCCTGACACTTTGCTGAATAAAGGTTGGGCAACCGACAGCAAAGAAAAAGCCGAAAATCTTGTTGCAGATTTTAAAACTTGGATGGCGAAACATCAGGACGAAATAACTGCCCTACAGATATTTTATACGCAACCTTATCGCAGACGTGAACTGAATTACAAAATGATTCAGGAAGTGTTAGAGAAGTTGAAGTTAGAAAGACCATTACTCGCACCCATGCAAGTTTGGCGTGCTTATGAGCAATTAGAAAAAGCAACAGGAAGCCCAAAATCTGAATTGATTGCATTGGTTTCATTGCTTCGCAGAATTTCGGGAGTTGATTCAACATTGATAGATTATTCAAACAAAGTGGATTTGAATTTCCGTGACTGGATTTTGAAAAAGAATGCAGGACAACACAACCGTTTTACTGAAGAACAAATGCAATGGCTGAGAATGATTAAAGACCATATTGCCACAAGCATACATTTAGATGCAGACGATTTGGGCTACACGCCTTTTGATGCCGAAGGTGGCAAAGGCAAAATGTGGCAATTGTTTGGCGAACAGATGGATGAAATTATTAACGAACTAAACGAAGCACTGGCAGCATAAAATGGCAAGTAATGTAAAAATAACATCAAGGGGTATTCAAAAAATACTGAAAAACTACAATGAAAAATTGGCTGTAGCTGAGTATATCTGGAATGGCTTTGATGCTAGAGCGAATACTATTTGCATTAACTATAGTGCAAATGAATTGGGGCATTTAGAAACAATATCAATAACCGATAATGGTTATGGCATAGATTTAAGCAAACTTTCTTCAAAGTTCAATCCATTTTATGAATCAGAAAAGGCGGTTGAAATATCCTCGCCCAAGCATACTTCAATTATGCATGGTAAGAATGGTGTCGGAAGACTTACATTTTTCACTTTTGCCCACAATGCAAAATGGACAACAACCTATAAAGAAAAAGATGAATTGGTCAGTGGCTCAATTCAAATAAACATTGATGGTTTAAATACATTTCAGCCAACAATTTTTGAGAATCCAATTCAAAATATTACTGGAACAGAAGTATCATTCTTCAACATAACTATTTCAAAGGAAGATTTAGAGAACTCTATTATTCCTTTCCTAATCTGCGAATTTTGTTGGTTCTTGGAATTGAACAAGGCAAAAAACTATTCCATAATAATCAATGGCGAGCCATTAGACTTCACACAAAACATTCTTGACTTTCAAGATGATATTGAAATTGTTTACGAGCCTTCTAATACCGCATTTAAAGTAAAATACATTCAATGGCAAGCTTCACTTCATAAAGAATTTTCTAAATACTATTTTCTGAATGGAAATGAAATTGAAGTTTACAAGGATTACACTACACTGAATAAAAAAGGTGATGAGTTTTTTCATAGTGTTTTCATCAGTAGCGATTTCTTTAATGATTTTGATTTCAACAGTAATGAAGATGAAATTCAATCAAAATTATTTGGTAAAGTAAAATCATCTCCTGAGTATAAATATCTCATTAAAGAAGTAAATAAAATACTCCGTGAAAAGAGAAAACCATTTCTTAGAATTTATGCTTCAAGACTTGTAGAAAAATATGAGCAAGATGGCATAATGCCAGTTTACGAGAACGAATGGGAAGAAAAGTATAAAAAACCACAACTAGAAGAAACAATAATCGGGCTGTATGAAGCACAGCCGAAATTATTTGCTAGTTTGAATATTGACCAAAAGAAGACTTTTGTGAGACTTCTGGACCTTTTGCTTGATTCCAATGAACGAGAAAACTTGTTTAAAATAATCAACGAAGTTGTTGAACTAGAACCCGAAGAAAGAGAAGATTTAGCCAACCTATTTAAAACCACAAAGCTTAATCGCATAATTGAAACCATTAAACTTATTGAAGACAGATATAAGACATTCTACCTTCTGAAAGATTTGGTTTTCAATCCTGATTTAAAAGCAAATGAAGTTGACCACCTGCAAAAAATGATTGAAAGCCATTATTGGCTATTTGGTGAGCAGTATCATCTAGTAACAGCAGCAGAACCAAAATTTGATGAAGCATTGAGAAGATACCACTACTTGCTGTATCAAGAAGATATAGATAAAAAAGTGGAACATCCCAATAAATATAAAGAGATGGACATCTTTGCTTGTCGACAAAGTATTCTTTCCAGCAGGATAGAAAATATTGTTATTGAACTTAAACATCCAAATATTAAACTAGGAAGAAATCAATATATTCAAGTAGATAAATACTTGGAAACTATTTTGAGTGAGTCAGGATTTAATGCTCCAAATATGTCATGGGAATTTTACTTGATTGGAAATGACTTTGATGGGTCTGGATTCATTGAAAGACAAATTGAAACAAATGCAAATCATGGTATACCTTCTTTAATCCACTGGCATGACAAAGGTCGTGTGAAAGTTTATGCAAAGAAATGGAGTGAGATATTTACTGAATTTGAAATCAAACACAAATTTTTGAATGACAAATTGAAACTTGAAAGAGAGCAATTCTCTAATGAATTAAAAACGGCTAAAGAAGTTGTAGAAGCCGCCCAAGAAAATACAGCAGTTCAACCAGCAGAATTAAAAATACCAGATGGAAGTAAATAAAGAGACATTACCAAAAGGCTGGACGATTACCAAGTTTGAAGATTTGTTGGATTACATCCAACCAACCGCCTACATCGTAAAGTCAACTGATTATAAAGATACTTACCCAACACCAGTATTGACGGCAGGCAAATCATTCATAAAAGGTTACACCAATGAAACAGACGGTATTTTCACCAAATTACCAACGATAATATTTGACGACTTTACAACAGCAACACAGTTTGTAAATTTTCCTTTCAAGGTAAAATCATCAGCTATGAAGATTTTACAACCGACTTGCGATTTAGTGAATATCAAGTTGGCATATTACTTCATGCAAATTCAAAAAATCAAAGGTGAAACACACAAACGATTTTGGATTTCAGAATATTCAAAGATTCCAGTGCCACTTGCCCCACTCAACGAGCAAAAACGCATACTTGCTAAACTCGAACAACTACTCACCGACCTTGATAAAGGCATTGAATATTTAGAAACCACCAAACAGCAATTGAAGGTTTATCGTCAAGCGGTATTGAAATTCATATTTGAATCTGTTCAAAATCCCGATTCAAGAACCGTAGAAAATTGCTGCACCCATGTTGTTGATTGTTTGCATTCTACAGCAAAGTTTAAAAAGTCAGGTTTGTATTGCGTTGATACAACTTGCATAGAAGATGGCAAAATACTTTTCGAGCATATAAGATATGTAGACGAGTCAACTTTTAAAGAAAGAATTTCAAGACTAAAGCCTGAGTATGGAGATGTTCTATTTGCAAGGGAAGGAACTGTGGGGACAACTCTTATAGTTCCCAAAGACATTGATATTTGCCTTGGACAAAGAATGATGATGTTTAGATTGAAAGACGATATTAAACCAAAGTATTTCATGTATTACTTTCAATCTCCACTTTTTAAAACTCAATATCGCCCATTAATTGGCGGAACGACTTCACCACATTTAAATATTCGAGACATTAGAAAGTTTAATGTAATAACCTGTGTTCCCTCAGAGCAAGAAAGAATAATTCAACAAATTGAGTCTCGTCTATCTGTTTGCGATAAAATTGAAGAAACCATTGAAAGCAGTTTACAACAGGCAGAAGCTTTGCGTTTGAGCATTATCAAAAAGGCATTTGAGGGCAGACTTGTTCCGCAGGATCCTAATGATGAACCGGCGGAGCGGTTGTTGGAGCGGATAAGGGCTGGAAAGGGGAATAATTCAAGAAAGAAAAAGCAATGAAACATATATCCATTAGATTACCATGGCACGACAGAGGTTGGGATGGTTGCGTTTGCGACAATCCTGCCAAGAACTCCTATTGCAAAGGCTTCCATTCGGTAAACGCTGAAAAAATCCGAAGAGACAAAGATGATAAGAAGGAGGAAAAAATTGCCGGTCAGGCATTCGATGTCAACTGGGAGTATCATCCACCTTGTACCGAAAACATCAATGTATTTGGAAACGCCCAGGTAAGGCACACCCATGTTCCCAAATCATTTATCAAAAATACATCGCCCAAAACCGTTGACATTTTACCGAATAGCAGTGGTACCTGGCCGTTTGAAGATATGTGGGATGAAAGCGGTGAACGCAGAGAAGCCGAAGAACGAAAGGAGTCTGTCGAAAGTTTTTTTGATGAACTTAAAGAAGCCGGAAGTGCAGGGCTTATTTTTTATTATTGCAATTACGACAACCCTGTTTCGGGTGACGATAAAAAGTATTTGCTGGCAGGAATTGCAAGGGTAAAAAAGGTGCATCCCTTCACCATGTGGGATGATATTCCCAAAGATCAAAAAGAATTGTATGGCGGCTATATTTGGAGCAGGCAGGTAGAAAACGACCCCGAAGAACGTATGCGATTGCCCTATCAGGAATATCTGAAATTGGGCAAAGATGTCCGTAGTATTGCGGTATTTGCCGAAGGCGACTTGTCACGTAGTTTTAAATATGTTGCCCATCATGTAAGTGATGATGATGCTATCAGTTTAATTGACAAAGCCATTGCATCGGTAAAAACTGTCATAAAGCAGAATTACTTTTCCAAACCCGAAATGGAGCAATGGGAAAAGCATTTGGATTGGTTAAAATCTATACGCAAAGAATGTTGGATAAGCCGAGGTTTATATCCGGGCCTCGGTTCGGTGCTTCGCTTTTTGGGCATGGAAAAGCCGGAGGAGTTTATTCGTATTCGATTGAAAAATCATCCAATTAACAGTATCAAAGATTATTTCTTCGACCGGTTTGAGGGCTACGAAAAAATGAGTTTGGATGAAAATTCATTGCTCGCCCCATGCAAAAAACGCTTTGAAGCCATGCTAAATTCCGGCAACGGGAATGAAGAACTCAAAGCCAAACTATGCCGAGACTGCTTGCCATTTTTTGATTTGGATGAAGAGCAGGTAAAGAACATTCTGGGTGATAAGCGTGGTATGTATTCCATTCACTCATCACTGGAAAGCATTTACGAAAATCCTTACATCATTGCCGAGGAATACACCGGAAGCGATGTTACCGACTTTGTAAATTTTGAAAAGATAGACCATGGCATGGTGCCTTCGGAAGATTTGGGAGAGGCTGACCGTGTTGGTTGGGACGACCCCAGAAGATTGCGTTGCCTGATGCACTCCATGCTGAAAGAAGCCGCTGCTGAAGGACATACATTTCTGGAATGGACACCGCTGGCAGAAAAAGTAAATCAATGGCATGAACAGAATGATAAAGGTGGTGGATTATTCAACTTTGACCTGACAACCTGGAACCAGCACAAAGATGTTTTTGCTCCAAAAGTAGTGGAAGATCGTGCCGATGGCATACACTCCATTTACATTAAACGCTTGCACGATGCGGAGCGAAAAATAAGAACAGAGTTTGTAACACTATTAAAAGATGATGGCATAAAATCAGCCGGCACTGATTGGGATAAAATCATTAAATCCAACAATACAATACCTAATCCTGAGCAAATAGCCGCATTGGAAAAATTATACACCAGCCGCTTGAGTGTTTTGACCGGAACAGCAGGAACAGGAAAAACAACGGTAATCCGTTCGTTGGTTCAGGGCATCAAAGAAACAGAGCCAAGACATGATTTCCTTCTGCTGGCACCCACAGGTAAAGCAGCCTTGATTTTGAAAGACCGAATCAATGACCCGAACGTAACCGTGATGACTATCCACGGCTTTTTGATGCGTAGAGGGTGGATAAACAAAAATAACTTTACCTTGAAGGTAAGCGGTGGAGATAAGCATCAGGCATCCACTGTTATCATTGATGAATGTTCCATGATTGAAGTAATGCTGTTCAGCACAATGCTTCGGGTATTGGATATGAACAACATTGAGCGAATGATTTTGGTAGGCGACTATAATCAGTTGCCGCCAATAGGCCCTGGAAAAATATTCTTCGACCTGATTAAGTATCTACAAAAAGACAGCACTCGTCAAGCGAAACATCTTGCAGAGTTGCATTATAACTGGCGCCAGGCACAAGGCAGCAAGGCATCTATACTGGCTAGTCACTATGCAAAGGTTGCTGAAATACCCGATGAAGATATTTTTAACGAAATTGCGGAAGGAAAATACGACCTAAACAATCCGAATAATCAATCAGATTTAATCATTGACTACTGGATAGATGAAGAAGATATTCAAAGAAAGATTCCTGAAATATTGGACTATGCAGTTAGGAGGCTGGAAAAACTCGCAAGCAGTAAATCAATTGGTGAGCGATACAATGAAGTGCATGGCATTCCATTTTCCAAAGATAAAAAGATTGAAGCCATCAATGTAATAGCTCCATACAGACATACACCGAGTGGAGTTGACAATCTTAATCTGGTTATACAAAAAACACTACGTGGCGAAGAGGCAGTGAATAAATGGGCTAAATATGGCTTTGTATTTAGTGATAAAGTTTTACAAGTCAGAAATTATACATATAAGGCCTTAGATCATGATGACGGGCAGTTTAAGAAGATGGATGAAAACTACATTCCTAACGGAACCCTTGGATATTATCTGCCAAACAAGGCTAAAAAGTTATTGGTGAAATTCCCCAAAGATTATGACCGATATTCCTATTACCCAACAAAAAAGCAAACCAATGAAATGTTGGAATTGGGCTATGCCACATCGGTTCATAAAGCTCAAGGAAGCCAGTTCGACATCACTATTATGATTGTGCCCAACGAGGATAATGATTTCCTAAACAGAGAGATGCTTTATACAGCACTTACCCGTTCTACCAGTATTCAAATCATCATGGTAGAAAAAGACATCAGTATTTTGAAAAGCAGGTTGTGGTTGGGTAAATCTGAAATTGTAAAACGCAATTCCAGTTTGTTTAGCACATCGAAGGGAATTCCTTCAAAGGACTTTGAAAAATACAAACCTGAAAATCTAATTTATGAAGTGTTGCCCGATTTGTTTGTTCGTTCAGAGGGTGAAAGAATGATTGCAGAGGCATTGGCAAAAGCAGAAATTGGTTTTTTCTATGAGAAGCCACTAATTTCAAAAGACGGCAAATCTTTCAAGTTGCCAGACTTTACGTTCAAGCACAATCGAAAGGAATACTATTGGGAACACAACGGTATGATGAACAACTTTGATTATGCTGAACGAGCAGCTAAAAAGAAAAGATGGTACGAGGAAAACGGATTTCAGGACAGATTAATTGAGACGCCTATTGAAGGGAAAAATTTAGAAGACTCCCTAAAATACGTCTTTGAAACTATTTTAAATTTATGAGCAACGAAAATACATCAGCAATAGTCAGCAAAGTCTGGAGTTTCTGTAATCCGCTAAGAGATATTGGCGTGGGTTACGGCGACTACTTAGAGCAACTCACCTATTTGCTGTTTTTAAAAATGGCGGATGAATTCAGCAAGCCGCCCCACAACAGAAAATTGCCCATCCCGGTCGAACACAACTGGGAAAGCCTTACTTCAAGGCGTGGTGATGAATTAGAGCAGCATTATTCCAAAACATTGAATGTGCTTTCCAGGCAGAAAGGCGTTTTGGGTCAAATCTTTGTCCAAAGTCAGAATAAGATCAAAGAGCCTGCCATGCTTTATAAAATCATTGATATGATTAATAAAGAGCAGTGGGCTACCCTTGGCGCCGATATCAAGGGAACCATTTACGAAGGTCTTTTAGAGAAGAACGCAGAAGACACCAAAAGCGGTGCGGGCCAGTACTTTACACCAAGGGCTTTGATTCGGGCCATGGTAGAATGTGTGCAACCCGAACCCATGAAAACCATTGCTGACCCTGCTTGTGGAACTGGTGGTTTCTTTTTAGCGGCTTATGACTTTATTGCAAAACAGAAATTAGACAAAACGCAAAAGCACTTTTTAAAGCACGAAACATTTTTCGGAAATGAAATTGTGCCAAATACAAGAAGAATGTGTTTGATGAATTTGTTTTTGCACAATATCGGAGATTTTGAAAGCGAAAACTTCATCTCTCCTGCTGATGCCTTGATTTCAGATAGCGGTTTACGAGTGGACTATGTGTTGGCCAATCCGCCATTCGGCAGAAAGAGCAGCATGACCGCCACCAACGAAGAAGGGGAGCAGGAAACGGACGAACTCACCTACAACCGGCAAGACTTTTGGGAAACATCCAGTAACAAGCAATTAAACTTTGTTCAGCATATCCGAACCATGCTGAAATCTACCGGGCAAGCAGCCGTCGTTTTACCCGATAATGTTTTGTTTGAAGGCGGTGCAGGTGAAACCGTCCGTAAAAAATTAATGGAAACAACCGATCTGCATACAATTCTTCGTTTGCCGACAGGTATTTTTTACAGACAAGGCGTTAAAGCAAATGTGCTTTTCTTCGACAACAAACCAGCATCAAAACAACCTTGGACAAAGGAAATTTGGATTTACGATTTCAGAACCAACATTCATTTTACTCTGAAAAAGAATCCGTTAAAACTTGAAGACCTGAGAGACTTCATTAATTGCTACAATCCCGACAACAGACACAAACGAAAAGAAACTTATAACGTAGAGACAAATCCTGAAGGACGTTGGAGAAAGTTCACTTATGATGAAATCATCAACCGTGACAAGACATCGCTTGACATAACTTGGATAAAAGACAAATCACTTGCTGACCTTGACAATCTGCCCGACCCAGATGTTCTAGCAGGAGAAATAATTGAAAACCTTGAAGCAGGCCTGGAAAGTTTCAGAGAAATAATGATTACGATAAATGGAAAGGGCTAAACGCCAATGCACAGGTGTAAGCACATTTGCAAGCCGTACTAGCCCAAGCACAGACCAAAGCTTGCAAAAGAGCTTTCACCTTTGCCACTCAAGAAAAATTAAATTAAAAAAACTCCCACCCTTCTGAAAAAAATAATACGCAACCTCACAGACCAACACGACACATACAATGACGGTTAAACTCAACAACGACAATGGTTTATTGACACAGTGGACAAGAACGCCAGCTGGTAACATGGGTTTGGCGTCATGTGGGGTGAAGTGCTTAAATTCAAGTTCAGTTTTTCAATTTAACTTTTGTGCTGGGTTGACAGTTTTGTGCCCTGAAAACACGCCCAACGCAAATCTCAAAATCGTTAGCAGTAATTTTATGAAACGACAAATAATAAATGGACTTGGAGAAGTGACGTTTCAATGGGACCCGAATAACATTTATGATGTTATTGATTTTATTAAACTAAGACCGGCCTTTTCACTTGGGAATAGACCTCGAACAATAGACAACTTATATCTTTATCTAAGAGCCTATCAAGATGCACTTGCACAAACCAATTTGCTGGACTATGGAATTCCAGACTTTTCACATTTCAGTACATGGACGTGCGGTTGGAGAAAAAAGGGTGCTTTAGCAGCTGGCTGGGATTATCATATCCTTCACAAAGTGCGCAGAAACCAGGAGAAGGCTTACAATCTCTTTTTTGAACTTATTAATCAATACAGGAATTCGCTATTTTGGGCTTCAGAAGTTGTTCTAACAGAAAATAATATTGACTACAGTAAATCAAGTAAGACAAAAAGATATAGCGTTTCTCATTTCTCTGACACAACAGAGCAGAACCTAGTGCCTGTACCATATAAAATTGTCATTTTCCAAATTGGCGAAAGCGATTCTCGTTGGACAGTGTTTTACGATGTTTTAGGAATTCCGACATTTAGTTCATTTACCGATAGATCAAAAGAAGCTTATAAACTCATGGAAGCTGAGTTTGCCATTAAAAAAAATCAATGGCAGCAGCTGACTAATGACGCATCACTTAATTTATACAAAATAACATTCAAAGATCATGCAGACAAGTTTGGCATGACCGTATCTTTGACTGAGTTTTAAAGACGAAAAACTACTGTAAAAACGAATTCCGTATCAGGCAGGCTGATCCCGTTTCGTCCCTCACAGGACAGGCTGTGCAAACCTGGAGCTTTGTGCTTCTATTCAAGTTCAGTGCTGGTTGACAGTTGAAAATCAGCGAAGCTAAACCCACCCAAACGCCAAGCCGAAAACCGTTGTGCGCAAGGCTCGGTGACGAGTTTCAAATTAAAATTGCAGCAGAGAAAAGAATCAGTTTCAATTCACGGCAAACAGAAAAATAATAAATGAAATGACTGGCAAGTGGACACCGATAACAGTTGAAAATCTTAGGATTTTAATTCTCAAGGGAGAACTTGAGTTAAACGACAATCAATTAAACTTCTGGGACATAATAAAAATAGAACCAGAAAAATGGAAAGAAAAGGAATATGGGACAGAGGGTGGTGGCTTTTGGGTTGTGGCAATCTTTGGAAGGGAGGTAATTTACTATAATGACATTGAAGAAGGGTTTAATATTTCGACGTATAAGAAATACGGAGAAATAGAAGAATACAAGTGCAATCAAAGCGACCTAAATGGGTCGGTAATTGGGTTAATGGACAGAATTAAAGCCCATAGGTTTTTATAAAAGTGCTCAGGACGTTTCGTCTGAGCGCAATGCGGAGAGCCGACAAAGTAACGTTTGACTACAACGACCCGACAACAGGCAAGGACTGAAGAAAAATAGCGGTCGACAAAACGCCCAACGCCCCCCAACCGTTATATGCCACTTAAAACAACACCACACCACACCACCTGAACATGCAAAGACGAAAATTCATCAAAGACACTTTAACGGGGCTCCCTTTGATTTTAATGACACCTAATCTGCTGGCATCGTGCAGTAAGGATGAGGATGACTTTCAACCAAATGGAAAGACTGTCATTGTCATTGGTGCAGGTATTTCTGGACTTGCCGCAGCGAAAAAATTAAAGCAAAAAGGATTTACCGTCATTGTATTGGAAGCACAGGAAAAAGTTGGCGGACGGTTAAGAACCGATAGAAGTCTGGGCGTGGCTTTTGACGAAGGGGCGAGTTGGATACATGGACCCAACGGAAATCCAATTACTAATTTGGCTTCACAGTCAGGGGCAAATACCTTTTTGACAGACGATGACCATGTTGTCGTTTACGATACGAACGGCTCTGACTATTCAGACAGCACGCTGACAAGTTCTGAAAATCAATTTAACAATGCCCTGAACGCAGTAAGAAATGCCGGAAATCAAAATCAAAGTTTTCAAACGGTATTCAACTCATTATACCCGGCACAAGCAAATAACAGACTTTGGAAATATATGCTTTCGGCGTATTTAGAGTTTAGTACAGGTGGTGATATTTCAAAATTATCATCAAAATTCTTTGACGATGATGAAGCATATAACGGCGATGACATCATCATAACCAATGGCTACGACAAAGTAGCAGATTATTTAGCCAATGGACTTGACGTTCGTTTAAATACAAGCGTTTCAGCCATCGACTACACCGACCAAAAAATTAAAGTAGTCGCAAACGGAAATGTAGTGGAAGGGGATTACGTAATCGTTTCTGTTCCCCTGGGCGTATTAAAAAACAATGCCATCAGTTTCACACCACCACTTCCTGCAGATAAGGAAACAGCCATTACCCAAACAAATATGGGCAATATGAATAAGTTTCTATTCGTCTGGAATAATGCATTTTGGGACACGAACTTGCAATATATCGGATATACCCCCGAAACAAAGGGAAAATTTAACTACTTTTTGAATGTAAAGAAATTCACAACCGCAAATGCCTTGATGACTTTTGCCTTTGGGGATTACGCAACAGCAACCGAAAGCATGTCTGACAATGATGTGATCAATGAAGTCATGCTGCACCTGAAAACCATTTATGGCAACAACATTCCTAATCCGACAAATATGCTGAGAACAAAATGGGGGCAAAATATCAACGCTTATGGAGCCTATTCCTACGCAACGAACGGCACAACCTCAGCAGACTTTGATACGCTTGCAAAAGCAGTAAACAACAAACTATTTTTTGCAGGCGAACATACAAACAGAGAATATCGCGGGACCGTTCATGGAGCCTATTTAAGCGGCATACGAGAAGCTGACCGCATAATAGACCTGTGACAATGATAGGAAAAATGGCATATCATACAGGTTTTGTGCCAGGCGGACGAACATTTGTCAGGCAATACCTTTAAGGGATAACGAACAGGCAACGGTCCTGCGACTCCAGGCTGGGGGACCGCTGTCAGAAAATCCCGAACAAGCTCTATGATAACTTACCAAAAAGTATTGCTGACAAATAATTGAAACAAAGACTAAATAATTAAACTTTTTTTTAGCTTTATAACAATTTGAAACGCTGACTTACGAAAAACGACATGAGTACGTAGTCAAGGTCGAAGTAAATGAAGCTGATAAAACGGTAACGAAAAACCACGAACCATTGTGGTTCGTAGCCCTCCAAAAGTTGACTTCGGATTATTTAGCATAAATAGTCAATGAACAGGCCAATAGGCCAAAAAACGAATGTCTATGGGAAACATAGTAATGGCTTTTCTGCTCGCACAAGCAATACTATTCGCCAAAAACAATAATGGTAGTCATATGAATATATCTGAAAGCAAAGTGATCTTTAAGTCTGTTGAATTTGAATCTGAAGGTGCAATTCTGAGAGGCAGGCTTTATTTGCCGGAAATAAATTTAAAGAAGCTCCCATTGATTATCATGACCAACGGATACTCGGCAACCATAGAAGGGATGACGGCCGATCGCTATGCGGAGGTATTTTGTAAGGCTGGTTTTGCAGCATTGCTGTACGACCATCGGAACCTGGGGATTAGTGATGGCGAGCCGAGGTGTGAATTGAACAGGTGGACACAAGCGCGTGGTTATCGCGATGCAATTGATTTTGCTGCAACATTACCGGAAGTCGATAGTACTAAAATAGGACTGTGGGGCGATAGCATGAGTGGTGATGAGGTAATTTTTGTAGCTGCAATGGACCATAGGGTAAAAACAGTAGTGGCTCAGGTACCTGCTTGTGGCAGAGAAATGCCTCCTTCCGACCCCGATGGAAGTCTTTTTAAATCACTGAAAGAAACTTTTGACAGTGGTGATGTAAACACTCCGGAAACTGTGCTGGGACCGATGCCCGTTGTTTCTTTTGATCAGAAAAGTATACCATCATTGCTTAAGCCTCTTACGGCCTACAGGTGGTTTATGGAGTATGGAACCCGTTATAACACAAAATGGGTTAACCATGCTACTTATGTTACGCCCAAAGTGCAAACGAAGTTTAACTCGGTAGTTTGCATTCCGCACATAAAAGCACCGCTTCTTATGATGGTGGCATATGATGATGAAATGCCCGGGGCAAACTCAGATGTTGCCCGGTTCGCTTACTCACTTGCTCCGGAACCAAAGCAGTTAGTAGAAATTGATGGCGGGCATTTTGGACTCATGTTTTATCCCGGTAAGCTTTTTGATGAAGCAAGTACTGTCCAAACCACTTTTTTTACAAAGTACCTGAAATAGAACTGTTTGCTATTTTTAGTTTAGTTCTTGCCTGCCTGCCCTCCGGGAGGCGGGCCTGCCCTCCGGGAGGCGGGTTTGCGGATAAGCAGGCAGACATTTTATCCGCGCCTATGACAATGCGTAAAACGTTAGCTCCTGGTTCACGAGTCTAAGTTGCCGTTGCAAACCAGTATGGATATCTTTCTATATTACCTCAAATTTAGTACACATGGCTAATCATAGTAAATCACTGGAATCCGACTACCTGATTGTTGGTTGTGGAGCTGTAGGTATGTCATTTGCTGATGTATTGCTGGAGGAGACTAATTCCAGTATAATTATTGTTGACAGACTGGCTAAACCAGGGGGGCATTGGAATATGGCTTATCCGTTTGTTACCCTGCATCAACCGGCATTGTATTATGGTGTAAACTCCACAGAGCTCAGTAGTAAAATAAAGGATGAGGTTGGATTAAACCAAGGGCTTTATGAACTTGCTTCGGGTGCAAGAATTAATGCCTATTTTGATG
The DNA here is from genome assembly GCA_937926205.1 of uncultured Saprospiraceae bacterium. Taxonomy (GTDB): domain Bacteria; phylum Bacteroidota; class Bacteroidia; order Chitinophagales; family Saprospiraceae; genus JABWAJ01. The sequence goes on from CALEYL010000049.1 coordinate 19,010, forward strand.
AAGTAATGAACCACCGGTTTCTTCCAAGTGGTCGGGTGCGCTATTTTCCCATGTGTGAGTATCACGGTAACGCAAGCTTTATCTCGAACATAACAGGTGAATCTTATACGGTAAAAGTAAATAAGAAGATTGTTGATGCTACTTACTTAAAAACAACCATTCCGTCTACGCATACCCCAAATTTCCATATTGATCCAGGGGTAAATTTTATGCCTATAAATAATTTAATACACGTAACTGAACCTCCGGATAAGTTCGTTATTGTTGGGGCAGGCAAAACGGGAATTGACGCTTGCTTGTGGCTTCTGACAAATAATGTTGACCCCGACAAGATTTCATGGATAATGCCCAGGGACTCGTGGTTTTTTAATCGTATAAATAATCAGACTACTGAAGATTTCTTTCAATTTTCAGTAGGGGCTTTAGCAACTCAGTTCGAAGCCATCGTACAAGCTGATTCAGTAAATGATCTTTTTAGCAGACTTGAAAGTGAAAAAATTCTATTGCGATTGGATAAAAATGTGCAGCCGACCATGTTTCACGGAGCTTCGATTACACCCATGGAACTGGAGCAATTACAACGCATTAAAAACATTGTCAGAATGGGGCGAGTAAAGCACATTACGAAAGATAAGGTAATACTTGATGGAGGAACAATACCATCATCACCCGATACTATTTACGTAGATTGCAGTGCCAGCGGAATCTCAAACACTAAAATAGTTCGGGTTTTTGATGGCAACCAAATAACAATTCAGTGCGTTATGGCTTATCAGGTGGTGGCCAGTGCAGCATTTATAGCTCATATCGAGGCAGCTTATGACGATGAAACAAAAAAGAATGAGTTGTGTCCTGTAGTACCGTTACCCAACCATGCAATTGACTGGATATCAACCCTGGGATATAACATGAGGAATAAGTTTATCTGGAGCCAGTATCCAGATATTCGAAAATGGCTTTATAACTGCAGGTTAGATGGTTATACCCGTCTCATGGACGATGTTTCACCCGAAGATAAAGAAAAGCAGCTTATTCTGCAGCGGATGCAAGCGAGTATTAAGCAGGCAATGAGCAAAATACAGCAATTTATGACTGAGCTATCATAAGCACTTGGTGACATTAGGGATTTAATTAATTGACTAAAATGGTAAGTTATACTTCAAAACTTCCGTGTAAAACTCAGGCTCACGGACTATGGACGAACAGCCAGGCAGTCGCTAACATGGGGGGTTGCAAAATCGGGGATTCCGTGCTTCGCAGAAGCGCTTAGTGCTAAAACTCCCCTTCATCGTAAACCCCTGAAACGTTAGCGGTCAGGCTAGAAGACGGCACCGAATAAAAAACAGAAACTTACAATGGAAATTTTTGACTTCTTAAAAAACATACCAAAATTGACTGACGAAAAATCAGAGAATCAGGATTTGACAAATAAGGTTGAACTTAATACTCATTTGAACAGCATTCAAAAAGAAATTTTTCTGTTCTTGAAGCCATTAGGATTTAAGAAAAAAGGGCGGACATTTAACAGACAAACAGAAGACGGAATTTTTCAAGTAATCAATATTCAAAGTGGCAGGTACGAATTTGGCGACAAGTATGTAATCCCAGGATTTAGAGAAAATTTTTATGGCAAGTTTACAGTCAATTTAGGCGTTATGGTAAGAGAAATTTATGAACTTTCAGGCCACAACAAACCGAAAGACATATACCAGGATTACGACTGCCAAATTAGAGAACGACTACCCCATTTGACTGTTAAACAAGACCATTGGTGGCCTATTTCAGATGACAACAATAAAACAGCGAAAGAAGTTATTGACGGACTGAGCTCACACGGACTTAATTGGTTTGATAACTTTGAAAACAGAGATAAGATTTGTAAGTACTTAGGAACTTATGAAGGCGGTTCGCCAAGAGCAAAATTAGACGTGGCACTTATTGAACTTCATAGAGACAGAACAAAAGCAGAGAAACTGTTTCAAGACTATTATGACAACATTGAATTAAAAAACGGGCATAAAGAATACGTTAAAGCACTTGCTGACCGATTTGGTGTAAAATTAACTGACTGAATATGAACAAACAGAATGGCGTTTTAACGACGGGAGTAGGAGCCGAACCGCTAACAGGCGTTTGGCAAAAAGCGAGTTCAGTGTTTCAATGAAGCTTTATGCTTCGTATCAAGTTCAGTGCAGGCAGACAGTGCAGTGCTCCGAAATCCACCGCTGCGGCAAGCTGCAAACCGTTACACTGCAGCTTAAAAAACGACAACAAACAGCATTGACAACGAGAAAATGAAATCAGAAAATAAACTTGCAGGACTTGGACTTTTGACCGCAATTTCGGCTTCACTTTGCTGTATTACGCCTGTTCTGGCTTTGTTGGCAGGGACAAGCGGACTTGCTTCAACTTTTTCGTGGCTCGACCCATTAAGGCCATATTTAATCGGACTGACCGTTTTGGTGCTTGGATTTGCCTGGTATCAAAAACTGAAGCCCCAAAAACAAATAGACTGCGACTGCGACACGACCGAAAAAACACCTTTCATTCAGACAAAGAAGTTTTTAGGTATCGTGACCGTTTTTGCAGGACTGATGCTCGCGTTTCCAGTGTATGCCCACGTTTTTTTTCCAAAGACAGAATATCAAACAATCTTAACCGATCAAACAAACAGGCAGACAGTAGAATTTAATATAAACGGAATGACTTGTTCGGGGTGTGAAGAACACGTGATTCACGAAGTGAATAAGTTGGCAGGAATAGTTAAGACGACCGTTTCTTATGAGAAAGGAAACGCCATCATAGAATTTGACGAGGCACAAACGTACATGGAAGCAATAGAAGAAGCCATTGCTAAAACGGGCTATTCCGTTACGGACAAGAAAGAAATAAAATGACCATCATACTGCAGTCAACCATTACTTGCCCCTATTGCGGACACAAGAAGGATGAAACCATGCCGACAGACGCCTGCCAATACTTTTATGAATGCGAAAACTGCAAGAAAGTACTAAAGCCTAAACAGGGTGACTGCTGCGTGTATTGCAGTTACGGGACAGTGAAATGCCCACCCATTCAAGCCGGGACAAATTGCTGCAAATGATAACGAAACGGCTCGCATAACAGGCTTTGACACAATGGCGGATGACGTTGTTTCAGTCAAGCGCTGTGCTTTTATTACAAAGAATTTGTAATATGGGCGATTATCAAAATGCAAAAAAACAATTTGAAATAGCGCATAATATTGACCCAAACCATCAGGCGCCAATCCAATTTTTAGATAAATTAATGGACGTTGAGTGACGATCTGTCAGGCAACTTTTCTGCAGGCTACAATGTGGCTTATTCGTTAACTTTCGGGGATAGCCATTCAGGTCTTACAGGGCTTGATTAATGGCAGGACAGACAAGGTTGAACGACTGAAAATAAAGCAGCTGAAAACACCTGAACAATAAAAATAATAACAATGCTAAGACCATATAACCTGACACTAATCGGATTGGTGATTTTGGCGACTACAGCCTGCAATACTAAACCGACTAATTCAACGGATAACAGCTCAAGTAAGGCCGATAGCATCCTGCATGGCTATAATGAACTTGCTAATACCGACAATAGACAGTCTTTTTCAATTTCCGACTTTAATACCGACAACCCGGATATCAAGAATATTGATAGACCTAAAATGTCGACAATTAAGACAAACCTTGACACAGCATTGCTTTTTGGTATTTGGACAAGCGACCCGGATGGTCCACACGCTAATTTTGAACTAACCAGCAAATCATTTTTTGTGGTTGATTATGACGGAGACGGAGATATGCCATATGAACTCAACGGAAACAAAATTAAAATCTATTACAATGACTTTATTCAAGAAGGTAAAATCATTTCTGTTGACAAAGACACTTTGAAAATTCAATGGAAAGATTTTGGCAACATAAATAGCTTTGTTCGGTGGATACAATAAAATGACCGGGACGATAGAAAGGTCTACAGCAGGTAACAGCAGGTTGAAAAAATTGGGGTAACGTGCTATAATGAACACTTTTTTCGTTTCAATTAAAGCGCTGGTGGACCGTTTTTTACGCTGAAATTCCGCTCGAAAGCCAGGCCCGAAACTTTAGTTGTCAAATAACGGCAACGGACAGTGTTCAAAAGCTATTACACAACAAGCATTATGATGGAAATAGTAGCCGGAATCGTAACAACTTTGTTTGGCTTATCCTTAATTTCATTGCTGATCGTAACCTTGCTAAACAAAAGATTTGCCACCACTTTTTTAAGTTCATTCGCAAGCTCTGCAAAAAAGCATTATATCGAGCAACTGTTAAGGCTTATTGCAGGCTTGGGCGTGCTGATTTATGCTGACCGCATGCTGCTCCCTGATTTGTTTAGAATTTTTGGATGGTTATTGACGGGAACCTCTGCATTGTTAATGATGATACCCTGGAAATGGCATCATGCGTTTGGAAAAAAAGCAATGCCGTTCGTGATAGGGAATTTAATCTTATATGCCGTTTCAGCTTCCATATTAGGAATTGTAATCGTGTATTGTGTCATAGCCCCATTAATTTAAATTTTGACCAGTCAGTAACAGGCTGGCAAATTCGCCCCAACAATCACTTCCGGTATTTTGCAGCCCCGCAAATACCGCCCATTAATTGTAGAGAAGCCAGAACTAATACTGCCCCTGCGCTTGCTTTTATCATGAGACGGGAGTATTTTGTACTCCTGATATGAACCGTCCGAAAGATAAAGCGCATATGCTTTATCGATATAGTCTGCGAGCGTTACAGTTTTCCCGATTTTCGGTGCAGGTGGTTTACTTCGTGTAGGCATCAGCGCCTGTGCAGCAATGGCGGATAAACGATATATTACCAGGCTACCGATAAGAAAAAAAAACGCATGTCCAAAATTTTTTCAATACTATTCATTTCACTAATTCCAATGGCTCTGGTATCGGGTCAGACAAATTCCTCATGGAAAGAAAAGTGCCTTACCGACGGCGGATATGAGAACTCCTATGCCTCTTACTCCCCCGATGGAAAATGGATTGTATTTGAATCGAATCGCGATGGTAATTGGGATATTTATCTGATGGATTGGCAGGGAAAAAATGTAGAAAGATTAACGATAAACAAAGCGGACGACAGAAGGCCATCATGGCATCCCGAAGGGGAAAAAATTCTGTTTGAATCTAATAGAAATGGAAACATCGAATTATTTACCATCAGAATAAAAGACAGGAAAGAGACAAGGCTTAAAGCAAAAGCTGAGGATGGGGAATTGATATTTGCATCGTATGCTCCGGACGGGAAAAGAATAGCGGTAAGTGTCACCAAATCGGAAGAACAAAGCAACATTGTCATTCTCAATAAAAATGGCCGGAAGCTTAAAACATTAATTGCAAACGGGAAACGGAATTTTTTTCCGAATTGGTCTAATGACGGAAAAGAGATCGTTTATTTTTCCAGATATGAAACAAACAATGAGGATGATGAAATATACAGAATTAACCTACACAGTGGTAACATATTAAGGTTGACGACATGGCCTAAACATAATTTTTGTCCGTCCTGGTCACCTGACAATATGAAAATTGCCTATGTCACATCCATGGAAGATATCAGGCCGGAAATTTATATCATGGATAAAAACGGGGACAATAAAACAAGAATAACACATAACGAATATGGAGAAACCTTGCCAAGGTGGCATCCTTTAGAAAATAAGATACTGGTTGCTGCTTTTAAAAATGGGAATTATCAAATTTGTGAATTAGAATTGTCAGAAAATTAAAATTTGCCAAGCGCAGCTGATTAAGCGATTCCTAAACAAGCTCTAAATTGTCGGGAAGCCTGAATAAATACCGTCTCTGCGCTTGCTTTTATCCCGGGATGGAAGTATTTTGTATCCTTGATATCAACCGTCCGAAAGATATTAAATAAGAAATCACGGCGCTATGACAAATCCAAACCGAACAGCTCTGAAGGGCCTTTTTTGTTTTCTGATCCTGCATTTTACAATTCATGCGGCACCCGCGCAGGAACGGGTCCGTGCAGGACTCGAACTGGATGTATTGCCCTATATCACAGGAGGTTATTTTGGCGCCATCTGGGCAGGAAAAGGGCACGTTCGCGGGCGCGCGCTTTTTGCTAAAGTAAACATGCCGGAATTCATCGTTCCGGATGGATTTAGAAACAATACGATCCGTTCTTATGCGCTGGTTGGAGACTATTTTATGAAAGCCGATCAAACGGGTGTTTGGATAAGTGGTGGCTTCGTTTTATGGGATGGAAAAATTCAAACGGATCAAGAGCTCGAAACGGCTTCTTACCGCAGTTTTTTGATAAATGGCAGTTTGGGATATGCCCTGAACCTCAGCCCTAAATTCTATCTCAGCCCATGGGCCGGATTGAGTCTTCGGGTAGGAGGCGATCAAAACATTATGGCAGACGGGCAAAACTATGATCCTCCTTTTTTGAACCCTGAGTTGTCTCTTAAATTAGGGTACCGGTTTTGAATGTTATTGATCGTTTGCCGGTACTGGCGAGCGTTGGCTATGCATATCACATTATTGGATGCCGGTCCCAGCAGGGCTGTCATTACCGCACGGCTACGGTTTATACACAAGTTTTTGTTAGCAATTACCCATGCCGTGGACCATGGTACCGTATTCTTTATCGACTGGCTACAATGTACATCCCATCTCTTTTTGTCATTCCCGCTACCGGCGAGCGTTTGCTGTGCATATCGCATTATTGGATGGCGATCATAGCAGGGTTGTCATTCCCGCAGGGAATCTGCGACGTCGTACCAAGTGCTTCGTGGTTTTTATGTTGATAGTCGTTTTGTCTAAAAGATTAATATATAATCATTTACGATTAATTTCAATCAACTGTCGCGCTTTTGCAGATTCCCTTTCGGGAATGACAAACTGCTAAGGAGTGAAAGTTGAGATAACAATCAGCTCCTCAACTGCGTGGAAACAGCATGCAGATTGGAATTTCGATGACAAAATAAGATAACCGAATAAAAGAATCAAACGTGATAATAGGATACAATATAAAGATGTGTATAACCGTAGCCCTGGCGGGAGTGACAAGCTCTACAGTTCTTCCTTTCCACATCAAAATGTGGTCGATACACCTGCAAATACCCGGCAATTTTGTACAAAAAAACGAACCACATTTAATTCACAAAAATCAACAAAAATGCAACCATTTGAAGGAAGAAAGCTCAACTTCAGCCTTGATGATTCAGCGTTAAAACCGCTTTTTAAAATGCAACCCTGGCGGCATGCTGCTTCCATGTTGATGGATTGGGTACTTATTTTTGGGGCAATCTTTATCTATCTTCAATTTCCATCTCCGTGGATGTACTTTTTTTCGGTATTGGTCATAGGAGCGCGGATGCACGCGCTGGCCATCCTGATGCACGATGCAACGCATTATCGTTTTTTGAAAAACAGGGCCCTGAATGACCTTTTTTCCAACCTGTTCATCATGTATCCGATTTTTTCATCCATTGAAACATACCGTAAAAACCACCTTGCGCATCACCAGAATCTGAACACGGAGGAAGACCCTGACTGGGTAGCAAAAATCGGCAATCGAGCATTCACTTTTCCAAAATCGAGGCTGGCGTTTTTTATGACCATTTGCTCTTATCTGATACTTTATCAGGGACTTATGGACTCGATCTGGTTTTTAAAAAGATTTGGCGGAAACGAGCAAAGGATAGGTTCAAAAACAAAAGCAAAGCTGGTAAAATGGACCTTTTATCTGGTGCTTTTTGGAGCAATAACCTGGTTTGGAATATGGAAATATTACCTACTTTTTTGGATCATCCCTTACCTCTCCACTTTTTTCATGTTTCAATATATACGGAGTGTGGCGGAGCATTTCGGCGGCCTGGCTTACGATGATCTGCTCACTTCAACCCGTACCGTAAAGCCTGCCTTAGTGGAGCGCTTCTTTATTTCTCCGCACCATGTCGGTTATCATTTGGAGCACCATCTATTCCCGGGGGTGCCATTTTATAATCTGCCAAAGCTGCACAGATTACTCTGCAAGCAAGTCGAATTTGTGGAAAAAGCACATTTGACAAAAGGGTACACCACCGGATTAATGCAGGAGCTAAGCAGGGCAAATTCGACGCTCTCCGGTGATTCAAGCGCTTAACCCGGACACCCTGAATCGCCCAAAATGCTGTGGAGATATATCGAGAAATTTGAAAACGCAAAAAAGGCAAGTGAAATCTTTGCAAAAGCCGGGCTTAAAACGGAATTCATTTCTTATTTTTATGGCTGTGCATCAGGCTTCTATGGAAAAAAATAGATTCCCGAACAGGCACTTAACCCGATTGACTCATTTATGGCCAACACCAATTTAACCGGATTATATGTTGTGGCTTCGCTGGCCATGACTTGCATGGCTGCTATTGCCTTTGCTCAGGCAGGCTCCCTGGACAATGCCTTTGGGACAGGCGGGAAATTAATTGCTTCTCTTGGGAATTTTGGGGATGAGGCCAATGCTGTGGCCATTCAGAGCGATGGTAAAATTGTGCTCGGCGGAAACACGCGAAACAGCTTCACTTCCTCAGATTTTGCGCTGGTACGATGCAACCAGGACGGCACATTAGACCCTGCTTTTGGAACAGGCGGGAAGGTGATTTTATCCATCGACAGTCGAAGCAGTGGCGCTTCTCTGGCCATTCAAAGCAATGGCAAAATTGTGCAGGGAGGGTATTCCAACTGGTTCATCAATTTACTCCGGTACAACAGCGATGGAACCCCGGATACGACCTTCGGTGCAGGAGGTAGCGTCATTACGGATATTGAGGGTTATTACAGTGAGCAATGTCATTCGGTAGTGATCCAGGACAATGGGAAAATCCTGGTTGGCGGACATGGAAAGCACAACAGCAATGATAACCCCTATTTTATGCTGGTCCGGTACAATGAAGACGGGACGCTGGATCATACTTTTGGAACAGACGGTATTGTCATTGGTGGTATTGGAACTGGGAATTCCCTGGCCATTCAGGATGACGGAAAAATTCTGCTGGGAGGAGCCTCCGCTTATCAATTTGCTTTGTCGAGGTACCATCCTGATGGAACGCCGGATACTGCATTTGGCACAGGAGGAGCCGTCATAACGCCTGTCGGGATTTCCGGCGAAGCCCATTCAATAGGCATCCAGAGCGATGGCAAAATTGTGCTGGCCGGATATGGTTACAACAATGGGTCTGATGCTGGTTTTGCTTTGGTGCGATACCATGAGGACGGGACATTGGATGCTGCCTTCGGGGCAGGGGGAAAAGTAATCACGAATATCGGCAATGGCAGGGCTGTGGGAAATTCAGTTGGTTTTCAGTCGGATGGAAAAATTCTGTTGGGCGGAAACGCCGTTTTTGATTCAAATTTCTCTGATTTTGCCCTGGTGCGATACGATAGTGCCGGCGGACTGGATAACAGCTTTGGCCTGGGCGGAATAGTCATTACACCTGTCGGAGCATCCTACAGTAATGGAAATGCACTGGGTATTCAGCAAGATGGTAAAATCGTGTTGGGTGGCTATGCTTACAATGGCACTAAAACGGATATGGTTGTTGTAAGGTATGATGGCGATGGCGTTTCAGGAACCGAAGAGCCTGTCACGAACCGGCAAAACTGCAGCATTTATCCGAATCCGTTTGCGACTGCTGCGACCCTTCGGTTTAACACGCCAGTCCGTAAAGCACAGGTCAGTATCTGCAATGCATTCGGGCAGGAAGTAAACCGGATAGAAAACGTTTCAGGAAGGGAAATACAAATATTCCGTAACAACTTACCAGCCGGAATCTATTTCCTGCAACTTAGAGAAGAAAACAAAATCATTTCGGTAGAGAAATTGATCATCAGTGAAAAATAGTTTTACCGGCAGCGGCTGCTGTACCGCTGGCACAAAACCTTCCTTTCTCAATTATTTATCATAAACTATTCATTTTGAGCGCTTTGTTTTTTAAATAAATGGCCGATTGCAGGGTTTGTTTATTTTCTTTACTTTTGTTTGAGCGCTCGAAAAGTGCGCGTGTTTATGTGTTAGTGGAACCCTATTTTATGGAACGCTAACATTAAACTAACAGGCCTTCACGCCTCAAATTAATAATAGATGGAATTGAGTAATAAATTACAAGCACAGCAATTTGAAATAAAAAATTTCTCTTACGAATTGCCTGAAGACAGAATTGCAAAATATCCTTTAGCTGAAAGGGATTTAAGCAAGTTGTTAGTTTATAATAACGGGAAAATTTCGGAAGATATTTACAGAAACCTTGATAAATACATTTTCGAAAATTCCATATTTTTTTTCAATAACACCAAGGTCATTCAAGCACGTCTTTATTTTAGCAATTCCACTGGTGATAAAATTGAAATTTTCTGCCTGGAACCAGGCGAAGAAAAACATGAACCATCAATTGCCATGATGAAAAAAACATGTGTTGAATGGAAATGTTTGATTGGTCGAATTGATAAATGGAAAGAAAAAGTAATAAGCATAAAGACAAAGGACTTTTTATTAGATGCTGAAATATTAAAACGAAGTGGGAATGTGTTTACAATTAAGTTTAGTTGGCAACCAACTAATTTTTCATTCGCTGAAATATTAGAACAATTTGGAGAAATGCCAATTCCGCCATATTTAAAGAGAGTGAGCGAAGAAATAGATGTAAGTAGATACCAAACTGTTTATGCCACACAGCAGGGTTCTGTTGCAGCGCCAACAGCAGGTCTTCACTTCACAAAACAAATTTTTGAAAAACTAGAATCTAAAAATACAATTATTGATTATGTAACTCTTCATGTTGGTGCAGGAACTTTTATACCAGTTAAAAGTGAAACTCTTGAAGGGCACGATATGCACGCTGAATGGATAGAAGTTGAGAAGGAAACAATATTGAAAATAGTAGAGCAAATTTCTGATGAGCAAACAAACAAAAATATTGTTGCTATTGGTACAACTTCGTTGAGAACTATTGAATCACTCTATTGGATGGGTGTTAAGGCAAATCAAAATTTGAGTGCTTCTATTGACGAATTAGAAGTTAAACAATGGGATGCATATGAACTTCAACAAAGTTTGACTGTATCCGATTCGCTAAATTGCTTGCTGACCTGGTTGAAAAGAAATAAAATAGAAAAACTTATTTGCAAAACACAGCTGCTTATTGTTCCGACCTATAAATTAAGAGTTGCAAACGCGCTCATTACTAATTTTCATCAGCCAAGTTCTACACTCCTTTTACTAGTTGCAGCAGTGGTAGGTGATGATTGGAAAATTATTTACGATTATGCATTAAAGAACGATTTTAGATTTTTGAGCTACGGAGACGGAAGTTTACTTTTTGACAACAAACAAAATACAAACTAATCAATTCAATATGAAAACGCTGCTTAGGACAGAGAGAAGGGCATCCGGTAACACGGGTTTGGCAAAAGTGGCGTTTCAGTGCTCCGCAGACACATTTGTGGTTAATCAAAGTTTGGTTTTCCGAATCACGTTTTGTGGTAAAAATCGCCATCTTCGCCAAGCCCGATAACGTTATGGGCAAAGCTAAAACGACAGAAAACAATGAAACTTAAAGACATTTTTTCGGACAGGAATACAAGCGTTTTTGTAGTGACTAATCAGGACGAAGAAGATGAACTCAATTGGACAATTGAGCCGACTGACTTTGACCTTTTACCACAAGAAGAGAATATTTATTTCGCAAAAGCTCTACATGTTTCAGCGGTCAATACTTCTGAGTGTTACATTGGAATAATGACACCTGAAAGAATTGCTGAAACCGTGGTAAAAAGACAACCAAATGGACAAGTTGTAGCTGAAAGTATATACGACCAAGAGCAAACGATAATTCCAGCAGTTGCCTCTGACTGTTTTGGCGACTATGAATTGTTTTATGCAAAGGAAAAACCACAAATTGGAATTGACGTTTTAAAAGACGGGCTGACAAAAGCCACAAATAAGAATATTGTAGCAGAAGACTTGGGATATATTTTACGGGACGAGAACAGAATTGAAGAAGCAATTGAAGCATTTAAAATTAGCGAGCAGACAGGACCTTCTTCCGAGTATGTTTACCTTGAACTTTCAAGACTTTACCGAGACATTGGACAAACTGAGAATGAATTAAAATACAAACAAAAATTCAAAGACAATGGCGGAATTGAATAGCGAACAAAGAAGCCCAGCCCATAACAGCACCTATCCTAAAGGCGGGGTTACGTGTTCCAATGACAGTTTAGTAGTTAAACAATCATTAGTTTTTTAAGTCAAGTTTTGTGGTAAAACACCCGCCCTTCGGGTAGCGGCAAAACGTTGTATGTAATGCTATGAAACAGTACACTCCTTTGACACATATTGAATTTTTCGAAGCCTATAATAATAGGCAAAGACATTTTTTTAACTTAGACTTTGAATATTTAGATGGCTTTTCAAACAAAGACTTTTCAGACATTGTATTTGAAGGTTGCTTTTTGTATTTGGACTTTAGAAACAGCAATTTGACAAATGCAAAATTCATTGGTTGTAATATTAAAGAAATCGACCTAAGACAAGCAAATCTTACGAATGCTTTAATGACAAATTGCTTAGTTGAGTCAGCATTGTTTAACGGGGCGACAGTAACCGGTTTTAAATTTATTGACAATTACTATTATGGACTGACACTTGGACAAGAAGAATTTGAGGATAAAATTATTCATTCAAACGCTTACATTTTGACAAAGGCACTTTCAGAAAAGGAATACAAAGAAACAATGGGCTCCAAAATGATTGACGTTACTGAAACGGCTGAACCGGTTGTTGATATTTGGGCTTATGTAAAAGATTTAGTCTACGAAAACGTTATTAGCGACTATGTTTTTAAGAATAATCTGGTTGAGAAAGTTTATAGAAACGACACGTCTACTTTTGACCATATTTTATTGCCAACAAGTGACGAAAATGTTTTTATAGTTTTACTTGTTAAACTTGGTAATGCTACTATTATTGGACACTATCGACTTGACTTAAAAAAAGAGTATTCTTTGGGCTGACGTGAAAGCACTATACACAACATTGGTATTGCCAATAGTGGGGCTTGACATTTGAGCAATCGGCAGTGGTAATTTTGCTGCACAGCAGTTCCGGGCGGACGAATATAAAATTCCCCACCATCGGCAATACCTGCTCGTTAGCAAACATTTTATGAAAACAATCAAACAACTCAACAAATTTACAAAGACGAGTATAGTCGCAGGACTGGTATTTATTTTATATGGGTACCTGTGCAGACTAAGCGGCGTAGCCAATTAATAAATTCCCGAAAAAACGCTAAAATACAAAGTATGAACAATTCCGACACACACCACCAACGCATCGCAAAAATGACTTTTGCCTCGGTCTATCCCATGTATCTCGCAAAAGTAGAGAAGAAGGGCCGGACAAAAGAAGAACTGCATCAGGTAATAAGCTGGCTGACAGGCTTCGACAACCAAAAACTGGAGGAACTCATGCAGGAAAAAGCAACTTTTGAGGTGTTCTTTCAGCGTGCTTCGCTAAACCCCAATGCATCACTCATCACCGGAGTCATCTGCGGGTATCGTGTGGAGGAAATCGAGAACCCGTTGACGCAACAGGTTCGGTATCTGGATAAGTTGGTGGATGAGCTGGCGAAAGGCAGAAAGATGGAGAAAATTTTGCGTGCTTAGCGGGACGATTCTTTGTGCAAAGGGGGGAAAATGGATGATCAAAAAAAAGTAGCCATCGTAACTGGCGCCGGACAAGGTATTGGTTTCGAAATTTGTAAAATGCTGGCCCGCGAAGGGCATGTCGTTTTTTTGAACGATGTGGATGCTGCATTGGCTCTCGGGGCTGCAGAAAGCATCGGCAAAGAAACCCGGGGAACCTGCATTCCTTTGGCGGGCGATTGCAGCGATGTCCCATTTATTCAAAGTATGGTGGCGGCCGCCATTGCTCAATTCGGCCGCCTCGATATTGTCGTTGCCAACGCCGGGATTACCTTATTTGGCGATTTTTTTACGTACACGCCCGAAGCCTTTTTTAAAGTCATGCAGGTCAATCTGGGGGGCACTTTCTTTTTGGCGCAAGCCGCAGCAAACGTAATGAAAACCCAACCCCGGGGCGGAACCCTGCTTTTTATGTCGTCGGTGACGGGGCATCAGGCGCATAAAAACCTGGCCGCTTATGGCATGAGCAAAGCTGCTTTGGAAATGCTGGCCCGGAATTTAGTACTGGAATTATCGCCTTATCAAATCAATGTCAATACCCTGGTTCCCGGCGCCACACAAACGGAAAGAACCCTGGACGATCCTGATTATACGGCCGTCTGGTCGAAATTAACCCCGATGGGCCGCCCTGCTGCTGTGTCCGACATCGCCCACACGGCATTGTTTCTGGTATCCGATCAGGCAAAACACATAACGGGGCAAAGCATCATTGTGGATGGCGGGTGGACCTGCATTAGTCCGAATCCGGAGTAGGGCAATTTTTGGGAAAAAGAGATTTCCGAATCTCAAAGATTTCGGAAATCTGGCACGCGATTGATGATGCGAAATACCTGTCCTCAAATAAATGCTTCCAAAAAGGTCGGCGCCACTTTGGCAGCCTTGACAAATTTTTCCGACTTGCTTGCTTTTATCAACCGACTCGAGTATTTTGCACGTTGATATCAATTATTTAACATACGACTGAATATTTTCGCGCGCAGAGCTAACAGGTTTTTTACTGGCGAGCGTTGGCTATGCATATCGCATTATTGGATGCCGGTTCCAGCAGGGTTGTCATTCCCGCAGGGAATCTGCGACGTCATACAAAGTGCAGTTGGTTTTGCAAGTTGATTGTCTTTGGTTCAAAATACTGATTTTCAATTATCTATCGGGTTATTGATGAGCAACTGTCGCGCTGTTGCAGACTCCCTCGCGGGAGTAACAAGCTGCCAGGAATAAAAGATAAGATAACGATCAGCAATGCAACCACACACAATAAATATGCGCAACAGAAGCTTAGCGGTATAAAAAACCTGCTAGCTCTGCAGCACGATGAACTTGGATTGAGGGGTGTGCCACGGCGGTGGACGCACTATTATAAGTTTGCTGGAATTTTAGAAAACCCTATAACTCTAATGCAAAATGAAAAATATTGATTGTAATATTTGTGAAACTAAAAACATTCCCCTAAACGAGACCATTAAAATTGATGGCAACGTTTATTGCAGCGCATGTTTTGAAGCCCATTTTTCTGATGAAAACGAATTAAAAGGCAAAATAGTAGAAAAAGAAGTTGATCCCACAATTTGTGCTTCATGCAATAAAGATTTCGGAGAAATTGAGTTAAAAAAAATATCTGTATATCCTGTTTGTGAAGCTTGTCAAGTCGACATAAAAAACAAAGCATTTCCCACATGGGTAAAAGGCTTCTTTTTAGGCGTTTCAGCAATAGTAGTTATTGGATTTATTTGGAATTGGAAATATTACCAGGCCTATAATGACATTAAGCAAGCCAATAATTTGTTTGAAGCAGCAGATTATGAAAATGCTGCTCTGTTGATGTTTAGAGCCAGTCATGCGGTTTCAGAAGTTGAAGACCTGAAAACCATTGCAAGCTATTTTCATGGCATAGACCTTTTATCAAAAGATAAGAATACTGAAGCATTGAATGAGTTCATTAAATGTAAAGATAAAGTACCTGATGACTACAATTTAGACGCTTTGATAATCCGCGCCAAAATCGGTTCTACATTTGACAACAAAGATTATGAAGGCTTTTTAGAAGCTTCAAAGGAAAACCTGGCATTAGACTCAAGTTTAGCGGTTTCATTGGCTTCGGTGGCATCGGCATATGCTTGTATATATGCTGATAAAGGCAGTGAAGATGCCAGGGTAAATGCTTTTAATTATTTAAATAAGGCAAAGTTAAAAGACAATGCAACAAAAGAAATGACAGACTATTACAACATGATCGAGTATAGAATAGATTCTAAAAGAATCATTACAAGAGAAGAATTTATCGAACAATTTCCTAACGGTTGGACTAAAAATTAAAAAATATGTTTTTTATACCCGGTGAAATAATTTCCGTTTTGACATTTCCAGGCGTAATCGTGCATGAATTTGCGCATATGCTCTTTTGTAAAATTAGAAAAGTGGCAGTTTTGGACGCATGCTATTTTAGATTTGGTAACCCTGCAGGGTATGTCGTTCATGAAAACACATCAAATTTTAATACCACTTTTTTAGTTTCAATGGGGCCTTTTTTTGTCAATACAATTTTATGTTTGCTTATCTGCTTGCCGGCATACATGCCAATAAAATATTTTAACATTGACCATCCCTTATCCTATTTTTTAATTTGGTTAGGCGTATCTATTGGCATGCACGCCATTCCTTCAAATCAAGATGCCAACAATGTATTTGAACAAGCAAAAGAAAGCATTAAGCATAAAAATGCCTTAGCCATTCTATCTTTTCCTGTGGTTGGACTCATATATGTATTCAATATTTTGCGATTTTTTTGGGTAGACGTATTTTACGGGGTAGCAATAGGAATTGGAATACCTTCCATCATATTTGGATAAAAACCGGCGCCTGTATGTGTCTGCTGCTCCTCGGTGTTCCCTTTTCCAACACCAAAACACCCTCGCCGCCTACCGGCAGAAAGGGTGTCATTGTCAATCGGGAATGATTTCTTCTAGGATACCACCACAAACTTCTTCGCATGCACGTCCACGACATCCTTGCCATTGGGCAGGTAGGCTTTCGTTTTTCTAAATTCAAAGAAGTCGCCGGGCGACAGGCTTTTTAGCTTCGCCAGCATGTCTGCGCTCAAAACATGGGATTCCGCCTGCATGGTCGTGAGCTTTCCCCCTTTGGTGATGTCGAGAGTGAACTGGTAGATTCTGGAGCCTGTGGCGCAGCCATCAACCGTCAATTTTTGGTGTTCTGCTATTTCTTTTCGGGTGATTTCTCCGCCGAATTTGCCGGCGAACTTAAGGTAAGCGCCTCCAAAAAACAGGTCAGATGCTGATGCCTCCGCTGTCGTCTCCACATTGGCAGCAGGGCCTTCCGCAAAGGAGCAGGCGAGCATCAATACGGCGCCGGAAAGCAGGAAATTCATGATGTTCTTTTTCATCTTTTTTCATTTTTGGTTAACAATAGACTTGCTGCAAACTTATCCCCATTTTTAAAGCCGGAATTTGAAAGAAGACCAACAACCGCATCAGGGCTAACAACAACCGGTTTGGGTGCAAAAGGCCGTGATGGGGTTGTTCCTATACGCCAATCGGACGTTTGTCTACCGGAGCTTTCCGCTTTGCGCGGATTCGTGTTACTTTGCTGACAGGAAAGCGAATCATGAAAAGAAACCGTTACGGCATAAATACCAAAGTCTTAGGCGTCCATATTTTATTTTGGATCCTTTATCTGGCATCGGAGTACTTTGCCAACCTGATTCACATGAAACCCGGGCAGAGCGTGCGTTTTTTTCAATCCACCCTGCTTTCCCTGCCGGCGCTGATTCTGGCGACCTATTTCATCGCAGGCTATGTGGTTCCCCGTTTTTTAAAAACCAACAAGTGGCCGCAGTTCCTCTTATGGATCCTTGCCGTTGCCGTGTTTGTCTTTTTTGCCCGGATAAAATGGGCGGAATTGGTGAATTATCTGGAGAGCGACCGTTATTTTGAAATACCTGCTTCCAAGATGCTCAAAAACATCATCCGCGATTATTCCATCATCGCACTGGCGGTCTGCATTTACATCATCGGCGATTACCGCAGGAATCAAAAACTCAACGAACAATTGATCAAAGCGAAAGCAGAAGCGGAGATCAAATTACTCAAAGGGCAGCTGCATCCCCATTTCCTGTTCAATTCCCTCAACAACATTTACAGCCTCGCGCTGATGAAATCGGATCTGACCACCGACAGTATTTTAAAGCTCACCGAATTGCTCGATTATTTGGTCTACCGGGCAAATATGGACCAGGTGGCTTTGTCGAAAGAAGTGCAGCTGCTTCAGAGTTATGTAGACCTGGAGCAATTGCGCTATGGCGAAAAGCTGAAAATAGAGTCGGATATTGTCGTCGGGAATGCGGGCATTAAAGTCGCGCCGCTCATCCTCCTGCCATTTGCGGAGAATTGCTTTAAGCACGGCGGGGTAGGGCAGGACGGGCTGTTTCGCATAAAAATACAGCTCCGTGCAGATGACAAAAAACTCGTTTTTCTCATTGCAAACAGCAAAAAGAAGCACCGGGAAAACAAGGAAATCAACGGCGGGGTAGGGCTGGCGAACATACAACAAAGGCTGGCATTGATCTATCCCGACCGGCATGAGTTGAACATCGAAAACGGGCCCGACGAATACCGCGTCAGGCTCGAAATAACTTTCAGGGATGAAGAAGTATAAATGCTTTATCGTGGACGATGAACCCCTGGCGCTGAACGTCATTGAACAGCACCTCTCAAAGTTTGCCCGCTTTGAAGTTTGCGGCAAATCCACCGACCCGGTTGAGGCGCTGACCCTGATCAAAAGTCTGCAACCCGATCTGCTTTTCCTCGACATTGAAATGCCGGAAATCACCGGATTGGATCTGATCGCCTCCATCCAGCACAAGCCGGAAATCATCATCACGACCGCCTATCGGGAATACGCCGTGGAAGGTTTCGAGCTGAATGTGCTGGACTACCTCGTGAAACCCATTCCTTTCAAGCGCTTCCTTCAGGCCATTGACAAATTTCTGGAACAAAAACTGCCGCAAGCTCCTGCTGTACCTGCTTCTGACGAGCCTGCCTGCATTTTTGTAAAAGCCGACCGCAAAACCATCAAGATTGTTTTGGACGACATTCTTTTTGCCGAAGGCGTCAAAGATTATGTCAAAATAACTTTACCGCATCAAAAAATCATCACCAAAATATCCGTCGGCAATTTTTTCAAAATCCTCCCTGCAGACCGATTCCTTCAGGTGCACAAATCCTTCATCGTCGCCAAAAATAAAATTACGGCCTTTACGGCCAATGACGTCGAAATCGGCGATGTGGAGATTCCCATCGGTCGGGTTTGCAGAGAGGATTTTATGAAGGCAATGGACAATTGGGGTTAAACAGCTTTTCTTCCTACCTCCCTTTTTTGGATTACAGCCAACCTTTTCCTCGCAAAAGGAACTTGTTTATTTTAATAGTTTGATTATCAATATACTTTCTAAAAAGTTAGTATCATACTTTTGGGTCAGTATATAGACAATGGCGGGTGTTGCCCATACCTTTGTTGGGTATTTAATTATATACAACGACAATTAAAAAACAGGCGTGATGAACAAGCTCTAAAAGGCCAATAAAATCAGATTATCCTCAAATGAAAAAGAACATTTTATTTTTACTTGCTTTCTTCATTTGGAACAAATCATTTGCTCAACTCAATGAAGCAGATACCATAAAGTTTCAGTTGCGATCAAGCATTACCGGCAATTACCAGCAAGGGAATGTGGCGTTTTTAAGCGTCAGGGGTAAATTGGATTTTAGTTTTGTTCCCAATAAAAAGTGGGCGATAAAATCTCAAAACAGCAGTTTGTATCAGGCTTTTTTTAACAGAAAGGCTGACAACGATGTTTTTAGCAGAAACTATTTATATTACAATACACAGCAGCGACTTTATCCCTTTGGCATAGCCTATGTTTCAACTAATTTCAGAAGAAAAATAAATTTGCGGTATTTTACAGGAGGCGGGATTACTTATAAAGTTTTAGATACGGATAAAAGTGATCTGAAAATTTCAGCAAGCGCTGTTTACGAAAACACAAAATTCGCAGACAATGTCTTTAATTTTTCAACATACAATGGCATGGAAAACATCCATGTATGGCGCGCCACCCTTTATTTTGCCGGCTGGACTTATCTTTTGCAAAACCGGATTCGTCTTTATTATGATGGATTTTGGCAACCTGCCCTGAGTGATAAAAATAATTACCGCACTCAAATTGATTTAGGCATTGAATTTCCTGTATGGAAAGGTTTGTCCTTTAATGTTTTTTACACCAGCCTGTTTGAAAATGTTGTGGTTAGTGGCATTAAGCAAGACGATAAAATATTGACTTTTGGATTGGGCTATTATCTGAGGAAGCATTAGCGTTGGTGAGGAAGCCGGTAATCTGTTATAGCTGTTATAAAGAACGGAATTTCAGAAATACAAGCTCTTACCATGGGCCATTCTGTTTAACCTGATAAAATTGTTGGCCATCAAACCGATAGAGTCCTTGTCCGGTGCCCCACCACATATTTCCTGACCTGTCCTGATACATACTCTGAACACAGCAATTTATCCCCTCCGCAGGTGTAAATACCGTAAATGCTGCCGGGTTTGGTAAAGGAACGGAAGGATCAAATCTCGTGGTATTGCCCCGGGCTGTCACCCAAATAATTCCCGATTCTTCTATATAAATGCCCCAAAATTCAGTGCCGCCTAAACCGTCTTTTGGGGTGTATTCCGTGAATCTTTTTCCCTGCCCGTCCTGCGAGTGGGCATCAAATTTACAAATGCCGTTTTTCGTAACAAACCACATATTCCCGTCTTTATCCTGTGCAAGGCCTCCTGCATAGTTTTCGCCCAACCCTTCTTTTTCTGTAAAATTGGTAATTGGCCCGTCCGGCAGGCGGGGATCATAGCGAAAGACGCCTTTTTTTGAAGAAGCAAACCAAATGTTTCCACTTTTGTCTTCCATGATGCCGGCGACATTGATGGAAGGGAGCTTTTCAAATAATGAAAAACTTTGGCCGCCATTGGTATCGGCAGATGGGTTGTACCGGAAAACGCCGCCATGTGTGCCTACCCAAACATTACCTGATTTGTCAACAAGGATGCTTTTTCGGCTAATGTCTATATGGCTCAGGCCATCTTTTTGATTGTAATTTCTGAAGGTTTTTACCTGCCCGTCCGGCAGGCTGGAGCCGTATTTATAAACGCCCTGATCGGTCCCAAACCAAAGATTCCCATCTTTATCTTCATTTATAGCATATACCGAACTGCAAATAAAACCGTCAGGGCTGGAAAAGTAGGTCAGCGTTTTTGAATCATACCGCACGACGCCTTCGCCTAACGTGCCAAACCATAAACTCCCTTTTGAATCCTGAAAAATACTTCGGATATATTGACTGACTAAAGTCGTGTCAAAATCAGGGGCAACGCCCACTGCCTTAAAATTTCTGATGACTGTCGGACCTGATTTAAAAGTATTTTGGGGTTTAAATGCGTCCGTTTTTTCTTGTCCGTGACAGGAAGTCAGTATGATCAGAAAATTGAAAAGTAATAGTTTGTTCAGGGACATCATGATGGTTTTTATAAGTTTCTCAGATTATCAATCTTATTAGCAACTATTCATTTAATTGCCATTTTCTATACTCCTCATAAACAGTTTTCCAATTTTGTATTTTTCCTGCACCGAAAATTATCTTATCGGGTCTGATAATAGCAAAATCTATCCTGTTTTTTCTTAGCCATTCTTCCCATGCATATTCGCCTGGAGATAAAGATATTTGATAATCATTTAAAGGAATGCCTTCATTTTTAAAAATGGAATGATTATAAATCAAAGTCCATTCATATCCTATTTCATCATCACTAAGTACATTTTTTGGCAACAGGAACTGAGGAAGGTGATGCCCGGATAATTTTGAAGATGTATCAACACAACCTACCGATAGTGGCCTGGGATTTCCAAATGACTTTTGCATAAATGCTCTTATCCTTGCTGGCAATAACTCAATGCTTTGTAATTGCATCTTCCTTCTCCATTTTTGCATATTGGTGTCGGCTACTAAAATTTCATTTAACAGATGGGTCTGTTTAAAGGTATGTTTTATTTGTTTTTGACGCTCTGTATGATAACTTTCAAGTAGCGTAATATTGGCTTTGTGATGAATGACATCCGACAGCTTCCATGCTAAATTTACTGCATCTCTTACCCCTGAACACAAACCTTGACCTGCAAAGGGTGGCATCAAATGTGCAGCATCCCCGGCTAAAAATATTCTGTTTTTGCTCCAGTTCGGTGCAATTAAGGAACGGTGGGTGTATTTTTTTATTCGTAAAAAAGTAATTTTGTCTAAGGCAATAAACTTTTCAACCCATGATTTAATCTCTGCTTCCTCTGGCATAGATTCACCTTCTTTTACCTCAAATTCCCACCTTCTATTCAAACCAAATCCATGGGCATTCGCTGATAGTCGATCATCTGATAAATAATAGCGAAAACGATTAGGCAATAAAGCCGCATATTCAGGTTTATTCAAAATTGTGTCTACCAAAATCCAATCTTTTGGCGGTTTAATTTCTTTCATCTTTGGAAAAATAGTTTCCCGAACAAAGCTACTACCGCCATCGCATCCTATCAACCAATTACCCGTTACTTCAAAGATTTCTTTATTTTTTTTATTGTTTACAACTATCTTAACTTCTGTTTCTGTTTCTATAATTTCAGTTGCTTCCGCATCAACTATAAGCTCAATATTGGGGTAACGGGATAAGCCTTTTCTCAATATGTGCTCGAAAGGCACCTGGTCAAAAAAACAATCATCTTTATAATAATGAATTGTATCCTGATTGGTAAGGGATTGTTCAAATAGTTTTTCTCCATTTTTGTCCAAAACATCAAAGTAGGTAACACTTTCAGTGTATCCCTTTAATTCATCTATTAACCCTGTCATTTGAAAATTTCTAAGTGTTTCCACATCCAGATGTGTTGCTCTGGTTACTGGAAAAACAGCTGTTTCCTTTTCTACCAATACGACAGAAATATTTTTTTGCCCTAGTAAGGTTGCCAGCATAACGCCTGTTGGACCAGCACCTACAATGATTACTTCTGTTTTCTTTTTCATTTATCAAATGTTGTTAATAAAACAAATGCTTTGTGAATTGTGAACTGAATTCTTTGTGTTGTGTCGTTTGAAGGGGGCTAAGATTGACACCATCGGTTGACTTGCTGCCGTGCCACCGTTATCCAGACATTTGGGTTGACTTTAAGCAATTGCTGAGCCAATAAGTGAGTGGGAAAGAACGGCATAAGGGGCATCTGCTGGTTGTTTAGGTAAATAAATATATGCCAAAATTTTAAACTTTCAAATCATCCCCAGACTTTTATCCGGGACAACCCTTTCAGGACTTACCAGGCCTGCAATAGTGAGGCCCCTGCCCCCAAAAGGGGGATTTTTATCCCCATGCCAGTCCTCAATTTCCCGATCTCCGACAATTTTCTTAGTTTCATCCCCTTATTTGTTCACATTCAACTATCTCTGTATGAAAAAACGAATGCTCCCCCTCCTGGCTTTGCTGGGCTTTATCTTATTTGCTCAAACTGCTTTTGCTCAGGAAGAAAAGGGCAACGGCGACCCTAAAAAAGAGGGCGACAAAAAGAGCACTGAAAAAACATACACCGACATCATCACTGCAGACGCCATTACCGATGCGGGCCTCTTTACCGTTCATCGGGTGAAAGACAAATATTACTTCGAGATTCCGGTATCGCTGCTGGAAAAAGAGATCCTCGTGGTAAGTTGTATTTCGGGCCACGTAAAGGGGCTCAATTTTGGCGGAGCCGGCATGAGAAGCCGCCCGCAGCAGGTGGTGCGGTGGCAGTTGCAGGGCAAAAACGTGTTGCTGCGCTCCGTGTCTTACGACAATGTGGCCGACGAAAACCTGCCGATTTACACTTCGGTTAGAAACAACAATTTCGAGCCGGTGGTTGCCAGTTTTGCACTATCCTGTTATAACAAAGACAGTACGGCCATCGTGTTCGATCCGAGCGCTTTTTTTACGACCGATGTGCCGATGATTGGCGCATTGTCAGACGGCGAGCGCAAGACATTCAGCATCAAAGGGCTGGATGATAAACGCAGCTATATTGAATACATCAAGTCCTATCCTGAAAACACCGAAGTGCGCCATGTGCTTACATACAGAGGCGATAAGCTTCCCGATAACCAAATTACCGGCACCCTGTCCGTCGGCATGAACCAGTCTTTTATCCTCCTTCCGGAAATTCCGATGCGCCCGCGCATGTACGATGCCCGGGTGGGCTATTTTGGCATTCGCCAGATTGATTATGGTCTGGACGAGCAAAAAGCTGCCGAACGCCGCTACATTACCCGCTGGAAACTGGAACCCAAAGACGTGAATGCCTACAGAAGGGGCGAACTGGTTGAACCCGTTAAACCCATCGTTTATTACATCGATCCGGCTACGCCCGAAGAATGGCGGCCTTACCTCAAGCAAGGAGTAAATGACTGGCAGAAAGCTTTCGAAAAAGCGGGCTTTAAAAACGCCATCATGGCAAAAGACGCGCCCACGCCGGAAGAAGATCCCGAATGGAGCCCCGAAGACGTGCGTTATTCCGTGATCAGATATGTGGCGACCGACATCCAGAATGCGCAGGGGCCGCACGTACATGACCCGCGCACCGGCGAAATACTCGAAAGCGACATCATCTGGTACCACAACGTGATGAACCTGTTGCGCAACTGGTTTTTTATCCAGACCTCGGCAGTCAATCCCGACGCACGGAGCATGAAGTTTAAAAAAGAACTGATGGGCGAACTCATCCGTTTCGTAGCAGCCCACGAGGTTGGCCATACCCTCGGACTGCCGCACAACATGGGCTCCAGCTGCGCTTATCCGGTTGACTCTCTGCGGGCGCCGGGTTTTGTACAACGCATGGGCGTTGCGCCATCCATCATGGATTATGCCCGCTTCAATTATGTGGCCCAGCCTGAAGACAAAGGCGCCGGCCTGATGCCTGCCATTGGACCATACGACGATTGGGCCATCACGTTTGGCTATATCTGGTTTCCGGATGCCAAAACCGTAGAGCAGGAAACGGAGATTCTGCACCGCATGGTCAAAGAAAAGGCAGGCAACCCGCTCTACCGCTATGGTCAGCAACAGGGTAGGGTACTCGACCCAAGCGCACAAACCGAAGACATCGGCAGCGATCCGGTGGCAGCCAGCCTACTGGGCATCGCCAACCTGAAGCGCATTACGGCAAAACTCATCGAATGGACGGCTGAAGACGGCAAAGACTACGCCAACCTCACTGAATTGCACAACAATGTGATCGGCCAGCTCCGCCGCTATGTCGGCCACGTGGCCAATAATGTCGGTGGCGTTTACGAATACGATAAAACGACCGATGAAGCAGGTGTTGTTTATACCCATGTGTCTAAAGAGCGCCAGGCCGCTGCAGTTGGGTTTGTCAACGAACAGATTTTCTCTACGCCTTCCTGGCTGATTGATCCTCAGATTCAGGCAAGAATAGGCTCGACGGGCGCACTGGCACAAATAGGCGGCCTGCAAAGCTTTGCTCTGGGTACCCTGTTCAACGGCGACCGCCTCAACCGGATGATGGAAAACGAAACCCTCAACGGGGCTGCAGCCTACACCGCGGCTTCGCTTTTCGACGATACCCGCAAGGCAGCGTTTGGAGAGTTGGTTACCGGAAAAACCATCAACCCTTACCGGCGCAACCTCCAACGGGCTTATATCGGCCAGATGGGCGACCTGCTCATGCTCTCCGGCAGCCAGTTTGAACAATCGGACATCAAGGCGCTTGCCATGGGGACTTTGAATCAATTGGAAAGCAGCATCAAAGCGGCGCAACCCAAAACAGTTAACAGCGGCACCAAAATGCACCTGGAGGACTTGCTGGCACGCATCAGCGCCATCAAAGAAGGTCGCAAAAACGGAAAAACAACACCTCCGCCACCGGCAAGGGGAGAGGATTCCATAAAAGGTTGTTTTGAGCAGGATTGATATTTCTCAGGAAGGAATTGATTTGTTTTTACGCAGGAGACACCCCGGTTTTTGGGGTGTCCCCTGCCCATGATTCCCAGAGGCTATTCACATTCAATTCTTTCAGGATTTTTGGCGCCAGGTACCCAAAATGGTAGATGCAGGGCGCCCGGAAATTAAACCATGCCCTGTTTTGTTTCTAAAACGTTTCTTATCTTTATTGAATCAGTAACTAGTAACCATTAACCGACATCATGAATCAAATTAAACGCCAACTGGCAGCCTGTATGGGCTTCCTTCTCTTTAACACGCTGCTTATTGCCCAGGATACTTTGCATTTCAGCGTGGATTATCACCAGGCTTTTGGCCCGGAAAGCCAAAAGGAAATGACCACTTCTGCCATTCATTTCAAGTGCGCAATGGCACGTACCCGCGAGCAAATTCAGTTTCGGTTGACAGATATAACGGTCAACATGTATGGCAATGAAGTCAATCTCGAGGAAATGGGAACCACTGAACTCAATTACCGGTATCAATGGCAGGAGCCGGGTTACCAACTGGCAGAAAGAGATACCATTCTGCTGGATGCGCTGGCTGAATTCCCGAAAGGGTTTCTGTTTTTCCTGACAATCAATCCGGATATGTTCCCAAACGGCGAATTAGAAATCCTCAGTACAGGCGAAGAAGTAGAATTTGACCGGGAAATCTTCAGGCTCGACAGCATGAGCCAGGACATGGATATGATGCAGGCCGGTATTCATGTATTTTCCTATTCCAAGGCACTACGGGAGCAAATGCTGGCACTGGCCGAAGCGAACTCTTCCGGCAGCACCATCAGCGAAAAAGAAATTGTGGTAGAGCTACCGGATGGAAAAATGACCTTTACCGGAGTCATGGAAAAACACGGAAAGTACCTTTATCATCTGAAAGACAAGTCTCTGGAAATGCTTGATATCAACCGGGTAGTCATGCCTTTCATGCTTGAACCAAAGGACAATGCTGAAAAAATGGTGAACGAATTTGCCCTTGTAATCAAAAGAATCCGGGAATGAACGACAATCAACTCTGTTGCCGCGATACAGGCTAAACGGCAGGCACCCCATAAGCAAGAACAGCCTGCACAATCCTGTTTAACCCTGCCTCCAAAATAGATTTCGGGCAGGCTATATTCAGGCGGATATAACCGTCCGCATTTGCAACAAACATTTTACCGCCCTCCAGCATAACGCCGGCATGGCGTGCAAAAAAGTAGGTCAGGTCCATTTCATCCGGGAAGTAAGCCGAAACGTCAATCCAGGCAAGATAGGTGGATTCCGGAACCCTGAATACCACTTTGGGCAGATGCTGTGCGAGGTACTTGTCTAAAAAATCAAAATTATCGTCCAGGTAATCTGTGAGTTCATTCAACCAGGCCTGCCCCGAAGTATAAGCAGCCTGGGTTGCGATAAGGCTTAAAGGATTTACAACAGGTAGATGCGTCTTATTCCAGGCGTTCCGTTCGGCTTCATTCGGAATGATCATGGTGGCAAACATCAATCCTGCGAGGTTAAAGGCCTTGCTGGCAGACATGCAGGTGATGATTTGATCGCTGTCGGGGAATAGTTTAGCCAACGGCGTAAAAGTCTTTCCGCGTCTTAACAGGTCGCAATGGACTTCATCGGAAATGATGTTCAGCCCGTTTTTCAGACAAATGCTGCCGAATTGGCGCAATTCCTCCGCATCCCAAAGGCGCCCCGTCGGGTTATGCGGGCTGCAAAAGATGCTCAGGGTCACTTTTTCATCCCGGGCTTTCGTTTCGATGTCCTCAAAATCCATGACATACCGGCCATTTTTGAGGATCAGGTCAGAAGTCACCAGTTCGATGCCGTTGTAGTCTGCAGCGTGTTTGAAAAAGGCATAGGAAGGCGTAAGGATCAGCACTTTATCTCCAGGATTGCACAGTTGGCCCACCATGTCGTAAAGTGCGGGAACGACGCCCTGCGTGGTGACCATGTGCTCCGGATGGCATTGCCATTGATACCGCGACGAGGTCCATGCGGTAAAAGCTTTTGAAAACTGGTTGTCCGAAACAAAAGAATAGCCCAAAATGCCATGATCAAGGCGTTTTTTCAAGGCATCTATGATTTCCGGGGCTGTCTCAAACAACATATCGGCAACCCACATGTGGATGAGTTCATCATCTGTAAACGGAAGTTCCAATTGCTGGTATTCACCGAATAAATATTCCCGGAAACCTTCGACACTCAGGGCATGGGTGCCTTTGCGGTTGACAACTTTGTCAAAATTGTATTTCATGAAAGCGTAATTGGCTTTTGTTTTTACTCCAAATTATGGCATTTAGAAGCCATAGCCCATCAGAAAAGTTAGCTATTCCCCCAAAGGGATTACTCGCGAAATCTATAAGAGTGAAAGTAGTTTTCGCCATCAATCAAGGAATTTTCAAAAAGCGTTTAAGGCTTTATTTTGAAATCAATATGTAATGTCTTAGAACATTCTATTGGTTCGCCATTAATTCTTGGTGCAATCCACTTTGGCATGGTGTTTAAGACGTTCCTTAATTGCTCCACCTCAAACTCTTTTAAGTAGGATGGGAAATGCATTTGAGCGATCTTTCCTTCTTTATCAATACGGAGAGATATGCTAACAAGGTAAAAACTGTTTGGCGTTATATTCAAACGTTCAATAATGTTTTCTCTCAACCATCTATCTAAGTTTTCTTTTGCGCATTCATATCTGACCCGAACGTCTTCTATTTCTTCGCAACCCGAGAATCGAAGTGAGTTTTTAAACCATTCATTTTTTTTGTTAAATTCGACTCGAAATTGTTCTTTTTTTTCATCATGATCTTGAAAAAACTGAATAAAATCTTCCTGTGTCTGACATTGCAATAACTTTTCAATTGTGTCTTGTTCTGAAATGTATCTATAGTTGGAATTATAAGGACAACTCCCTCCTACTACTACAATTTTTCTTACCGTAGAATTCCAATTAATTGATGGTGGGATGATATCTAAAATCATGATTAATTCTATTTCTTCAATATGCAATTCATTATAATAAAAATCAATAACTGCTTTAGAAACTTTAAATGGGACTTTACTCCCAATATATAGCCTGAACCCCGTCATAGGAGTGCCTACTGAATTAGATATAATTATACTATCCAGAAGCCCTGTAGAGTCAATACGCTTCACACAGTCGTTATAGGAGTCCCGTATTATTTGATGGTGGAAGTTAAAATTTATCTGATAATAATTATCTACATACTTTCTTACTGAGTCTTGTGTAAACTGAGGGCCTCTGTTTACAGTCAAGCGATTGTCTATTTTATAGTGATAGTCTTGTCCCAATAAATTGATAGGCAGGAGTAAGAGTGCACACAGCGTAGATTTATAACTCATAGATATTGAAACGCTTTATTTAGCAATAAGAACTTGGCGAAGTTAGCCGTTTTTTTCTTTCTGAGTCTGGTATTTAATCAAAACCAAAGCCTCCATAATGCTTTCAACCTCAAGCCTAAAGAACCTGTCGCCTTGTCTGCTAAGTACTTCTGAACCACGGTATCGGCTTTTTTCTATTCATGTTCGCCGGTTATTACGACCAGTTTTCCTTTAGCCCGGTTGTCTTCCATGTACTGGTGGGCTGCCGGTACTTCTGAAAGCTGAAAAACCTTGTCGATGTTTAATTGGATGGCGCCTTTTTCTACTTCGTTGATAAACTCCTGCAGCAATCCTTTGGGCAGGTTTTTAGATTCTCCCATATAAACGGTTAGCCTTCCCAAAGATGGAATATCCCCCATTGGGGAAAAACTATCCATGGTCCATTCGTTCCCTAAAATGCCGGTCATGCACACCATCCCTTTGGGGGCAATGCATTTTAAAGAGTCTTTTAAGGTACTCGTTCCGACAAGCTCTAAGACTTTGTTTACGCCATCCGGATAGATCTCCCTCACTTGTTTGGACATTGTACCGTTTTCCATCACTACATGATCGGCGCCATTATTCAACAAAGCGGCTTTTTTGTCGGGGTTCCGGGTCGATGCAATAACCGTCAGCCCCTTTGTTTTCGCCAGCTGGCAGGCCAACATACCTATGGAAGAGGTGCCGCCACGAATTAAGAGCGTTTCTCCGCGTTCAATCTCCAGGGCCTGGTTCAGCGACCCGGAAACGGTTTGGAACATCTCCGGGATAGCGCCCAGCACTTTCCAGGGAAGCCCGCTGCTGAATGGCAGCACAATTTCCAGCGGAACCAGGGCATATTCGGCATAACCGCCATCAAAAAAGCGCCCCATGCCGCCCATAATGGCCGCTACCTGCTGTCCTTTAGCGTAAGTACCGGAAGGATCGTTTTCAACAATGCCCACGCATTCGATGCCCTGAATTCTTGGAAACATTACGCCGGGGGAATCGCCGCGACGGGTAAAAAGCTCCGATCGGTTCAGTCCAAACGCTTTTACCTGAATGAGCACCCAGCCTGTTTTTACGTCGGGGATGGCCCTCTCTTGTATTTCAATGACATCGGGATTGCCTGCTTTTGTTGTTACGGCTGCTCGCATGGTCGTGGATTGACTGTTTATTCGGTAAAATACGCCAAACTATGGATACACAGGCGTTCAATCAAAAAACCTTCTCGTACAATTCCCTTTCCCGTTGCTCCAGATCGGGTTGTTTTTGATCTAAAATTTCGAATACGTTCTTTTTGATGGTATGCGCGATGTCTCCGGTCGGCAGGTCGTTGCAGTCGAGGCCAAAAGGGTCTTCGATTTCTTCGCCGAGCAGTTCGACGCCGAGCAGGGCAAAAAACAGCAGCATTGAAAGCGGTATGGTGGAATACTGGAAGGTCGTCACCAATGCGAAGGGCAGCATCAGGCCGTAGGCTGAAATGAAAATTTTCAGGTACACTGCATAAGAGAACGGAATCGGCGTCTTCTTGATGCGTTCACAAGCGCCGAGGATGTCGAGCAACGACTGGTGCTGGGCCTTTATGTTGATGTAATCCCCTTCGCTCAGGTCGCCGCGGCGGTGAGCGGCTGCAATCTGGTCATAAATTTCCAGCGCAATCTGATTGGGAATATGGTCTTTCGACGCGTACAAAGCCCTTTCCTCTTTGGATAAAAAAATCAGTTTGTCAAGCTGAACGCCGTCGCGCAGGTGTTCTACGAGCGCCAGACAAAAATTGGAGATGCGCACCGCTAAAATGTGGCGTATTTCCTGATCTTCTTTTGGAAACATGGTCTGGACATATATGGCCAGGTTGCGGGTATTGTTGACTAAGGCGCCCCATTGTTTGCGGGCTTCCCACCAACGGTCATACGCAGAATTGGTGCGAAAAACGAGCAGGATACTGAGCATGACACCAAGCAGGGAAAACACCCCCGTATTCATGGTGATTTCACCGTGCCAGTCGAAATAGTCAATCAAGATACAGACGAGGGTGGCGTACACCCCGAGGCCGATGACGCTGCGCACGATGCGCACCATGGTCCAGCTGGTGGCTAAGTGGCGCACATCGCCAAACCAGTTTTGGTTGGTTTTGTAATAAATCATGTTCGGACAAGTTAGATTTCAGCCAAATATTCGTGGGTAAATTTAATGGCCATTGCGCCTTCCCCCACCGCAGAAGCAACGCGATTCATGGCGCCTGAGCGCACATCGCCGGCCGCAAAGATACCTGGTTGGCAGGTTTCCAGCAGGAAAGGCTCACGGCCCCGTTTCCAGATTTTTTTATAGTCGGGGTGCTGCCGAAGGTCACGGCCTGTATAAAGGAAGCCTTTTTTGTCCAGCAGCAAGTTTTTGTCCAGCCATTCCGTCACAGGTCGGGCGCCGATGAAGATAAAAAGGACGTCGGCCGGTTCGGCTGTAATGGCTCCGGTTTCCACATCCCGGATGCGGAGTTCCTCCAGGTGTTCGCCGCCGCAGGCTTCCACCACTTCCTTTTTTCCGGCCACTTCGATGTTTGCAATGCTGTTGATCTGGTCAATCAGGTAGCTCGACATACTGGAACTCAGGTCTTCCCGGCGGATGAGAATCGTCACTTTTTCGGCAAATTGGGAGAGGTAAACAGCACCCTGACCGGCAGAGTTGCCGCCGCCCACGACAAAGACTTTTTTGCCTTTACAGGCATGCGCTTCCGTGAGTGCAGCCCCGTAATAAACCCCTGCGCCGGTGAACCGGTCGGCGCCTTCGGCAGGCAGACGGCGGTAATCTACGCCCATCGCCAGGATGACGCTTTTGGTATTCACCACACTGCCATCGGCAAGGGTTAGCTTTTTGTAATTACCCGCTATTTCAATACTCGACACCGACTGCGGCGAAAGAAATTCGATCCCAAAACGGGTTGCCTGTGCCAGCGCCCGCCGGGATAAATCGGAGCCGCTGAGGCCTTTCGGGAAACCCAGGTAATTCTCTATCCTCGAACTGGTACCGGCCTGCCCGCCCGGCGCCCGACGCTCGATAAGCAGGGTTTTTAAACCCTCAGAACCGCCATACACCGCGGCCGCTAAACCTGCAGGGCCAGCGCCGACGATGACCACGTCGTACAGCTCGGAAGTTGCCGTGGTGCGCAGGCCCAGTTTACCGGCCACCTCCTGAAGCGTAGGGTCGGCAAGCAGGCTGCCGTCTTCCAGCAACACGGCAGGGAGGTTTTTGGCCTCTAAGCCATACAACTGCATCATTTCTGAGGCTGTTGCTTCGGATTCCGCATCCAGCCAAAGGTAGGGAAACAGGTTGCCCGCCAGAAAATCCTTGATGGCGTGCGATTTCGGCGAGTACTGGTAGCCCAGAACCCGGATGCCCTGAAACTCGGGCACAAAATTGCTTTGCCAGTCGTCGAGCAGGTCGTTCAGCACGGGGTAGAGCTGCTCTGTCGGCGGATCCCAGGGCTTCATCAGGTAGTAATCGAGCTGCACATCGTTGATGGCTTTGATGGCCGCATCTGTATCTGAATAAGCGGTGAGCAGAACCCGCTTGGCGTCCGGGAAAAAGGGTTTGGCTTTTTCCAGAAAATCAACCCCCTGCATTTCCGGCATGCGCTGGTCAGAAAGGAAAAGCGCAACCGATTCGCCCTGTTTTTTCAGTTCGGGCAGGGAATCCAGCGCTTCATTCGCTGAAGTGGTGCTGATGATGCGATAGTCCTCCTTATAAGCCGCCCGTAAATCGGCTTTCAGGGAACGCATAACCTGTGGGTCGTCGTCGATGGAAAAGATGATTGGTTTTTTATCTGCCATGATTGGATACTACTTCGTTTGATGGTTGATTAATTAACCGGAAAACTCACAGTAAAGGTGGTTGCCCCGGGCACAGAATTCACCTCGATGCTGCCTTTGTGGTGCTCCACAATGCGGCGTACTACTTCAAGGCCCAGACCGGTGCCTTTACCAATGCCTTTGGTGGTGAAGAAAGGGTCGAAAATCTTCGACTTCACGTCTTCGGGGATGCCGGGGCCATTGTCGGTTATTTCCATAAAAACCCGATCCCGTTTCGTGTAGGACTTCAGTTTCAATACGCCCCCCTCGTCCATGGCATCTATGGCGTTGTCGATCAGGTTGGTCCAAACCTGGTTCAGCTCGCCCGGGAAAGCCAGTATTTTAGGAAGATTTTCGCCAAAATCTTTCTCCACTGTGATGGATTTGCTTTTCAATTGGTGTTTCAAAATGGTCAGGGTGTTGATAAGGCCTTCCTGAATGTCTGTTTGCTCGCCATCCTTTGCCCGGTCCATGTGGGTATAGGATTTGATGGACTTGATCAAATGGGCAATCCGGCCGGAGGCTTCGTGGATTTCACTCACAAGTTGTTCCATACTCAGGGTACTTTCCAGCCAGGGTAAAATGCCGTCCAAATGCTTCCCGTCTACGATGCGGTCGATGTCATCGAGGTCGGCCTCCGTCATGCCAAATTCCACGAAAGTTTCCGCAAGGGTCTCTGCGTTCTCCACCTCCCGGTCTTCAAGCCAGTCGAGCAGGTCGTCTTTGAGCGATTCCCGCTGCATCAGTGTCAGTTCGGGCCGTTTGACCCCTATTTTTGAAAACAGAATGGCGTTTACTTCGTCGGTTTGCTCCGGAGTAATGCGCATGGTCATGACCCGTTTGAAGCGTTCCGGTGTCTGGTGGGTGCGACGGTAAAGCTCTTCCACATTGCGCACGATGGATGCGGTCGGGTTGTTCAACTCGTGTGCCAGCCCGGCAGAGAGTTTGCCCAGCGACATGAGTTTTTCATTCTGCAAACGAATGGACGTAAAATCGCGGATGCGGTCAGACATCTCCCCCACGAGGTTTTGCGTCATTTCGTAGCTGACGCTGACCATTTCGGTAAAATGATCTTTGTGCAATTCGAGCACATATGTGTCCTGAAGAGCCGTACCCGTGGCCTGGGCTACTTTCATCCTCGAAAACGGCAATAGCCCTGTGAGCGTGCCGGTACCCCAGGTCCCCAATTCACGGTATTCGTTGCCCTGCTTAAAGCGGGTGACGTACTCCCCGTTTATGATGATTTGCATGTGGTATACGGGCTTCTGCGGGAAAAAAAGTTGCTCGCCCTCTTTGTACAACACATAGTCTGCACGTTCGATCAGCCATTCCAGCGCCTGGTCCGGAAGGTTGTTAAATGCATCAAATGAGCGGAGTTGCTCCAGTAATGCAGGCGTTTTTTCAACAGGATGCATGTGTTTTTTTTATGGGTGTAGGGAAAATACCAGGTTTCAATATTCAGCAAACATTTCGTCAGAATAACACCACAACCAGCGCTCACCGGGTTCGGCGGAGGCGATGACGGGGTGCCCGCTTTCGTGAAAATGCCTGGTAGCGTGCTGGTTCGGAGATGCGTCGCAACAAAGCGTAACCCCGCAAGCCTGGCAGGTGCGCAGGTGAACCCAGCGGCTGCCGGTTTTGATGCATTCTTCACAAACATAGTCTCCTGACAATTTTACTGTGGTCACAGCTGTTAGGTGCTTACAAAGTTCAGTATCGTTACTCATATACTCCTGTATTTAATTTCTGTCTGTGAGTAGGTGTCTGTTTTTTTGGATTCGAGAGCAAGGCTTGCGAAGGCCCCAAAAACGGGAGTTTATTGGTATAATTGACCGATTTTGGGGCCGAGTATAACGCAGCTATCGGATCCAAAAGACTAAATTGCACGAAAAAGAACGTCCGCAAAATAAGCCCGACCATCAAAAAAAGACTGCACTTCTTCGAAGCCGGCACTTGCCGCCAGCCAGGCAATTTCAGGGGCATCGTATTTTTTAGACAGCTCCATATCAATGGCTTCCCATTTTCGGAAAGTGACGTTTAGTTCCAGCGCTTTGATGCAGACCGTTTGTTGTTTTTCGCTGATTAAGTAGCTTTTCATATCGCCGCTTAGCGGGTTGTAGGACGGCCAGTGGCGAAAAGCAGCAAGGTCAAAATCAGCGCCCAGTTCCCGGTTGATGCGGCGCAACAGGTTCAGGTTGAAATCCCGGGTCACCCCCTGACTGTCGTTGTAGGCAGCCGTGATGACGTCGGGGTCCTTTTTTAAATCAAAACCAACCAGCAGCAAATCGCCTGGCTGTAATTTTTTGCGCAGCTGGCACAGAAAATCAGACGCTCTGATCTGGTTCATGTTGCCGATGTTGGAACCCAGAAACAGCACCAGTTTCCGCCGCTCGGAAAGCCGCCCGATTTCCTGAAGGGCTTCAAAATACTCTCCTTCTACAAGGGTGACGGACAAGTGCGGCCATGTTTCGTGCAGGGCTTTCTGCAGCTGGTCAAGCACATTTTTCGAAATGTCGATCGGAAGGTAACAAAAATCCGCTTTTTCGTCCAGAAAATGCCGTATGAGCACCTGTGTTTTCAGGCCGTCGCCTGCGCCAAGTTCCACAAGATCAAAAGGCGTGTCCTCTAATTGTTGGAGGATGGCCTCCTTGTGTTTTTGGAAAATTTCAAATTCGCAGTTTGTCGGATAGTATTCCGGCAGGGCCATGATTTTTTGGAAAATTTTGTCGCCTTCCGCATCGTAAAAATAGCGGGACAACAGGTATTTGGGGTCGCTGCTCAGGCCTTGCCGCACGTCTTCTGCAAAAGCCTGATTGTCTGGTTGTTTAGGTGCTGAAGTCGTGGACATGAATTAAGATTGAAGGTAAAAAATAGCCATAAGGGCAGCATTTACAGGCTTTTTGCGAGTCGGATGCCGGTGAACTGCCAGCGTTTGTCCGTATGGAAAAAATTCCGGTAGCTTGCCCGTATGTGCGAACGCGGCGTTGCCACCGAGCCGCCCCGAAGCACCATCTGGTTGATCATAAATTTCCCGTTGTATTCGCCCAGTGCCCCTTCAAAACGCGGGTAACGCGGATAGGGGAGGTAGGCGCTGGAGGTCCATTCCCAGACATCGCCATAAAGCTGGGTGTTTTGCGCTGCCCGGGGATGCAAATGCCCGTCATCCAGGAAGTTGGCGTCGGCAGGGATGCTGCT
This sequence comes from uncultured Saprospiraceae bacterium, assembly GCA_937926205.1. Classification (GTDB taxonomy): domain Bacteria; phylum Bacteroidota; class Bacteroidia; order Chitinophagales; family Saprospiraceae; genus JABWAJ01. Next base: position 55,264 of record CALEYL010000049.1, read on the forward strand.
GTGGGTCAGTTTGCAGGCGATCTCCCATTCAAACTCGGTGGGCAGGCGCAGGCCTTTCCAGCTCGCAAAAGCGTCTGCTTCGAAATAGCTGAGGTGCGTAACCGGCAAATCGGGATGCACTTTTTCAAAACCGTGCAGGGTATAATGCCACCATTCGCCCCCGGTATTGTACCAGTATAGCGGCGCCTTTTCCTCCAGTTGTTTGGCCCATTCCCAGCCTTCCGACAACCAGAACTCATAGCGTTGGTAGCCGCCGTCGAGCATAAACTCCAGGTATTCGCCATTGGTAACGAGCCGGTCCTGCACCGCAAAATTTTCAAGATAAACCTGGTGGGCACTCCGCTCATTGTCCCAGCAAAAACCGTCGCCGCGGTAGCCGACTTCGTACAAGCCGTTTTCAAATTCCAGCCACGCAGCGGGATGGCTGCCACCCGTCGGGGCGGCCGCATTTTTTTGATAAACGGGAAACAAGGGGTTGTTGCCCAGAATGTATTTAAAGTCGGTGACCAGCAGTTCCTGGTGCTGCTGCTCGTGTTGCAGGCCTACTTCCAGGGTCAGCGCCAGGGTTTCGTTTTCGTGGATGGCATCGCTGTTTTCCAAAAAAGCGTTGAGGTGCTCGTCTACATGCTTGCGGTAGCGGAACACTTCGGCCGCAGAAGGGCGGGTCATATTCCCCCTGTTGCTTCGCAAAACCCGCGGTCCCTGACTTTCGTAATAACTGTTGAAAAAATAATTATAATCCGGGTTGTACAGCTTGTAGCCGGGCTGGTATGGCGCGAGGATGAAATTTTCAAAAAACCAGGTCGTGTGGCCGAGATGCCATTTCGGCGGACTGACATCCACAATCGGCTGTACCACAAAATCTTCGGTTTGAAGCGGCTGGCACAGCAGCTCCGATTGGCGCCGGATTTGCTGGAAACGTTGCTGCAGACTGGCAGGGATGTTCGCAATCATATGAGCGGTGCTTATGGGTTTGGCAGTAGGCGAAAATAAAATAAAGATACACGTTAGGGATTAAATTGTTCAAAATCCACTTGTTTGAAATGCGATTCAGGCGGGTAGGGGTGTTCTTTGCGGGAATCTGTTTTTTCCCGCTAAGGGCGCCAAGGCTTGGGACGTCACGCTTCGCGGACTTTGTGTATCCGTTGCGGACTTTGCCTGCCTGTCCGGTAGGCAGGCGGGACACTTTTTCCCGCCAAGGGCGCTGAGGTCTCGCTAAGGGTGCAAAGGATTGGGAGATCTCGCTTCGCGGACTTTGTAGCTTCTTTTCAACAAAAATTTACGCCCGTTTCTTTGAAAGCCCCATGTTCACAAAAAACAAGATTTGCGCCAAGCCCAAACCCAATATCGCCAGCAGCGTTATGTAAAAGCCTTCCCGACGACTCGCCAGGACCATTTGCCAGTCGTCGCTTTTCGGAGCAAAAAAATGAGGCGCACTAAGCCGGATTGCCAGCAGCAAAACGCCGGCCAAAGTCAGCGCCAGGTGGGTGGCCGTCAGCCCGCCAAGCAGTTTTCTATGCCTTAACAGCCAATAGATGCCGCCCAGAAACGCTAAAAACCCTCCAAAGAGCAACCCCATGTGGAAAGGAGTGATCACAAGGTAATTGTCGTGCATCTGTATGTCTATGGTTTCGGCTTTGCTGAATAAAGTAATGGCCAAAATCACCGGAATCGCTATCCAGAGCACCTGATGCGGTTTGCGAAAGAAAGATGATTGCATGGCGGGCGTCTTATCATTTGAATTTATCGGGATAACCGCTTTGTTCCAAAAATGAATTGACCTCCCGGATATTTAATATTTCATGAATGGCCGCTTTTTTATCCGTGGCCTGATCGTAGTAACTCTCGACAATTTTATATCCCATCCAATACCCCAGGTCATTGGGCCTGTCTTTAGCAGAACTGTATAACCATCCCTGGTAATCATTTTTATCCATTCGCTCCCGAAACTCCAGCCAAAGTTCTTTCTCTTTTGGATTGGCAAAATCATGGACATGCTGATTGATATGCCTGCCCGAAATCAATTCGGCTAAAAAATCAGCCGAACCTTCCCTGATAGAAGCAGCCAGTAAAGTGGTCTCCCTGTTGGTTTGCTGGAAGTGTATGAGTTCGTGCGCGACAATATGCGGAATCTGGTTGACGGGTTGCAAAACCGTTAACAACCAGTTGTTCAATTCATCTTTGGGTGTTTGAGCTGTAAGCCCATACATTTCCGCACCGATGATCAACCCGTTATTCGATGAAGTACCGCCTGAGTTGAGCGCTCCAATGACAAAGTACACAGGAGGGAAAATTGCCTCGGGATAGAGGTCTTTCAGCTTGACCAGACTTTGTCGGATCTGGTCTTTCATACCGGGAATGCTGTCGGTATTGACTTTGATGGAGCGGTAATATTTTTGATGGGATTTGATAACGTTTGACAAGTTCTCGGCGCTTTCGATCCGCCCTTTCATAAACCCTTTTATCCCTTTTGAACCCCGTTTGAGGTACAACTTATTCAGCGTTTTAGCATCCACGTCCGGGCCGGCTTTTTCGAGTGCTTTCCAAAAATTGTCGAGGTCAGAAGTAACGATTTTGGTGGATAAAGGATCTCTGTTCTGACTATGTGCAGCAATGCTTAAGCATAGAAAAAGAGCCACAAAGGAGGGGAGCCTTACATTCATATTCAGGATTTAATTGACGGGTAAAAATAAACTTATTTCCTGAAAACCGGCACTGCTATTGCCCTAAAAACCGTCCTACCGCCCGCGCCACATTCTGCCCGTCCATCGCTGCCGAAATGATCCCGCCGGCATAGCCAGCGCCTTCTCCGCAAGGGAAAAGGCCGCTTGCATCCTGGTGCATCAGGGTATTGGCATCCCGGGGTATGCGAACGGGGGAACTGGTACGGGTTTCCGCGCCGATTACATTGGCGTCATTGGTAAAGTAGCCGCGCATCTGTTTGCCAAATTGTTGCACGCCCTGTCGCAGGCGTTCAGCAATGCCGGTTGGAAGCAACCGGTGCAACTCAACAGAAAGGAGCCCGGGAATGTAAGAAGTGTCGTGCAAATCGGGGGAAAGGCGGCCCGCTACAAAATCAGGGAGGCGTTGGGCAGGAGCGCGCTGGCTGCCGTCGCCGGCTGCAAACATGGTTTGCTCTACCTGGCGTTGAAATTCCAGCCCTGCAAACACACCGTATTGCCGGAAGTCGGCGAGGTCTTCCAGTTCAACAGCAACCACAGTTCCGGAATTGGCAAAAGGGGAATCGCGCCGTGACATGGACATGCCGTTCACCACAATTTCACCCGGGGCAGTAGCTGCCGGTACGACGAGGCCACCCGGGCACATGCAAAAAGAAAAAACGCCACGGCCGTTCACCTGGCAGGCCAGGCGGTAGCTGGAGGCCGGCAGGTTCGGGTCGCGTTCGGGCTGCCGGTACTGGATGCTGTCGATAAGCGGCTGGGGGTGCTCAATGCGCACGCCCAGCGCAAATGGCTTGGCTTCGATGCGGATGCCCCGGCGGTCGAGCAGGTAATAAATATCGCGTGCAGAATGGCCGGTAGCCAAGACGACCGCGTCGGCAAAGTACTCCGCCTGGTTGTTTACAACGATGCCTTTGATGGTGCCTTCATGCAGGATCAGGTCGGTGACTTGGCTGTCGAAATGCACTTCACCGCCGTAGTGCAGGATGGTTTCGCGAATGTTGGCTACAACGCCCGGCAGTTTGTTGGAGCCGATATGGGGGTGCGCATCCACAAGGATATCGCTTTGAGCGCCGTGTTCCACCAGCAGGCGGAGGGCTTTGTAGATGTCGCCGCGTTTGTGCGAACGGGTGTAGAGTTTGCCGTCGGAATAAGTGCCGGCACCGCCTTCGCCGAAGCAGTAATTGGAGTTGGGGTTCACTTTGCCGAATTGCTGGATGTCGCGCAGGTCGCGGCGGCGGGTGCGCACGTCGGTACCCCGGTCAAAAAGGACGGGTTTCAGACCCAGCTCAATCAATTCCAGCGCTGCAAAATAGCCAGCAGGTCCGGCGCCGACAATGATCACCGGACGGGCATCTGACACCGGCTTTAGCTGATCAAGCAGGGCGGGTTCAGGCTTAGGCGTTTCACCAGAATAAACCGCAACGCGCAGCAGGAAAAACGGCTGCGACCCGCGTGCGTCTATCGAGCGGCGCAGCACGCGAACCTCGCTGATCTGTTCTTCGCTCAGGCGGCAAATTTTTGCCGCTTTGCGCCGGAGCAGCAGCGCATCATTTACTTCTGCAGGCAGCAGTTTTAATTCAATTTCCCGAACCATTTTCTGCTTTTTGCCCGGACTTTTCCACTTCGACAGGCGCAGTTCTGCGCTTCCAGCGCTTTTCGCCGTCAGGATCGAAACGATCTGGCAGGAAAACCCGCATTTCTACCGTTTCAAAACATTCTCCGTGAGGTGTTTTGATCGGGGTCCGCTTTTTATCTTTTGATATGAGTTTAAAGACTTCTCCTTCGCGAAGGGTATCTATTTCGTAGCGTTTTTCTTTTTCAATGAAGTGTTTCAACAAGCCGTCGCTGGCCTGATAGAGTTTCACTGTCATTTCAATGAGGATGTTGTCGCCTGCCCAGGGTTCCACCAGATAGTCGCCGTAGAGGTCGAGGACAATGACCTGTGCACTGTCTACCTCGAAGGGGCGGTGGAGTACTTTCTGTAGTTGCGCGTGTAAAGGAAGGCTGCCCAAAAGTGCAGCGAAAAAAATCAGGATCGTTTTAGTCATGAGTTTGATATGCTCTAGAGATAATGAGATAGATAAGTTAGACGGCAATTTTGCATAAATGGTACAATTTGGCTCATACAGGCTGCAAATATCGCTTTCCGGGATTAATAACGAAAAAGAGCCGCTGCATTTTATGAAGGCCGGCGGATTTGTAAGTGACAAATAATGTCAGAAAGGCTTTTACAGGATTCAGAAGCCGGCTAAAAAAACAGGAGACATCCGAATTTCGAATGCCTCCTGTTTTATGCTTAAATTTCTTGATTGAACAATTACATCGAGGAAACTGTAGCTGCCGACTGTACGCCGGTCGTTCCGATTAGCTCGATCTGAACGCTTTCAGGCCCGTAGACCATGATGGAAACGCGTTCTTCCAGGGTTTTACCCCCGATTTTTACTTCTCTTGCAAGAGCGGGTGCGAAAACTTTAAACTGACCGTCAACCAATTCTGATTTCAGGTTGTAGCGGCCGGTCTCGATCAGCGACTTGAGCATGGATTCAGTCCCGTTGCTCAGGGTAATGGTCATCTGTACACGCAGTAAATCATTCTTCCACGTTTTCACTTCAGTAGGTGCATCCATTTCCAGTACAACCGCCTGGCTGCCCTGCAGGTTAAAAGACTTTACCAGCACTTTCTCAACATCCTGAGCGATGCCATAGGATGTCGTAAACAGCAGGAGGAAGAGCATTTTTGTCGAATTGCAGATAGTCATGTTGCCTCCTTTTTTAATGATTTCGGGTTAATTTACGATAATTGCATTCTAAAATCAAACTTTTTGAGATGTTTTTCATTAGATTGCTTCAATTTGATAAAGTTTAATGGCAAAAAGTGCATAAACATTTTAATTTCCGGATGCTGCTTTCAATCCTGAAACAGACTTCATCCGGCTTTGTTTTCAGGAAATGGCTGCCTTTTTACCATACCCTTGCGAAATGCGCGTAAATTTATCGGGCGGGAAAAGCCGCTGATTCCGGAATCCCCAAAACCCGCTGTTTTTATCTTTTAAACAACATGATTTGTGGAAACCAAGTTCCTAGACCGCATCACCAAATCGCTTAATTCTGAAGCTCCTGTTGCGCATTCGATGGACGAAATGCTCGACAAGATCATCCCACTCATTCGCCCCTGGAGTGAAGACCTCAGGGAGTTGAGCAATTACCTTGGTCGCCATTGGATCGAATTGCAGGACGATGAAACGTTTCATGAACTGGTCATGCATATTTTCAACGACGAAGGCGAGTACCTGAAATCTACCGACGGCGAGCTGAAACTTGGGCGCTGGCGATACATGGGTAACAAACTGGCTTTCGGGCCCCGTGTGGCAGTTACAGACGACGAAACCGATGTGGAAGAAGGAGCGGGGCAGGTTTTTGAGCTGGCTTTTTTAGACAAAGACTTTTTTATTCTGCGTCGTTTCGGCAATCCGCGGAAATTTGAACGCCGCTATTTTGTTCTGGTCATCGAGCCGATAGCGCGCAAAGTAGAATGGCGCGAAGCCATGGAATTCCTTTACAACAAATACCGCAACAACAATAGTTTCTACATTACCATCACTTTTATTGTCATCCTCATTGTGATGATCGTTTTGTTGCTGTCCTAAAACATTCAAACCCTTTATGGATTCCCTTACCCAGCTTACACTTGGCGCCGCAGTAGGCGAAGCCGTACTCGGAAAAAAAGCGGGCAATCGCGCGATGGTTTGGGGAGCAATAGGCGGCACCATTCCCGATATGGATGTGTTTGCCAGTTTGGCAAGCGACGAAATGAGCGCACTTGCTTTTCACAGGGCAATCACACACTCTTTGTTTTTTGCTGCTGTAACGCCAGTTTTGATGGGGTGGCTGGTACACAAAATGGAGGTTCAGTCGCCTTCCCGCTGGTGGAAATCGGCCGGACTGATCTGGCTGGCGATGTTTCTGCTAATTGGTGCAGGCAGCCTGCCCATGCCGTTTTCAGCTGCGGATGCCGGCGCAATCGGCTTTTCTGTGAGTACGGTCATCATGGTTTTTCCGGTGGTTATTTTCCTGATCCGGCAATTGCGCAAGCGACCTCAAGCTGCTCCGCCGATAACCTGGAAATCGTGGAGTTGGCTATTTTTCTGGTCCATCGTTACGCATCCTTTGCTGGATACGTGTACGACTTATGGTACACAGCTCTTCCAGCCTTTTCACGATTACCGCGCCGCCATTGACAACATTTCGGTTGTCGACCCGCTTTATACCATCCCTTTCCTGATTTTGTTGTTGCTGGCTTCCCGACGGCAGCAGGGCAGTGTTTGGCGACAACGGCTCAATTATCTGGGCATTGGCATCAGCAGTGCATACATGTTGTTTACTTTTTACAACAAATACCGCGTCAACGAAATTTTTGCGGCATCGCTGCAACGGGAAAACATTACTTACCAACGCTTAGCCGTATCGCCTACTATTTTCAACAACATCTTATGGCAAGGGCTGGCTGAGGGAGATACTGCTTTTTATCACGGCATGTATTCCATCCTCGACAAGGAACCACGCGTCCTTTCTTTTACTGTTATTCCGAAAGGGCACGAATTGCTCAAGCCCTACGAAAATGACCGAACGGCAAACATCCTGAAGTGGTTTTCAAATGGTTATTACACGGTGTTGCCCCGGGCTGACGGCGCCTTACAGTTCAATGATCTGCGCTTTGGGGCCCTCGGCGAAACCTTTAAAAGCGAACAGGATTTTGTGTTTAAATTTATTTTGAAGGATTCCGGAGACGGCCATCTCGAAGGTACGCAAAACCGGGAAACGCCGCCGGATACCGGAGCGGCGTTTCAAAGGCTTTGGGAACGAATCAAAGGCATTTGAAGCTTTGGAACATCAATCTGCTTTAATTACCTTCTTCAGCGTAATTTGTTGTTGTGCATTCCGGATTTTGATGACATAAAGTCCGGCCGGAAGACCTGAAAGGCTTGCCTCTGCGCGGTTGCCGCTAACGATTGTTGCCGGTAAAACAGCGCTGCCTGTTAGATTGAAAACCTGAAATTCCCAGGGGGCAGTATTTTCCTGTCCGATGTATTCGATTTGTATGGCATCGCGGGCTGGTTGCGGAAAAACCTGAATGCGGGCTGCCAATGTCCTGCTTTCCTGCGAAGTCGTTGTAGCAGGGCTGAAACGGTAGACCTGCCCTTCAGCAGGGTTGCCATTCAAAATATTGGCAATCAAGTCGTTGATTTCTTCGGGCGTATTGATTTGTGAAATTTCCGGAGCCTCCGGCATGCCACTGAGAAAAAACAGGGTGCCAAAGTCAACAGGTTCTTCCTGAAAAAAATCAAACATGCCTACCACCGGTCCGTTGATAAACTCGTGGACCAATGAATTGTCTTCAATTGCGGTTGGGCCATAGTGGTATTCAATGTTATTGGAGCCTTCAAAAAGCCATAGTTGTAGGTTGATGAAGTCGTTGCTCTGTCCCGTTTCATTCAACTCATTGTAAAACCCGGCATTTTGCCATTCTATTTTCAGAATACGGCTTCCGGGTTCGCCTTCCGTCAGGTAAACGATGTTCGAATGGGATTCCTCTTCAATATAACCCCTGTCAATCAGGTCTGAATCGGTAACGAACAAGAGCGGTGTTGGCTCGCTGCTTCCCACCAGAACCGGCGCAAGACCAGCGCCCAGACCGGCTGCCAGATCCATGCCGCTTACAGCATGACCAAAAACCTCAAAATTAAAATCGATTGGGATGATTGCTTCCGGGTCATCCCATACCATGTTGTTGGTAACGGAAGTGGCATTTTTTAAAGAAACGTACGCTGCGCTGTCGGTGCTGAAGGTGTAGAAAAAATCCTGAGCCTGCAGGGGCAACTAAAGCAGCCAAGGATCATAAACGTTAATGCACGGATTGTAAGTTTTTCCATTTTATCAGATATTTGATGAAGAAGAGCGCGCAACCAAAGGTTGGCCTGATAAATCTACTTCGGGAAAGAACGATTTGGAGCGTACAATCGCGGCTTTAACGTTTTTTTCAGAATTTGGGCATCTGCTATTTATTCAGATTTCAGATATTCATTCACATCTTTGTAATGAATCTCCGGGGAAGACATGGCGGCTTGTTTGATGATGGGGATATGTCCGGAGCCAATGAGCAGAAAAACCCGATCGTTTTTGTTTTCAATCAATTGCAGCACATTGGCCAAAATGCGCAGGTTGCGGTTGTACCAGCCGCTGAGGTTGTCCGGCCCGGGGTATTCACCCTCGGCAGCGTATTTAAAAGAACCGATCAGGTAATGGCCGTGACCAATTTGCAGGCGTTCCGGAGAATTGATGTAAGCCAGCTGTTCGCGAAGGGTCCGTACGGTTTTCAGCGAATCATCGGTCTCATATAATTTTTGGTAAAGGGCATTATAGGTCGTATCGGCATATTTTTGAAGCTGGTGTTTTTGAGCAAATGCCTCCGATTCCGGTACATCCTCGAACCACCTCGCGTCTGTATCCACACAATAGAGTTTTTTATGCCCCAGTTTTTTACCCAGTCGGAAAGCAACCTGGAAGATTTCATTTTGTCCCAGCTGATAATTCCCGGCTAAATATTCCCCGTACAGGGAGTCTACGAAAGGCTGATCCTTTTCTTTTTTCCACTCGATGGCAATTTTTGTGGGTTTGAATTTCGCCAGGCGATTGACCAGGTCTTCTACTTCTTTCTGGCGTTTTTCCGTAAGGATTTCTACCGAAAATCTGGGTTTATAGCCGTCCTTTCCGGCATCTTTGAAATGAAAAGTCCCCAACGCCATCAGTTGCGGTTTTTCTCCCTGTCTCAAGGCTTCCCAGGGTAGCGATGCAACAGAAGGTCTTGCAGGAGTCTGCGCCGAAAGGGTAGGGGCTTTTTGTGCCATTGCCGTGTTCGCAAAAAGCAACCCAATCAGGCAAACGGCAGGGAAACAATACTGGCTCATCTTACAAGGGGATAGAAACAATTTCATATTAAGAATATTTAGGATGGAATACTGCCCGGAAAACGGGGAAAGGCAGCATCAATTGTGATTACTCTTCCAGGTATTTTATGGCTTCGGTGATCCAGTCTTTCTCCAGTGGCAAATAGACATCCGGTTTAATGCCCCGATGCTCAATTCCCTGCCCCATATCGATGCGGCGACTTCTTGTTGTTGGATAAGCCAAAATCAGGGGCGTATCGGGGAAAGATACTGTTCTTACATTGGCATAATCGAGGACACCCTTGGTATTTTGTCCGATGAGAACGACTTTTTTACTTTGTTTGGCAGTTAACAAAAATTGTTCTGTTGAACTGGCACAACGGCTGTCTATCAGCACCGCTACTTTTTTAGGGAAAGATTCGATCTTTTCCAGGGTTGTGGTGTCATCGGGCACTATATTGACGAGCATGCCGGGGTGTAATTTCATTTGGGCTGTCATTTCCAAAATGGCATTTTTTGTGGATTCCGGCAATTCGGGCTCGTTCAACAAATCCAGCCAGGCTTTGATGTTGTCGTCAGAGGCAATGACATCTACGCCGATGTTGTAGACCGGGTTGGTGTAAATATAAGGCAAAATGGGGGCATAAGCAAAATCAACGCCACCTTCGTTGCTTCTTAAATCGAGAATCAAATTTGGCGTGGATTTTAAAACAGGCTCATACATTTTAAAAACAGAATCGATGGCATCGGCATTCCAGTGATCAAAGGACCCGATCTGAATATAGCATGTTTTTTCCGTGATTTTTTTTGATTGAATTGGTGCAATAGCTGGGGGTCTGTTGTTGGCAAAATCAAAACCCTGCTTTATCCATGCTCCCTGATTCAGCGTATTCCCATCAAACCAATAATCAGCTGCGTGCCCGCTGTGGTCTTTGTAATAAGCGTAACCAATGAATTTATTTTTTGACCATTCTTTTAACTCCAGTTTTACTTGTCCCGGTTTCCACAAAGGGGTTTTTGAATGGAGAATAACCCCCGCGAAATCTCTGTAAATCGATTTGTTTTTGATGATGGCTATTTTATAAGCAGAATCAGCGGTGTAATAAATGCCTTCGATTCCTGTTGATTGATTAAGCCGCTGTAGTTGCTTTTCATCAAGCTGTATGGTCTCGGTTTCCTTTATTAACCTTTCCAATGCCATGGAGTCCTTTGTTGCCGGCGCATTGGATTCCGTAAGCCGGATGTGCCCGTCTTGAAAAAAGGACAGCCATTCCTTTAGAAGCCCCTGGCAATAATGCAATTTATTGGTCTTTTGGGCCTTCTTTAGGAGCTTATTCGTAAGGGCGTCAAATTCCTTTTTGTTATCCGGTTGCACTTTGTCTTTGTAACCGGAATAATTGTTTTCCATTTGGTTTTTCAGGAATAAAAATTCCCTTGCACAGTCACAAGTTTGGGCAAAAGATTTTTGCGCCAGCGCCAGCAAAATAAGCATGAGACAGTATCGGATCATTAACTGTGGTTATTTTTTACTTTACACCTGCCCAAATCTAATCAATCAGCCAGTACGACGCGTATAGAGAACACGTCAGCGCCTGCCCGAAGCACCAGGTGATACAACCCGCCCGGCATGCCTGCTTTTTTCAAATCCAAACCATGCAAAAATGCGCCGGAAGGCAACCCGGAAAGCATTTCCTGAAATACGACCCTGCCTGTGGTATCCAGTAAGCGAATCTGGAGTTGAGGAAGTGCCTGCTCCAGATTTCCCCGCAAATACACCAGGTCGCTGGCCGGATTGGGTTGAACGATAAATTGAGCAAAGAGACTGCTTTCTTTCGCGGAAGTTGCAGCCTCTTCCACGACAAGCAGTTGTTGATTTGCAGCCACCTGCAGCAGATATTGCCGGATGCCTGATGGCCATTCGATGGCAACGGAGTCAACGGAGCCGGCATTGCCAAGGCCGAAGTGCGCAATCAGGCTGTTTTGTCCGTTGTAGCCGCTTTGGGCGGAAACTTCGCGCACCTGCCAGCCGGCTGTGGTTTTGATGCGCACTTTTGCCCCGATGGCCGCGCGATTGGAAGAGACTCCTTCTAATTTGATTTTCAGCCAGTTGTTGTTGTTGCCATTGTTGTGGTAGAGTAAGTTGGGGGGCTGCGGGGAGGCATTGCTGTTTTTGCAGGTAGCGATGGCGAGGTCAAGGAAGCCATCGTTGTCGTAATCTCCGAACGCGATCCCGAAGGAGCAGGGGGTATCGAGGGTTTCATTACCGGCTCTGGTGAAATTGCCCTGTCCGTCGTTGAGGTAGAGGAAATTGACGATGGCGCCATTGCAATAACCGTTTGCCACAGCCAGATCGAGGTCTCCGTCGTTGTCCACATCGCCGAAAGCCGTGCCGTAAGAACAACCGCCGTCAGTAACCAGCGGCCCGCTGCTTACTTCCGTGAAAGTGCCGCCGTTGTTGAGGAAAAGCTGGTTGTTTTGGGTTTGAAAATAGCCTGCATTGGCTACCACTACATCAAAATCACCGTCGTTGTCCACATCGCCCCAACTGGCGCTCATGGAACCGCGCAGGCTCGTCACCAAAGGTCCGGAGCTGATTTTGGTAAAGGCTCCGTTGCCATCGTTGCGAAACAGGTCATTGGCCTGGTTGCTTTCGTTGGTCACAAACAAATCGGCATCGCCGTCGTTATCGTAATCCACCCAATTGACACAGCGCGATAAGTCTGCCTCTGTGACGGGGGCGCCGCTTGTGATCCTTTCAAAAGAATCATCGCCCTTATTGCGGTACAGCATGTTGCGTTTGTCGCCGTCGCTGTTGGTAAGATAAAGGTCTACAAAACCGTCGTTGTCGTAATCGCCCCAGGATGCCGTTTCCGAATAGGTACCAATGTTCCCGGTAAGGGCATCGCTTACATGAGTGAAAGAGGCGCCATTGTTGCGGTAGAAGTAATTGGCAACCCCATACCAGGTAACAACAAAAGCATCGGGGTCTCCGTCGTTGTCCATGTCGGCAAAAGTTGCGCCGTCTGAGGGGCTGCCATCCTGAACAATGGGATCGCCGCTGACTGCCTGAAAAGTACCGTCGCCGTTGTTGAGGAACAACGCATTGTTCTGGCCACCCGCAGGGCCGTTGGAAATAAACAAATCTTCAAAGCCGTCGCCCTGAACATCTATCCAGTTGACGCTGCGGCTGTCGCCGGGTGTGGTGGCGACCGGACCAGTAGTGATTTTTGTAAAAAGGCTTTGAGCGCAAATTGAATTTGCGCCCAAAGCAAAGAATATAACGAGTCGGAGTGATTTTTTCATAGCTTTTTTCTTTATGTTATGCAGACCTAACAGGTCTTGTTGTCTCAAAACAACTTTCAACAAACATAGCCCGCTTCACCCAATCCATTCCGGAATGTGTAAAAATGCCGTTTTGCAGCTGCCAAACAGCGGCTTGCAGCGGATGAAGCGCATTCGGGAGGCGAAAACGGTATTCCGGCCGGAGGAACAGGTCGTTGGCAGACAATCGCTGAAATTTGCCGCGATTTTCAGAACTTGCAGCCATGAACCCACGCCTGTTGCGACATATTGGATTCTGGGCAGTCTACCTGCTGTTGATGGGCTACCTCTCCGGGCGCTACGATTTCCGTTTTGGCGTGGCCTACTACAGTGAGTTGCTGCAGTTGCCTGCAAAAATCGGAGCGACATACCTCGTTTTTTACTGGCTCGAGACCCGCCCCGGCGAATCTTTGCTGCGCCTGGGTTTGCGCATCTTCGCGGTTTTGAGCATCGCCGTTTTGGCCAACCGCCTGCTGATGTATGTTTATTTACACCCGGCGTTTTACGCGCAGCAATACGCCATGGTTTTTTGGCACCTCGACCGCATCCTGTTTACGTTTATTGACATTGGCACACCCGTTGCCGCAGCTACGGCCATCAAAATGAGCCGCCTGCGCCAGACGAGCCGCCTGCGGGAACAACAACTGATTCAGGAGAAATTGCAATCGGAATTGCTGTTTCTCCGGGCGCAGACCAATCCGCATTTTTTGTTCAATACGCTGAACAGCACCTATGCGCTCGCTCGCCGGGAAGCGCCCCGTACGGCAGAAGCTTTGCTGCGGCTTTCGAAGTTGCTGCGTTTTATTTTGTACGAATGCGCAAGGCCTCAAATTCCGCTGAGCGACGAAGCCAAAGTTATCCGCGATCTGATTGAACTGGAAAAGCTGCGCTACGGAGACCGTCTTCAGGTGCGCTACGAAGAAGACATTGACGATCCGACACAGCCTATTGCGCCTTTGCTCTTGCTGCCTTTTGTCGAAAATGCGTTCAAACACGGCGCCAGTGAGACCCGCTTTGCAACAGGCATCAGCATCCGCCTGAAATTGGAAAACGGGCGCCTGCACTTTGAAGTACGCAACGGCAAAGAGGCGGACGAAACCGGCTCAGAAGCTGAGGGGCTGGGCCTTCGCAATGTGCAGCGGCAATTGGAATTGCTGTATCCCGGCGCCTACGAATTGAAGATTGAATCGGAGAAGGAGGCGTTTTGTGTTCATTTACAGATAAAAGTGGGCGATCCGGCGTGCTAATTCCTGAAAGGGCATGGGTTGTGTAAGAGAGAAAATTGATGAGTGATGAATCCTGCCTGCCTGACCACCGGTAGGCGGGCCGGCGAGGCAGGGATGGAATTTGATTTTTGATGTGGGAGCCTGCTGACTTTACTTTAACCTTGAAAGATGTTTGACGTTAGATTTTAGATTTTATATGGGAAATACTGCTTCAATTAGCAGTCTGCCCCCTTTAACCTTTCTATTTTAACCTTTAACCTTGACATTTGCTAACCTGCCTCATCATAGAAGACGAACCGCTGGCCGCTGAAATACTCAGCGACTACATCCGCGACGCTCCGGGGCTGGAATTGGCCGGTGTGTGCTCTGATGCCTTGTTCGCGCTGGAATTTTTGCAACGGGAGCCTGTTGATGTGCTGTTTCTCGACATCCACCTGCCCAAACTAAAGGGCCTCGATTTTTTGAAAACGCTGTCGAATCCGCCTCAGGTGATTCTGACTACGGCTTACCACCAATATGCGCTGGAGGCCTATGAATATGCGGTGGCGGACTACCTGCTCAAGCCCATTGAGTTTAGCCGTTTTCTGAAAGCGGTGCAAAAATTGCGGCAACCCGGCACGCCCAATTCGCTTCCGACCTCACAAGGACCGGAGCGCGCCGCCCATTTTTTTAATGTGGACAAAAAGCGGGTGAAAGTTTATTTTGATGAAATTCTCTACGCCGAAAGTCTGAAAGAATACGTGCGCATTTTCCTGCCCGGTCGCTCTGTTGTCACCAAAATGCAGCTCGGGGAATTGGAAAACCTGTTGGGCAGGGATGGGTTTGTGCGCATCCATCGCTCCTTTCTCGTTGCGAAAAGCAAAATAGACGCGTATTCGGCGACCGAAGTGGAGGTTGGCGGGAAAAAACTGCCGATAGGGAGGAGTTATCGGGATGTGGAGTTGGAGTAGGAGCCAGGCGTCGGACACCTCCGAGGTGTCCGACGCCTGGGTAATTCGGCTTTACCGGTGAGCGTTGGCTGTGCATATCGCATTATTGGATGCCGGTCCCAGCAGGGGTGTCATTCCCGCAGGGCTACGGTTTATACATAAGTTTTTGTTAGCAATTGCCATTGCCGTGAATCATGG
>CALEYL010000050.1 GCA_937926205.1 uncultured Saprospiraceae bacterium
AAAGAAAATCATAGTTCAATAGCCTCACCCTCACAGGTGGGGCTTTTTTTTTGCCTCACCTTGTCCGTTTTGCTCAACGCCGTCCGCCGACCTGGAGATCCAGTTTGCAAAGCTTCTGGGTACTTATGTCTTGTCCTCTCTTATGGTTGCTTTGATTCATACTTTGACCGCCCGCCCTGCGTTTCTATACAAAGCAAAACAACAATGAGCTGTAAATTACGCCTTAGCTTCGGACTGATGCTCTGCCTCGTTGGGGTTACGAACGCACAGATCGGACTCAATGCAAGCTATTTTAAAAACAAAAACGAATCCTGGTACCTTTCTTCTTCACCTGGTGAGTCCACTTCTCCAGTGATGGATAAAGGCTATGCCCTTGGCGTTAACTACTGGTTTCGTTTGAAAAACTATCGCGTAGAGTTTTTACCCGAGCTGAATGTCGGCTTTGCTGACGAAACATGGAGTAGCTCAGACAAAAACACTGCGCTTACGTTCAGGCACACAACGGTTAACTTGTTTTTCAATACGCAATTCTATTTACTCAACATCAAAGGCGATTGCGACTGTCCGGTTTTTTCCAAAGAAGGTCCAACTTTTGAAAAAGGGCTGTTTTTATTTCTCTCTCCCGGCCTCACTTTCCTGAATACAAAAGCAGCCCGCGAAGCAGAAACAACGGATGATCAGGCGCTTAGCTTTAGTCTTGGTGGCGGTATAGGCATGGATTTCGGAGTTTCCGATTTTCTGACCATTACGCCATTGCTGGGAGTACGCTATTATCCACAGGCTAATTTTCCGGATTTGGAAACCGTACAATCCTGGATTGCCCCCGAAGGTCAACTGGTGTCTGAAGAAAGCCTGTTGCAGTATTTTGCAGGTCTGCGCTTTGGTGTGCGGTTTGATTATAACAACCGGGGACGCAGGCGGTAGACCAATTGACAAGAAGTGCTCAAACCAACAATTCGAACAACATGCGGCTGTCGTTTAGCGGCTGGTAATTGATGTGAAACTCGGCCATTCGGGCCATGAAGTTTTCGTAATCTTCCCGGCTCGGTACCTGAATGCCGACTAATGCAGGGCCGGATTCCCGGTTGTGCTTTTTGGTGTATTCAAAATGGGTGATGTCGTCGTTGGGACCGAGGACATTGTTCAGGAAATCACGTAAGGCGCCTGCCCGCTGCGGAAAACGGATGATGAAGTAGTGTTTTAGCCCTTCGTAGAGCAGGGAACGCTCCCGGATTTCTTCTGTCCGTACAATATCATTGTTACTGCCGCTGAGCACGCAAACGACATTTTTACCCTTGATTTGATCGCGATAAAAATCGAGTGCGGCAATGGTGAGCGCACCGGCTGGCTCCACAACAATGCCTTCTTCGTTGTAAAGTTGTAAAATGCTGGTACAGACCTTGCCTTCCGGCACCAGTACCATGTCGTCAATAACCTGCTGGGCGATGCGAAAAGTAATTGCACCTACACGGCGTACTGCAGCGCCGTCCACAAAGCTGTCAATTTTATCCAGCGTCACCACTTCACCGGCCTTAAGCGATTCGTACATGGCGGCTGCACCGGCAGGTTCTACGCCGATGATGCGGGTGTGCGGACTGAGTTGTTTGAAATAACTTCCCAGACCGGAAATGAGTCCGCCACCGCCAATTGCGACAAATACATAGTCAATCGGGGTTTGGCAATCTTCCATAATTTCAAGGCCAACAGTACCCTGTCCTTCAATGATGCGTTCATCATCAAAAGGGTGTACAAATGCCATTTGATGCAATTCTGCCGATTTTAAGGCTTCTGCATAGGCGTCATCGAACGTGTCGCCCGTCAGAATGACTTCCACGAAGTCTTTTCCGAAAGATTTGACTTTGCGGACTTTTTGCTGCGGGGTAACCCCAGGCATGTATATTTTTCCCATTACCTCCATTTTCTGGCAGGCAAAGGCGACGCCCTGTGCGTGGTTTCCGGCGCTGGCGCACACCACCCCGTTTTTGAGTTGTGCCGCAGGCAGGGTTGCCATTTTGTTGTAAGCGCCCCGGATTTTGTAGGAACGCACCACCTGCAGATCTTCTCTTTTGAGGTAGAGCTGGCAACCGTATTGTTCGGAGAGGTTGTAATTGAAGGAAAGCGGCGTTGGTTCGGCTATGTTTTTTAGCCGAACCTTCGCCTTGTAGATATTTTCCACAGTTACCAATACATTCTTGGCCATCGTCGTCATAGGTGCCTGTTTATCATTTCCTGGCGCAGAAAAATCCAAGGTATTGGAAACGCTGAATGTTTATAAAAAAACGGGTTATTCTGCAGGAACTTCTGACCGCTCCGGACGCAGACTGCGCACCGTACGTCCTGCCTGCCACATTTCACTGTCGCGCATGGTTTTGAGCTCTACGCCAAGTTTTTCGCGGTAATCAGCCTGGCTGTTGGCGTCTATCGACCGCTGGGCTTCGTTACCTGAGGCCACGCTGTCATAAAGCTCTTCAAAAACCGGAGCAACAGCATCGCGGAATTTGGTCCACCAGTCCAGTGCGCCGCGTTGGGCAGTTGTAGAGCAATTGGCATACATCCAGTCCATTCCATTTTCAGCTACCAATGGCATAAGGCTTTGCGTCAGCTCCTCTACGGTCTCGTTAAAAGCTTCCGACGGTGTATGTCCGCGGCGACGCAAACAATCGTACTGTGCCGCAAAAATGCCCTGAATGGCGCCCATAAGGGTACCGCGTTCGCCGGTAAGGTCGCTGTATACTTCGCGTCTGAAATCAGTTTCAAACAAGTAGCCTGAACCAATTCCGATACCCAGTGCAATCACGCGGTCGTGCGCATTGCCGGTTGCATCCTGGAAAATGGCATAGCTGGAGTTGAGGCCACGGCCCTCTACGAAAAGACGGCGGAGGCTGGTTCCGGATCCTTTCGGCGCTACCAGAATTACATCCACATCTTCAGGCGGAATGATGCCTGTGCGCTCTTTGTAGGTAATGCCAAAGCCATGGGAAAAGTACAATGCTTTTCCGGCTGTGAGAAATGGCTTTAACGTAGGCCACAAGGCAATCTGCGCCGCGTCGGAAAGCAGATACTGGATGATGGTGCCGCGTTCAGCAGCTTCTTCTATGCTGAACAGCGTTTCGCCGGGGACCCAGCCGTCTGCAACTGCTTTGTCCCATGTTTTGGAAGGAAAACGCTGTCCGATGATGACATTGAAGCCATTGTCGCGAAGATTGAGCGCCTGTCCGGGCCCCTGAACGCCATAGCCAATGATGGCGATGACTTCATTTTCGAGCACCTGCTGCGCTTTTTCTAATGGAAATTCCTCGCGGGTGACCACATTTTCTTCCACGCCGCCGAAATTCAGTTTTGCCATGATGTTCTTATTTTGACATTAGATGTTTAGACTCAAAAAGACTGGAAAGACAAAATTAGGCAAATCAACGAGGGTAATGCGGCCTCGGGCGCTTTTGAGAGCAGCATAATTGTGGGAAAAGACGATACCGCCCGACCCTTTAGAGGATGTGATATTTTTTTTAAATACTGATTATCAGTGTTTTAATTTATTTTAAATAAAAGGCTTTATACGATTTCCGGCGGCCTCAAAACTTTGGCAGTTTCCAACCGTTTTGGTAGTGTGCTTTGGTCAGAGCGTTGGCTTCAGGGTCGTTTTTGAATGCGCTTTCCTTCGCATCCCAATAAACTTTTCTACCCGTTTTGAAGGCAACATTGCCCATGTGGGCATTGATGGCCGCCACAGCCCCTGTTTCGATGCCGCATTTCAAAATAGAAGCATCATTTGCCTGCATGGCTGCAACAAAGTTTTTGCCGTGTTCTGCGAGGTAGTTTGCACCGCTGCTTCTGCGCTGGTCAGGCAGGTCTTCAATTTCATAAAGCAAGATGCCTTCGTTGTTTCGTTTGGTTTCAGGAATGATTTCCCAGCCTTCGCGGTTTACCACCAGCGTGCCGTAATTGCCGATAAAAGCGATGCCTTCCGTTTTTCCATAAGGGCCATTGTCGATGCCGGTTGCGTGTTCCCAAAGCAGGTTGAAATGATCGTATTCAAAAACCGTTTGAAGGGTATCAGGCGTTTCGGAGGCATCGTCGGGGTAGGCCAGTTTTCCTCCGGAAGCCATCACGGATTTTGGGGCGCTTGCCCCCATAAAATACAAGGCAATGTCCAGCTCGTGTACACCCCAATCCGTCATTAAACCACCGGCATAATCCCAAAACCAGCGAAAATTGAAGTGAAAGCGATTGGGGTTGAAGGGACGCTTTGGCGCAGGACCAAGCCACATGTCATAATCAACCCCGGCGGGCGGTGCACTATCCGGCTTTACGGAAACGGGCTCCATCCAGCCCTGGTAGGCCCAGCACTTTACCAAACGGATATTTCCGAGCTTTCCGGTTTTTAGGTAGTTGTAAGCTTGTTGGTAATGCGAACCGCTGCGTTGCCATTGGCCGATTTGGACCATTTTGCCGTAACGTTTTGCAGCAGCGAGCATAACGTAGCATTCTTCTATGGAATTGGCGAGTGGTTTTTCACAATAAACGTGCTTGCCGGCAGAAAGGGCATCGCAAAAACAGAGGCAATGCCAGTGGTCCGGGGTGGCGATGACGACCGCGTCAATTTCCTTCATTTCCAGCAGTTTGCGGTAGTCTTTGAACAATTTAGGACGGTTCCCGCGCATTTTTTCCACATTTGCCGCTCGCTCGTCCAATACGCTTTGATCCACATCTGCCAACGCAATGCAGTTGACCTCAGGCACATTTGCGAGCAGGGCGCTCATGTTTGACCAGCCCATGCCTTTACAGCCAATCAGGCCAACATTGATTTTATCATAAGCAGCAACGTGCCGCCTGATTTGAGCCAGAGCGTCAAGAGGGAGTGAAGCGGCGATGCTGGCGCCAATTACAGCAGTGGAAGTTTGGCGGATGAATTTGCGACGGGAAGCAGCCATAAGTGTTGGTTTTACATTTTTTTTAGATATCGACACCTGTTAATAAACAGATATCTGCTTATTGGTAAATCAACAAGTTGAAGTTTTATGATTGGTTGTAAAAATAGAATATTTTTCTACAAAACCAGGATTCAGGCAAATAAGATAAATTATCCTGGATTCCGCCATTTTGGTGAAGTGCGCCGGAACATGGAAGTATTACAAAGGTCGTTGTTTCGGTGAACTGTAACTGCAATGTTTCAGTATATCGTAAAAATGACATGAGACATCCGAAATATTCCGGATGTCTCATGCGCTATTTATAACAATTGATGAGCTGCTTTTGCTTAGAGCTCATTCGGGAATCACTGATTGAGCGATTCCCGAACAAGCTATTATCTGCTCAGGATAATCTTCTGTACCTGAGGCAGGTAGCCTTCTGCCTGAATTTGCAGCCAGTAAATGCCTGAAGCGAATTCACTCAGGTCGAAAAATTCCGTTTCCAGAGCTTCATCCACTTTTTTGTTCAGAACAACAGCTCCAAAACTATTGGTCACTTTAATGGAAACGGGCAAGCCACTAAAATCATGGAGCTCAACCTGGAACCTGCCACTGCCCGGATTGGGATAAACCTTTACCGCTTCGGGCGTGATAGCCATTTGTATGCCCTGAACAGGAGCAGCAACCAAAGAAGAGATACTGCCCGTTACCATCACCTGGTCGAAAACAGCATTGGTCGTCGTGGCGCCGTTGATGCTTTCTGCAAACATACCTATGTAAATGCAGGCCGGCATGGCAATGGTTACATTACTTGGCGTTCCCCAGGTCATCCCGTTGGTTGAAGTATACAGGCTGAAATTATTGCCCGTACGGACAATGCGAAGCCAGGTATGCAGGTTGGAAAATGGTACGGGCGTCAGGGAAGAAGCGCCACCTGCAACAGTCCTGATGTCCCGGAAAACACCCGAAGTTGACTGTTTTTTGAGGGAAGCTTTGCGTGAACCGGTTGTAAGGTCTTCGCGCATGATGATGCCTGCCCAACCACCTGTAGGGTCAATGCTGCTAACATGCACAGTAATGGAGCCGTCGCCACACAAGGTGCGATAAATAAGCTGTTGGTTATCGACAGAAGAACTGGAGGTTCCAGTAGCGCCTATATTAAATACAGGCGTACTTCCTGCGCCGCCTCCACCACTACAGCCACTGCTGGTACTTCCGCCTGCACTGCCAACTCCATTGGCACTCCATGCTCCTGAAATGGCCTCATTTTCGTCCGTTTCAGTATTGCAGTTGTTGTCTTTTCCATCACACAATTCAGGCGCACCCGGGTATATGGTATTGTCATTGTCGTCACAATCGCCTGATGTTGCGGTAAGGGCCGTGGCCAGTTTGTATCCCATCGGCTGCAGACATTGGGTCAGCGTTGTTCCGTTTGAATAGTTGTCGTTGTCCGTATCCTTGTACCACACCGTTGAAGGGTTTAGTACAGGGTTGCTGTCATCACAGTCGCCGCTGATGGCGGTGAGTTCGGCTGCTACTTTGTAGCCCATCGGCCGCAGACATTGGGTCAGCGATGTCCCATTGGAATAACCATCGTTGTCGGTGTCTTTGTACCAGATCTGGCCAGGTTTTTCGAGGGCGTCGTTGTCGTTGCAATCGGTGTTGTTGGCCACATAACCGCCCGGAGCACTACAAGCCATTTGGGTGACAGATGGATTGCCAAAGCCATCCATATCCATATCGCGGTAGAAGGTTAATAGTACGCCTTCATCGATCATGCTGTTGCAGTTGTTGTCAATGCCGTCGCAGACTTCGGCTACGCCCGGTTTAATGGCAGCATTGTTGTCATTGCAATCGCCGGTGGTGCTGGTCAATTCTGACGCTGCTTTGTAACCGGTGGGGCGCAGACACTGGTTGAGGGTAGCCGCACCAGTTTCGGCGTAGCCATCGCCGTCGACATCTTTGTACCAAACCTGCCCTGGTTTTTCGAGGGCGCTGTTGTCGTTGCAGTCGGTGTTGTTGGTCACATAGCCCGTTGGCTGGCTGCATGCCATTTGGGTGACAGATGGATTGCCAAAGCCGTCCATGTCCATGTCGCGGTAGTAGGTCGTTTGCACGCCTTCATCAATCATGCTGTTGCAGTTGTTGTCAATGCCGTCGCAGACTTCGGCTACGCCCGGTTTAATGGCAGCATTGTTGTCATTGCAATCGCCGGTGGTGCTGGTCAATTCTGACGCTGCTTTGTAACCGGTGGGGCGCAAACACTGGGTGATGGTGGCAGCGCTGGTTTCGGCATAGCCATCGCCGTCGGTATCTTTGTACCAAACCTGCCCTGGTTTTTCGAGGGCGTTGTTGTCGTTGCAATCGGTGTTGTTGGTCACATAGCCTGTTGGCTGGCTGCAAGCCATTTGGGTGACTGCTGGGTTGCCAGAGCCATCCATATCCATATCGCGGTAGTAGGTCGTTAGCACGCCTTCATCGGTCATGCTGTTGCAGTTGTTGTCGATGCCGTCGCAGACTTCAGTGGCGCCGGGGTTGATGGCAGCATTGCTGTCGTTGCAGTCGCCGGTTGTGCTGGTCAATTCTGAAGCTGCTTTGTAGCCGGATGGTCGCAGACACTGGGTGATGGTGGCTGCGCCGGTTTGAGCGTAGTTGTCGCCGTCGGTGTCTTTGTACCAAACCTGCCCTGGTTTTTCCAGCGCGCTGTTGTCGTTGCAATCGGTGTTGTTGGCCACATAGCCTGTTGGCTGGCTGCAGGCCATTTGGGTGACAGATGGATTGCCAAAGCCATCCATGTCCATATCGCGGTAGTAGGTCGTTAGCACGCCTTCATCGATCATGCTGTTGCAGTTGTTGTCAATACCGTCGCAGACTTCTGTGGCGCCGGGCTTGATGGCAGCGTTGTTGTCGTTGCAATCGCCAATAGTCGAGATGAGTTCGGCCGCTGCAATGTAACCCACAGGGCGCAGACACTGCGTAATCGTGGCAGTGCCCGTTTCGGCGTAGCCGTCATTGTCAACGTCCTTATACCACACCTGGCCCGGTTGTTCCAGCAAATTGTTGTCGTTGCAATCGGTATTATTGGCCACATAGCCAGAAGGAGTGCCCGAGCAGCTTGTTGTTGTGTTGGACGGGTTTCCAAATCCGTCGCCATCCATGTCGCGGTAGTAAGTGGTAGCTGCTGAAAATGCAGCAGCAATGGTTTGATTCGAGGTGACGTTACTGAAAGTATACGTGGAAATGGCGCCCTGATTGACGCCGTTTACGGTTACGCTTTGAATACAAAATCCGCTGTTGGGTGTAATGGTAAAGGCCTGGCTGCCCCCGCTGGCGACACTCACTGCACCTGAAGGAGAAATACTTCCCCCGGTTCCGGCACTGGCATTAATGGTGAAAGTAGTCGGTGCGCCCGCCCCAAAAGTGGCACTCAGGGTATGGTTGGCGCTGATGTTGGAAAAAGTATAAGTGCCCGGGGCGCCTACGGAGCCTCCGTCGACCAAAACGCTTTGCAAACTAAATGTGGCGTTTGGCGTAAAGGTGAACGTCTGGCTGGTTCCGCTTTTCATGCCTACTTCTATTGTATTACCGGTAGAAATATCACCGGGAGGCGACACTTTGCCATTTGCAGAACTGGTTACGGTAACCTTATAGCCGCCCAGAATATAGAGTTCAGAACCGGCGAGGGCCGTATTAGCACCGAAAAGCATGTGGTTGGCATCCAATACTTCAAAACTGCCGGGGCTGGAGTCGCTGCCGCCAGGGTTGATGTTTTTTACGAGGACCGTATTTGCACTGGTGCCATCGGTGCGCCAGAGCTCCGATCCATTTGTTGAGTTGTCATCGGCAGAAAAGTAGACAAAGCCATTGAAGGCAGTAAATTCAAAAGCGTTTGAGTTTCCTGCTGAATTAATGTTTTTGAGCATAAAGGTGCCGCCGGAGGTGCCGTCGCTGACCCAGGGTTCGAAACCGTTGGTACCATCTGTTGCCGTGAAATACAATTTGTTGTTGTAGACATAAAAGTTGTTGGGACTTGAATTGACAGCTGCATCTAATCCGATCGTAGCCGGGTTGATTTCTTTAACTTTGGTGGTGTTGGCCGCCGTACCATCTGTGCGCCAGAGTTCGGCGTTGACATAGCCATTTTGTGGCGGATTTAAATTGAAATTTCCCGGGACATAAACATCTACTGCTACAAAATAAACATAACCATTCATGTAGATGGTGGGTACATCACCCAAAATGGAGCCTTGATTAAAACCAGGGTTAAAGACGTCTTTAATCATGACCGTACCTGCTAGAGTGCCGTCTGTTTTCCAGGGCTCAACCCCTGTATTCCCTTGATTATCAGAGGTGAAAAACAAATATGAGCCCGCATTGACGTAATTACCCGGACCACCGCTTCCAAAGCTATAATTGTCCTTAAAAAGTACAGTTCCAACAGTGGTTCCATCCGTTCGCCAGAGCTCGTCGTTTTGACCGCCATTGGCGCCATCGTTTCCTGTAAAATAGACAAAGCCGTTAAATTCTACAAATTCGGAAGTACCAAAGAGAACACCACCCTGGCCTGCAGTAGGGTTAATGTTTTTTAGCATAAAGGTACCAGCTGTCGTGCCATCACTAACCCAGGGCTCGGTTCCGTTAGTACCATCGTCGCCACGAAAGTAAAGTTTGGAGCCAATAGCTGTAAGCTGCGATATAAAACTTGAGCTGCTGGTAGAAGGGTTGATATCCTTTACCAGTGTCGTACCACCGTTAGTACCATCCGTTCGCCATAAAGCGCCACCATTCGTACCATCGTTGGCGGTAAAATAGACATGACCGCCCATCAACACAAAGTTATTTGGGTTGGAACTGTTGCTTCCGGGCCTGATGTCTTTGATCATACTGGTACCGGCCAGGGTACCGTCGGTTTTCCATAGCTCATTGCCGTTCATACCGTCGCTGGCCCGGAATATGATGTTGGAGCCTAGTTTTGTCATATTACCGGGGCTGCTGCCGCCGGAACCAGGGTTGAAGTCGCCCAGAAGTCCTATATTGGGAAGTTGGGCAAATAGGAATAACGGAAAGAGGCCAGTCAAAAGAAACAGCCAGGGTTTCATTGAGTACTTCATAAGTAAACTCATTGTTGTTAGGTTAAAAAAATTCAAACCCAAATTGCGATGTGCCGGTCATATTCTGCAGTTAAACCAATAGCAAGCAGAAGATACACTGACCATAACCATGCAATCCATATCAAAAATAAAGGGAGGAAGACAGTTGGTGTAATAGCGTTTTGTACGCAAGTCTAAAGAATATGTTCGATAATAAATACCCCATAATGATGGGGCACATAAAAAATAGGCATAATTGATTAAAATACAGGTTTTTAAAGATGTCTTTTTTTGCTGAGTTGGTCGAAAAAAGATCAGGCCATCGCTTAGTAAAAGCAATGGCCTGCAGGGGGATAAACAGTAATTGGTAAGTACATTGTTGTTAAAAACAGCGTACCTGACCGTTTATTTCAAGTTGTCTATTAAAATTTCCATCTCCGGAAAGCCTCCATCGCTTCATATTCGGCCAGTCCAAGGTTTCGATAAAGATGCGCGGTTTCCCGGTTGCGTTCTTCGGCGCGCTGCCAGAACTCGCGGTTGTCATCGCCGGGGAATGGCGGACGGTCTTTCTGGCTTTGGTGCATAAAAATGGCTTTCCGTTTCCGGTCCATTTCTTTTGGACTGATGGGAACTGCCATTTCAATTTCGTCAATCGCCCATTCGTGCCAGGCGCCGCGATACAGCCAAAGCCAGCAGTCTTTCATCCAGGATTCGCCCTGCAAGCGCCGGAAAGCTTCAAAAATAGCGTCGAGACAAACCCGATGGGTGCCATGCGGATCGGCCAGGTCGCCTGCTGCATAGACCTGATGCGGCTTCACTTTTACCAGCAAATCCATGATAAGTTGAATGTCTTCTTCGCCAAGCGGTTTTTTCCGGGTGCGTCCGGTTTCGTAAAACGGCATGTCGAGGAAGTGAATGTGGTCGTCTTCCAGTCCGCAGAATCGGGCCCCGGCACGGGCTTCCCCTCTTCTTACCAGTCCTTTCATCTGGCGCACTTCGGCGATATCCGATTGGTCAGGTTGTTTTTCACCCAAAAATTTGATAACCTTTTTGCTGACCTTATACAATTTGTCGTTGGCAGGCTCTGTAAATTCCGTAAACTCCTTCAGAAACTCTGCATAACGGAGGGCATCGTAGTCGTGCACGGCAATGTTTCCGGAGGTTTGGTAAGCAACGTGCACTTCGTGTTTTTGATCGACCAAACGCAGAAAGGTGCCTCCCATTGAAATGACATCGTCGTCGGGGTGCGGGCTGAAGATGATGCAGCGTTTTTTTGCCGGTTTGGCGCGCTCGGGGCGGTGCGTATCGTCGGCATTGGGTTTGCCGCCGGGCCAGCCGGTTATGGTGTGCTGCAGCCGGTTGAATATTTTAATGTTGATGTTGTAAGCGTCATCGTATTCGATGGTGAGGTCGCTGAGGTGGTTTTCACTGTAATCCTCATCCGTTAATTTGAGAATGGGCTTGCCCGTTTTTTTCGACAACCAGACGACGGCTTTGCACACCAGGTCTTCATTCCAGTTGCAAATGCCGACCAGCCAGGGCGTATTGATGCGCGACAACTCTGTAGCAGCGCCTTCATCCACATAGACTTTTATGTTGGGGTGTTTTTGAAGGTAGGTTGCGGGCACTGAAGAGCTGATCGGACCTTCCACCGCTTCTTTGACAATGGCCGCTTTGTGGCTGCCCCAGGCCATCAGGTAGATTGTTTTTGACTTCATGATGGTGGCAATACCCATCGTGATGGCACGGTAGGGCACGGCATCTTCATAGATAAAATCTTTGATGGCGTCGCGCCGGGTAAGGGTGTCCAGGCGCACCATCCGGGTTTCAGAATCTTCCCACGAACCCGGCTCGTTGAAGCCAATATGCCCGGTACGCCCGATGCCCAGCAACTGGATGTCGATGCCGCCGTGCTGTTCGATCAGTTTTTCGTAGTTCTTGCAGTAAGCCTCAACCTGATCCATCGAAATGACCCCGCTGGGAATATGGATATTTTCTTTCGGAACGTCGATGTGATCGAATAGATATTCGTTCATGAAGCGCACATAGCTCTGTTGCGCTCCCGGATCCATCGGGTAGTATTCATCAAGGTTAAAGGTAACCACATTAAAAAAACTCAATTTTTCTTCTTTGTGGATGCGAACCAATTCTTCGTAGACCTTGATGGGGGAGGAGCCGGTTGCCAGGCCAAGGACGATCTTTTCCCCATCCTGCTGCTTTTGACGGATGGCCAGGGCAATAGAACGTGCAATGTGGATGGATGCCTCGCGCGAGTCGTCCCAGATTTTGACAGGAAGCTTTTCTAAAGACTTTAACTGATACTTTAAGAGGTGCGTACTCATGACAATTGGATGTAACGTTATCGGGATATTTCGGACAAAGTTATGAAATATTTAAGATGCTGTGTGCGCACACGGTAATTTTTTTAATTTTGTGTGTCCGCACACGTTAAAATAAATATTGGTTGGCCGGAATTGTGTGCAAACACCGGATTCCGGCTCCGCCAAGCGCCAAAACAGGGGTATGAAGAGGAATGTAACCATCAAAGACATTGCAGTAAAAGCAAATGTCTCAACCGGTACAGTAGATCGGGTGCTTCACAATCGGGGGAATGTTGCGCCCGAAGTTCGGGAAAAAGTATTGCAGGTCATGGACGAACTGGGCTATGAACGCAACCTGCTTGCCAGCGCTTTAGCCAATAAGCGGATATTCAACATCGCGTTGCTGCTGCCCGATTTTTCCAGAGATCCTTATTGGAAACAGCCATACTCCGGAGCGCAAAAGGCGTGGAAAGCCGTGAAGCATTATGGCATCGATGTTCAGACTTTTCTATTTGACTTATTCGACCCTGAACACTTTGTAGAAGTGGCGACGCAGGTAGTGGATTCGAAGCCCGACGGCCTGCTCTTTCCCCCCATTTTTTTAAAAGAGGGAAAATGGCTGCTGGACATTTGCAAGGAACAGCGTATTCCTGTTGTCATGATCAATACCAATATTGAAAACTCGAGTGCGCTGGGCTATATCGGACAGGATTCGTATCAAAGCGGCGTCCTGGCTGGCCGCCTGCTCAATTTTGCGCTGGAAGAAGGCGAAACAGCGATGATCCTCAATCTTGAAAAAGGAGCGGCCAATGCCCAGCACCTGCTGGAGAAAGAACGGGGATTTCGTTTTTATTTCGAACACAAACAGCACAAACAAATTCAGGTGCTGCGCTGTGATTTTGAAGCATTTGAAGACCGGGAAGCACTACGGACGTTTTTATACGCTCAGTTGGCAGCTTTTCCCAACCTCACCGGCATTTTTATCACCAATTCCCGTTCTTACCGGGTCGTAGAGGCGCTGGATGAAGCCACCGTCAGTAAAATCAGAATCGTCGGCTTCGACCTTTTACCCGAAAACCTGGATCAACTCTATGACAATAAGATCAATTTCCTCATCAATCAAAATCCGGTAGAGCAAGGCTATATCGGCATGATGAACCTGTTTAAATACATTTTTCTAAAACAGGAACCGGAGCCCATCCACTACCTGCCCCTCGACATCGTGGTGGCTGAAAATGTGCAGTATTATTTGAATAAGCAGGAGTTGTTGCAGTTGGTGGTGTAGGGGTAACAGTACTCAGAAACCGTTGATGTGTTTTCCCGAACAGCCTTCGTCCGTCCTTCTCCTCAAAACGGATAAATCTTCGGAAGCAACAACATCGCCAATATCCAGACCAGAATATTCAGCGGTGTTCCCACCAGCAAATAATCCCGGAATTTGTAATTGCCAGGGCCGTAAATCATGGTATTCGTCTGGTAGCCGATTGGCGTCATGAAACTCATGGAGGCGGCAAAGGCGACCGCCATCAGAAAAGGGCGGGAACTGACGTCCATTCCTTCTGCTGTGACAATGGCAATGGGCGCCAGCAGGGCAGCGGTGGCGTTGTTCGACATGAAGTTGGTGAGCAGGCTGGTGATGACAAAAAAGACAGAAAGTACGGCCAGGGGCCCATAACTGCCAATGGTGTCGTTGATGGTTTGTCCCAGCAGTTTGGCTGCTCCGGTTTTTTCCAGCGCCGCGCCCATAGACAGCACGCCAGCCAGCATAAAGATCACTTTCCATTCAATGGCTTTGTAAGCTTCTTCGGGTTTTACCAGACCCAGAATGATCAGCAGGATGATCCCGACGGCTGCGCTGAGCACAATAGGCATGTAGCCCAATGCGGCAACTGCCATGGTGGAAAAGACGATGGACAAAGTCGCAAAAACTTTCAGGTAATTGGTTTTTTTCTGCTCAAACTCGGACAGAATCAACAGGTTTTTGCTTTGGCGCAAAGCACGGATGACGTGTTTTTCAGACCGGATCAGCAGAATATCTCCGGATTTCAGGATCGTATGTGCAATTTTTTCGTGGATGACATCGCCGTGGCTGCGAATGGCCAGCACACTTGCCCCGCTGTAGGTCTGCTTGAATTGCAGTTCTGAAAGCGATTTGTCGATAAATTCAGAGTCCGGGGTGACCAGCGTTTCATACAACGCGAGGTTTTTGGCCGTTTCACGTAGCGTATCGCCCTTCACCTGGATGCCTTCGCGCACGGCCAGTTGTTTGAGCCTGTCGATATTGCAACGTACCTTCAGGCGGTCGCCTGGGCGCAACAGGGTGTAAAGCATGGGGTATTCAACGGAACCGTCTTCGCGGGTTACCCGAAGGATTTCGATGTCTAAATCCTGGGTCAAGGGGCAGGTTTCAATGGTTTTTCCGGCAGATTTTGAATTGGGCAGCAGGATGATTTCGGCTAAGTACTTTCCCATTTCAAAATCATCAGCGGGATCAATGTTCGCTTTCCGGCTGGGGATGATGAACTGGCCTACCACAACTATATATATGGTACCTGCTGCCAGAAAGAAAATGCCTGCCGGGGCCATTTCAAACATGCCAAAAGCAGGCAAGCCCTGTTTTTCAGCGATGCCGCTGACCAAAATATTGGTTGAAGTACCAATGAGGGTGCACAAGCCCCCAAGTAAAGCGCCGAAAGACAAAGGCATCAGGAGTTTCGAAGGGCTGACATTAGCGTCTTTAGCCACCTGAATAACGACCGGCATCAGCAACGCGACCACAGCCGTATCGTTGATAAAGGCCGACAAGCCGCCGGAAATCAGCATGATGAACAACAGGCAAATGGTGAAATTTCTGCGCCCGGCTCTCGTTAATATCCGGCTCACGGTATTCATAATGCCGCTCTTGAAAACAGCTGCACTGATGACAAACATCGCGCCGACTGTTAGCGTTGCAGGGTTGTTAAAGCCGGCAAAGCCTTCCTGGGGAGTGAGTATCCCTGCCGCCATCAAGGCAATCATGACCAGTATGGAAACGGTATCCACCGAAAACCGCTCCCAGATGAACAGGACAACGGCAATAAAGATGATGGAAAGGACGATGAAAATATCCGTAGTCATACAAGGGCGGTTTTGGATTCGCCCAAAATACGGAGGAAATGATGATAATGAGCCCTTGTTTAAAAAAACAACAAATCTTCCCTCAGATTATTTTCGCTTTTTTCCCGAATCTTCAATCAGCAGCGAAAAATCATTCAGCCCTTTAAGGGTATCCTGGCGCATAAACTGTTCTACAACAATGGTATAATGGCCAGTCTGATTGAAATAAAGACCTTCCTGTATGGGTAATTCTATTTGGCAGTTTTTGCTGTTGCAATCGCCCGACCACAAGCCAAGCTTGTCGGTCAGTTCCAGAGATACCATCTTGGTGAGGCGCTGACCGTCCGGCATGATGGTGTGAATGCGGGTGTAAAGGTTCTGATAGCCATAATCGACGCTGTGGGAAAGCTTAGCAATCAGGTTGTAAATGCGGAGGGTGTCTTCAACTTCGAACTCAAAACGCATGGAATCGGCGTATGACCATTGCGTTTCAGGAAAATCGTGTTTGTCTTTCAATAAATAGTCCGGTCCGCAGCCGTAGAGCAGGGTGGCAGCAAAGACTGCAAAGAGGAATTTATTCATTGGAAGGATTTTTGATTTTGTGAAAGCGCAAGGAGCAATATGGCAAAACCTGTGCCGCTCAGCGGGACAGGTTTCGCTCCTTGCCAATTTATTTAAAATAGTCCTTCATCCGGTCGAAAAAACCCCGATCATCCTTTCCCGGCTGTGGTTGCAGGTTCGGCATTTCGCGCAGCTTTTCCAACAAACGTTTTTCTTCGTCGTTGAGCTTCTTGGGCGTCCAGACGTTGACGTGAACGATCTGATCGCCACGACCCCGGCTTTGAACGGAGGGTAAGCCCTTGTCTTTCAGGCGAAACATCTTTCCAGACTGGGTGCCGGCCGGGATTTTTATTTTTACACGACCATCTATCGTCGGTACTTCGATAGAGGTGCCGAGGGCTGCATCGGCAAAATTGACGTACAAATCGTAAATCAGGTTCATGCCGTCGCGCTGGAGCGAATCGTGTTTCACTTCTTCAATACTGATCAGTAAATCGCCTGCCGGACCGCCTTTCACCCCTGCGTTCCCTTTGCCCCGCATTGAAAGCTGCATGTTTGCTTCTACGCCTCCCGGGATATCGATTTCAATGGTTTCTTCTGCATACATGCGGCCGTCGCCTTTGCAATTGCCGCAAAAAGCAGAAACCACTGTTCCGGAACCGCTGCAGGTAGGGCAGGGGGAAGTGGTTTGCATTTGCCCTAGAAAAGTATTGCGCACCTGACGCACATAACCCGATCCGTGACAGGTGCCGCAGGTTTTTACCGACGAACTGTCCTTGGCGCCGCTGCCGTTACAAACGTTGCAGGTAACGTGTTTTTTAACCTTGATTTTTTTGGTAACCCCGCTGGAGATTTCTTCAAGGGACAGCGCAACTTTAATGCGGAGGTTTGTCCCCCGCTGCCCGCCGGCCGGGCGCTGGCTTCCGCCCGAGCGACCAAAAGGATCTTCTCCAAAGGCACTGTCGCCAAACATGCTTCCAAACTGGCGCAGGATGTCTTCCATCGTCATGCCGCCACCGCCACTAAAGCCGCCACCGCCATGGTCACTGACCCCGGCATGGCCGTAACGATCGTAGCGCGCTTTTTTGTCTGCGTCGCTCAATACTTCGTAAGCCTCGGCAGCTTCTTTGAATTTTTCTTCAGCCGCTTTGTTGTTTGGGTTGCGGTCGGGATGGTGCTCAAGCGCCTGTTTCCGGTAAGCTTTTTTGATTTCGTCTGCACTGGCATTTTTACTCACACCCAGTACTTCGTAATAGTCTCTTTTTGCCATCAGTCGCTTATTTGCCAACCACAACCTTTGCGTGGCGGATGATTTTTTCTTTTAGCATATAACCCGTCTCAACGGTATCCACAACTTTTCCTTTCATGTCTTCCGTTGGCGCCGGGATTTCGACGACGGCCTCGTGAAATTCAGGATCAAAAGGCTGACCGGTTGATTCCATTGCCGTCAATCCTTTGCCTTTCAGGATGGTATTCAATTTGTGGTAAACCAAAGAAACCCCCTCACTAAACGGTTCGGGGCTGTTTTCAGCATCAGCTGCTTTTTTGGCCCTGTCAAAATCGTCCAAAACTGGCAAAAGGGCTGTCAGGGTGTCTTGTGCAGCCGTAGCCATATAATCGAGTTTTTCCCGAAGGGTGCGCTTTTTGTAGTTTTCAAACTCCGCATAAAGACGCAGATATTTGTCTTTCAATTCTTCATTTTGTGTTTTCAGCGCCGCCACTTCCGGCTCTGGATCAGATTGCTGGTCCTGCATTTGCTCGTTTTCCACCATTTCCTGCTCCTGCTCTTCAGATGCAGCCTGCTCTTGTTCTTCCATCACCGTATCCGGATTTATCAAATTTTCTTTTTCGTTCATGACCGCTTTGGTTTTTAAATCTTCTCTTGAACAGCAATTTCTTTGCCAGAGCTGGCAATGCGTCAAAATGGCAGATTTGAGGGTGGGGAAAGGGCAAAAGGCAAATTGGCAAAATGCAAAGGGCAACAACAGCCGGGCTATTTTGCCTGCTTGCCAAATTGCATTTTGCCTACTTGCTCACTTGCTTTTTTGCCCATTTAACCCCAGACCTACTTCTTCAGGCGGCTCCAAAGGAGTTTTTCCAATGTTTCTGCATCCGGATTGACGCTAATGATGACGCCTTCGCCATTGAGCAGGTATTTGGTAGGTAATTGCCTGACTTTGTAGCTGGTCGCGATGGGACCATTAAAAAACTTTAAATCGGGAGATGACTCCATGAGTTGTGGCCAGCGGAGTCGGAATTCCCGTACGGCAAATCTCCAGGGCTTCGAATCTTTTTCGATGGCGATGCTAATGATATTAAAGCCGGCGCCATCTGTGAAGGTCGCATTATGAAACTGTTCGTAAATCGACTTTAGCTTAGGCTTTTCTTCGCGACACGGGCCGCACCAGCTTCCCCAAAAATCAACAAGCACATATTGGCCGCGCAATTTCGACAATTGAAACGATTCGCCTGCCAGGGTCGTGCCCGAAAAGTCAGGGGCTATTTCACCATTGATGAACCGGGGTTTCATGTAGAAATAACGGCCACCCAGGAAGGCCAGAATGGCAATGATGACGACGAGATAAATAATGTTGGAGCGTGACATGCTATTTTGTTCTCAAATGAATGACCGGACAAATAATCTCTTCCAGCGAGATACCGCCGTGCTGGAACGTATTTTTGTAATAATTGTGGTAATAATTGTAATTGTTCGGATAGAGGAAAAAAGCGTCCTCTTTCGCAAAAATAAAGGCTGAGCTGACGTTGGGCCGGGGCAGGCCAACTTTTTCCGGCTCGCGCACCTCCAATACATCGCGGCGTTCGTACTGCAGGTTGCGTCCCACTTTATACCGGAGGTTGGTCGTTGTTTCCCGGTCGCCGACAACCCTGGAGGGGGTATTGACCCTTATGGTTCCATGATCAGTGAGCACCACCAGCTGGACGTCGCGTTCTGCTGCTTTTTCCAGCGCAGCCCAAAGCGGAGAGTTGACAAACCAGGAGCGCGTAAGTGACCGGTAGGCTTTTTCGTCGCCGGCCAGCTCTTTCAGCACCTCCATTTCCGTACGGGCATGCGACAACATGTCGATGAAATTATAGACAATCACCATCATGTTGTTTCCCTGAAGGTAATTGAAGATGTTGTCCTGAATTTGCCGGGCTTGCGCCACCGTAGTGATTTTTACATAGTCAAAGCGGAGCTCCTTCCGGAAGGTACGCTTGACCTGTTCAGCCAGCAGGTCGTGTTCGTGCAGGTTTTTCCCACCTTCGTCATTGTCGTTTTTCCACCAGTCCGGGTGCCTTTTTTCAATCTCAACAGGCATCATTCCTGCAAAAATGGCATTGCGGCTGTATTGGGTAGAAGTCGGTAAAATGCTATAGAAATAATCCTCTTTTTCCACTCGGAAAAGTTCCGTAATGATGGGTTCTATGGCCTTCCACTGGTCGTAGCGCAAATTATCCAGCAGCAGGACGATGGTAGGAATGTCGTCGTTCAGCTTTGGGAATACCTTGCTGCGCAGCAAAGTATTCGACATCACCGGCCCGTCGCCTTTTTGTACCCAATCAATATAGTTTTTTGCGATGAATTTGCTGAAAGCGGTATTGGCCTCCTGTTTTTGCATGGAAAGGATGTCGCGCATTTCTACCGATTGCGATTCATCGATCTTAATTTCCCAGTTGATGATTTTTCGATACACATCAACCCATTCTTCATAGCTTAGACCACTGTTGATCTGCATGAAAATCTGGCGGAAATCCTGCTGGTAATCGGAGCTTGTTTTTTCACGTACCAGGCGCTTGTTGTCTATGATCTTTTTTAAGGTCAGCAGAATCTGGTTGGGGTTGACGGGTTTGATGAGGTAGTCTGAAATCTGAGAACCCAGCGCTTCTTCCATGATGTGCTCGGCCTCGTTTTTGGTGATCATGACTACCGGCAACAGGGGGTTTGTTGCTTTGATTTTCACCAGCGTTTCCAGCCCCGTAATGCCGGGCATGCTTTCATCGAGGAAGACCACGTCTATGTCGTGCACATTTTCAACTTCTTCCAGCGCATCGTACCCGTTGGTAACGGTGAGGACTTCGTATCCTTTCTTTTCTAAAAAAAGCAATTGAGGTTTCAGCAGGTCTATCTCGTCGTCTGCCCACAGGATTTTGATTTTGTCCATTCTTTATCGGCGATTTTTTAACATTTGAAGAGAGAACTTAAAACTACAATATGGCAGGGAATTATTGCCGCAGGAAGGCTTTAATTTTAGATTATTCTGAAATATCAGCTGAATCGCGGCATTCTAAAAACAGGAAAGACCGCTTCGATTTACCGAAGCGGTCTTTCCTGTTGCCGCTAAATAGCAGCTTTCGGCCAGCTTTTAGTGGCAACCCGTTTGCGTCTGAGACAAATAATCGTTGTTTGGGAAGCACATTCCCGACATCACCTGTTCCGGAACAAAACGCTGCAAATTGGGATCGTGAAGCGCATCCCTCAGAAAAGTTACCAGGTCTTTCATCTCATCCTGATCCATACCCAGCGGGTGGAAAAAAGGAGATATTTGCTGAGCAGGCACCCGCGGATTTTCCGGTATGCCATCGTTGAAATAGCGCACGACATCTTCCAGCGTTTTTTTGCTGCCGCCATGGAAATAAGGCCCGGAATCGCCAATATTGTAAAGTTGCGGAACCCGGAATTTATACAGGTCATCTGCTCTTCCGGTAAAACCGCCGCGGCCAAGATTGCGAAGGTCAGCCTCTGAAGTTTTTAAACCGCCGTTTTCAAATAAATCTTTAACGCCCAGCCCCTGAAATGTCATAGCGCCAAGGTTAGTGTCGTTGTGGCAGCGATTGCACCCAGCTTTTCCGAAAAACAAGACAGCACCGCGTTTTTGCTCATCCGTCATGGCTGCCAGGTCGCCTTTGAGCCAACGCTGAAATGGCGCTTCTGTCGTAAGCAGGGTACGCAGATAGGCAGAAATTGCAAAGCTGGCCGTTTTCCGGGTATAGCGCTCGGATTCGGGAACATCCGGGAAAGCTTCGTCAAACATGGCTTTGTAACCATTCGCCTCGACCAGTTCAGGCGTATATTTCAGACGGTGCGTTTTTAGGCCTTCAATATTCTGGCCTTCCAGAGAGCCGAGTCTTTCGTTGTTGATGGCCGTTCCCGGATCGGCTACGCCCCAGCGGTCTTCCGTTCCGACGTTTACGCCATCTGAACCAAATGATCCGTTCCACATCGAGTTGGTGACGTACGCCACATTCAGGACGCTTAAAGGCCTTGCACCCTGAGCATCTATTTCACTTGGAACATAGAGATAAGACATCATGCGGCCTTCGCCGTTGAGCCCGAATCCAAGGCCGCCATCGGCAATGCCCTGCATGCGACCGGGGCGGAAACCAGCGGAAGCAACATGGCAGGAACCACAAGAAAAAGTCTGTCTGTTTTCAGGGTGTGTCGCCTCCACGCCAAAAGCCGGCTCGTGGAACAACATTTTTCCTAAACTTATTTTACTTGCAGTGAGCGGATTGGCAGGGGATTGAGGGATGTTTGCATAATCGGTGCTGTTAGGTAACTTGAAGTGATTCAGGTCACCGATAAGCTGTGTCATTTCGAAATCGAGGCTGTCAAAGGGCTCATGCGTACAGGCAAAAACGATTGCCATGAGAGTTAAAAAAATGAGGTAAGACTTGCGCATAAGAAACCAATTTTCAATTCAAAGTTATAAATGTCGTGTAGTCAGAAAAAAAAATACTTTGAAAACGCGCTTTTACTGGTGGTTTATAGCCATTGGCACGATCTCATACAGTCATGAATGTACGGAACAATCTTTATTTTGTTGCCTAAAAATACATAAGAATGTAAATTAGTAAATGGTCTAAATAAGAGATAGTCGTGTCCGAGATAAAAAAAACAGGCACAACAGCGAAAATGTCCGCTGCTGTGCCGTTTAGTTGCTAAAAATTCAGTTGTGTTCTATGCGTTTTTCCAGGGCATTAGGCCATCGACTCTTCTATTGTGATCCCTTCCTGCTCTTTATTTTTGCGTTTGAACAATTTTGCAAAGCTTGTTTTTGCGCTTTCATAAGCGAACAGCATGCAGGGTACTACCAGCAAAGTCAGGAATGTAGCAACTATCAGACCAAAAATCATGGTCCAGGCCAGTGGACCCCAGAAAGCTACATTATCACCGCCAAGGTAAAAATGCGCATTTCCGGTTGTCAGCAGGCTGGCAAAGTTCATGTTCAAACCAATGGCCAGAGGCACAAGACTGATGATGCAGCAGATGGCAGTCAGGAATACAGGGGTGATCCTTGTAGCTCCGGCTTCCACGATGGCTTCCCGGAAAGGCTTGCCCCGTTTCTGGAGCTCATCCGTGAATTCCAGCAATAGAATTCCGTTTCGGATTACAATACCCGACAGCGCAAAAATCCCGACCCCGGTCATGATGATCGACATGGTCATGCCGGTTATGGCATGTCCGAGAAATACGCCAATGAGGCTGAACAATACCGTAGAAAAGATGATGAACGGTTTAGAGCCGCTGTTGAACTGTGTTACCATAACGAGGAACATCAGCGCCAACGCTCCGAGGAAAGCCGTTCCCAAAAAGCCGGTAGTTTCTGCCTGGTCTTCCTGCTCGCCCGTCATGCGCACATCATAGCCTTCCGGCAAATCGAGGGTTTTAATAACCTGATTGATCTGCCCTACAATTTCGTTGGCGTTGTACCCGCCCAACACATTCGACCCCAGGGTGACCACTCTTCGGAACCCTTTGCGGTTAATGCCTGTGAAAGTAGTGGTGTATTCGATGGTGGCATACGATGAAATCGGCACCTGTTTGAACATCCCCATGGACATATCCATAAATGAAATTTCCATATTCATCAGGTCTTCCAGGCGATCGCGGTAGATTGGATCGAGGCGGACCATGATGGGCGTTTCTTCGTCAGAATCGCGGAATTTGGAAGCTTCTGCCCCAAAGAGGGCTTTGCGGATGTCCATGACGATCTGGGCGCTGCTCAAGCCGTCAGCCTGGGCTTTCGGGACGTCTACATTGATGAGGATTTCCGGCTTGTTGCGCACAAGGTCGGAGCGCAGGTCTTCAATACCTTCTATCCCGGCCTGGGCAATTTTGTTGATTACCTGGGTTTGAATATCTGCCATTACATCGTAGTCATCTCCGCCAATTTCAATGGTAATCGGTTTACCTACAGGAGGGCCGCTGGGTTCTTTTTCCACAGAAATTTCAGCGCCAGGAATGCCTTTGATGTTTTCCCTGATTTTATTCAGGGTAACAGCTGTATTGAAATCGCCACGGTGTTCAAATGGAACAAATGCTACGGCTACTTTGCTTTTGTGCGGCGTTACTACCCGGTCCGGGTCCATGGGGTCACCAGCGCCAATACCGACATTGGTAATGACCGATTTGACGTATGGATTGTCTTTCCCAATGACTTCATAAACCTTTTTTTCGATCACTTTGGTAAGCGAATCGGTTACAGATGCATCGGTTCCTACCGGCAATTTACAATAGACATAGGCAAAGTTGGGTTGCCCTTCCGGGAAAAACTCCACTTTGGGATTTGAAGCTACAAACAGGCCGATGGAAAGGAATAAAAGCACAACCGTCCCAAAAATAGCTACATAAGGCATGCCCCGTCTGTTGATCAGAAAGCTAAGCGTTCGCCGGTATCCTCCTACAATTGCAGGCCAGGTTTTTGCCTGGAATACATCAGCAACCGGTTGAATGATAAAGAAATAAACCGGAACCAATGCCGTGAGTACCAGTGAAAGGTTACCCATCAGCAGGCTGCCTGCCAGATAAGAAATGAGCGCCAAACCACCGAAAATTAACATCGGGCGCAAGGTTCTGCGCAAGCGCGATTTTTTAACCGCCTCTTCGCGTTTCATGGTATCCACGGCAAAAACCGGGTTCATGATGAAAGCGACAAAGAGGGACGCAAATAAAGTAATGATGAGTGTTATGGGCAAAAACTTCATGAACTTACCTGCAATTCCGGGCCAGAACAGCAGAGGAAAAAAGGGCGCAATTGTGGTCAGGGTTCCCGCCAATACAGGGGCGAATACTTCTCCCGCAGCTGCTTTTGCTGCCGTTTTGATGTCTATTTCCGGGTGCTGGTGAAAAATCCGGTGCGTATTTTCAATGACTACAATGGCGTCGTCCACGATAATCCCTAATGCAAGCAGCAGGGAAAACAGCACCATGACGTTCAGGGTAAAGTTCAGAGAGGGCATGAACAAAAAAGCCACCATGGTAGACAGCGGTACCGCAAGGGCCACGAAAAAGGCGCTTTCCAAGCCCATGAAAAAGAGCAGGATAAAGAAAACGAATAAAAAGCCCAAAATCACCGTGTTGATCAGGTCATTGAGCTGCACTTTCGTTTGATCTGCCGTATCGCCCGTAATCACGATGCTGGCGCCTGAAGGAAGCTTGGTGCGCTGATATTCGTCTGTAATTTCTACGATTTTTTCAGAAGCTCCGATCAGGTTTTGTCCGGCGCGTTTGATGACGCTGAGCGTAATAACCGTCTGACCGTCGAGACGCGCAAAATCCTGTTTTTCTTCAAAGCCATCCGTAACGGTAGCTATGTCTCTCAAAAACGCCGTGTTGCCCCGGAAAGACCGCACCATGATGTTTTCAATGTCGCTCATGTTCTGGAATTCGCCGATTACCCGCAGGGTTCGCCGCAATTCATTGATGCGCAATTCTCCGGCCGAAATGTTTACGTTCTGGCCCGCAATGGCGTTTTCTATGTCTGAAAAAGAAAAACCCGACATCTGCATCTTGTACAAATCCAGATTTACCTGCACTTCGCGCTTGGGAGCGCCAATGACGTCTACCCGGGTAATTTCTTTTAGTCCTTCAATTTTCTCTTCCAGGTCTTCGGCGTATTTATCCAACTTAATCAGCGGGAGATCGCCAACAATATTTACCTGCATGATGGGCTGCTCAGAAATGTCTACTTCCTGAATCTGTGGATCCTGGTCGAGGTCGGTAGGCAGGTCGTTCTTTGCCTTATCCACCGCATCGCTTACTTTCAGCTTGGCGACTGAAGTAGCTACGTCGGTGTTGAACTCAACGGTAACCAGAGAAAGGTTTGGAACAGAGCGGCTTGTGACCTTTTTAACCCCGTTGATGGACTTGAGTTGGTTCTCTATGGGTTTGGTGATGAGCTTTTCAATATCTTCCGGGTTGGCGCCCTGCGGATAGATTGTCGAAATGAAAATTGTTGGAATCACCACATCCGGAAATTGCTCTTTCGGAATGCTGATGAAAATGGAAAGCCCTGTCAGCGTGATGAGTATCGTGAAGATGTACACACTGGTTTTGTTGTTGATAGACCAACTGGTAGGCTTAAACTCTTTTATATGTTTTAGAAAATCCATAAGTGTCTTTTTTTACTCCAGCCCCCAACCCCGCCTTTGACTAACGCTCATACGTCAGAAGGGGGGTTTTGAGCCGTACTAATGAAAATTAGCCGTTTTTTCGGTCTCTACCGGCGTTGACTCGCCGTTCGTTTAGTTCGTCGAGTTCGTTGAGCGGAGTCGAAACGAAACTCAACGAACTAAACGAACGGTGGAACCAAAGGAATCTACAGGGTCAGCAACTGCCCGTCCGTAACCGTCTGATAACCCATCGAAATGACTTTTTCGCCGACAGCAAGACCAGACTTGATTTCAATATTGCCGTTGTAAGACAAACCAGGAACTACGTATCGTTTTTCTGCGCGGAATTTGCCTGATTTTTCAACTGCGATCAGAACAAATTTGCCTTTGTCATCTGATTGAATGATGTTTTCTGAAACAATGATGGCACTATTCAGATTTTTATCATTGATGGAGACGAGGGCATACATGTTGGGTTTGATGCTGGCCCGGGCAGGTATGGCACATTCCACAGTAAATGTTCTGGACAATTGGTTGATGGCTTTGCTCACCAGAAGGATTCTGCTGTTGAGGGTATCTTTGGTATCCGGAAGAATGATTTTTACACTCATACCTTCACGAACGTTTTCGGCGTAAGAATCCGGAACTTTAGCTACCGCGCGAAGGTCAGAAGTATTGACAATGTTCACAACCGGCATGCCCGGGGCCACTGATTGACCTGTTTTCAAATAAACAGCGTCAACCGTCCCGCCTACCGGGGCAGTGATGCGGGCAAACTTATACTGCTGTTTGAGAGAAGCCAGTTGCTGAACCAGCGATTCATAACCAGATTTGGCCTGAATCAACTGAATTTCGCTGCCGATTTTTTGGTCCCAAAGCTTCTGCTGCCGTTCGTACACCGTTTTTGCCGTTTCAATGTTGATTTCGAGCTGGCGCATAGATTCCTGCATGGCCGTGGCGTCCACTTCCGCAATCAATTGTCCTTTCGATACCTGCTGGCCTTCCTGAACGTACACTTTTTTTAATTGTCCCGGCATGCCCGCGTTTACACTCTGGCTCTGCTTGGCTTCCACATTGCCGCGCAACTCGATGTAATGGGAAAAAGGCCTGGTTGTCAGCGTTTCCAACGCCACAGCTTTGGCGATTTCACGTTGTTCCGTGCCTTCGCTCATTTTGGCGATTTCGGCTTCCAGCTGCTCGATTTTAGCCTCAAGTTCGTTTTTTTGAGTCTGAATAGCAGCCAGTTGTGCTCTTTTAGAAGCAAGGTCGTCCCCGCCGCCGGAAGTGCAGGCCGAAAAAGCTATGGCGATTATAGAAAATAAAATTGTCCTTTTCATAACGGTGTTATAGTTGATTGTAAGTTTTTGATGTTGTTGATTCAAGAGGTGATGCCTTTTCAAAAGGCGTTACCTCTATTCTTTGTGCCTTCCTTGGAGAATGTAAACCTACCGGATACCCAGCGCTTTTTCCAAATCAGCTTTTGCGTTGGCCAGATCGTACCACGCATTCAGATAATTGGCCTGTGCCGTGTAAACTTCCCGTTCGGCATTGGTCACTTCAAAGCTGGAGCCTACGCCTTCCCGCCACTTCGTTTGGGTTGTATTGAAAATGCGCTGTGCCTGGTCAAGCGTTTTTTGGCGTGATTTCAGCCGATCGCTTGCATTCAGATAGGCTATTCGCGATGATTCTACCTGAAAAGCCATTACCTGCTCAAAATTTTGAATTTGCAGTCCGACTTTATCGCGATCAATGCTTGCTTTCTGAATCTTGCTTTTTCGGTCAAAACCGTCAAAAATGGGAACATTGATTTGCAGGCCAACCAGAGAAGTGGCGTTGAAACCGGCTTCATCCCCGTCAAAAAGTTTGTTGCGCTGCAGCAACTGGCTGTAAGAAGCAATACCTACTATGGAGGGGTAATACGATTTGCGGAAGCGGGTGATGTTCAAATCACTCAGGTAATAACTTTTTTTGAGCACCTGGTATTCCACACGGTTGTCCAAAAGATAAGAACCGCGAAGGGTTGGATCTGCTACTTCCATGGGCATGTCACTGATTTTGTCCGTCAGTTCAATGTCCTGGCTGATAGGATATTGCATTTGGAATTTCAATAACGCCACGGACATTTCTTCCTGACGTTTTAGTACTTCTTTTTCCGTTTGCAGATTGGATAAGGACAATTCCAGTCGGTCAACATCCAGCAACTCGGCAAAGCCGTTTTTGTATATTTCGCGCGTTTCGCCAAGCAGCTTTTCGAGGTTACTGATGTTTTTCTCAACCAGCCCGATGCCTTCCCGGGTGACCAACACCGCAAAATAAGCTTTGCGGATGTTGTAGGCAACCTCCTGTTCCGGAATGCCGATTTGCAATTGTCTCAGTTCCCGTAAGCCTTTGATCGCTTTCAGCCCTACGAAATATGCGCCGTCAAAAATCAGCGTGCTGAAATTGAGGCTGGCTGTAAGGCTGTTGTTCGTACCGAAACGCGCCGGAAACAATCCACCAGTATTTGGCGTAAGCTGGTCTTCAGTAATCAGGTCGTAGTTCAACAAGGTGTTCTCTACGGCCGGTGTCAAAAAGTCGGGAAGAAAAGAAACCGGCAGCTCCAGAAAGTGCTGGTAGCTGATGTTGCCCTCTAACTTGGGCATACCGATTGCCTTGTACTCTTTGATTTCTGCCTCGGCATAAGGGATGTCCATGCGCGCGCTTCTTATGGAATTGTGGTTGGCTAAACCATACTCCACCGCCTGTTTCAGGTTGAAGCTTTGTGATTGCGCGCTTTGCTGTGCGGTAAGTGGCGTCAGCAGACTCCACAGCAGCAGGGTGATCGGGAATATTTTGGTGCGCATAAATGATGATGTTAAAATTGATGTTATATGCTTTAAAAGTTTTTCCATACCAGTATCTGGCCTCAAATAACCGAATCCTCAAATCCTCAAATACTCCTCATACACTGCCATTCCCTTTTCCGAAGCAATGCCCCGGATGTGGTAATCAATGAAAACCTGATAGGCCTCCGAAGGGCTGAACGTATTTTCTGTTGTAAACCCTTCATCCACCATCGCTGCAATGGCGCATATGAAAACAGCAGAAACGATGTCAGGCTGAAGATCGTTCCGATAAAGGCCTTCTTCAACCCCTCTTTCGATGTTTGCCCTGATCATTCCAGCCACAAAATCCTTGCGGTGTTGCTCCATCAGTTCCCAACTGCGGTGGTAGTATTTTTGAAGGTCGTATAAAATACTTGGAGGGGTTTGCTGAAGTTTTTCGTGCACATGACTGCTGATGCGCAGCAGTTCATCAATGGCGTTGTCCGACTCTATGGCGATGGCTTTTGCCATCTGCTGTTCTTCGTGAACGCGCCGTTGCACAATGCGGAAAATAAGGTCCGACTTCTGGTCTATGAATTGATAAAGGGTCTTTTTAGAAATCCCCATGAACCGGCATACGTCATCCATGGTCGTGCTTTTCAAGCCATTACGCATAAAAAACTGCTCGCACTTCGACAATATCTGTTCCATTCCAAACATGCTTACTACTCCTTTTGGTTCGCTTGATAACAGCGGAAACGTTTCGAGGTTCAAAAGTTTCCAAAATTTTTCAGGTTATTTTTATTTTCCGACGAATGGCAGGTTTTGATGGATGGAACTGGTGTATGTGAAGTACTAATGTTGTCTTAATAATTGTTGGGGCTTGAGAAAAGCATTTTTTACGAATGCCCCTTTCAAAAAATAATCACTTTTTTTAAAATATCCCGCTCACTCGTTCGTCTCCCAAAGTATATGGAGTCAGAAACCGCATCAGCAATACCAGATAGCGCCGCCGTCAAAGGCAGTAAAATCAGCGAAATCTTCCGCGAAGAAAGCGGCAGGTTGCTGGCTTTTGTGCGCCAAAGGGTGCCGCGACTGGAAGATGCGGAAGACATTGTGCAGGATGTTTTTTATGAACTTTCGGAAATGGAGCGCCTGATGAAACCGGTAGAGCAATTTGCTTCCTGGCTGTTTGCGGTGGCCCGCAATAAAATCACAGACCGCTACCGGAAGAAAAAGAACATTCTGGCGCCGGAGTTGTCGACGCCGAATGGCGGAGAGGAGGACGGGGCAGGCCTCTATCTGATGGACAGTCTGCTGCCACCGGATTTCAACGATGCAGAAGCTACGCTTTTCCGGGAAGCTTTGCTGGATGCGATCGAAGAAGCCCTTGACACTTTGCCTGAAAAACAACGCGATGTTTTTGTCTGGCATGAACTGGAAGGGATTCCTTTCAAAGAGATTTCCGAAAAAACAGGCGTTCCGGTGAACACCCTGCTGACCCGTAAACGCTATGCGGTG
The DNA here is from genome assembly GCA_937926205.1 of uncultured Saprospiraceae bacterium. GTDB lineage: Bacteria > Bacteroidota > Bacteroidia > Chitinophagales > Saprospiraceae > JABWAJ01. Next base: position 29,697 of record CALEYL010000050.1, read on the forward strand.
TTGCAATTGCGCGAGCAATTACGCACCGTATACGACGAATGGTTGAACAATTAGTGTCTGGTCTTTACCTGCCGGCCGGCAAGGCGGGTAGTCCGATAGCTGCGTTATGCTCGGCCCCAAAAACAGTCATTTACGCGAGTAAAATCCCGTTTTTGAGGCCTTCGCAAGCCTTGCTCTCGAACCCCCTGACTGCCGTGAGGCAGTTAAAGCTCAGACACCCAAACACTAATTTAGGCTGGTTTGAACGCGTTTTCCCGCTAAAACAAGCCTTTAAAAACAAAAAAAATGAGAAGGTTCAAAGCTTTTAAAGTAGTAAAATTTGTGGTCTTTGGCGTGCTTTTTATGGCCGCAGCCAGTTTTGTAACCATGTTGCTGTGGAATGCGTTGATGCCGGGTATTTTTGGATTGCCGGCCCTCAATCTGGGGCAAACATTTGGATTATTGGTGCTTTCGCGCCTGTTGACCGGAGGATTCCGGCCCGGCTGGCGGGGTGGCCATTCTCGCCACCACCACTGGAAACAAAAAATGTCGGAGCGCTGGGCCAGGATGACGCCCGAAGAGCGTGAACACTGGAAAAGCCATTGGGGTGGGCGTTGCGGAAAATTCCGGGAAACGGCGCCTCCGGCAAACGATGCACAAAGTGATTTTGTATAAGCCGTACCGCCGATCTCCGAATCGGCGGGAAGATCCTCACACCATGCTACCCGACCTGCTTTAAGCGCTGTTTTAATCAGGCAGGCAAAGCATAAAGAATAATGCTGTAAATAAGGAGAAGGCGGCTCCCAAAGTGATTTGGGGCCGCCTTCGTTTTTTCTACTTAAGTTTTTAATAATCCAATGCTTATTTACAACATCTGCATCAGATCCACAGATCCCCAATCAATCCACGACTCACTCCACTTCCGTTTTTCCCTTCGAATTATCTATTGTTTTTGGGGGCGTCGTTTTTTTTACTGGCGCGCCTGCGGTCTGTACTTTTGCATTCTTCTTCTTTTGCTGGATGATTTTTGAGTTTTTGATGCGTGTAACTTCAATATCAGTCAGGTAAACGCTTTCATTATTAGCTTTTTCTGTGCGCAATTTTTGGAAACCCTGTTCGTCCAGACTAACCCGGAAAGAGTCGTCAAAGCTCGCTTTTTGAAAAATGCCGACGTAGTATTCGCGCTCGCCATGCTCATACTGTTCGTAATCAATCAGGCGATAACCACTTTTGTTCCGGCGGGCCCTTTCTGTATTGAAGGTGGTCAGGTCAGATGCCTCGTAAAGGAAAGTTTGATCCGTTTGCTTGCCATAATGATACAGGGCAATGTAGGGCATGGTACCATCCGGAAAAGGGACCGCTTCCACATCTACAAGGTACAGGTTGTCTTTGGCCATTTCTTCGGTCTTTTTGGTTAGCCCGATCCACGAGTCCAATTGCCAGACTTTGTGTACAATTTTTCCTGGCGCCCAGGCGCAGGTAAATACAAAAACATTATTGGGGCCGGCCTGGCCTTCCAGTTCGGTCAGCACAAAGCCCTCTTTGGCCATATCGCGGCGCTTCTGGATGAGAGAATCCCAGCCCACGACTTCTGCCAGAACGGAATGCTGCCTGGTTTTTGCCCAAATGGCCCAATACTTGTTCACCTTGTTTGCATCCTTTGCTACTTCGACATCTACCAGCTCGTATCCGGCCGTATCTACCTGTGCCTGCCGTTGCTGCAGCTCCTTCCAGGTAATGTTGTCGGCGTATTCATGCGGAATTTTCGTCTTTTGAAAAATACCCGAATAATTGAATTGAGCCTGTAAAGTGAACGTTATCAACACAAAACATCCGGTTATCCATTTTGTCTTTGCCATAAAGCTGTTATTTTTTGCAAAGATAACGAAGGTCAGGGCTGGTTTAGTAAGTGGGAAGGGGGATTTGATGTGAGATTCGCAATATTATCAATCCGCGTCACGAACCTCATAACTCCACGTAATCTTCGCCGTCTTCTCCAATATCTTCGCTACCGAGCACATTTTTTCCATAGAAAGACTGACCGCACGTTCCGCTTTTTTGTCGTCAATAGCGCCAATGAGTTGGTAGTGGACGTGAATGTCTGTAAACAATGACGGCGTTTTGTCTTTTTCCCGTTCGGCTTCAATGCTCACCTTAATGTCCTTCAAATCTTGTTTCTGTTTGCGCAGCAGGAGGATGACATCGATGGAACTACAGGTGCCTAAAGCAGCCAGTACAACCTGCATTGGGCGCATGCCTTTGCCGCCGCCGCCAATTTCCGGAGCGCCATCGGTTTCAAGGGTATTGCCGTCTTCATTAACAGCCTGAAGGTGGAAAGCATCGTCTAAACGGTGGATGTCAATTTTCATGAAAAATGATTTTAACAAAAAATTAATTTGACTTTTCGCCATCACCCCCCTATTTTTGCCGCATCAATCGCTTCATTTAGAGGATTGATTTTATACCGAAGGGTGGAGAGACAGGCTCTGTGAAACCCTGGCAACCCCTCCAAAGTGGAGAAAGGTGCCAAATCCTGCCAAAAACCCCGGCCTTTGTCGGGGCAATTTTGGGCATATAAAATCAAAACAACGCCATGACTTCATCGGTTTTCACCAACCAGGGTTTTACCACATTTTCAGGTTCCGCTTCGGAACACTACTCCATTTATGCTGCTGCACACGCCATGATGTGCTGTTGTTGCTGTTGTTGTCGCTGATCCGCACCCGGAATTTACAAACATCGGGTTTGGGTTAGAACGTCAGGTATCCTGCAAAAGGAACACGATCGCCGTTTTATGCCCTAACGTTTGTTGTTCCAGCCCTGCGACTTCCCTTTTTATGTCTTATTGCATCTTATCAAAATACATAAAACACTGTAAATCATGTCAAATTTAAGATTTGAAACCCTGCAGTTGCATGCAGGCCAGGAAGAGGTAGAAGGTACCACCCGCTCTCGTGCCGTACCGATCTACCAGACTTCTTCCTATACTTTCCGCGATTCGGAGCACGGCGCGAATTTGTTTGCCCTCAAGGAATTCGGTAATATTTATACCCGGATTATGAACCCCACCACTGACGTTTTTGAACGTCGGGTGGCTGCTTTGGAAGGCGGAGTAGCCGCCCTGGCAGTAGGATCCGGTCAAGCGGCACAGTTCATTGCCCTGAACAACATCCTTCAGGCCGGTGATAACTTTGTAACGTCATCGAACCTCTACGGCGGCACTTACAACCAGTTTAAAGTCGCTTTCAAAAGGCTGGGCATTGAAGCGCGTTTTGCAGAAAGCGAATTGGCTGAGGATTACGAAACCCTGATCGATTCCCACACCAAAGCCATTTATGTAGAGACGATTGGAAATCCCAGTTTCAACATACCTGATTTTGAAGCGCTCGCTGATCTTGCCCGGAAATATGACCTGCCTTTTATCGTAGACAATACTTTTGGCGCAGCCGGCTATTTGTTTCGCCCGCTTGAACATGGCGCGAACATCGTGGTGCAGTCAGCGACCAAATGGATTGGCGGTCACGGCACCTCGATAGGCGGCGTCATCGTCGATGGCGGCAACTACAACTGGGGCAACGGCAAATTTTCTCAGTTTACCGAACCTTCTGAAGGCTATCATGGCCTGGTTTTCTGGGATGTATTTGGTTCCGGCGGGCCATTTGGAAACATTGCCTTTATCATTCGCGCCAGGGTAGAAGGCTTGCGCGATTTTGGCCCGGCACTCAGTCCATTCAATTCTTTTCTGCTGCTGCAAGGCCTGGAAACCCTCTCATTGCGGGTTCAAAGAACGGTAGAAAATGCGCTGGAACTGGCAAGCTGGCTGGAGCAACACCCCAAAGTGGAATCTGTCAGCTACCCGGGTCTTAAAAGTCATCCCGGTCATGCATTGGCCAAAAAATACCTGCGTCATGGTTTTGGCGGCGTTTTGTCTTTTGCCGTTAAGGGGGAAAAAGAAAATGCCACGCGTTTTGTGGACAGTCTGAAACTCGTCAGCCACCTCGCCAATGTCGGCGATTCCAAAACGCTGATCATTCAGCCTGCTGCCACAACCCATCAGCAACTTTCCGAAGCGGAGCAACTGGCTGCGGGGGTTTTGCCTAATGTGCTGCGGGTTTCGGCCGGTATTGAGCACATTGACGACATCAAAGCCGATTTTGAACAGGCATTTTCAAAAATTGATGTTAAAGAACCTGTTTTGGTATGAATGTGCTTTTTGCAAAACCAGCGCGTCGGAAGAACCGGTCTTCCAGCCTGATATCGCCGAAGTTGATCAAAGGGCGTCGAACTGATATTCAGGTTGCCGGCGCTACAAACACCAATGCTGTGCAATATTACCACCACAAGGCGTCTTTTTTGCTGGAAAGCGGAACTGTACTGGAAGGGCTTCAAATTGCCTACCAGACTTACGGGAAGCTGAACAGACAAGGCGATAATGTTGTCTGGATTTGCCACGCGCTAACCGCCAACGCGGAAGCTGCCGATTGGTGGAACGGACTGGTAGGAACCGGAAAGTTGTTTGATCCTGAACAGTACTTTATTGTTTGCGCAAACATGTTGGGATCCTGCTATGGCAGCACTGGGCCGCAGAGCATCAATCCGCTTACCGGACAAGTTTACGGAGCTGATTTTCCATTGGTTACCACACGGGATATGGCTCAGGCGCATGCCTTGCTCAGGCAGGTACTGGGCATCCAAAAAATTCGTCTGGCCATTGGGGGTTCTATGGGCGGACAGCAGGTGTTGGAGTGGGCAGTCAGCGAACCTGCTGTGTTTGAGCAGATTTGCGTGCTGGCGACCAATGCTTTCCATTCTCCCTGGGGCATCGCTTTCAACGAAGCGCAGCGGATGGCCATTGAAGCGGATCCGACACTCGACAGCGATCATCCGGATGCCGGAAAGCAGGGCCTTGAAGCGGCACGCGCCATTGCCATGTTGTCTTACCGCAGCTATGAATCTTACCGACGCTCCCAGTCTGAAAGCACATCAGAAAAAACAGACCACTTTTTAGCCAGTTCCTATCAACGCTACCAGGGGCTTAAACTGCAGCGGCGTTTCCATCCGCGTGCATACCTCGCGCTCAGCAAAGCGATGGATAGCCATCATGTTGGTCGGGGCAGGGGAGGAGCCGAAGCGGCGCTGACTCAGATAAAAGCCCAGACCTTAGTGATCGGAATTGCATCGGATGTATTATTCCCACCGGAAGAGCAGGCTTTTTTAGCAAAAAGCATACCGGACGCTTATCTGGAAATCATTGACAGCCACTATGGTCACGATGGTTTTTTGATTGAATACGAGCAGATTAGTACATTGTTGAGCGATTTTATTCAAAGGCGATTTGTTGAAAAAAAGAACCATACAACTATTGCCGGACATGTGCCGTTTTTAACTAAAGCGTTGCCCGGATCGGAACGATTTTAGCGATATTGCTGACGCTGTTCAGCGCTGTAACATGAATTCATCAACCAAAAATAATTTCCACCATGTCATTAAGATTAGGAGATATTGCTCCCAACTTCAAAGCGAAAAGCACTGCCGGAGACATTGATTTTCATGAATGGCTCGGCGACAGCTGGGGTGTTTTATATTCTCACCCTGCTGATTTTACACCAGTATGTACCACGGAATTGGGCCGTACTGCTGCCCTGAAGGAAGAATTTTCCAAGCGCAATGTAAAAGTCATTGCAGTAAGCGTAGACGGGCTGGCCTCGCACAATGAATGGGTAAAAGACATTGAGGAAACACAGCATGTGACCCTCAATTTTCCGATCATCGCAGATGACGACCGGCAGGTGGCAGAGCTGTACGACATGATCCACCCAAATCAAGCCGAAAAGGCAACGGTACGTACCGTTTTTGTTATCGGTCCGGATAAAAAAATCAAGCTGACGATGACCTATCCGCCTTCAACGGGGCGCAATTTTCATGAAATTCTGCGAGTCATCGACTCCTTGCAATTGACGGCATACCAAAGCGTGGCAACGCCTGTGGATTGGGAATGGGGCGAAGACGTGGTAATTCTGCCTTCTGTCAGCGATGCGGATGCCGATCAGAAATTTCCCAAAGGCTACGAAAAAGTGAAGCCTTACCTGCGCATTACCCCGCAGCCGAATTTGTAAAATGGGTAGTTTTTGACCGGTTGAAAAAAGTGGCCTGAAAAAAAACAGGCCACTTTTTCGCCACCAAAGCATTTTTGGCGTAAATTGCAGTTTCGCAACACATAATGGGCAAACACACAAATTAACAAATTTACTTTATCACGCTTTCAGATAAAGCCCTAAACTAGTTACGAATGGCCCTAAGATTAGGCGATGTTGCGCCCAACTTCAAAACCCAAACAACCGCTGGTCCGCTTGATTTCTATGAATGGCTCGGTGACAGTTGGTGTATGTTATGCCTTCGCTCTGGCGGCTTTACACCTATTTGTGCGACTGAATTGGCCCGTACCGCTGAGCTTCAATCCTCTTTTGACAAACGCAACGTTAAAATACTGGCTGTAGGAAGGGCATCAGTAGATGTCTACTTTCACCACATTAAGGACATCGAGGCAACGCATCAGGTTCATGTTGGTTTTCCGCTTGCCGCAGATGAAGATGGCCGGATTGCGGCGCTGTTTGGTTTGATTCCTGCCAATGGGGAAGCCTGGGAGCCTACCTGCTCTCTTTTCGTGATTGCTCCGGACAAGACGGTCAAACTGACCACGGATTATCCGCCTTCAACCGGACGCAATTTTCACGAGATTTTGCGTACCATTGATTCCCTTCAATTGACTGCCGGTTATCATGTTGCTACACCTGTAGACTGGGAATGGGGGGAGGATGTTTTTATCCTGCCGACCCTGAGTGATGCAGTTGTTGACGAAATATTTCCAAAAGGATACGAAGCGACCAAACCATACATGCGCATTACGCCGCAACCTGTTCTGGAATAGTTCTTTCATTCAAAATAAATAAAAGCGCTGTCAACCTTGCGGTTGCAGCGCTTTTTTAATGGATGCCTCCTTGTCAAAGGGAGGCTTTTTGTACATAGGGAACAACATGGGCAATTCCGAACGGCCTTCTCCGGAAAAGAGGACCGCAACAGGGTATTACGCAAAAGCGTTCATGGGATCATAAAATCAAGCAGATAGTGCCTTAAACCGGCACGGTGTTCATAGGATTACAGCGCTTCATATTTTTTAGGATTAGCCCTTTGTGGAAGCGCCACCCGCCGGGCTTTCGTTGTCAAACGATGATTTTTTGAGGTCATCCCGCTGTTTTTCAACGCGTATACATTTCTTTATGCGGGGATAATGGAAGGCGTTACCGGATTTTGAAGTTTTTTTTGAAGAGCCGCTTAAAATTTCCATTTCGGGAAACTTACCTTTGTAAAACCAACGGCAATAAGAGATGAAGAACCCAAATTGGACCGACGAAGCACTTCTGGATGCGATTGAAAGCCGGGACGCAAAACGATTAAATGAAGCATTCCGGTATTTGTACGAATCTGGCCCTTTGCGTGGTGCTGTATGGCAGCAGGTCAAATCGTTGGGTGGAGATGAGGCGGATTTTAAAGAAGTGTTTAATCTGGCATTGGTTAAGTTTGATCAAAATGTTCAGGAGAGAACGTATGATCCTGCATTGAGTCGAATCAGTACCTATATCGTCAACATAGCACGGCAATTGTTTTATACCCAACGTCGGGCCGACTCCCGCAGGCGGGTACGACATGAAAAATCGGTTGCAGAAAAAGGTGAACCACAGGTCAGCCCTTACCAGGCGATTGAAGCAAGCCACAAAAAGGACATCCTCGAAGGAGCAATGACAACGCTTGGGGATAAATGTAAACAAGCGCTGAAGCTGTTTAGCATGTATTACTCAATGGCAGAGATTGCGGAGGAGATGAATTATCATTCTGCAGATGTTGCCAAGTCCGCACTTTATGAGTGCCGCAAAAGATTAACTGCTTTTTTGTCCGGTCGACCGGACCTTATCGCTGAATTATTAGAGTCATGAACCGGCCATACGATTTTGAAGACATTGAGGATTACCTGAATGGCAGGATGAGCGACACCGACCGCTTTCAATTTGAAACGGCGATGGAAGGCGATCCTGACCTGGCTGCAGAAGTCGACGCAGTACGGGCAGAGGCAAAACTCCTTCGAATGCTTCGCGATGAAGCCTTGATGGAACAGTTTGCAGCATGGGACAATGAAATTGATGGGCCTGAAAGACCGAATCCCGTATCAGACCCTAGATCACCTAAAGTGGATTCAAACAATCTATCTCTGTTGAAGTTGCTGCTGATTGCAGGAATTCTGATTGCCGGATTGGGCTTATGGGGCGTATTTAAAGGTTGGTTTAGTGGCAAGGTTAAAGCGTCTTTTGAAAACCAAACCATACCATTGCAAGACACAACTTCCGTTATTGAAACCATTCCAGGCATTAACGGAGAAAAGAATAAGACCATTGCAGGAGAAAAACCTCCGGTAATCCCTGAAGAACAACCGCCGGCAAGAAAAGAAAAACAAAGCCAGCGAGCGACTCAAAGTGAGTTTTTGGCTTTAGCAGATCAATATGAAATTGAAACCAGTGCTTTTGGCGAGGTTCGAAAGGATGATACCAGTTTCGTAAAAAGTAACTACCAAAAAGCGGCGGAGTTTTACAACGGTCAAAAGTACCGTGAAGCTTTGCGATTGTTGCAGGAGCCGGACAAATCAGAATTACAGCGATATCTGTACCTGCGTGCCTATACATATTACAAGCTCGGCTTGTTTGATCTGGCCATGCAGGATTTCAGGACCTTCCGAAAATACCCGCTGGCACAAAAAAAATACGATGCCCAATGGGGCGAAGTCCTGTGTTTGTTGCACACCATGCCTGATTCTAAAGCAACGCTGATTGACTTACTTGAAGAGATCATCGCAATCGAGACCCATCCTCATCTTGGTAAAGCAATGGAACTAAAGAAAGCACTGGAAAAGTGATCCATGGGGTTCCCCAGCTATCTATTGGCTAACCTAAATCGGGGAATGAACAAACTTTACTTTTGCATAACTGGCCGCATATCACCTACAGGCACAAAAGCAGCCCAATAAAATGGATGGCAGCGCTCGCTGGTTTTTTCCCTTTTCAGGTAATCTATTCTGGCATTGCGCAGGGCTTCATCTTTGCCGTGGCCTTTTCTCAGGTCGCGGTAAAAATAGCGCATCAAATTGGAGGTACTGGCGTCGTTGACGCTCCAAAGCGAAGTGACCATGCTTTTGGCGCCGGCGTAGGCGAAAGCGCGGGCCAGGCTTATGATGCCTTCTCCGCGCTGAAGCTTGCCGATACCAGTCTCGCAGGCAGAGAGCACTACGAGGTCGGCATTGAGGGAGATGTTGTAAAGGTCTTTGACGTAGAGCAATTCGTTGTCAATGCTGTCTTTAATTTCCGAAAAAACAAGGAAGGCATAATCTCCCACGCGGTTGTCGGCGCGTCCGTGCGTAGCTAAGTGCAGGATGCGGTAGTTGCCAGCGTCCTGAATGAAACGGGCTTTGGTCGCTTTAGGGCCGGATACGATTTGGCCTTTCATGAGTTTGGATGCCGCAGCTACTTCCCGGCCGGAAAAGGGCAGCGGAGTGAGGTCTTTACGCATTAGTTCATCATAAGAGAACATGTCTGCCAACAGGGTAGAATTGCCGTCGTAGAACGGGGCATAAGCTACAAAATCGGCGGCAGGGGATTTTCGGTGTTTTTTGTCGCGCATTTCGCGGAGCAGGGTAGCGGAGTAGGTATAGCTGAACTGGTACTTGTTGAGTAAATAGGGGTATGTTTGAAAATTAAGCGGATCGGCTGGCGGGCCGGTGATGAGGGCATCAAAGGGAATGTAACCCAACGGGCCGTCCGGTACCAGGATGACCTTCCCGTTTTGTGGCAACCACTGCTCCACCGGTTTTATCAGTACCTCGTAGAGTTTTGGCGCATAATTGAGGTATTGAAGGAGGGTTTGCTCAAACAATGCATCCGGTTTTTCTTTGAGCGAATGGTAGCCATACAATCCTTGCCGGAACTGCTCGATCCAGTTTTCGAGTGAGTCGCATGCAATACTTTCCACAATGAAAGTATCTTGTCTTATCAGAAAAAGAAACAAACTGCTGTCTCCTACGAAGTATTCCAGCATGACCTGATTGTCCTGAAGCATAGAATCCTGCACATAGCTGAGCGAAACAGTGGATAGGTCGTATTTAAGCCGGTAGTAGTCGGGGTAGTCGGTTTCTAAGCGTTGTTTGAGGGCTTCGTAGTCCTGGCGTAAGTCGAAAATGATGCTACTGATGCGGAGGACGGCGGTGTCTGTTTCACTGATGCTATTATTTAATTTGTTTTGGCGTTGTTTTTCCCGGTAAGTGAGGTCAAGTCGAATGGTTTGTTCTTCTTTTAATAAATCTGGAGGGATTTCTGCAAAATGTAGCGCTGAAGCTTGATTAATTGCCGTTCTTAAAATCAATGATTTTGGATATTCGGAGAGACCAAATAATTCTTCCTGAAACTTTTTTTCTTTTGTATGCTGTAACAGAAAGAAGTTGTTCTTAGTTGTAATTATTTCATGTAACTTGGAAACGACCTCTTGTAAATATACGAAGGCATCATCTCCGCTATAGTCATTAAAATTAAGCTTCCATGCATGAATTACGGTATCAAGAATTTCATTTGAAAGCCTAAGCTTTTCAATTTGATTGAAATTTATAAACCAGCTTTCTAACATTGATGCCCTTGAATAAAGAGTATTGATAAGGCCATTTGAAACTTTGTTCTGAAATTTCTTATCAAAATATTGATAAGAATTTAATGCTCTTATATAAAAAGAGTCAGAGATATGATATTCTTGCATTAATTTATATATTCTCGCAATATTAAGATAGGATTCTGCAATCCTGTTTTCTTTTTCTTCAAGGTGTTTTTGCTTGATTTTTAATTCTTTTTGATAAAAATAAAGGGCTGAAGTATAATCATGAAGCTTTTCATAAATACTTCCCTTGTTTTTGTAATTATCTACAGTGTTAAAATGATCTTCGCCATATATGCTAACATCCACCTGTAATGACGAATCCTGAAATTCAAGAGATTTGCTATAGTTTTTAATAAGTGCATAATAAACGGCCATATTATTATAATAGGATCTAAGATTAGACGGCTTGGAATTATTTAGTTCTTTATATAAGTTGTTGCATTTTATGATATACTCCACAGCTTTTTCATTTTCATTATTCGCCAGCAACGAGGTTCCTATTGAATTGTATGTATCAGCAACCTGTAAACTCTTTTCGCCTTCAGTGTTAATATAAAGAGACAGTGCTTTGTTGAGATATTCAATCGATTTTGAATATTTGGCATCTTGCCTATATAAAGTGCCAATATTGTAATATAATATAGGAATATAGTTATGGGTTTCTCCAAAAGATTTGATGAAACAATCTTTTGCAATAGCATAACATTCTATTGCGCTGGTATAATTATCAAGAGAAGCATAAATATTTCCTAAGTTTATAAAGGAAACACCAACAGACGAATGATAAGGGTTGGTTAGCTTTGATCTTATAGCAATTGCTTGCTTGTGACAAGATATAGCTTCTTTATATTCGGAAACCCTTCTGTAGGAATTTCCAAGATTATTGTAAGACCAGGCAACATCTAAGTTTTCATTACCAAATAATTCAGTACGGATGAAAAGAGTTTTCTTATTGTAATCAATAGATTTGTAAAATTCATTATTGTTATAATATGAAATTGCCAGGTTATTATAAGAATTTGCGAGGTCTATATGGATTGGAGGATTGATTTTTGACCTTATTTCTATAGACTTGAGATAAGCTTCAATAGCTTCATCAAAACGACTCATTTTGTCATAAGTAATTCCCATATTATAATAAACCCAGGCAGTTTCAGCATTAAAATAACCTAGTTTAGCTTCTCTTATTCGAAGCGCTTTGTTGTAGTAGTCAATAGCTTTGTCAAATTCTTTTAGGTCATCAAATATTCCACCAAGATTAAAATAAGAAGAGGCTACATCATGATGTTCGGCACCAAGCTCTTTTAATCGCATCTCAAGAGCTTTTGAGTGATATTCAAGTGCTATATCAAATTTACGTTGGGCCTTGATCGTATTTCCTAGATTATTTAAGGATTGGGCAATACTTTGATGTGATCCCCCGAGAGCTTCCTCTTTAACTTTTATAGATTTTTGGTAAATGACTATAGCTGTATCTAACTTGTTCTGGTTTTGAAAGCTTAGCGCAATACTGTGAAGCACATTTCCATATTCTATGTTCTTTTCTCCAAGAGTATTCAAATATATTTGCTTTGATGAGTCAAGTTTCTCTCTGGCAGCTTCATACTTTTTTTCATCAATCAAGGTTTTACCTTCTTCGAATAATTTTTTTGCATATGATGAATCTGCAATTACATTTTGTGCTAAGCCCAACTTTCCGATAGTTAGGAAAATTAAAGATCCCAAAACAACAATCTTGTAATTCATGATCGATTATTTTTATTAACGAAAGCTAAAATAATCATAACTTTCTTTTTTCGAAACTGAAATAAAGTAAAATGGCACTCGCCGACTTTGAACGAGCGCCATTCAATGGATACAAATATTCTTATGATCCAGCAAGCTGGCTGCCTTTGTAGAACTTGACTAACACAGCAGCTACCATAATAACGTTAGGAATACCTCTAATTCCCCGCCACATCCGCTGCCTGTGTCCCATTCCCTCTGGCGTGGAACCGGCCGGCCTTGTATTCCTGCAAAAGATAGCCTCTGATCTCATCCGGCCGGTAGGCATTCAGGTTATTCGGATTCACCGCTGTGTGCGGGTTGTTTGATGCACGGTTTTCAATACTCTCTTCATCTGAATTGAATCCCTGGCCCACACCGCCTGAAAATCGGATGGGACCGCCATCACTACCATAAATGAAATAAATATTGTCGTTCATGTTCTCGTCATCCAGGTCTTCAAATGCATCAGCTATCATGACCAGATAATAAGATCCGCTGATAGATGGCATGGTAAAATTGGCGTTAAGGTTGCTGGTAGCACTTCCGAAAAAAGCCTGTCCTAAAGTTTCGCCAGGTTCGATGTTGACATGAAGCCAGCGATTAGAAGAAATGCCGATGCCATCGTCGTAAGGCCCCTGATCGCCTTCCCAGCCTTCGTCATTGCTGATGTAACGGTGCAAAATTACCCCCAGGTCTTCTATGTCATAAGCATTGACATAGAGGTAGAGTATGCTCCAGTCTTTGGAGGCGCGAACAGTTTTATTGCCCGTATTTTTTACATTGTAAGTCAGGCGGCGCTGGCGTGGATTGCTCTCATCCGGATTGTCATTGTCGGCCAGTCGGTTAACGGCAATATTCATACCATTTGTTGTTGGCGGATTCACCGGGTTTTCAGAAGGCTTATCGTAGGCCACAAAAACGTATTTGGTGAATTGTGGATTGGTCATCAGGTTGTAATCTATCCAAGCAAAGCCATTGTCGCCCCAATTCGTTCCCCAGGAATTGGCGATCCGGAAAGCGCCTTTTGCGTCGTCGTAACCGACGATACTCATCGCATGGCCACCTCCTTGCTGTCCATTCAAAACATCTGCGGCACGCATGACGCCACTGCCGCGCCAACTGTAAAAACCATTCCGCATCATGGCGCCGAATGTGAGAGGCCGTTTTTCTGCCAGTTTGGATTTGATGGCTTCAACGGTCAGGGGTAATTCGCGGTAAGACTCGATTTTGTACTGCCCGGCCTCACTTGTCCAGGAGGACATGGGGTTGCTGCTGCAATCACCCAGGTTTTGAAAAGGAACGGTTTGCATGGTAGCGACGCCGCGCTGGAGCAGTTTATCGTAGGCATTTTCAAAGCGTGTGCCGTTGCAGTCATCATTTTTTTTGCCGATAGGGATGGACCAGAACAGGTCTTTCGGGCTGAACTGCCGGCTGCTGTTGTTTAGCTGGCTGCCAGTGTAATTGTTGCGAATGGCTTGCAGGGCGCTACGCTGATAATAGCCGCAGGCCCACGCGACGCAAGTACCGGTTTGCCCCTGGTTACCTACAGGAGGCAGGTAGGGAGTAAGGTCTACGCGTGATGGCAGGCTTCCGTTGCCAAACAGCATAGGGTCGTTGGGAATGGTGGATGCGTTTTCGGTTCCAATCCAGCCTGTTCCTCTTTCATTGGTTTGTTGCGGGTCTGGCGCAGGTTCTTCCAATGCTGGTTTTTCACAAGCGATGAGAATTAAAGCCAGGATTCCCGGCAGGATCATTGATCTTAAGAGTACATTTTTTTTTGTCCGAATGACAGATTGTGATGGCTTTTTCATGATCAAAAATTTTTATGGTAAATTGTGATGTTGTAATGCCCCTTATTGCCATCACTTGATCAGAAGTAAGGTCAAACGGTCTCTTTTTTTATTTTTTTCAAAAAAAATATTTGATCACATCCGCTGCATGAATTGTGAATGGCGTCAAATATCTCACAGGTAACCTTCTCATATTGAATAATCCACCGTAGTTTTGGCGTCCTGTTTACTGAAAACAAATCAAATTATGCAGCCTAAGAAGATTCGCAAAGAAGATGCCCTGTACTACCATTCCAAGGGCCGGCCTGGTAAGATCGAGGTCATTCCAACCAAAGAAACCAACACGCCGCGTGACCTTTCGCTGGCTTATTCGCCCGGTGTAGCCGAGCCTTGCCTTGAGATTGCCGCCAATTGGGAGGATGTTTATAAGTACACCGCAAAAGGGAACCTCGTTGCTGTTATCAGCAATGGAACGGCTGTTCTCGGGCTTGGCGATATCGGACCTGAAGCTTCCAAGCCGGTGATGGAAGGCAAAGGCATTTTGTTCAAAATATATGCAGACATCGACGTATTCGACATCGAAGTCAATGCAAAAGGGATTGATGAGTTTGTCAATACGGTGAAAGCCATTTCCCCTACTTTTGGCGGCATCAACCTGGAAGACATTAAAGCGCCTGAGTGCTTTGAAATTGAAAAACGCCTGCGCAAGGAACTCGATATCCCGGTGATGCACGATGACCAGCACGGTACAGCCATCATCAGTGGCTCGGCGTTGCTGAACGCCCTGGAAATTGTCGGAAAAAAAATTGAAGAGGTTCGCTTTGTGGTGAGTGGCGCCGGCGCTTCGGCCATTACCTGTGCACAGATGTACTTGTTGCTGGGAGCAAAAGCGGAAAACATGGTAATGTTTGACCGCGAAGGCATCATCCACAAAAGCCGTGGAGAAATGGTGGCGACCAAAGCTCAATTTGCAACAGACGCTTTCCCCCCGGAAACGACGATGGGTGAAGCCCTGAAAGGCGCCGATGTTTTCCTTGGCCTTTCCAGCGGCAATATCCTGAGCCAGGACATGGTTCGTGGCATGGCGGATAATCCCATCGTTTTTGCAATGGCCAATCCCGATCCCGAAATCAGCTACGAAAACGCGATTGCCGCCCGTGCAGATGTCATTATGGCCACCGGGCGCTCCGATTATCCCAACCAGGTCAACAACGTGTTGGGTTTTCCCTACATTTTCAGAGGCGCTTTAGACGTTCGTGCTACCGATATTAATGAAGCCATGAAACGGGCAGCCGTTTATGCCATCGCCGAACTGGCCAAAAAACCGGTGCCCGACAGTGTGGCCATGGCATACAGTGAAAATACCATTGCTTTTGGTCCGACGTACATCATTCCAAAACCGATGGATCCCCGCCTGTTGACTACTGTCGCACCAGCTGTTGCCCGTGCTGCTATGGAAAGCGGGGTGGCACGGCATCCGATTGAAGACTGGGATGCTTACGAGCATGAACTCGCGCGCCGAAGCGGAAATGACAACCAACTCACCCGGGTTCTCATCAGTAAAGCCAAACGCCATCCCAGCCGGGTCGTATTTGCCGATGCAGAAGATCCACGCGTATTGAAAGCCGCCCAGCAAGTGCGCGACGAGCGCATTGCCGAACCGATTTTGCTGGGTAGTGAAATGGTCATCCGGCAATTGATGGAAGCTTACCAGATTGATTTGCAGGATGTACCCATTTTTGACCCGAAAGCGCCGGAAACAGAAGCATTGCGGAAAGTTTATGCTGAGGACCTGTATAAAAAGCGCCAACGAAAAGGAATGAGTCATTCAAAGTCGCAAAAGAACATGACCCACCGCAACTATTTTGGCGCCATGATGGTAGAAATGGGCCAGGCCGATGCTGTAATTTCGGGCATTACCCGCAATTATCCCGATACCATCCGCCCTGCGCTTCAGATTATTGGCACCAAAGCCGGTGTTAAGAAAGTAGCGGGCATGTACATTATGATGACCAAACAGGGACCATTGTTCCTTTCGGATACGACCGTAAATTTCAACCCAACAGTGGAGGAGATTGTCGAAATCACGGAGTTGACGGCGCAGGCGGTTCGCAAATTCAACATCGAACCCCGCATCGCTTTGGTTAATTATTCCAATTTTGGAAATGCAGCCGGAGAAGATGCGGTGAAAATGAATCGCGCAGTGGCCATCTTACAGGAAAAATACCCGGATATGATCGTCGATGGAGAAATGCAGGCACACCTCGCATTTGATACGGAGTTGCTGAGTAAAAACCATCCGTTCTGCAAACTGGCCGACGGTCCTGCAAATACCCTGATTTTCCCGAACCTCTCTTCCAGTAATATTGCGTACAATTTGTTGAAAGCAGTAGCAGGCGTTGAAGCGATTGGCCCTGTTTTGCTGGGCTTGCGCAAACCGGTACACGTATTGCAAATGGGAAGCTCTGAGCGCGAGATCGTGAACATGGTGGCTTATGCTGTTGTGGAGCACGCCGGAGTGTAGGGGCGACAGATTGTTGGCGCTCGTTAACCAACCGATGCATCATTTTGTGCATCTTTTGAATGCGTTTGAAATAGCAGCCTCAGGGTTGCTCTGACTATAGAAGGCCGGGCAGCAATGCCCGGCTTTCTGTTTTTATAAACTCGGAAAATGTTTTTAGAAAAAATCCTGGAAGAGGCTGCGGCAATGGGTTGGGTAGACTGGACCGTGACCGTAACAGCATTGGTCTATGTGGTGCTGGCAGCTCGCGAAAATCCCTGGTGCTGGTTGTGGGGCATTGTCAGTTGCGGATTGTGGGCTTATGCGAGCTATGCATTTTACAGCCTTTATCTCGATGCCTTGTTGCAGTTATTCTATGTCGCCATGGGATTTGTTGGCCTTTACCACTGGCGATCGGGTGGTACCGGGGGAAAAGAAGCGCCCATACAGCAATGGGCATTTCACCGCCACCTTCCCTGGCTGTTGGCGGGTACCTTACTCTCCTTTGGGTTTGGCTATTTTTTTGATGCCTACACCACTGCTGCTGCCACTTATTGGGATGCATTTACGACCATTTTTGCCATGCTGGCAACTTTCCTGATGACACGTAAAATCCTTGAAAATTGGCTTTACTGGATATTCATTGACGCCACGTATATTTTTCTGTATGCTTCGCGCGGCGCCTGGCTTTTTTCAGGTGTCATGGTCATTTATACCGCGATTGCAATAGCGGCATACTTTAAGTGGCAAAGGAAAGTGAAAACATCTCTGGGTTAAACAGGTTGGCGACCCGCTGACGCACAAGCTGATTACAACCCTGCCCATTTTAAAAACGATGTGGCTCGTTGCGACCTTTCAGGGTCGCATACGGACTAAAGTTGCAGGTTCAGCCCACTACTGTCTAAAACGCTGTAGAATACAGCGTTTTCTTCCGTGTATTCCGCGTAATTCGCGTCATCCCTGACTGCCGTCAGGCAGGCGTGTTCCCAAAAGACATCAATTGGAACACGCCTGCCTGACGGCAGTCAGGGATGACGCTAATGACACTGAATACACACCTCTGCCTGCTGGCGAGGCAGGGATTGCTGAGCTTATTTCCTGTACTATCCTTGCCTTTTCTAAGGTTGTAGAAAGTAGCAGGTTCAGCCCGCCGTCAACAATCCATGATTTTATTCCCCAAACCCTCCTTTCTTTCTATCTTTCAAGCCTAATAACCGGCAGATATCCGCTGCAAAATACTTGACCGGCACGGGTATGTTTTTTGTAGTCGGGCTAGAACCAGAGGTAGTAACGAGCGCACGATTTCGACGGGGAGGGTGGTCGCGATTAGATAAAATGACATGGGACACTCCAGATTTTGGAATGTCCCATGCTTGTGATCATTATTTTAAACCTTAGCGCATTAATGATACGTCACCGGTAAACAACTGGGTAGTACCGTCAAGGAATTCAACCTCCGCCAGGTATACAAAAACAGCGGAATTGAATAACTGACCTCCTCTTCCTGTCCCGTTCCAACCATAGATTGGGTTATTGGGAGCGAAGTTATACACATCGAAAACCGATTCGCCCCAGCGGTTGAAGATCTGGAACGATTTGATGCGTGACACTTCCCTTCCGGCAAAAATCATCAGGACGTCGTTGTTGCCGTCGTTGTCAGGAGAAAATGCATTGGGAATAAAAACGTCGCGGTTGTGGCGTACGAAAACAGTAACCTGATCATTGGCAACACAGCCATTTTCATCAGCAACTGTAATCGTATAAGCTGTGGTTGCAAGCGGACCCAAGAACAGTTCCAGACAATTGGGGCAGGAGATTTCGCCCGGACTTTGCCATTTCAAAGAAACGAGCTCCGATTCCGGAATATTGATCTGTGCAGCGAGGCGAACGGAATCGCCCCAGTCGATGTATTGATCTGGGCCGGCATCAACACGCAAGTCGTTCGAAAATTCGATAAATGCACTTTTCTCGAACTCACAACCTGCAGCATCCTGAACGACAATGTTGTAGTCTCCGGAGCCGATATTGATGTAAGCATTCCGTGTACTGAAAGGCGCTCCATTAACGCTGTATACAAACGGCGGGGTCCCGCCTTCTATACTGTGAATAACCAGGCTGCCGTCAGTATCTCCGAAACAAGTTGGTTGATCTGTCGTGACACTAAAGTCCTGGACAACCCTGTCGTCCAGCCGTACCCTGACAGGGTCGCTGGCTTTGCAACCATTCTGATCGTCAATGATCCAAAGTACAAAATCGCCGGGAGCAAGCACTTCAAGACTTGGCGTAACAGCCACGGTGTCCTGGGTATTGATGTCTACCCAGCGATACAAAGGCTGCGCTGCAATCGAGGCCGAACCGTCCAGCGTTGCCGATAAAATGACGCAATTCAGTGTTTGGTCGGCTCCGGCATGGGCAACCGGCGGCTGAATATTCTGAGTGACCAGCACCGAAGCATTGGAAGCACAGCCATTTTGCGTATTGGTTACCACAAGGTTGTAGGCGCCAGGAGCACTAATGGTTGGCATCAGCGTTCCCTGTCCCTGCGTAATGTTTCCGGTTGGTGATGACCAGGAATAACTGAACTGAGACCCCTGACTGGAAGCGGTGGCATCAAGTACATCAAACCTGTTGCGGCAATCCAGATGCCGGGTAAGTCCTGCATTGGCAACGGGATAGTTGAAATCAGCCGTGACCACCGCATTGGTGCTGGAAACACAAGAAGTAAGCTGATCGAAAACCTCCAGGGTGTAGGCGCCGGCCTGAGTTGCCTGGAAATTGCTTTGCGTCATGGATGAAGAAAGCAGGGTGCCATTTGCATCATACCATCGGTAAACAATACCCGGGCCACTTTGAGAGGCGGCTGCGTTTAACTGTACGGAAGCAGTATTGCAATCCAATACATCGGTCACCAGGAAGCTGGCCACAGGTTCATAGGCCAGATCAATAACATTGATGCTGGCTGTAGCAGTAGGACACTGGTAAATGAGGTCGGAAACCGTAAGGGTATAAAGGCCTGCCACGCCTGCTACCGGACTGGCAATATTGACTTCGTTTGCCTGAATATCAGGTCCGGTCCAAACATACTGAAAGCCACTGCCCTGGCTGGATCCACTACCATTCAGGGTTACTTCCCGGATGGCGCAGTTGAGCTCTGTTATAGGGGCAATGACTGCTACGGGAACTTCAGCTTCAGTAACGCTGACAGCAGCGTTGGCACTGCAACCATTGCTGTCTGTTGCTGTTACCGCATACTGCCCCGGGGAAGCAACTGTGATCGTTGCAGTGGACGGGCTACCATTGCTCCAAACATAGGAGGCCAGACCTGCCGGTGCACTCAAAGTTGTACTGCTGCCTTCGCAGTAGTAAAGCGTTCCGGTGATGCCAACCTGCGGAATGGGATGTTCCGTAATGGTGATGGAACTCGTGGAAGGACAACCATTGAAATCCGTAACGGAAACGGTATAGCTGTTTCCCTGGCTAACGGTGAGGGCATTTCCCGAAGTCCCATTTGACCATAAATAAGTGGCATATCCAGACTGAGCAGTTACCGTCGTGTTGTTTCCGGTGCAAAACTCATCTGTGCCCGTTATGGTTGGCGGTGTTACGACAAATACAGTTACAGTCGCAGATGCATTGGTTTCACAACCATTGGCATCGGTCGCGGTCACAGAATAGACACCTGCCTGGGAAACCGGAAGCGGTTGATTTTGAGTACCACCTGTCCATTGGTAGCTGGCAAAATTACCGGAGGCACTCAAGGTTGTTCCCGTTCCGGGACAAATGTCGAGAATGCCGGAAATGACCGGTACCGTCGTTTGGTAGACCGCAACAGGAATCGAGGTGCTGCCGATACAACCAAAGGCATCCGTCACCGTAACGCCAATGTCCGCACTTGTTCCTGTGGTAATGCTGCTGGTAGCCTCTCCCGTACTCCACAAGTAGGTCTGATAACCGGCATTAGCGGTAAGTACCGTAGAGAAGCCCGGGCAAAAGCCTGGTACACCCGAAATGGAAGGCGTGGGCAGGGGGATTTCCTGAATAGCAAAGGCATCTGTGTTTTGGCAACCATTGATGTCCGTAACTGTAACCTGATAAGTTCCACCGGCAGATACAGTAATGGTTTCTGTATCAAGACCACCTGTCCATTGGTAGGTTTCAAGGCCAGGTGTTGTGCTTAACACGGCGGTACTGCCATTGCAAAAATTGGGGACGCCGCTTATCGTTGCCGCAGGCAAAGCATTTTCAACTACCACCACCGATGTTTGGCCGACGCATCCATCTGAGTTTGAAACGGTAACACTGTAAGTTCCGGAACTGTCAACAGTCAATTGGGAGTTGCTGCTGCCATCAGACCAAATATAAGTGTCGTAACCGATACCCGCGTCAAGCAGTGTTGTTTGGCCTTCGCAGAAACTCAGATCGCCCGAAACAGCAGGTGTTAATTCGGTTAATTGCTGAACCGTAACGGTATCGCTGTTGGAACAGCCATTGGCGTCGGTGACCATCAGCCCGAAATCACCCGGCTGCCCCGTGTTAATAGAAGGTGTGGTGGCTCCGTTAGACCATAGATAGGAAGCAAAATTTCCGCCACCTGCACTAAGCGTGGTTGATCCGTTTATACAAAAACTGAGGCTTCCCGCAATTTGAACCGGTGGCAGGTTAAATTCAGTTACGGTAGCAGATGCTGAATTTTGACATCCATTGGCATCGGTGACCATTACCGAGATGTTACCACTTGCTGAAACGGTGCTGAACTGGCTGCTCGATCCGTTGCTCCATTGATAATTGTTGAAACCGGATCCTGCGTCCAATTGTGACGACTCGCCATTACAGAAATCCAGATCGCCGGATATGGTGACCATGGGCAGTGGGTTCACCCCAACATCGTAGCTCGTTGATCCCGTGCAGCCGTTTCCATCCGTAACCGTAACCGAATAGGTGCCCGCAGCCGATACGCTGGTGTTCTGTACATTGCTGTTGTTGGACCAGCTGTAATTGGTGAATCCGCTGCTGGCTGTAAGTATTCCGGTACTGCCGGCACAAATGCTTGCAGGGCCACTGATACTCGGCATTGGCGCCGTATGCAAAGTAATTTGTGTTTGTGTATTGCCGACACAGCCATTGGCATCCGTGACCGTAACACCTATCGAGCCGGCCATACTGGCTGTAATGGAGGCGGTTGATTGTCCGGGAGACCATTGATAATTGGTATAAGGCCCGCCCGAAACCTGGAGTACGGTTGAACCGCCGGTAGGACAGATGGCCGTCATTCCGGTAATGGCTGGTGTAGGATTGGCATTTTGAACCACATTCGCAGAGGCCGTACCCGTGCAACCAAAACTATTGGTTACAGTGACGGTGTGAATGCCGGGGGTTGAGAAGGTGGCCGTTTGCGTATTACTTGCGTTGTCCCACAAATAGCTCGAAAATCCTGCTCCTGCATCCAGTTGGGTGGAGAACCCGGCACAAAAATCCAAATCACCTGTGATGGATGGTGTTGGCGTTGGAGACTGTACAACGTTAACTGTAGCAGAGCCAACGCAACCACCTGCACTGGTTACTGTGACGGTGTAAGGGCCGGCAGTACCTACGTTAATGGTTGGATTGGTACTGCTGGTTGACCAGGCATAAGTGCTATAGCTTCCCGCCACGCTAAGTGTGGTCTGAGATCCGGGGCAAAAATTCAGATCGCCATTGATCACCGGACTTAGCGAAGCTGCCTGTGAAACGGTAAATGAAGCAGTGCCCTGACATCCTGCGGCATTGGTCACGGTTACGGAATAATTACCTCCGGTAGAAACCGTAATTTGCTGCGCATTACTGCCTCCGGGCGACCACATATAACTGCTGAAACCGGAGCCTGCGTCCAGAGTCGTACTTTCGCCGACACAAATGCTGTTGTTGCCGTTGATGGTTGGCATTGGAGATGCCGGTTGCGTCACGTTGACACTGGCTGTACCCTGACAACCGGCTGCATTGGTTACGGTCACACTTATGGTGCCAGGCATATTTACAGATGTGGTTTGACCGGATGTACTGTTTGACCACTGATAAGAAGCAAAACTGCCTGTACTCAGCGTCGTGGATTGCCCGGCGCAGATACTGGTATTTCCGGTAATACTGGGGTTTGGAACAGCACTCAATGTGACAACTGCATTTGCTGTTCCGGTACAACCGGCAGCATTGGTTACCGTTACTGTATAGGTGCCCGGCGCAGTTACGACAAGATCAGGAGAACTTCCGCCACCCCCTGACCACTGATAACTGCTGAAACCGTTCCCTGCATTGAGCACGGTGCCGCCACCGGGACAAAAACTCATCGTTCCTGTAATAACCGGAACAGGAGGTTGTGTTTGTGTGACGGTAACGGATGCCGTACCGGTACAACCGGCAGCATTGGTTACCGTTACGGTATACGTTCCCGGCGCTGTAACAACACGCGATTGGCCAGTTCCGCCACTATTCGACCAGGTATAAGAAGAAAAAGTTTCATTTACAGTCAGCGTAGTAGAACCACCGGCACAAAAAGTAGTCACTCCGGATATCGTAGGTTGCGGTGAAGGTACTTCTGTTACTTCCACAGACGCCATTCCCGGGCATCCATTTGCCATAACCGTCAGGGTATACGTCCCTGGAGAGGTCACGGTAATATTTGGTGTAGTTTGTCCACTCGACCAGGAGTAGCTGCTGTAGCCACCACCGACTGTCAGGACGGTAAATCCATTTTCGCAATAATTTAAATTGCCATTGATGATCGGAACGGGCTCGGGAGTTTGGGTCACTGTTACACTGGCGGTGCCGATACAGCCCGCTGCATTGGTGACAGTTACGGAGTAAACACCCGGTGAAGAAACGACGATTTGTTGAGTAGACTCGCTGGTAGACCAGGAATAAGACTGAAACCCGCTTCCTGCGTTCAGAATGGTGGCACTGCCGATACAAAAGGTCAGTGGTCCACTGATGACCGGAACCGGAGGAGGCGCCTGTGTTATCAAAGCGGATGCAGTTCCTGTACAACCTCCGGGCCCCGTTACAGTAACGGTATAGTTGCCGGGCCCGAGGTTAGTGGGATTGGAACCACTTGCGGTACCCGGCGACCAACTGTAAGTGTACCCCGGACCATTTGGCGTAACAAATATAGAGCCGTTATTGAGCCCGCAAGTGGCATCAGTCGGTGTTGCAGTTACCACAATAGGCGGACTGGGATCAAGTGTAACGGTGGTAATGCTGCTGCATCCGCCATTCATGACAGTAATGGTATAGGTTCCGGGTGAAAGGCCGTTTACAGAGGCGCCATTGGTTACGGCAGGCGACCAGGAGTACGTAAATCCGGGGCCTGTGGGCGATACGCTGATGGAGCCATTGTTTTGGCCACAGGTTGGCTGAGTAACAACTGCATCGGCCGTAAAATTGCAGTACAAACAACTTCCATCGTCAACGTTCGCTGACGGATTGAAGTTGGAAGCATTGGGATCAGTACAGCCACAAACCGGATTGGTTGCAAAAATCGGCGTCACATTGGTGGCAATGCCCACATCGCTGCCAGCATGGTCGGTAATACAAACTTCGAAACTGTAGGTACCAGAAGCTGGGCAGCCGGCCAGAAGGTCGGCAAAGGAATTGACGGTACCCGCACCACAAGGGTCGGTTGAAACGCCGTAGGCTCCACCCGTCGTAGATACTCCAAGATCCGGGTCAGGCCCTCCTCCATCAGCGAAGGTATAGGTCCCGCCCATATCATTGGGACTGCCGCAGGGACAACCACCACCGCATTGACCACCACCTGGTCGGGTCATAACCATCAGGGTATTGCCGCAGGCAGTAATCCGGATGCTCAAATCCCCCTGCCAGGTATGGGTAATGTTCATGGATAATCCCAAAGGGTTGCCTGTTATACTCGGATCAATGGTAAACGTCGTACAATAGGAAACAGCGGGATTAACCACAGGCTGGCTCGCATCAGGAAGGTTGATGGATGGATTGGTACACTGAGCTGCAGCGTGTTGAACAGACATAAAAAGCAACAGTGCTGTGGAAAATAGAATGAATTTGTTCTTGTGCTTCATACCTTTGATTAAGCATTATTTGTTTGGAAAAAAAAGGCAGGAAATCGTTTTTTCCTCCCTTCGCATCGGGTGCAATTTTATCAATGCATCAGCGTAGCGTCTCCTTTAAAGAGCACAACTTCGCCATCAATAAATTCAATTTCTGCCAGGTAAACAAAAACGGCTGTATTACACAACAGACCCCGATGGAATCCATTCCAGCCATAAAGTGGATCATTTGGTAAAAAGTCATAGGCCTCAAATACCGGTTCTCCCCAGCGGTTGAAAACCAGAAAAGACTTAATGCGGGCAACCTGATGTCCGGCAAAAACCATCAGGACGTCGTTGATGCCATCGTTGTTGGGAGAAAAGACATTTGGAATAAATACATCCCGGTTTTTGGCAACAAAAACAGTGACCAAATCTTTGGCCTCGCAGCCGTTCGAATCTACGACCATGACCTGATAAGTCATCGTTTCAAAAGGACCGACCGTAATTTGAGGACACGTTGAGCAAGTTAAACTGTCTCTTGTTGTCCATCTTAAAAGGTCAAGCGCATCGTAGGAGATGTTCACCTGAGCCGCCAGATCAGTTGTTTCACCAAGGTTGATGCGGCGATCGGGGCCGGCATCTACCTGAAGGTCATTGCCAGGGTTAAGTGCCGTTAAAACAGTATATTCACAACCTATAGCATCCTGAACGACAATTTCGTATTCATTTGCTGTAAGGCTATTGTAAACCAAACGGTTGCTGAAAGCCTGCCCGTTAATACTGTATATATAAGGCGGCGTTCCGCCAGTCACGTCGCTAATCAGTATACTGCCGTCTTTATCGCCAAAGCAGGTTGGATGATTCAGAACTACCTCCATTGCTGTAGGTCGGTTGGAATTAAGGGTAACCAAAACCGGGTCAGAGGCCGTGCATCCATTTACTGTATTGGTTACCAATAAAGTATAGGTGCCTGGTAAAGCTGCTTCAATGCTGGCGCCACTTGCTGAAAACGCGGGGTTGCCGGCTAAGGTCCAACTGAAAGCCAGTCCGGCATTGCCACTCCCTGACCCATTTAAGGTAACAACAGGGTGCAGACAATCCAATTCCTGAGATAGACCGGCATCAGCCTGGGGAGCCTGAATGTCTTCTGTGACACTAACGGCATCTGTAGAAGCGCAACCGTTCATGATATTGGTAACGGTAAGCACATAAGTTCCCGGTGCGTCAATACCCGGATTGATGGTATTGATGCCGGATTGTATATGACCATTCTGGGTATTCCAGGAATAGGTAATACCCGGGCCACTTTGAGAACCGGAGGCATCCAGCGTGGCATCGGTGATGAGGCAGTTGAGGTGCCGTGGCGGGCCTGCTTCAGCATGAGGGTAGTTGAAATCAGCCTGCACTGTTGCACTTTGTTGCGCCTCGCAACCTGTTTGCGTATCGGTTATCCTTAAGGTATAGGCACCTGCCTGTGCGGTGGTATAGGAAATGCCTGTCGCTCCCGGAATTGGCACACCTGAGCTGTTGAACCAGGAATAAACAATACCTGCCCCTGTTTCCGAACCGGCCCCGTCGATGGTTGCTGTGGCCGTATTACAGTCCAGAACATCAGAGACGCTAAGGTTTACTGCCGGCGTATAAGCCAGGTCATTAACCATCAGCGATGCCGGAAGTGATTGACAGCCATGAACCAGATCATTGATGACTAAAGTGTAAGTCCCCGGAACGCCAACAAGCGGAAAACGGTCGTCGCTGTTGTCAGGTGTAATACCGGGCCCCGTCCACATATAGGCATAAGCAGCGCCCTGGCTGCTTCCCGCGCCCCCAATCGTGGTGCTTGTACGGATGCAATCGAGATTTTGATCAGGGCCTCCGTCCGCCAGTGGCAAAGGAATCAGGTCGGTAAAAAAGGAAGCGCTCGACTGGCATCCGTTGACATCGGTCACGGTAACCTGATAGGCGCCCTCTGTTGTCACCTGTATTGCAGGAAGTGTTTCGGAGGTACTCCAGTAATAAGCAGTAAAGCCTGGGTTTGTGGTCAGATTTGCAACGGCGCCTTCACAGAAAAATGGGTCGCCTTCAATGGTGAATTGTGGAAGCGGGTGTTCTGTTACAAGCAGTGAAGTTTGGTTGATACAACCGTTGTTGTCTGTCACAGTAACGCCATAAATACCCCCATCGGTAACTGTTATTAACGGATTGACCGAACCGTTCGACCATAAATAGGCGGCGTAGCCTGTTCCGGCATTCAGCGTCGATGAAGCATCTGCACAAAAATCTGTCGCACCGCTAATCTGAGGCTGTGGCAATGGATTCTCGATAACATTGACCGAAGCCGTCCCTGAACAGCCCATGCCATCTGTGACTGAAAGCAGGTAAACACCCGGACTTGTGACCACCAGTGTCTGTGTGCCAGGGTTGCCATTCCATGTATAGGTTGCAAAGCCTACACCGGCATCAAGCGTTGCAGAGCCGTTTTCGCAGTACGCAGCCGGGCCGCTAATCACGGGCGACAATTCCGTGTCTTCAACCACCGCTACCTGAGTTGATCCAATACAACCATTATTATCGGTTACAGTTAGTCCGTAATTACCGGGCGTATTGACGACTAAAGAGGCATTGGTAGAACCCCCCGTCCAGTTGTAGCCGGCATAAGCTCCCCCTGCATTCAAAGTGGTTTGCCCGCCGATGCAATAACTCAGAGATCCGCTTATAGAAGGCGTTGGCAAGGGATGTTGGATCACCTGAACGGACGTTTCAGAATCGCACCCATTGGCATCGGTTGCCGTTACCGTATAAATACCGCCTGCGTTGACGACCAATATTGCTCCGGGTGAGTTGTCCGACCAAATGTAGTTGTTGTAACCAGGCTGCGCCGTTAGTGTCGTACTGCCTCCGGTACAAAATTCATCCAGACCGGAAATCGTTGGAGGGATAACCGCAAATGTTGCTGTTTGAACAGAAGCTGTTGTTTCACAGCCATTTGAATCGGTTGCAGTGACAGAGAACAGGCCAACCTGGTCGGCAACGATGCTTGCGGTTGCCGTACCATCCTGCCATTCGTAAGCACTAAAGCCAGGAGATGCGTTCAGCAGGGTGCTTGCTCCGGGGCAGTAGTTAGGGTTACCTGAAATAACCGGATTCGTTGTATTGAATTCAGATACATCAACAGCGGTATTGCCTTCGCATCCCAAATCATCGGTAACCGTAACGGAATACGTTCCTGGTGCATTGACAGAGAGAAACGGGTTGTTAGAATTGTCGCTCCATAAGTAGGAAGCATAGTTGCCCGGTACAGACAATTCCGTAGACAGTCCGGGGCAGAATCCCGGGGTCCCGGAAATGCTCGGAACAGGCAATGCCGTTTGTACTATGGAAAAATCATCCGATCCCTGACAGCCATTTCCATCTGTAACGGTTACGGTATAATTCCCCGGCTGGCTGATGCTGCTTGTTTGCTGGGTGCTGCTAGTTGACCACGCGTAGGCATTGTATCCCGGCCCTGCATCCAGGGTTGTAGTTGATCCGGCGCAAAAGGAAGCGGCGCCTGTGATTTGAGGTTGCGGCAGGGTAAGGGCATTCACTTGAACACTTCCGGAGCCACTGCATTCGCCTGTATCGGTTACGGAAACGGTATAAATTCCGGGAGCATTGACGGTGATGCTTGGTCCGGACATGCTGTTTGACCATTGGTAGCTGGCATAGCCCGATGCAGCAGTAAGGGTTGTACTTGTTCCGGTACAGAAAGACAGGTTCCCGGATATGACCGGCATCAGTTCGGTTAATTCGGAGACTACTACCGTATCCGATCCCATACAGCCATTGCCGTCGGTTACCGTTACGCTTTGGTTCCCCGGCATGTTAACTGAAGTTACCGCCGTCGTATCGCCACCCGACCACAAATAGCTGGTATATCCGGCGCCAGCGTCCAGTAAGGTATTGGAACCGGAGCAATAGGAAAGATTGCCGCTGATAGTTGGAACCGGGTTGGGATTAACCGTCAGGATAAAACTGTCGGAGCCGCTGCAACCATTGGCATCCGTTACCGTAACCTGGAAAGTATCGGCGGTGCTTACTGTTATTTGCATGGTGTTCTGGCCGCCCTCCCACGAATAGGATGCGTATCCCGCGCCGGCGTCCAGTACAGAATTTTGCCCCGCACAGACTGCCGTATCCCCGCTGATAACGGGGGCAGGTAATTGATTTACCGATAAATTAAACTGATCTGATCCCGCACACCCCATGGCATTGGTCACCGTAACTGAATAAACACCGGCTGCACTTGCCTGAATAATGGACGTATCGGCATTGTTTGACCACAAATAGCTGCTGTAACCTGCTCCTGCATTCAGAGTACTCTGTTCTCCGATACAAATAGCCGTGTCGCCGCTGATGACCGGCATAGGGACAGGGTGGTGGATAAGCATTGCGGTATCAGCGCCGCTGCATCCATTGCCATTGGTGACTGTGACCGTATAGGCGCCTGCATTAGAGGCTGTGATGGTATTGGATGAACCGGCTACAGGCGACCAGGCGTAGGTGCTAAACCCGGCCGGAACGGAGAGTGTCGTGTTTTCGCCTGGACAAATATCAAGGTCTCCTGAAATGACAGGCATTGGCGCCTGAAATTCCTGAAGTGAAAAATTCAGTGTTGCTGTGCAATTTGCAGAATTGGTCACAGTTACGGATTGCGGCCCGGGGGTATTAAATGTGGTGGATTGCCCTGTTTGGCCATTTGACCAGGAATAACTGCTAAAAGCCTGTGTCAGGTTCAAGGTTGTGCTCTGTCCCGGGCAAAATCCTAAAACGCCATTAATAACCGGCATTGGAACCGGGGCCGCAGTCACATTATAAGAAGAAGAACCACGGCAGCCAAAACCATCTTCAACGGTGACAGAATAAGTCCCGGGAGCATTGATGGTGCTGGTTTGAGAAGGGCTGTTGTTTGACCATATGTAATCAAAATAGCCTGAATTTGCACTTAAAGTTGCTGTACTTCCGGGACAGATTTGGGTTGGCCCCGAAATTACAGGCGTAGGATTGGGGCGATTGGTAACAATAAACTGGGCGGATCCTGAACAGCCATTTTCGTCTGTAACCGTTACACCGAAGTTCCCGGCGGCGTTAACCATAATTTCCTGGTTGTGAGAATTGTTAGACCAGGTATAGTTGCCGTAGCCCGGCGTGGCTGACAAAGTCGCCGTAACGCCGTTGCAAACATAGGGATCTCCAAAAATAGAAGGCATGGGGGCAGGCAATGCCGTCACGGTATACATGGCGACCCCGGGGCAACCCTGAGCATTGGTTACGGTTACGGAAACCGTGGCTGATGAGCCAACCGTCACACTCTGACCTGTCCCGCCGGTAGACCATTGATAAGAACTGTAACCAGATCCTGCGTTCAAAGAAATGGTCGTTCCCTGGCAAAACTGCGTTGGCCCTGTGATAATCGGATCAGGGCCTGGCAGGATGTTTACAGTAACATTGACGTCATCCATACAATTACCGTCGGTGACGGTCAGGGTATAATTCAGTGTGCCGGAAAAACCCGGAGGTACGGTAAGAATGGGTTGCCTGATAAACGGATTGCTGAGGTATGCTTCCCCGCCATTGCTGGAGGTCCATTCGTAAAATGCGGCATTGGTAACTCCGGTAGCATTGGCCGTCAGCTGAAAAGGCGCCGCGCCTTCACAAAAATTATAAGTCTGTGTGGCTGTGAGGTTAACATTGCACATCGGTGGCGTACAATCCAGAAAAGGCGCAGCCGACCCTCCCCAGGTCATTGAAAAGCCACTGGAGGTACTTAAGAAGTTATCGATCAGTAAATAAAAGCCCTGCCCTGGCTGAACGACCATCGGAGCAACGAATCCGTCGCCGCTTGGCGGTTCAGAAGTATCCGTAGCACCCATCCCAAGGCCTGTGTCTGGACAAAACGCACAAAACTGGTCGGCAAAAGAACAACGAACCGGAAAGCCTAATGCGCCGCACTGTACATCCGGGCCGAAAATAGCAAAATCATAATCCTGGCCTGCTCCTGCATTTGGGGTGATGGTAAAAGTAATGACACTATTCGGGGGCATGGTCGGTTGAAACTGAAAATAATACCATGCAGACTGGTGTTCATTGCCAAGCAAACAGCCGCTGTTATTGGCTGGATTGGCAAAATCATTCATGCCCGGGCCGGCAGGATTGAAAGCAACGGGGCCACTGCTGCAAATGACTTCTGCGGTCACGCAATCGTTATTTTGTGCTTTTAGCCCTGAATAGACAAACAACATCATCAGGATGAAACCTAATAAAAACTTCATGTTGTTTTAAATTGTAAACATTTATTTTCTATAGTAACGCTTTAATGTTAACAAAACCATGAGGAAGACAATCGCATGTGCTCATGGCCAGAGAATTTAGGTGATTTGTACAGAAGGCGCGCTTTCTTCTGATAGCTGGCAGTTGGTAATCCTTTATTTGCGGAGGTTATACGTTCTAGCCATCAAAGATACCGTTTTCGATGGTTTCGCTGCCAATTGCATTTAAATTTGTACAAATTAACCACATGAAATTTTCGAAAAAGAAGAAAGCCCATTACGAAAGTATATGGGCATTGGCTGAAGATTAGTGAATAATAAAATACTTAATTGCCTATTAAAGTGATGTTAGAAGACGTGTATGGTTTCAAACGTTGAGGTATTTCCAGAAAATCAGGCTGCCGGCAAAATAGGCAGGTACATCCAGCCAATCGGAAGTAAAGTTTTTGCTTAAAGCGGGAAATCCCCATTCAAACAAAAATGCAAACAGCGCGGTGATCAGCATGATTTCGCCAAAAGAAAGTCGGTGGGTTGGGTTTTTGGAGAAAAGATAGCGTCGTTCGAGCAGCCATCCAGTCAGTAACAATGGCATACAGAGCAGACAATCAAGATGGTTGTCAAGCAGGGGGATGGAAATCAGGCAGATTTTTTGCAGAATCTGATGCGTGATAAAGAGACCACTGCAAGCAAGAAATGCCGGGTGAAAAAGCAGTGCCGGCATTTCAGAAGACCGCAATGAAAGCAATTGTCAGGCCAATTACTAAAAATGGCGACAGGATGATCATCACCAGCACGCCGGTAAATTTAATCATCAATTTCATCGCTAAAGTGAGGGTGCTGTCCCCTTCTTTTGCTGCCGACCACCTTTCAAAAGCGCTGAATACGTTCTCCGCAGCGCCCATTACCCGCTTTCCGGGCTTTTCTTCCAGTTCTTCCAGTTTAATTTTCATTTCGGAGATTTTAGATGTAAGACATTAGATGTAAGACATTAGATTTTAGATGCAAGACGGGGTTGATATTGGTTTTATTATCAGATTATTAGACCTATTGTCTAAAGTCTGATATCTAGAATCTGATATCTAACATCTAACATTAGCACAAATGTACTAAAACAAAATAATTAGTACAACTGTACTATCTTTGTTTTCGACAAAAAAAGCCAGGTATCCGATGAATAAACTAACAACCAAAGATAAAATACTGGAGGAAGCACTTCGGCAATTTAATGCAAGCGGAAGTGAAAGGGTCAGCATAAGAAATATAGCAGGGGCTTTGGACATGAGCGCGGGAAACCTGACCTATTACTTTAAAAATACCGACGCCCTTGTATATCAGCTGTATCTGGATCTGGTAGCGGAGCTGAATGCTCAGATTTACCTTTTGCAACAGCAGGGCGAACCGGACTTTGAGTGGCTGGTAGAGCAAACGGACGTGACGTTCCGGGTTATGTATAAATACAAATTCCTGTTGCTGGATTTTCCGGCCATTTCCCGACGTATCCCTGCCATTCGTTCCCATTTCCGGGAATTAATGGCATTTCGGAAAGTAGAATTCAGGATGCTGATGTTATACTGGGTTGAAAAAGGACTGCTGCGTGCGGAATGGGCGCCCGGACTTTACGACAACCTCATCCTTCAGAGTATGGTTTTAGCCAATGCCTGGATTGCAGACTCTGAGGTTCATTTTGAAGGAGACCCCGCACAAATTATTCCGCATTATTGCGAGCTTTTCATTGGTATGATGGCGCCCTTTCTCACGGAAGCCGGGTTGGAAACTTATGCGGTTTGGAAAGAGCAATTGAACACATAGACAAATTAACATTCGGATAATTGTTCTATCCTAAATATCACTTGTCTGGGCTTTACCTGCTGTCTGCATTTTGGCCGGTAAAGCCCAGACACTATTTAAGGGCATTCCATTTTTCAACCAACTCCTGCAATTGCTTTTGAGCCTCTGTTATTGCAGCAGCAGCCTGCGTTGTGACCGGCCAGTCGCTGTCCTGCAGCAAGTCCAGCAAACCGGCAAAAGCACTGTTTAAGCGGCTGAAACTTGAGTCCCGGCTTCCGGGGGCTGCCGATTCCAACAGCCCGGCTTCTTTTTCCATTTCCGCCAGTTTTTCCACCTCTTCGGGGCTGGCTATTTTCATTTTTGCCTTTAACGCTGAACGGTAAACTTTGATTTCCTCAAGGATGGCCCTGCATTGGATTCGTCCTTGATAGCATTTCAGTGAATAATCGTGCTGCTTTTGCAAATCGGCAAGGCTTGTTTTTACCCTCGGATCCATTTTTACAGTAACCGTTTGTGTAAAAACCTGATCATCAGCGGTTAATTTTACCGTATAATCACCCGGCATGACAAAGGGTGCATTCGGATTTGGCGCCGTGTTTTGGTAGATGGCGGCAATGGGGTAGGAGACCGGTTCATTCAAAGGCTGGTAGCGCATGTCCCAGGTAAAACGGTTTGCGCCTGCCTCCGATGAAAGTATTTGTTGCGGACGAATCCAGTAAGGCGGGACATTATTAGGTGGAATGGCATACAAAGTATCCCGGTTGCTGTACGTTCTGATCAGGTTGTTTTTGCCATCCCTGATTTCCAGAGTCACTTCCTTCATCGCATCGCGAAGGTAATAATCGATGATGGCGCCATCTGGTGGATTTTGCCCGGCCGGTTCTTCCTGGGGCAATGGTGTATCGGTGTTCATGTTCCAGCGAACCCGATAAGTTGTTTGCGGTTTATAAAGGATGACGGATGCGCTCGTCAGCGTTGGCGTTAACTGCCTGAGCGCCGTGATGTTGTCTAAAATCCAGAAGCTGCGGCCATGGGTGCCTACGACAAGGTCATCGTCTTTGATTACCAGATCGCGAATAGAAGTGGCGGGCATGTTCAGGCGCAGACTTTGCCAGTGTTCTCCGTCATCAAAAGAAACATAAACAGCTCTTTCGCTGCCGGCAAACAACAGGCCCCTTCGTTTGGGATCTTCGCGAACCACATTGATGGGGTCTTCCGGTAAGCCGTTTACAATTTCTTTCCAGGTATTGCCACCGTCGGTGGTTTTGTAAATATGCGGACGCTGATCATCGCAGCGAATGCGGTTTACAGCAGCATAGGCTGTATTTACATCAAAATGGCTGGCATCCATCAGGGATACTTTGCTCCAGGAAGTGATGGCATCCGGCGTTACATTTCTCCAGGTTTTGCCCCCGTCTTTGGTAAGTTGAATCAGTCCGTCGTCTGTTCCGCACCAGATGGTATTCAGGTCTTTATACGAGGGCGCAATGGTATAGATGACGCCGCGACGGGGCATTTTTTTGTATTCCTCCGAGCTATAAATACCCACACTGGCCGGGATTTCCCAGGTATCCCGGGTAAGATCGGGACTGATAACCTGCCAGTCATTTCCTCCGTTTGTTGTTTTAAACAACACATTGCCAGCAAAATACAAAGTCCTGGGGTCGAGTGGACTGAACAATACCGGCGCCGTTCGGATAAAACGGTATTTTCCGTTTCGGACAGGCTCCGGAGCAATGTTCTGGGTTTGTCCGGTGCGTTTGTCGTGGCGGGTAATTTTACCGCCATAAATGATGTTGGGGTCTAAAGGGTCGGCCGCTACATAGCCATATTCTTCAACCCCTACCGGGTGCCATTCCCGGAACGTGATGGCGCCGTCGTTGCCCCTTGAGGCGATGCCGACGCTGCCGCTTTCCTGCTGGCCGCCATATACGTTGTAGGGGAATGCATTATCGGTGCTGACATGGTAAAACTGGGCAGTCGGTTGATTGTACCAGGATGAAAAAGTTTGTCCGCCATTGACGGTTATGATGGCGCCCTGATCGCTGGCAATTAATATGATGTCCGGGTTGTCCGGATTGATCCAGATGCGGTGATAATCATCGCCTCCCGGCGCACCCCGAAATGCCTGCCAGGTTTTGGCGCCATCAACTGATTTCCAGGCGACTATATTGGCGCTGTAAACGATGTCGGGATTTTTGGGATCCACCTTCAATTCGGCAAAATCACTGGCCCTTCCCCAATACCTTACGTCGGTTTGCATGCGTATCCAGTTTTCTCCGGCATCATCGCTCCGGTAAATGCCGCCATCAGCGCCTGCGTCAACGGTAGCATACATTCTTTTGGAATCGGAAGGTGCAATACAAAAACCGATCCTCCCAAGTCCTTTATCCGTTCCGGGCAAACCGCCGCTCAGTTTTTTCCAGCTTGTACCACCATCGGTGCTTCTAAACAGCCCGCTCTCTTTCCCATTCCAGGCGCCGTTTTCCCACGGGCCTTGTCTGCCTGCCCAAAGCGCCGCATAAACAATCTGGGAATTGTTAGGATCGAGAGTCACTTGTATGGCGCCTGTGTTTTCATCTTTGTAAAGAACTCTTTCCCAGGTGGCGCCTCCATCCAGCGTCCGGTACACGCCTCTTTCGGTATTTGGACCATAGGGATGGCCCAGTGCAGCCACAAAAACCCGGTTTGCATCAGCCGGATCAATGGCCAGTCCGCCAATTTGTTGCGCGTCTTTTAAGCCCAGGTGAGTCCACGTTTTTCCGGCATCGGTTGATTTGTAGATGCCGTCGCCGACAGAAAGATCAGGGCGCTGTAATCCTTCGCCACTGCCTACATAAATGACATCGGGATTGGAGGGCGAGATGGCGATATCGCCAATGGAACCGGTAGGTTGATCATCAAAAATCGGTACCCATGTCCGGCCTGCATCGGTGGTTTTCCAAACACCGCCATTGTTAACGCCGATATAAAAAGTGTTGGGCTGTTGAGGCACGCCAACGGCCCCTACTGTCCGGCCGCCCCGGTGTGGTCCGATCATGCGCCATTGTATGGCGTCAAAGTATTTTGAGTCAATGGATTGTGCTTCGGCAACAGCCATGAACAAGACCAAAGTCAGCGAGGAAAGGAAATATTTTGTCATACCAGATGTTTGTCGTGTGTGGATTGCCATTTTTCCGGCATTACATTCAAACCGTACTAATGACAAACATAGGTAATGTTTTTGATGAATTTATGGACGGGAAGGGCAAATTGGTAAGGAGCAAAAGGCAAATGGGCAACCATGAATCATCCCGAACTTTGTAGCCCAGGTGCAGCGCACCAAAATATTGGTAGCAATATGAAAGTCAATAAATTAGGAGGTGCAGCGCACCGTAATATTGGCGCCTAACGCAGCTTGGTGTTACGGTGTGCTGCACCTACAAGGTTTCAAAAAGTAGCTGAAATGGCATGAGACATCCAAAAATTTGGGATGTCTCATGTTTGCGAATTTGCCAACTTGCAAATTTGCCTTTTATTAATGGCTGCCAAGAACAGCGCCACTGGAGCAATTCTCCTGCTTATAGGTGTAGGGCGTGCTGTTCAGTACATAGTTTGTCCAGGCGGTGGTCGTTTTTGCGAAGCTGGCTGCCATGGAAGTCCCTGCCACTACTTTTGTAGGCGTCAGCTTGCGTGTATCACAACCCTGCGTGCCATTTTCTCCGTTTGTATCAACCCGGATAGCATGGATATCAGATGCTGGTGCACCACCTAAACGAGCACCGCAGCCTATAAAATAACCTCCGCTGGTAATTCTCGAGATGCTTTCCTTTCCGGGGCCGGCTGGATTTGAACCTTCGTAATAGCGTGTCCAGACCGGAAGTTCCGTTCCATAAAAAGGCAGTACCATGGCGTAAGTGGCATTCATGAAAGATGTTTGTGTCAATGGCAGGATAATTCTGCCTGCGATGGCTGCTTTGGTTCCCGTGATGTCAAGGGTAACGGCTGTGGCTGAAAAACCGGAAAAATTGACGCCTGGCGTATAGATTTTGCTGCTGCTGGCGCCGTTTGCCGGATTTGCCCGTACGACCCACATGGCTGGATGAGGAGCGCCTGCTGAGCCAACGATCATGAATGCTGCAGGTTCGGCAACACCGTTTGCAGCTTTATAGACCACATCAGTCCCCTGATCGCTGTTCATGCCAGAGTTGTAGGTCCGCCT
The DNA here is from genome assembly GCA_937926205.1 of uncultured Saprospiraceae bacterium. Classification (GTDB taxonomy): domain Bacteria; phylum Bacteroidota; class Bacteroidia; order Chitinophagales; family Saprospiraceae; genus JABWAJ01. Next base: position 66,809 of record CALEYL010000050.1, read on the forward strand.
CCAAAGTTCAGCCCCATTTGCTGCATTGATGCATGAAAGGAAAGTATGGCTGTTGGATCTGCCTGTTACGGCAATCACCGCTAAATTGGCGCGAAAGCCATTGCAAGCCTCCAGTGCTTCAAAGCCCGACCCCGGAGAACCTGTGCTGCCAGTTGTGTAACGGAAGCTCCAGATTTGGGCGCCTGCGCTGCTGAATCGCGCCACTGCAAATTCATTGACACCATTGCTTGTGTTCAGGGAATTGCCAACAACCGTTACATCGCCGTTAGATTGGCGCTCTACGGAAACGGCACGCTCATCGCGTAAATTGGCTGCTGGCAAAATTTTGAGCCAGGTCAATGCACCATTCAGATTGGTGCGCATCAGAATGATTTGATTTCCGGTAGTAATTTTCCGGTAACCGGCGATGAAATAGCCCGTGTGCGCACCGGCGGCATTTCTGTCCAATTCAATGGCGGTGCCGTAATAAGGTACGGTGGGGTTGTTCGGATCATTCAGGGCCATGGTCATTTCCTGTTGACCAAGGGCATTCAATCGGGTAAGGGAAATCATATTGGCCGGACCGAAACTTTGGGTGTTGGCCAGCACGATGTAGCGACCTCCGTCAATTGGTTTGCTGTCCTGCACTTCTTCCTGCGTTGGAGCAATGCCAAAAGTCGTTTCAAACAGTTGAGCTTTTGCGGAAGTACTGAACAGGCAAACCACTAAAAGAATGAAAAACCAGTTCGCAAACAGGTTAATTTTGTTTTGGGCTGGTGTAGCCGGGATGATTGATGGGTTCATTGTGTGATGGTTTGTTTTAGATGTTTATGGTAATAAGTACGTTCCCAAGTGTGCCGGGAACAAAAAAAGTACCCATTAAACCATAGGAATATGATGCTGAACTTTTTTTTGAATTTGGAGGCTGGCCAAAAAATCGTTTATCTGTCTGCCCGCAACCATCCTCCCGTCAAAATCGCGACATGCGATACCGTCATTAAAGATCCATGTTGGAATGTTGGGGAACTTCGGGTGGTGAAGAGCCTTGAACCATTGAGGAGGGATAAAATAAAAAACACCCCGCTTCCAACCAGGTGGAGCAGGGTGCTTATTTTTAACAAACTACAATTATTATTTAGGGTGCCTGCACGACAAATACCAGTGATTTACGCTGTGTAGGCGTTTGCAGGATAACAATGTGAGGACCGGGTTGCAGGCCGAGGGTATAATCCTCGGAATAAATGGCCTGACCACCGCGAACCCTCCTGTCTTTCAATTGTCCGGTAATGTCAAAAACGCTGAGTACAATTTCCCGGGCTTGTGAAAGCTCTACTTCCACCCGGAATACCCCACTTGTTGGATTTGGCATCAGGCGGAAAGCCAGTAATTCCTGAACAGGTCCGGGCGAGGGGATGGTTGAGTTATCGGCATGCACCGTAATGGTTTTGGTCAGATAGTCCTCGCAATTGCCGGAAATGGCCTGAAGTGTTAGCGGTACCTGTCCGGGGTTGGGGAACGTGAAATAGTACTGATCGCCGCGCTGCTGCAGTAAAGTCGCTTGGGCGGGATCGTAAATCCAGTTCACTTCATCCGGTATTGGCCAGGAAACCTCCACGACCACCACTTCTTCTCCAGCCAGAACATCGGTTGGCGTCACGAAGTAAGCCTGAAGGGGCTCTGTTCCGATTTGCAGGCTGATGGTGTCGCGCGAAACGCAGCCAAAAGCGTTGGTAACTTCTAAGGTGTAAACGCCCGCATTTTCTAACCTGACGGTTTCATTCTGGCTGCTGAAGCCATTAGTACTTGTCCAGTTTGCCTGATAATTCAAACCGGCAAAATCGACATATAGAACCTCGCCAAAACACAGACTGGTATCTCTCGAGCCTAATTCGACCACAAATGCTTCGCCTTCGGGTATGGTAAATGTCACCTGCTCTGAACAACCTTGTGCATCGGTGACGCTCACGGTGTAATCGCCGGGAGCAACGCCGCCAAGCGTATTGCCTGTTTGACCACCCTGCCACAGGTAGCTGAAGCCGCCGGCGCCACCGAGTACCGTCAGTGCGATACTGCCATTGGATGCACCGTCGCAGGCTGGCGCCGAGAGGTTGCCGTTGATGAAAATCTGCGGCGCATTACTGGTCAACGTATAAGTCTCACTCACGAAACAGCCATTGCTGTCGGTAAGCGTGACCGAATAGCTGCCGCTACTCAGGTTAGCAGCGGTTGCGCCCGATTGAGCCGAAGGGTCACTCCAGAGGTATTCGTACACCCCGCTGCCTCCCTGAGGAGTAATGCTTATACTGCCATCAGGTGCGTTGTAACAGCTTGGAAGCGTAAAGGTCGAATTGCTAATCAACAAGGCCACTGCATCGTTTAAATCAATGTCTTGTGAAGCTGTACATCCATTGGCATCCATGACCGTAACACTGTAAGCGCCTGAGCCTAAATTGACAATTTCAGGTGTATTTCCGCTGTTGTTCCAAAGGTACGTAAGTGCGCCTGTTCCGCCTGAAGCAGATACGGTAATCGACCCGTCTGTAAATCCACTGCACGAAGGCGATACCGTTTCCGTAGTCATCAGGATCAATTGCGGCGATTGAGGAATTGACACCATTGCAGTCGTTTGACAGCCGTTCATATCTGTTACAATGACGGAATAATTCCCGGCCGGTAAGTTGGCGGCTGTTGCGGTGTTTTGCAGAGAAGGATCATCCCACAAATAGGTGTAATTGCCTGCTCCGCCTGAAGCCTGTACGGAAGCTGTCGCGGTACTCTCCCCAAAACAAAGGGGTGCAGTAAAATCATTGATCATGGCCTCCAGAAGCGTCGCTTCGGGTATATTCACTGCCAAAGTAGCCATGCAGCCCTGGGCATCGGTCACACTGACGGAATAATCGCCTGCTGGTAAATTAATGGCGCCGTCGGAGGTCTGGCTATTTGGATCATTCCATAAATAATCAAATGGCGAGGCACCGCCGGTTGCAATCACTGTGGCTGAACCGTTGTCATCGCCGAAGCACAAAGGCGACGTGACATCCTGCAGATCAAGCACCAGTAAAGGCCGATCCGGTACGGTAACATTCACGGTCGTCATACATCCGTTCCCGCTATCGGAAACAGTTACCATATAGTTGCCCGGAGCCAGGTTGACGGCCTGTGCACTTGTTTGCGCTTGCGCGTCATTCCACAAATAAGTATAAGGCCCTGTGCCGTTAAGGACTGTGACCGTGGCACTGGCATCGGTATCTCCGTTGCAGGAAGGCGCTTCAATGGCACTGATGTTGGCAACCAAATCATTGGGTTGATCGATGTCAACCATCAAACTGCCCGAACAGCCGTTTTCATCTGTGGCGATTACGGTGTAAGTGCCGGGGATCAGCCCGGTTGCTGTTGAGCCGGTTTGCCCAGATGGATCGTTCCACAGGTAATCGATGGCTCCGGTTCCTCCGTTGGCCAATACCGTGGCTGTGCCATTTAGGGTAATGCAATCAGGAGGTACAATGCTTTGCAGGGTTAGGGTCGGGAAGGGGGCGCCGTCCACCAATACCCCGTCCGAAACCATACAGCCATTAACGTCAGTAGCTGTAACTGTATAGAAACCAGGTAGTAAGGATCCAATTGATGCGCCACTCTCCAGGGTACTCCATTCATACGTAAAGCCACCTGCGCCGCCACTTGCCAATGCAGTAGCAGTTCCATTCAAAGCATTGAGGCAGGAAGCGGAAGCAGAAAGCTGGATGCTTAAGGCTGGAGGCGCCGTTATGGTGAAAGGCGCTGCTGTTGCGCAACCACTGCCATTGCTGACGGTGACCTGATAATCTCCGGCGGGTAAACCAGTGATGCCTGACCCGGAAGGAATACCAGGCGCACCCCATAGATAAGTGAAGGTTCCTGCGCCTGCTACTGTTGCCATGGCACTGCCGTTGTTGCCATCCGGGCAATCGGGCGAAACTGCGGCAACCGAAATACTCAGATCGCCTGTAGCCTGCAAACTTGTTTGCAGGGTTTCTGTACAACCATTGGCATCCATAAGCGTGAGGCTGTAATCCCCGGCGCTGAGTCCGGAAATCGAAGCCGTAGACTGCCCACTATCCCAGCTATAGGTATAAGGCAATTGACCGCCTCCGGCCTGCACCGAAAGACTTCCATTAAGGGATGCGCTGCAGGTAGGCTGTATCGAACCGGTCAGGTTTAGTGTCAGTATCGGTGGCTCATTAAGTACAACGCTGCTTTCAGCAACACAACCATTGTCGTCAGTAACAGAAACACTGTAGGTTCCGGCTGCCAGTCCGCTGATGTTGTCATTGCTCGTATTGTTGCTCCACTGGTAGCTGAAAGGCCCTGTTCCACCGGAACTCACCTGTACGCTTACGCTGCCGTTGGCTTCGCCAAAACAAGTGATGGGTTCTGCATCAAGCGATAAAACCATATCGGGAAGATCCTGAATATTGGCTTGCAGCACGCGTTCACAACCAGCTTCATTGGTAATGATTACCGTATATTGGCCGGCTCCCAGATTATCGGCAGTAGCATCCATGTCAATAACGATTCCGGGATTGGCGAGGTTTTCCCACGCATAGGTGAAAACACCCACATCCGTAACATTTGCCATGGCAGACCCGGAAAGCTGGCTGCAATAAGAAGCGGTTGTATTCACCGTAGCCTGAGGAGCGCCTAATGCAGAAACAGTGGCGCTAAATGTGGCTTCACATCCATTGGCATCGGTAACGCTAACGGTGTAGTTGCCGGCTGCCAGGTCATCCGCAGTTTCTGTTGTTTCAGAAGCATCGTGGCTCCAAACATATGCATATGGCGCCAAACCGCCACTCGCATTGACGCTTATACTACCTGTATTTTGCGTACATTCGGTGTCGGCCTGATTGGCTAAAGCAACTTGCGGGTCAGGTGTTTGCGCAACGGTCGCGTTAATGGTACTCATACAACCATTCCCATCTGTTACCGTTGACATGTAATTTCCTGCCGGCAATCCGGTTGCCGTTGCGTCGGTTTCACCCGGGTCGTGGCTCCAGGAATACGTATAAGGCGCCAAACCACTGCCAGGGTTAATGACGAGTAGACCAGTGCCAGCGTTACAGGCAGAAGGCTGGTTGTCGATTATTGACAAATTCAAATCCGGATTGTCTGCTGCAATGGAAAAGACCAGTTCAGCGTGGCACCCAAGCGCGTCCGTAACGGTAGCAGCGTAGGCGCCTGCAGTAAGCCCGCTGGCTGTTTCAGTACTCAGCATAGGGTCGTGACTCCAGACAAAACTGTAAGCTGGTATGCCGTTTTGGACCTGCAACAGCGCGGATCCCGTAGCTGAATTGCACAATGCATTGTCTGATGCTGCAAGAACCAGTTCCAAATCGGTATTTTGATTTAATATGACAGCGTTCAAAGTAGCGTCACAGCCCAATGCGTCCGTTACCATCAAGCTATAAGTACCTTCAGGTAAGTTCGTGGCCATTGGCGAATTCAAAGCAGGGTTGTGACTCCACGAATAGGTATAAGGACTTTGACCGTTAAATACACTGACAGCAATACTGCCGGTAGGAACAGAACAGGCTGTTTCAGTCAACGAAAGTAATTGCACACTTGGAGCCTGTCCTGAGCCGATTGTGACAATAGCAATTCCCTGGCAGCCTGAAGCATCCGTTACAGATACCTGGTAGGTTCCTCCTGCAAGATTGGCCGCTGAAGGTGCATTTAAACTGGTATTGTGGCTCCAGGAGTAATTGAAAGGAGCGTTTCCGCCCGAAACCCCTACGCTGATGCTGCCGTTATTTACGCCGCACCTGGCATTTTGCTGACTAATGACGCTGAGATTTGGACCGTCTGATGCCTGAACAGGCGCAAAAAGCACATGCTGGCAGCCCCCTGCATCGGTCACAGTAACAGCATAAGCTGCAACAGGCAGGTTTTCTGCAAGCGGTGCATTCAGTCCGGCATCGTGACTCCAGGCGTACTGGAAAGGCGTTGTTCCTCCTGTGGTCGTCAGCAAAACAGAACCATTGTCGTTTCCACAGGTTGTTGGCTGGATGCTGGTATTGATGAGGAAACCAGGGTCTTCTTCCACTGTAACGATCAGGTTGGCAACACATCCGTTTGCGTCGGTTGCCGAAATGCTGTAATCTCCTGCCGACAGGTTGCCGGCGTTGTTTGCATTCAAATTGCCATCGTGGCTCCAATTGTAAATGTAAGGCGAAGCCCCTCCACTGACATTGACACTGATGGCGCCATTGTCACTTCCACAATAAGCATCAGTAGCAGCAGTAAGGCTCATTTGCGGAGCGGCTACCAGTGAGACAGAAGCTTGCGCCGTAGCTGTACAACCATTATCGTCAGTTATAACCACCGTGTAGTCGCCTGCACCTAATCCTACTGCCTGAATAAATTGCAGGTTGGGGTCGTGCGACCACGCATAGGTATAAGGCTGGGTTCCGCCGCTGACAGCAAGGGTTACGGTTCCATTTCCATCATTACAAATGCTGTTTTCGGCAACTGCCGTAGCTTCCGGAGAAGGAATAAAGGCAATCGTTTGGTCAACAATGGCCTGACAGCCTGCTCCATCCGTGATCGTAAGGCTGTAATCTCCTGAATTTAAGTTGGTCACAACAGGTCCGTTGGCGCCGGCATCATGGCTCCACGTATAATTGAAAGGTGCTGTTCCCCCTGTAATGCCAATGTTTATGGAGCCGCTGCCTTCGATGCAGGTAGCATCCGAAAACTGGACAGTTGTTTGCGGCGCCTGCGCGTCGGAAACACTTTCGTTCAAAACGGCAGTACAGCCATTTCCGTCCGTAAGCGTTACGCGGTATGGCCCGGCTGCCAGACCGGTAGCAGTTGCGCTATTCAAACCGCCATTGTGGCTCCAGCTATACGTATAGGGAAGTTGTCCGCCGGATCCAGTTACACTGATGCTGCCGTCGGCCACACCACAGGTGCTGCCAACGAGGTCAGCCAGTTGAAGGGTCGGCCCTTGCCGGTCTACGATGTTTTCGGACAAGGTAGCTGTACACCCATTGGCGTCAGTTGCCGTAACGGTATAGGTTCCACTGCCGAGGTTCGAAGCAGTTGGGTTGTTTAATCCGTTATTATGGCTCCACGAATAGGTTAGGGCGCCAACACCTCCTGTGCCCGCTACTGTGATGCTTCCATCCTGAGAAAGGCAGGGGTTTTCTGTTGTTTGCACCAGGGTTAATGCTGGATTGGGCGTACTTTCTACAGTCGCCGTTATTTCATCGGTACAGTTGCTGGCATCCGTAACACTCACCGTATATTCTCCGGGGAGTAATCCGGTAGCCGTATTGCTGTTTAATCCCGCATTGTGGCTCCAGGAATAGGTGTACGGGCCTGTACCGCCATTTGCGAGTACGGTAATTTGGCCTACCGGATTTCCGCATAATGCGTTCTGTATGGCCCCCTGGTTGAGGCTAACCCCGGGAAGGTTGGTCAGTGTTCTGGTCAGCATGACAGTACAACCATTGGCGTCAGTAACAGATACTGTGTAAGCGCCTGCTGTAAGACCGGTCGCCTGGTCGCTGTTTAGTGCTGTGTTGTGACTCCAGGAATAAGTGTACGGCGCAACACCCCCCGTCGCCCGGATGCGGATGCTGCCAATGCCTTGACCACAGCGGTCGTTTACTGCATTCAGAACCTGCAAAGTCGCCCCCGGTACGAGTGTGATGGCGTACGATTGGACAGAGGTACAGCCATTGGCTTGCGTGACGCTGACGCTGTAATTTCCAACAGGAAGATTTGTCGCTATCGGGCCGGTTGACACCTGGTTGGTCCACGCATAAGTAAACGGTGGCGTACCCTGCGCCTCAATTTGGATGGAGCCATTGCCATTGCTGCACACGCTGTTTTGAACAGCGATGGTTTGAATAAAAGGTGGTGGTTCCAGCAGAACTGTCGTACTGGCAATGATCGCACAGTTGTTCGCATCGGTTGCCGTAACGGTATAGTTGCCGGCAGGTAGTGGCGATGCAACCGGGGAATTCAGCGAAACATTGTGACTCCAGGCATAATTAAAGGGCCCGGTACCACCAACCGGATTTGCGGTAATGCCTCCGTTGGAATTGGTACAAATGCTGTTTTGTACTGTTAAATTAAGGGCAGAAGGCCCTGGAATATTTTGGATGGTAAACGTTTCTACATCCTGACAACCAAAATTGTCGGTCAGGGTCAGGGTATAGAACCCGGGCGTCAGGTTGTTCGCCTGTGGGTTATTGGGGCTGCCACTGCTCCAGGCATAAGTATACGGCGCTGTGCCCCCGCTAACGGTGGCTGTAGCGCGGCCATTTGCCGATCCGCAGGTAGCCGTTTGCGTGTTTATGGCAACCTGAGGAGGACCTTGTTGTCCCACGGTGACAGAGGCTGAGAAAGTGCAACTCCTGCCATCTGTAATGGTGTAAGCATAATTACCGGCAACAAGTCCGGTAGCAATGCCCGTTGTAAGCGATGGGTTATGACTCCAATTGAACACAAAGGGCGCCGTGCCACCGCTAACAGATACTTGTATAGAGCCATTGTTGCCCTGGCATGCGGCTTGTGTTACGGCGGCACTGCCTGTTGGCGGCGGCACCAGTACAACCGTTCCGGAAATTACATCGGTGCAATTGTTGGCATCTGTGATGGTCACCGTATAAGCACCGGCAGTCAGGTTGTTTGCCGTCGGACTGTTGAGGCCGGCGTTATGGCTCCAGGTATAGTTGAACGGAGCCAATCCGCCACTTGGAGTCACCGTGATGCTTCCCGTACCGTTCGAACAGAAGCTGTTGGTGACCGCAATGGCCAGACTTGGTCCCTGTGTTTCCAGTACATTTATCGCAAGCGTAGCGGTACAGTTATTGGCATCAGTTGCTGTTACGCTATAGGTTCCGGCTGCCAGACCTGTTGCTGTCGGGCTGTTCAGACCTGGATTGTGGCTCCAGGAATAGGACACAGGCGCCGTACCGCCTTGCGGAGCAACCGTTGCCGTACCATTTTCCTGACCGCACAGTTCGTTTGTTGTTCCGGCCTGATTCAAGGACAAAGGAGGAATGTTTGTTACGGTTGCCGAAGCTGTCGCAGTACACCCCCTGCTATCCGTAATGACGACGGTGTTCAATCCCGGAGGCGCATTATTCAGCGTTTGATTGTTCAGCGATGAGTTGCCGTTCCACTGGTAGGTATAGCCCGGTGTGCCGCCGGTACCCTGTGCCTGCAGGACGCCGGAATTCTGTGCACAACTGGCATTCTGTATGATGTTGGCTGCTGCTGTCAACTGGCTGGGCTGGGTAATCTGTATGTTGCTCAGGGAAAATTCGCAGCCTCCTGCGTCCTGGATGAGTACATTATAGGAGCCGGAAGCCAGGCCGGTGATCGGGTTGGCTGTGCTGAATGTGCCCCCATTAACTGAAAAACTGTAGGGCGTGCCGCCGCCGCTTACGCCGATGGCAATGGAGCCGCTGCTTTGCCCAAAACAGGCTGCAGCAGTCGGCGTTGCTGTCGCAGCAAGTACCCTTTGTACGCCGACGACAAAATTGAAGGTATTGAAGCAACTGTTGGCATCGCGAACGATCACCGAATAGTTGCCGGGCGCGAGGCCGCCGAAGAAATTGCTGGGCTGGTAAGGTCCGGCATTGAGCGAATATTCATAAGGCTCGGTACCGCCCACGGCATTAATGGTTACTGTTCCGTCCGGGACATTCGAGCATAAGGCGCTGGTAACCTGAGTGGTGGCAGCAATAGCAAGCGGTTCTTCAACGACGTCAAGAAAGGTCTTTTGGCAACCTTGCGCATCAGATACACGGACTTCGTATACCCCGGCAGGTAATCCTGAACGGGTGACAAACTGGTTTTCACCCACACCCGGAACACTGGTGTTGTCCCACAACCACGTAATGGTATAAGGCGCCACCCCGTTGGACGGAATCACCAAAATACTGCCATTCTGGCCGCCACTGCAACCTGAAATGGGAGAAGCGTCAACTTCGGCAAAGATTTCATTGGATGTACCTACCGATTGAACGATGAAATAGGTGCAACCTTTAGCATCGGTCAAGGTAAATAAATAGCTGCCTGGACTCAGGTTGGAAAAAGTGAAAAGGTTGTTGCCTGTTTGCGGATTGATGTTGTTGATTCGAACCGTATAAGGCGCAGTACCTCCGGAAGCTTGTAAAGTAATAGCGCCGTTGTTGCCGCCATTGAGGCAGGTCGCATTTTGGACATTGGTCACCGCTAATCCCGGAGGGTCAATCTGCGGTATGCTGGCGGCTGCTTCGTCTGTACAACCGCCGGCGTCCCGGACACAAAAGGTATAATTATCTGCAGACAGGTCGGAAACGCTAAATGAACCGGAAGTAGCTGTCATGAATTCATACTGACCATCACAACCCACTGTGCGCAAAGCATATTCGAAAGGTGCTGTACCGCCAGTAATGCCTAATTGCAGGCTGCCTAGTGTACAACTGGTTTCCGGTTGCAAAAGGGTTGCTGTTACATTCAATGTCACCGGTGCTGATGCAATATTAACCGTTTGCGGACCCACAATACAACCCCGGTTGTCGCGTACATAAACATTCGTTTGTGCGCCTACACCAGTAAAAACATTGCCCGATTGGAATTCAGCTCCGTCTATTGAATAGCTATAAGGCGCTTCTCCTCCGGATGTACCACTGACCGTAATGACCCCGTTGTTGCCATAACAATTGAGCAGTGGTCCGGTACTTTGAGCAGTACCTGCGTTGAATGGGGCCGCAGAGCCAATGTTGATGCCGCCACCTTGTGGAATCGGGAAATTGACCTGAGGGGCCTCGGCAATGCAATTCCCAAACACATTAATCGGATCATAAGCATCAACAATTTGAACCAGATAACCTCCATGAAAACCGTCGTCTGTAGGTGCAACGCCGGTAAAAGTATGCGAGCCGGCTGCTGAAACCGGACCAAAATTGGCAACTTCAAATATCCCGTCGCTATCGAAAATCCGGAGCAATCGTAGAAAATAAGTACCTTGTCCACCTCCAAAATTGACTGATATCGTACCATCATTAGCATCGACACACGTCTCATGAGTGACGTTGGTAACATTAATAAACAAGGGCGGTTGAGCGGTTGATGCAACAGGATGCGTATTGGAAACACAACCTGAGGCGTCCCGGATGATAACCTGATAATTGCCTACAGGCTGGAAAAATTCTACCTGCACGGTTTGGCCATCGTCATAAATTTCATAAAAACTGTTGTAAGTGGCGCCGTTATCGGTAGATACTTCGAGGCCATTGTCAAAAAAATTGAGGATGCCGTCTGCGCGGCCTGTGAAGCTGATGGTAAAAGGCCGGCTTAACCCATCACAGGAAGTGTAGCCAAGGCTATGATTGGTAATTTGAATGGCATTGGGTGAAGAGACGTCCACGTTTATGGTGTTGGAACAAAATGTGGCATCTCTTACTTCAAAAGTATAAACCCCTGCGGCTAAGTTGGCGAAAGTAGGCTGGTTGCTGAAAGCTCCATTGCCGATGCGGAATTGATAAGGCGGGTTGCCACCCATTGCCTCCAGCGTGACCGAACCATTGGCGCTGCCTGAACAACTGGTATTTACAACCGTAAGCGGATTCACTAAGAGCGGGTTAGGCGCTGATATGGTGAATGACGTACTGACCTGGCACCCGGCAGCGTCGCGTATATAACCGGTATGGTTCCCGGCAGCCAGACCGTTGAATACATTGCTGCCTCCAAAAGGACCATTACTCATCAGGCTGTATTGGTAAGGCGGAGCACCCCCGGTACCATTCAATGTAGCTGAACCTACAGCTGCGCAATCTGTGGCAGGTTGGAGATTGGAAGTAGAAGCAATCAGGGCAGGGGGCTGCGTTAGGTTAACCGAACCTGGAAAAACGCAGTTTTTACTATCGGTCACCGTATAACTATAGCTACCAGCCGATCTGGAAAAAACACGCGGGCTTCCGGCAGGAACATTATTTTGAGGGCTGCCACCATCCACATTAATGGTATATGGAGGCGTACCGCCGGATGGCGTTATGGTAATGTTTCCGGAGCCTCCATTGCAGGAAATCTGAAAGCCGGCAAAATTGTCGATGGCTACCAGTGCGTTGACAGCAGAAGGTGCACCTGGCACGACAATGGCACCCGATAAGGCCGAATTACATCCATTGCCGCTGTTGACCCGAACCTGGTAAGTGCCAGCCGCAACAGAAAAGGTATGAGAGGTATTTGTAGTTGTATGCGTATTTAAGGTTACTGTGCCGGCGCTATTGAGCAGGGTAAACGTTTTGTTGGCGCCACCCGGGCCAGGAAACTGGGATAGCGTTACGGCAATTGTTCCGTTATCGCCGAAACAATTGCCGGCAAGTGCAGCTGTTGTAATGATCGGCAAGGAAAATGTCGGGACGATAATACCTGATTTTTCGGTGGTACAATCCACATTGGAACTTGCAAAACCCACTTTTACACTGTATGTACCGGCCGCTAAACCACTAAATGTATGCATCAGTGTGCTGCCCATTGCAGGTGTAGCGTTGGCTACCACAACATTGCTGCTGTTTAACAGCGTGAGGCTGTATTGCGTGGCGCTATTGGCATTGTTTACCGTAACCTGAATGGAACCGTTGCTGCTGCCGGAACACGCGCCAGCGGGGGTTGTAACGATATCCGCCAGTGCAGGGGGGGCAGGCGCTACGTTTATTGGAACACCGGCATTGTCTATCCAGCCGTCGTTGGTTCCCGTTCCGGAAATGAAAAAGCAAAAAAAACCACAATATACTGCTGGCCGCACCCTGACTTGAGGCATGGTGGTACTTGCAGGGAATTCCAGATAATTGGAGGTCGAATACTGGGTGGTTGTAGCCGATACCCAGTTGCCGTTTACCAGTTTTTGCCATTCAAAATAACCACCATTGTAGCCTGAATGACGGTCAGCGTACATCCTTACCGTGGAGCCGGCACAAAAACTGGATTGGGTATTTCCTGCACTGTTGGCATAACGAAGTTTGGACCCGTTAATGGCATCAATATTGTAAACGGTAAGGCGGTAATCGACTTCGAAGTTGTTGGAAACTGCCAGGGTGAAGTCAAAGGTGTAGGGGAATGTTGCGTTGGCAGGGACTCTGAAGTTGAAGGAAGTACTTGCCGTTCCATAAGCATCATCACCGCCGCCATAGTGGCATTCGGCCGAAGGGCCGTCTTCTTCCCAGGCTTCAAGGTTGACCGTCACCATAAAACCGTCGGCAAGGCTGAAATTGGTGGGGTTATCATTGTAGGTAACAAAAACGTCGTCGTAGGTTTGTGAATTCGGACAGGTAATAGGAGGGAATACATTGGGATTGAAATAACAATAGTTATCCAAATACCGGCATATGGACCCGGATGCGTTGATACTCCCTGAAAAAGTAGCCTGGGTTTTCCAAACGGGATCCGTCGGTGCGCTGTTGCCGTCACCCATACTGCCGCGAATCCAACCGCGGGTCATTCTTAAATCTACGTGGGTGTTTTGCGCCGTTAAGCTCAGGCCGCTTATCAGTAAAAGGGCCGTCCAGATGATTATGTTCAAATATCTCATAGCGAGATTCATTTTTCTGTTTTTCAAAAGAGATTGCATACATCAAAAGAGGCATCAGTAATTCACTTTTACCGGCTCGCTCAGGGGCGTAAGGCCACCGTCGTGGTAAATTGCCCGCACGCTATAGGTATAATTGGTATTCATCTGCAGGTCTTTATCCTGTACCTGGTATGTGAAACCTTTGCGGTTTTTTTTGCCAGAAGTAGTGGCTTCGGCCAGCATCAGCTCCTTTGGTGAAAATGCCCGGTATCGCCTGAGCTTTTCTTCACCAGTAGCCCGGTAAATCTCAAAAAGACGAACCTTGTCCATTTCAGCATATTGCCATCTCAATTCCACTATTTTGCTACGGCGGTCGGGTGTCGCTTCCACAGAAGCTATCCCAGGACGTATGAAGTTGTCTAAAACCCGTGCTTCCACTGTTTGCGATAAGCCACGCAGGTCAGAATTGTCGACGGCTACCACCTGATAGAGGTAGTCCCGGCCCGTCACCCCGGTGCTGTCGGTGTACCGGGTCATTTTTTCTGTGGTTTGCTGTATGGTAAACTCGGCGATTTTTTCCCAGGACTGTTCTTCTTTTGGACGTCGCATCAACTCGTGGCGCAACACATCCCTGCTTTGGCTGTTTGCCCAGGTCAGGGTAACGCCTTTTTCGTCGGCAATCAGGTCTTTGAATGCAGGCGGCGCAGGAGCGATGGTATCCGGTCGCAGCACGGTTGCCATTTTGGAGAAGGGCGATGCGTTCTGGCGGTAGTCAAAAGCCATGACCTGCACATAGATTTCCCGGCTCAGGGTTTTGAGGCTTACGGTATCTATGAAATGGTTGGTCGAAACGGCCCGGGACGTGATTTGGGTGAATTCGTCGTTCGGGTGGTTGGCGATGTAAACCCGGTAGCCTTGTATGTCAGGTTCTTTATTAGAATCCCAGGTAATGACCATGGAGCCATCTTTGAGCACCGCACCCCGCACATTCACCGGTGCTACAGGGGGTGTTTCGTCATCCAGTTGTGCCATTGCAGAAAAAGAGGGCATTTCCCGGTTGTACTGGTCGTATGCGGAAACCTTGTAGTAGTTCACCGGCATCGGGCTTTCATCGGTAAAGGAACGAGCCTCCCTCGGCAGCAGCACATCTCCACTGATGGGCGTGTAGGGACCCCGGTCGTTTCGTGCGCGGGTGATACGGAATCCGGCAATTTTGCTTTCCTCCGCTGCATTAAAATCCCAGCCGATCAGGAAACGGCCAGCTCCGTTTTCCATAACTGAAACGATGTACGGGAAATAATCCGGCAATGGGTCAATGCCCATACCCTGCACGGGATCGGAAGGCGGACCGCTGTCATCAAACACCGTTCTTCCGGAAACCCGGTAGAAATAAGGCCGGTTGTTCATCGGCAGGCTGTCGACAAGGAACATAAAATCGGATGGCGCGCCGGGGCGATCCAGACTCACAAAAGGCAAATCGCGCAAAGGTTGCCAGCTCAGGCCATCCTCCGATCGTTCCACTTCATAGCTCACGTAAAATTGCTGGAACAAAGTTTTGTTCCAACTGATGGTTGCAACCCGATTGCCAAAATCGGCTTTAACCTCCAACGTTTTTGGCAGAGCAAATTTGTCTTTTGGGCTGATGGAAAAGAAGCCCGTATCAATGCTGGTTCGCAAATCCATCGGGATTTTATGACCGCCATCCATCACCATGGTGTCCAGAGGCGCAGTGACTTGTTTGGCCGGATAAACCCGGTAGAGGTAAGTTTCATTCGCTTTTACATTTTTATCTTCCAGGGCCAGCCCCATCGCAGTTGCCGCCTCGTAGGAATGGTCTGCCGCGAACAGCCCGAAAGTAAAGCGGTTGCTCTCTTCCGTTGCCTGGTTGACCAATGCTCCGGAAGATTCGCCTGTTTCCAATTCAAACGATTCCCCGAGGAGGGCTTGCGCACCGATGGCTGCGTATTGGTTGCGCTCCATAAGCGGCTTCCACTGCGCTTCTGTTTTCCACGGAAGAACAGGCGTTGGCGTGAGTGGAACAGCAACAGAACGCTCCTCCCATGGCAGTAATTGATTGTTGCGCATCAGGGTGTGGCGAACGACCACATACCCTGATTCATTGCAACGCCGCCAGGCCAAAGGCGAAGTTGGCGCCCAGCGCAGTTTAATGCTGTTTCCCGTGGAGCGTCCTGTAATCATCAGGGCGTGATATTCCTCCGACACAGGTGTGAGTCCGTTTTGCTGGGCTTGCACCGTCAAAAGGCTAAGCGAGAGCAATGCAAGTATTGGCAGATATTTTCGCATCATGGTCATGGCTTAATTGCTTACTCCGTAAAAAATGGTTACTGGTATTTGAGAATTAGCCGTCGAATTGCCTGGCAAATGGTACTTCAATTGCACCCGATAATTTCCGTAAGGCGCATACTGGAAGGTACCCTGCATGAAATTCACCCAGGCCTGTGGCATGGTGGTATGCAACGCAGCGTAATTGCTCACTTTGTTTTTGTAATCGAAATCGTCAAACAGCATGTGGTACGGCAACTTGTAAGCCAGGCTGGTAACCGGCTGAGGAATAGGCGCCGTGCCGTTATCAATGTTCTCCTGTGTGAGTTTATGCGGGTCCTCAGTTTGCTCGATCCAGATTGCTTTTGAAGGCACATTGCCCAGAATCAGCGGATTGCGCCAACTGAGTGTGATGTTCTGCGCAGGAGCCGGGAAGTGCTGGTACATATACGGGTAAATTGTATTGGTATACCAGTTTCCGGGTGTTATATTCAGGTCTGCTTCCGGCTGAATCAATGGCGCTACCTGACTGTCGCCATTGTAATAGCCGTCCTGATCGAACAGGTCGAACAATTCGTTGCCTGTGACGAATACGCCAAAATCGTTGATGGTAGCGCCCGAAGTTTCATTCGGATCTAAAAATATCGGATTGAACCAGTTGACGTTTTTCGTCAGGGCGTTGATTTTTTGCTGGAACGTATTGTACAAACTGGTCCGGAAGTTCGATTTGTAGAACGATTTGGGTTTTAAAGCCCGCTGTACGCCCTGAGCGATGCGCTCTTCAAGGATGATGTTCGTAAACGACGTATCCGACGGGCTGGTTTGCAGGTTGAGCAATTGTGATTGAATGGCTGTCACATTCGCATCCACTGCAGCATCGTTCACCAACGGCAGGTTTGCCAACCGCATGGCAAGGATGGCATTGGCTGGCAACTGGCCGGATGGGATGGCGTAGTTTACCCGTTTTTGCCCGGAATTGTACGTTATGTTTCCGGTGGAAATGACCTGGGTGCCGTTCATGAATTGTACTTTTTGCTCCCAGGAAGACGCTTCGGCTGCGTAATCCCAATCCGGATGTCCTTTGAACAGATAGGGCTGTCCCTGAATCAACTGGATATACCCTTGCGTACTTTCCGATTGCAGGAAATTGAACTGGTCGGGTAATGGATAGCTGTAAGCAACGTTGGAAGCAGGGATATAATCCGGCGCCGGCCCGGTGGTGAAATTTACGATGGCTTCCTGTTGCTCGGGCGTTCCGCTCAATTTTTTCAATTCCCGCCATTCGCTTTCGTAGCGGCCTTTTTTATCAAACCGCACCTGTACAACCAACCGGTAGTTTTTGTTGCCTGTGAGTACATCGTCAGCTTTGAAGGCCACTACATCGTTGGTTTCGTTCCAGCGAATCTGGCCCTGAACGGGCACATCCTGGCCATTGTCGGTTTCGCGCAGTTGCAGCACTTCAAACTTATGCAGTTTGGGGCGGTATTCCTGGTAATCTCCATTATCGTCCTGTAATTCAAAAACCCGGCCAATTGGCAGATTGAAAGTCGCCTGTGGCCTTGCGAATACGTCAACGTCCTGGCTGGTATTGCCGTCGGGTTGGGTGCTGGCGATAACTTCGATACCTGCCAATTCGCTGCCGCCCACGATGTCGCACTTCTTACCAATTTCAAACTGGAACCGGCAACTGCCGCTGACCAGGCCGCTGAGTATACTAAACCGTCCGCCCACGACACCCTTGGCCCACAGCGGGTTGGGTAACCGGGTTTGTAAAACGGCTGCTAAGGCCAAATCGAGGATGCGGTAATTCCCGCTAACGGAAAACATGCGCACTTTTATGCCAATACTACCTTCGATGTAGGCCCAAAGCTGCCCGGTGGCATACCAGCCATTGATGCCAATGGGGCTGCTGCTGGTTTCATCGCCGGCACATCGCGCATCCAGACCATAATTTCTTACCATCACATCAAAGCCCATGCCTGCTCCAAAAGAAGCATAAAACATCAGGAAAGTAAGGTCGGGAATGCTGACATCCACCGAAGCGCCAAACATAACGCCACCGCCCGAAGCAAAACGCGGATCATCGCGACTCACGATCTGAAAGTCGCCGCCGCCAAGAATACTTTGTACCCGCTCCGGTATGTCGGGGAAAGGGGGAAGTACGGTGCCAGCGTCTAAATACGCTGTCAACAGCAAACCAGCCTTGCTCCAGTCGATGACCAAACCGGAAGTATCCTGCGGATTGGAAGCAGCACCCGGATTGGGTTTTGCTAAGTTGGCCAATCCCGCTAAGCTGTAGCTGATCATGATGCGCCGCTGTGGCGTACCGATATGGATGTACCAGTCATCCGGATCGGTGTGAATGGTACCACGCCCGGCTAAGTTATTCGCGTAAGCACCGGTCACAATAGACATGTGGTTGACGTACACGTCAAGGTCGGCGTGGAAAGCGCGGTTTTCGAAATCATAATTCATGTTGAGAATGCACCTCAGGGCCGGCTGACTGGCAGCCTGACTGGGGGTGGGAGGGGGGGTCAGGAAACGCCCGTCGCCAATAAACCCGATACTTCGAACACCCCAATTGTCGTTGAAGATCACTTCAAAAGTAACCGTGCCGTTGAAGACTTCAGGTTTTGGGAAAGTGCCTAAAGCGATGATGGCTTTTATGCCCAGGCCGGCAGTGCTGTCAGGAACATAAATGGTGCCTGACATGGACCTGCCAATGACCTCTTCCATGTCAGTCGGATTGGCTAAACTGGCAGAATCGGGTAATACGATGCTGCTGAATGCCTGTCGGCTCACTTTATAGGATGCGCCGCCGCCGAAACCATAAAGTCCAAGACCGGTTGTTCCAAGGGCAATGCCGGGGTTAAAAGTGGCTAAGGCATCAGCAAACCAGTAGCGGTAGGTGTTTTTTTCGCCGAATTGAGCAACAGCAGTGACGGTAAACCTGGGCGTAAAAGTTGCATGGATCATGGCCCGGAAGCCGGAGCCATATATGGTATCTTCTTCGTAGTAGTCGAGTCGACCGGCCAATTCAAATGCCGCACCGCTCGCATCAAGGCTGAATTGATCCACTTTGACCCCTGCATACGACCAGACTTGTTTCATCCGAACGGTATCCAATTTTACGTCGAATAATACTCTTACGGTACCTTCCGCCGAAAAGCCCCGGTCGTTGGCCCCCATCAGGTTGACGGCCGCTGTGATTTTAAGGGCAACCCTCGTCGAATCTGAAGGCGCCTCCTCCGCAATTTCCTCTTCCTCTATTTCTTCTGCACCTTCTTCTTCCTCTTCGTCTTCTTCCTGACCAAGACTAATGTTTTGAATGGTGAGCGGGAAGCCCGACAGTTTCTGTTCGTTACCCGCCGAATATTCCCAGGTACCAATGTCAATCAGATACGGCGCCCGGGTACTGACGACGAAATCCTGAAACTGCAGACTGGCCAACTTCAGGGTGTCTTTTGGATTGGCTGCCCGTCCAATGGTGGGTTTCATACTGGCCATACCAAAGAGGTAAGCGTTGGCTGAAAATGCCCGGTCGCTTACATCATAATCGAGCTCGATTCGGGTGTTTTCATACAGCTCAATATCTGCTTTCCACGCGCTCATGCGCATGGTATCTTCGCCAATGCCAACAGAAAACCGATATGCGGAGTCAGGTTGGATCAGGCAGGCGTATTTTAAAGCATTGTCAAAAGCGGGTACTTGCGTTGTACCGGAAAAGCCAACGTGATGAAACTGGTTGTGACGGATGCCAAGGCGCAGGGTGTCTAAAGAAAAAGCCCAGTTGCCCATGCGGCCCCGCTCCGGTGATAAAACGTTGATGGCAAAGGCATTGCCTGTAAAGCCGGTTTGGTCAATGATGACATCTGTTACTCCGGCTTGCACCGGTTCACCGCGGGAGCCATAAAAAGCTTTCGGCAACTTAACACGCGCGGTTCGCAGGTAAAAGCCAGTCCATTCAGGGTTGTCTGCGCCTTCCATAGAGACTGCACCTACATCCGGGTGGGAGTACCCTTCCGGGAATACGACACTCGCGGGCGTCACCTCATCGCTAAAGTCGAAAACCATGTTTTGTACTTCCCAACCCCAGTCTTTCAGGCGCGGGATTTCAAAAGGCGTGATGCTCATATCGGCTACAAACTGGCCCCATTGCGGCATGGTTGCAGTAAAGGTACCGGTCACGTTTTCTTCCGGCACGGCGATCAGACTGTCGGGGTGAAGGGCAACCAATAGGTTAGGGCAGAATTCTACTTTGCCGTCTATGCTTATGCCGCGCAATCCTTCGCAATCAAAGCTCACGTAGGAATTTTCGCTATTCAGAATCGTCAGCTGGATTTTATTGCTCCAGACGGTCGTAATGTCAGTGACTAACTGCATTTTATTGGCTCCAATCAGTCCGCCGGGATGGAATTTCACGCCCAGTGACTGAAACGCCACAAATTTATTGGACCCGGGTAGCGCCGCCGAGAAATAGGCATCCAGCGAAGCGCCGAGCGGGGTAAAGGTGATGTTGTCAATGACGATGGCATTTGGACTTCCCCCCAGAATGATGGGTAGGGTGCTGCCTCCGGCGTTTAACGCAATGTCATAAGGCAGGCCTTCTTCATCTTCGAGGTCTGCGAAAGGATCGGCCAAAACGGTATCGGTATCCTCTTCTTCCTCATCTGCTTCTTCAGGAGTTTCCGTTTGGGTTGAATCCTGAGGCGGGGTTTGCAAAGAATCCAATGGCGGGGTTTGGGCTGAATCGGGTTCTGCTACAAGCTGGGTGCTGTCTACCCGTCCGCAAAAATCCATCATAGAGGGCGGGGTGTCAGCAGCGATCTGGGCGAGTATCGAATCCGGAGATTGAAATTCAGGAATGCTTTCCAGCCCTTTGCTGTAAGCGACAACTTCGCCGCCAAAAACTTCCTTTTCAGTATTTACCATTAAGCCGTTAAAGGTGCATATCAACTTTTTCCCAAGCAGCCAGGGCACCCGAATCTGGCCGGAACCATCCCAGCCGCCCTCCGTTTCTTCGGAAGGTTCAACCTTGGTGAGGCGCATCCGAAATCCGCCGACACGCACGATGTCGCCATAAGCTAAGGCTTCAATGCCTATTGCATTGGCAGGCGGAATCAGCGTATCCATGGAGGAACAATCGAACAGGGTAGTATCGAATTCAATGGAATCGGTAGTGATTTCAAAAGATGGGGAATATTGGCCTTCATATTCGCCATTGCAGAGGGTTTGTACCTGTATTTCGTAGGTCGTGGCGTCTACCAGACCTTCAATGGTGTGTTCAGACAGGATGGATTCGTCTTCGTACCAGTTGGCGTCTGTAGTCCCGGCTTCCCGGTAACGCACAACGTAGGTATTAAATCCCGGTTTTGGCTGCCAGCTTACCCTTGCGCTGCTTTCATTCAAAGCCTCCGCTGTTATGTTGTCAGGAGCGGTACAGGCTTCTCCGTAAGTAAAAAACTCCGGCGCACTCCAGCCATCGTTCAGAAAAGCATTCTGCATGGTTAGGTCCCTTGCGCGTACCCGGATGAGGTAGCGGCGCCCCAATTCCAGCAGAGGATCAGCGGGCGTAATGAAGCTGGTACCGAGGTTGTTGATGGTTTTTTCCAGAAAAGGCTGCTCGAACTGCATCAACAGGTCAGGGGTAAGGGTGTTGTTGACGTCAAATTCAAATACCTGTAAGGTGTATTCCACCGGAAAGCCCCCTGCATGACGCGGTTGCCACTGCACCGTTACGTTTTGCGGGAACACCGGAGTTTGTTGCCCGATGGGCGCAAGAACGACGGGCGGATCGTTCAGGAAAACCGTAATGCCTGTGCAGCTTTCTCTTGAAACGGCTGCGTCATTGCTGCGGTCGTAATCATAAACCTGCATGCAGACGGAATAAAACCCGGGAGGAAGGGTGCCTTCCTGCAGGTATTGTTCTTTGCTGAAACCTTCAAAATTCAGGTTGTTGAGGTCTAAATATTCGGCTATTTCAGCACCGGTAATCTGAACAGGCAGACCATAACTAAGGGTAATGGGGCGCGGTTGAAATTCGGGCTTGGTGCTTAGCCGGATACCCTGGCCTTCAATAACAATGCTCATTCTAACCTGATAAGACAATTCAAAAGCATCGTTCAGGATCAGAGAGGCGCCGACGCGCCCCGGAAATGAAAGCTCTGCCAGGTTGCCCGTATGCGGAGGCGATGACTGCGCAATCAGTGAAACCGGATAAGCTTGAGCCCTCAGATTAACGGTTGCCAAAATGCAGCAGGCAGCCGTAAGCATACTTAGAAAATGTATCTTCTGGTTCATGTACCTGAATTTTTTTATCAATATCATCCCCCTTCACCGGAAGCTGATTGAAGGAGTTGCCTAATTCCCGCTTTGGGAGTTGGATGATAGGGCTTGTTTGTTTCCAATCTGTTCCAAAAATCGATAACCATACATCAACTGGCCGTACCATTCAAGGAATCCGGTATTGGTTTGGCCACCGGAACTCCGATTGAGCAGCGTGGTATTAAAGCCGAGCATGTGTTCCTTGTTCAACTGCCAGGTGCTGCCCAGAGACAGGTTAATGACATTGGAATTGTCGCCGACTTTTTGGAAAATCTGGTTATAAGCCAGCCGGAAATTGGTTTGCAGGCGCTTGTTCAGAAAGCCTTTTGTGATGCCGAGCGTTGGGGCGAGCACAAAGTTGTCGAGGTTCACCAGTTGCGTCTGATTGACGTTTAATGCCGCACTTAATCGCAAATCACGATCTGTAATTGAGTAGGCGTAAATCAGGCTGCCATTCAGAAAGCGCGATTCTGCATCGGGCTGTACCACATCATCTACTATGCTGTTGGCGCGTTGGTAAGTCAGGAAAAAGGAGATGGAACTTGGACGTTCATTTCCGGTATTAAGATGCCGCAGGGCTGAAAAACTTGCCGTTTGGGTAGCCTGTGCCAAAATGATGCTGTCGACCAGGGCATCCGGGCTGGTGAGTGCGCGGATTTTGGTGGTGTTCTGAAAATTAGAATAAGAAGCGTTAAAACTCCATGTTTTGGAAGGCGTGTACGCTCCGTTAAAAGAGCCGACGAGGCGCCTCGTGCCGTTGCGTTCAAAATCGTCCAGATTGGTACGCTCTTGTCCGCCATTGGCAAAAATGGTGAGCCGGTTCTTCATGAACGACCGGGAAAAACCCAAAGTCAGGTATTCCGCATCGCTGAGAAAAAACAAAGCGCCCAGGGTTTGAAAGCCGCGTTCGATGAGTTCATAGCCGCTGTTGATGTTGAACCCTTTGATGGAAAAATTCAGTTTGGCGCGATAAGCCGAACCGGTAATAAGGGAAGAAGTTGGGTCAAATAAACCCAGAAAATCCTGATTGCTTTTTGGGTTTGGCAGCTGCTCGGATCGGTTGTCCCGATTGAGCCCGCTGCGGGCGACTTCCCCTTCGAGGTTTACCTTTTTACCCAGTTGTTGCTTCCCACTCACACTAAGAACGATGTTGTCGGAAGGCAATATTTCCCGTTGGAGTGGTTGAATGATCGAGTTTGGATCATCTTTTGCAGCAAAATAGGTCAAGTTAAGTTCTGAAGTGGTATTGTTGAATCCAACTTTGAGCCCCTGCCCGGTGCGTCGGTAGGACGGATCAAGCATTTGACGGCTATTGAAGTCTTCCGCCACTGCCCGGCGCAATTGTCCGTACATCCCGGCAATATAAAAGCGACCGGGGCGTAATTCGAAACCGGCTCCTTTAAAGTTAATGTTGTTGAGGGTGTATTTGGAGAAATTAATGTTGCGGTCGCCGAGGTGCAGGCGCGCCCATTTATAAGAAGGACTGATGCCTGCAAAGGTGTATGCAGGCAGATTGAATTGTTGATTTGCATCAGAAAATGCCAGGGAAAATGGGGCATCTATTCCAAGATAGCTCAGGTTCAGATTGGCCAATGCCCGCCATTGCAATGCATCCCGACGCGCTTCAATACCATCCGAAAGGTAAAAATTGCTGTAAAGGTTTAAACCGCCACTGATCTGGAGCGATTGATGGCGGATGTTTTTGACGGATTTGACAATGCCGTCTACCTCCTGGGCTTGAAGGTGGATAGCAGCAAATAGGACGAGGGCAGCCATAAACAGGCGGCGCCCGACAAGCGGTCGGTCGTATAGCATAACTGAGATTTAATTGGTTCAGAAACGGAAACTGTTCTGAAAATACCCCGGCCAGATATCAGCCCTGCAAGGATATTCTACATCTGCCATGTGAGCAAAGTGTTGAATTATTCATGCAGGCTTTTACCAAACGGAGTCGATCGGAGCCATTCATGATGCTGTCCATCATGGTAAATAACCTGGCTCGTCAATGCTCATCGCTTGTTTAGACCGTTTTACAAAAGTGCCCCTGTCTGTAAAAAACAACATGCCGATTTGCAGCATTATTTGGAATATTCGCAGCATTTGAGAAAAACAGTACCATTTGCGGTACCCGGACAATGACCGGGAAAGCCCCGTTTGGGTAAGGTCGTTACTTGCTGTTTTTACTCGGTGAAACTCCGAATTGTTCTCTGAAGGATCTTGAGAAATGAGAAACGTCTTTGTATCCTACCTTATAGGCGACTTCAGACACAGACAGGGTGCTGGTCTCCAGCATTGTTTTTGCCTTATTCAATCGATGTGAGCGGATGAAATCAGAGGGAGATATATCTACGAGGGCTTTCATTTTGCGCAACAACTGAGACCTGCTCATGCTCAATATTTGGCAAAGTTGGGGCATGGCGAAGTCTTCGTCGGACATATTTTCTTCTATGATCTGGCGAACCTTTCGGATAAAAGCATCTTCTATTGCATAGGTTTCGGTTGTTTCCGGCATTTCTTTTTCCTGCTCTTTGCCGGATTTTTTTGCAAAAAAAGCCACCATCCGTTTTTGCCTTTCCAGCAACATTTCCAATCGCACGAGCAGTTCTTCCAGGTTAAATGGTTTGGGTAAATAGGCATCTGCACCCCGGCGAAGTCCCGCAACTTTTGAAGCACTGTCGGCTTTTGCGGTGAGCAGAACGATGGGAATGTGACTGGTTCGTTCGTCATTTTTTAAAGTGTCACAGACTTCGTAGCCATTTTTCTTAGGCATCATCACATCACTGATGATGAGGTCAGGAATGTTTTTGAGCGCTTTTTCGATGCCATCCTCTCCGTTATAGGCGACTTCCAATTGATATAAATGCTCCAGGCAGGTTTTTAAATACGCCACCACATCCGGGTTGTCTTCAATGATCAGCAGATGGGGCAGCGATGAATGGTGCGTATCAACAGAAGAAGAAGGGGCATCATGGGCAAATGGCCCGGCGTTTGGCATTGCAAGTGGGTTTGCAGCCCAAAAGGGATCTTCTGACCGATTAAAAGCGTTATCAAGGGATTGCAATTGCTGCTGCGTTGGCGTGTAGGGCAAAATAATACTGAAGCTTGTCCCAACGCCGTCGGTGCTTTCCACCGATACGGATCCCCGCATAAGTTTGACCAATTCGTAAACCATGGCCAGGCCAATACCCGTGCCTTCTCCCCGGCGGGTTGCAGAGCTGTCTACCTGATAAAAACGATCGAAGATCCGGGGCAATTCATCTGCCGGAATGCCAATACCTGTATCGCTGATTTGAAGGATGATTTTAGAGGATGCATTCAGGGGCAGGCCATCTGTGTTTAGCTTTAAATCAATGCGCCCTCCGTCGGGCGTAAACTTGAGGGCATTGGAAAGCAGGTTGGCGACGATTGTTTGCATTTTTTCGGGATCAAAAGCCATGTCCATTTTGGGAATATTGCTTTCAAAGGACACCTTGATCCTGCGGGTTTCGGCATAGGAATGGCAGGATTCAATTTGATAACGGAGGAAAGCTACGAAGTCGCCATTGGCCGGAACAAGCCGCAGTTTGCCCGCTTCGAGACGCGACAAGTCGAGCAATTGGTTTACAAGGTTCAGCAAGCGATAACCATTTTGCCGCACATTGACCAGAACGCCCCGGAGTTCGTCGACGCCTATATCCGGTAAACGATTCAACGTATTTTCTGCCGGCCCGATCAGCAGGGTCAGCGGTGTACGGAATTCGTGGGTAATGTTGGCGAAGAAGCGGGATTTTAACTCGTCCAGCTCTTTTAGTTTATTGAATTCCAATTGCTTCATTTCCTGAAGCTGCTTCTGCTGTATCCTTTGCAGAACCAGTTTCCATAACCGGTATCCTGCCCCGGCTATCAAAATCAGGTATAACAAATAAGCCCACCAAGTGCGGTAGAATGGCGGCAATATATGGAGATTGAAAACCGTCGTTGCACCAATATGCCCGTAAATGTTCCGGGCCCGCACCAAAAAGCGGTATTTACCCGGAGGCAGGTTGGTATAATCTTTATACGTTTCGGTGTTCCAATGCGACCAGTCTTTGTCATAATCCTCCATGAAGTATTGGTACTCATTTTTCGATTCATCATCGAAGCTTGGAGCGGCATATCGGAATCGGAGTGAACTATAGGCATACGCCAGCTGAAGTTGATAATCAGATTTTGTTGCTGCGCCGGAATAGAGAACCGAATCCCCGTTGGCAATGACTTCCCGTAGCAGGGTAGAAAAATCCATGGCATGGTTGGAAGGAACGCTGCCATTGTATAATACTACTTTGCCGGTTCCGCCTATCCAGGTAATCTGTTCTTGTGCCGGGTCTGGGTAAATGCTGAAAACCTGCATTTTGGAGATGCGCAAAAAAGGGGTTTGATCCCAGGTATATACGCCTTTTGACTGCCGTCGGGCCACACCGGATTGTTTGCTGTCGTCAGACACCAGCCACAGGTTTCCTTTTTGGTCGCGAGCGGCTGCAAACAAAGGAATGGCCGGGTTCGTCAGTCCTTCTATCAAAGTAGAATCCCGATAGAAGCGTTGAGCGGCTTCATCAAAAGCGAAGACTCCCTGTAAGGTGGCGAAGCGCAGTCCCGGGTCAGTTGGAAAAGCAACAACCCGATCCGTAGGCGGGAGACCATGACGCGTATCGTATCGTTCGATTTTAGGCTGGCGGGTGTAGCCATTGGAAAAATCTACCCGGATCAGTCCGCTGAAATAGTCAACGAGCCAAAGTTTTCCATCCGGCGTTTCATAAATATGTCGAATTTCCTGATCTATTCCCTCGATATAGCCCTCGTCACGCCATTGACCGGCTTCGAAATAAAATGACTTAAAGCCTTTACGAAGCCCCGCAAATACCCTGTTGGGATTTTTTTGCGAACGGTGTATTGAAAAAGTAAAATCATCTGAAATTCGCCTTGCCTGAATGCCGTTGGTTTCAAAGAAACCATCAGTGGAAGCTGCCAGCAAGGATTTATCAAATGGAATTAGCGTCCAGCATTGCGTTGAAAGCCCCTTTACCTGCCCGAAGGCGCCCGTGTTCTCATCTAAGTAAAACACGCCCATGATGCTGGCAAAATAAAGCCGCCCCTCGTGGCGCAGCATTTCCCAGATGCTTCCGCGAATGCCATCCTGTTCGTCAAAATAACGCAAGGGGCTACCCGTTTCCACCCGTGCAAGACCAACCTGCATGCCTGCCCATAGGGCGTGCTGATGGTCTTCATACAAGGACAATATGGCATTATCCTGCAAGCCTCCGGCCTCATCGAGGTGTTTAAGAAGCTTTCCGGCGGCATCTATCAGTACAATTCCACGTTGCATCGTACCTAATGCGTATTGGCCATTAGACAGGGTGACTGCGCAAAAAACGCGGGCCGAACGAAGCAGTTCGTCAACATCTGTGGCAAAGCGTACAATGGCTTGTTCATCGTACAAAAACAATCCATTGCTTTGGGTGGCGATCAGGATGCGTTTTTGTCCCTGATGGTTATAAGGAAGCATGGCGCTGATGCGCTCATGGACAAGTTTTTCCCCCAGCGGCGCCAAACGCAGGGCATCGCCCACGATTTGCATTAAGCCCGTATCTTTTTGATGGACAAAAAACTGGCCGTTGATATAAAAACCGGAATGGAAAGCTGAACTGGTCTCCCATACACGCATGCGTTCTCCATTCCAGCAAAAAACGTATTTAACCGTGACGAAATAAATGCCTTGAGTTGTGCTGAATGTCTGCCATACATCCGCGAAGTCGTGGTAGCGCTTTTCAAGTTTCGGCAGTAGCGAAACAAACTTCAACTGGTGTGTCTCATTGGGGTTGATGTATCCGATTTCACCATACCCCCCTACAAAAATACGCTCATTCCCGTCGATTGCCAAAGACCGGACAATCCTGGCATTGGGTATCGGCAGCAGGCGCCAGGTAACCCCATCGTATTGAAGCAGGCCGTGGCTGTTGCCAAAATAGACGATCCCGCGCCGGTCCTGCACAATACCCCAATTCTGATTGTGGCCGCCGTATTCATTGGGAGGGTAGTTACGGATGAAAGGTGCTCCAACTTTTATGCCGTGGGCTGAAGAGGCAGGCGTGTTTTGTGCAAATAACAGGTTACAAAAAAAAATAAGTATCAGAAAAAAAGCCCATTCTGTTAAGGTCTTACTATTTGTGGCGCTCCCCGACTGCATGTATTTTATTTCTATGTTTGCCATGCAAAATTAGCAAATACCAATTGCAATATTCATCCCTATTGTAAATGAACAGTATGTTTTGGCAAAAAATCATCAGAGCGAATTCGTGGCAATAAACATTCTGAAAAAAAAAGATTCTTTCGTTTTTGCGAAAAGCTGTACTTTTTTGGCGCAATAAAAATCGTGCTTACATGGCTGACAAAACGCAGAACCAAAACTACTGGTATAAAGACGGAATTTTCTACGCGCTCCACATTCGCTCTTTCTACGACAGCAGCGGTAATGGCATCGGAGATATGGAGGGTTTGATTCAGAAATTGGATTACCTGGAAGATATGGGGGTCAATTGTTTGTCGCTCATGCCTTTTTACGACTCTCCTTTAAAGGATGACGGCTATGACATCTCTGATTATATGAGTGTTCATCCTGAATACGGCACTTTGGAAACGTTTCAGCGTTTGCTTGAAGAAGCGCATAAACGAGGGCTTCGCGTCATCATTGATTTGATGATGAACCATACTTCAACAGCGCACGAATGGTTTCAGCGCGCCCGAAAAGCGCCTGCCGGATCGCCTGAACGCGATTATTATGTCTGGAGCGACAGCCAGGACAAATACAAAGAAGCGGGAATTCTGTTCAGCGATTACGAAACCTCGAACTGGGAATGGGACAATGCAGCGCAGGCTTATTACTGGCATCGCTTCTATAGCCATCAGGCGGACTTAAACTACCGCAATGAACTGGTTCGGGAAGAAATCCGCAAGGTCATCGATTTCTGGTTCGATATGGGCGTGGACGGACTAAGAATGACTTCCATTGCATTCATTTTCCAGCGCGAAGGCACCGATTGTGAAAATTTGCCGGAGGTTCACGAATACCTGCGCGAGCTAAGACGTTATGTGGATCGTCGCCACCCGGGTAAAATATTGCTGGCAGAAAGCAATCTCTGGCCGGAAGATGCGGCTCAATACTTTGGGAAAGCGGACGAATGTCACATGAATTACCACTTCCCGTTGATGCCGCGCTTGTATGTGGCTTTGCAGGCAGAAGACCGCTACCCTGTAACGGATATCATGCTGCAAACCCCCTCTATTCCCGACAGTTGTCAATGGGCGCTATTCCTGCGCAACCACGACGACCTGACGCTTTCCATGGTTACGGAAGAGGAACGCGACTATTTGTATAAGATTTTTGCACAAGACCATAGTGCCAAAGTGAATGAAGGCATTCGCCGTCGCCTGGCGCCTTTACTGGCCAATGACCGCCGCAAAATAGAACTGCTGAACAGCCTCCTGTTTTCCCTCCCGGGCACTCCGGTGATTTACTACGGGGATGAAATTGGTATGGGCGATAACATTTATCTCGGTGACCGGAACAGCGTGCGCACGCCAATGCAATGGAATGCCAACCAGAACGCAGGGTTTTCAGAAGCCAATCCGCAAAAGTTGTTTCTTCCCGTTATCCGTGACCCCATGTACCGCTACGAAACGGTGAACGTTGAAATTCAGAACAACAACCCTTCATCCCTGCTCTGGTGGATGAAAAACCTCATTTCCATGCGCAAAAGGTTAAAGGCGTTTGGGTGGGGTAGCACCGAGTTTCTGGAAACTGACAACAGTAAAATTCTGAGTTTTGTGCGCTCCTATGAAGGGGAAAGCATCCTGGTTATGTGCAACCTTTCCCGGTATTCGCAGGCGGTAAAATTAGACCTCAAAAGGTTTAAGGGGGTTCAACCGGTCGAAATTTTCAGCCAGAACCGCTTTTTTGAAATAGGAGATGAAGCTTACCAGTTCACCCTGGGCCCTTATGGCTACTACTGGTTCCTGATCGAGCAGGGAGAAGAAAAAGACGACGTGCCGAAAGAGCGCGCCATCCCATCGCTGGAAGCCGATGTGGCCTGGAAGGACTTTTTTCAGAACTATCCCGCCCGCCGAAACTTTGAAAAGCGGGTTTTGCCTAATTACATGCGTTCCTGCCGTTGGTATGGAGGCAAATCGAAAAAAATTGTTGCCCTCAATTCGCGCCGGGCGCCTGCGATTCAGGTCGAAGACGAAACCGCTTATTTGCTAAATGTCGAAACCCGCTATACCGATGGCCTTCCGGAAACTTATTTCCTTCCGGTGCTTTTTCTGACCAATCCGGAAGACATGCTGCGCTTCCTGAAAAATGAACCGCAGAGTGTCCTCTGTTACCTGAAGACACCGGATAAGGAAGGCATTCTTATTGATGCCATCTACGATGAGGCATTTCGGAATGAACTGTTCTGGCTCATTCGAAACGGTATTTCTGTACCCGTCTCTGACGGGATGCTGCACTTCGAACCCGGGCGCATGCTTCAGGAACTGAAAGTGGAAAAGGTGGACATTGCTTCTGAAATCCTTCGGGCGGAGCAGAGCAATACGTCTGTTATCTACAACAACCAGTTTTTTTTCAAGATTTACCGGAAGTTGGATACCGACATCAATCCCGACCTCGAACTGGTGCGCTTTTTGTCGGAAAAAACCAATTTTGACAACTCGCCCCGCTACAGCGGCGGCATCCAGCTGGAAGACCGGATTGAAAAAACCTATACCATCCTTGGTCTGCTGCAAAATAAAATCCCCAATCAGGGAGAAGCCTGGACAAGCATGCTGGAAACGCTCAACCAATACTACGAGCAGGTGCTTTTGTTGCCCCGGAATGCCGCATTGCCGGAACTGATTCACCGCGAGCGCCTTTATTTTGACGACCTTCCGGAAAACATGAAAGCACTCATTGGCGCAGAAGCTTACGAGCGCGTGACCCTGCTGGCCCGCCGAACCGCTGAAATGCACATCGCGCTGTCTACGGCAAGCGAAGATGACAAAGCTTTTGCTCCGGAGCGTTTTACGCAGCACTACCAAAGATCCATTTATTCCGGCCACCGGAAACTCGTGAGCGAAACATTCAGCGCGCTGGAAGAACGCTTGAAAAGCCTGCCCGAACACGTGGCTCGTGAAGCCCGCGCCGCACTCGACCTGCGTGAAGACATCCTCCATTGTTTCAACGAAATCTACAGCCGAAAAATCGAAGCTTACAAAACCCGTATCCACGGCGATTACCACCTGGGACAGGTGCTCTTCAACGGCCGCGACTACTTCATCATTGACTTTGAAGGCGAACCCATGCATTCCATCAGCGAGCGCCGCCTGAAAAAAACGCCGTTTAAAGACGTCGCCGGGATGATTCGTTCTTTCCATTATGCCGCTTACGGGCAGCTGTTGCTGAATCAAAACTACCGCAAAGACGACATGGCGCTGCTGGAACAATGGGCCTACCAGTGGTTCCACTACATCAGCCGATTCTTCCTTACGGCCTACTTAGACCGGGCTAAAGACAATAGCTTCATCCCTTCTGATGATGGCGACGTTCAGTTGCTGCTCCGGACTTATATGCTGGAAAAAGCCATCTACGAAGTAAGCTATGAAATGAATGCCCGCCCTGAATGGCTGCGCATTCCGCTTCGCGGGGTGATGAATGTGATGGAAGCTTATTTGGAAAAAGGAGAAGAAGCGGAGGGAAAAGGATAGTTGGCAGGTGGATGGAGCAGGTTGCTTTTTTTAGTTGGCAGTTGTTTAGTTGGCAGTTGGCAGGGGCATTATGCCTGGGATGGACAGCAGTCTTTTGCATGGGCAGATGCGCCGGTTACTAAACTTCCAAAAGTTTGGTAACCGTTTATGGAGTAGTTGTCAAGATGAGTGAGAAGTTGGCAGTAATTGAGTTGGCAGTTGGCAGGGGCATTATGCCTGGGATGGACAGCAGTCTGTTTCATGGGCAGAAGCGCCGGTTGCTAAACTTCCAAAAGTTTGGTAACCGTTTATGGCGTAGTTTTCCAGTATTAAAGGGTTGAAAAAGTGCCTTTGATGGGAAGATGCTTTTCAGAACTCCGCTGGCCGAATGCTTTTAATCAGCAGCGGGTGCACTCCAATACAACTGCTTGTTGCTTGTCATTCCCGCGAGGGAATCTGCGAAGTCCTACAAAGTGCTTCGTGGCTTTTACGATGATTCTCTTTGTGTTTAAAGCATTAATAGACAGGTGTTTGTGATTAAATTCATCAACTGCCTTGATGTTGTATTCCCCTGTTGGGATGGCAAGCCTGAGGAAATGATAATCTGCCTAAGAATATCAGTAGAAAAATACACGATGCAATGCAGTTCATAGGGACCGATGATTTGCTAAAAATCCCTAATTTTGATCGACACCAACACCGAATAACATGCACGCAGCCCGCACCTACCTCCTGGATCAGTTTCGCCGCACTTTTGATGGGGAAGCCTGGCACGGCCCTGCTTTGATGGAAGTTTTGAGCAGCATCCCTGCCGAGCACGCAGAAAAACGCCTTGGCAACAGCCACTCGATGGGGGAGTTGATGGGGCATGTGCTGGCCTGGCGGGAATTTGCCATCGAAAAACTCGAAGGGGATGCCGAATACAAGGTGTCCGAAGAAGAGAATTTTCCGGTCGTCACGGCCGAAAACTGGCCGGCTGTTCTTGCGCGCCTGGAAGCCTCCCAGCACCGCCTGCTGGAAATGATCAAATCCATGAGCGATGAGAAGCTGGATGAAGTTGTGCCCGGCAAAACGCACACTTTTTCGGTGCTGCTGCACGGCTTGGTGCACCACGATGTGTACCATTTGGGGCAGCTGGTTTTGATGAAGGGATATCTGTAGGTTTAAGTTAAGTAGTGCTTGTCTATTTAGTCTGTGTCTGAACTTTAGAGTTCGAGGACAAGGCGCGCGAAGGCCCAAAAAATAGAAGTTTACTCAAGTAAATGACTGTTTTTGGGGCTGAGCGTAACGCAGTAATCGGGCTATAAAGACAGACACTAAGTAAACCCGCAATCCCCGTCCCCATCCTGAATCTCAAAACCTTCATCAAAACTTTCCGCTTCAAAAACTTTAGAGATGAGGTAATGCCGCCGCACTTCCCGCTTTAGAAAAAACAGGCTTCTGTACTGCCGCAGTTGGGTAACCAGCGCCGGATGAAACACCGTAAAAGCATTGACGCGCCAGCGGTGTAAGTGAAAAAGCAGCACCTTTAAAACAGCGTCACTTGCCTCGCCCGCATAACAAAAAGGCATTTTCAAAAAGCGGTTTCGTTTGGAGAATACGAGAAAAGCAATCAGCCGTTGCTCCCGGTCTTTTACTTTAACGCCATAAAAATCAAAGGATTGGTCGGTCGAAGAAAAGTGGTAGCGTTTTCCAAAATCGTCTTTTTCCGGCGCTGAAAGCACCCAGGGATTTTGAAGCATCCAATTCAGTTCTGCGGCGCCTTTTCTGAACCCCTGTTTGTGGCGTGTACGTTCGATAAAATGCGCTGTTTCCTCATCTACTTCGGTTACGTATTCCAGCTTCAAATCGCCGATTCCAGGCTTTTTCAGTAAAAACCGTACATCCAGCACCCAATTGGCGAAGGTGTCAAAAGCTTTGAACAGGAAGGCCACTTTTTTCAGGCCAGGACTGCGGTGGGCGAGTAGGTTATACAGATCGGAACGGAGGTAGAGCCGGACGCCTTTTTTGATTTGAAAATCCCGGAAAAGTCCGGTTTTATCGTACAGTTTTTTTGCAGGGACTGTAAATTCGGTAGCCAGGAGTTTTTGCCCCCAGGCATCAAAACAATGTTTCAGCAGCAGTTGCGCGATTTGTTTGCCGCGGTGTTCGGGCGCGATCCAGAGGCAGGACATCCACCCGCATTTCAGGCCGCCGTTCATACGATCTGGT
This sequence comes from uncultured Saprospiraceae bacterium, assembly GCA_937926205.1. GTDB lineage: Bacteria > Bacteroidota > Bacteroidia > Chitinophagales > Saprospiraceae > JABWAJ01. The sequence continues at coordinate 100,884 of CALEYL010000050.1, forward strand.
AAAACGCCGAGGTAGCCTACAAGCGCTGTACCTTCGTAAGCCAGCAGAAGCAGCACGTCTTCCACTTCTGCCCGGGGATTGCGGATTTGCGACCACGCCCTATGCCGGGAAATCGGAATCACCGGCGACTGCTCATAAGCCTCCGAATAGAGGTACTCCGCAAGGGTTTTTTTGTTTAATAATTTGATTTCGATCATGTTCTGCGTATGCTGTTTCTGCCTGCCAGTGCTTTTAACAGGTAGTAAAGGTACTCGTTGTTCAGCACTTCCCGGGCACTCAGGTTGCCTGCTTCAAAAGGTATGCGCTGGATGTGCTGTGGGTATTGGTCCTGCTTCATCCCGGCACAGCCAAAAGAGAGGTTAACGCGCGGTTCCTGCTCGTACAAATTTTGAAAAAAAGCTGTCGATACCCCATAATCGGTGAAAGGAAAGGCGAAAGTCCGGTAGGGTAGGGCAAAGCGGGTACAAATGTCGGTTACGCTCGTTTTGGTCTGCCGGACCTGCTCTTCCAGACTCAAAAAACGGTATTCCGGATGGTCGCAGCTGTGGGCGCCGAAACAGAACCCCCGGTTTTTCAGGGCGTTTATCTGATCGCTGCTCAGGTAAGGTTGATGTTCTGTCAGAAATCTGCTGAAATCGAGGTCCACCAACTTGGCCAGTTCGTCCAGCGCACTGCGGTTTTGGTAAGAAATGGACAACAAGGTTTGGCGAAAACCGGCATTTCGGGCTGGAGCGTATTGCAAAAACCATTCCTTAACGGCTTCGCTCTTTAGCAACTGTTGTTGTCGCTCCAAAGCACCAATGAGCAGACTGGCTTTGTATCTGAAAAACAAGTCCTTATTGTCCACAAAATCGCTGTTCAGAAAGCAGATGGCCTGGATGCCTTTTTGCAAAAGCAGGGGCGCAATCAGGTCGTGAAATTCGCGAAGGCCGTCGTCGAAGGTCAGCAGAAAACTGTTGTGTTTGGGAAGAGTGCCCTCCTGTATCAGCTTTTCCAGCTCCGGCGCCCCGATTGGCCGGTAGTTTTTGAGTAAAAAATCCAGATCTGCTTCAAACTGCCGGCGCGATTTCACGGAATACAAATGCCGGATGTGTTCCGGTTTTTCGTCGGAAACCGTATGGTAAAGCGGCACGATGAAACTCTGCCCGCTCCAGCTCGCCAACCAACGCGTCGGAAGCAGTGCACCCGGTATTCTGAATAGTTGAAGAAAAGTATTTCGGTATCCGGCCATGATGGTCAAACTTAGGCTTTTTGAGTGCAACAACCAACGGCAGCGGTATGAAGTTTACCATTCCCAGGCTACAATGCTCCAGTCTACGCCGTCAGGATCCAAATAACGATGAACTTCCGTAAAACCGATCCGATGGTGTGCCTTGATGGAACGGGGGTTACTGATGGCGATTTCTGTGATCGCAAAATCGTATTTATTTTGGAAATGTTCTCGGTAAGCCGCATAGCAGGCATCCAGAATGCCCTGTCCCCGGTATCTTTTGTCTACACAAACCTGTCCAACGACGAGGTAGTGGTAGTCGGCGATGGTTTTACCCCGAAACTGAACCCGATCAAACACATCAAACATGGGCAATAATATGGGAATGTCTGCTTTTGATTTGGCTGTCATGGCCAATAAATAAGCAATGACTTCGTCCTCGTCTTTGGCAATGAGGTGCGGCTCAATGTCGTGCAGTTGCCTGAGGTCTTCAAAAGAGTGAGAAACCGTTACAAAACCCTGGCTGAGTACCTCTTCCTGCGCCAGATTCAGGGCCAGGTTGCGCTTTTGAAGGTTTAATATTCCCCTCAGTTCATCATCCGTTTTGGAAGTGGTATAGGTGATCATGGATGGGTAGCAAGGTTAAAGTAAGTCAAGGTTAAAGGAGAAAGGTTAAAGTAGGGCAGATTGCTTGTTGGAGCAATATTCCCTGTCTAAAATCT
>CALEYL010000051.1 GCA_937926205.1 uncultured Saprospiraceae bacterium
AGTAGATGGGATGTACATTGTAGCCAGTCGATAAAGAGTACTGTACCATGATCCACGGCAAGGGTAATTTCTAACAAAAACTTGTGTATAAACCGTAGCTACCGGCAGGCAGGCCCGCAATAGTTACAGGTAACTTCCTAAGATGGAACCTCTGAAACAGACCTGAACTTTATTTTCATTGTAATAACAATCATTAAAAATTCTCACCTATGGATGTTTTAGGTTTTGACAAAATTATTTTTAAGGCTTCTCACAACTCTTATGAAAGAGACGAAACCTTGAGTGAACAGTTAAAATTTAATTCCAATAAACCCTATAACTGTGGATGTATGGGTTTAGAACTTGATATTTGGAGACACTCATCAGCTTATACACCATCTCAATCAATCAATAAAAACTATTTCACGGTTTCCCATACCACCCCTGGTAGCACTACCCTGTCTTCCTATTTCAATCAAATACTTGAATGGCATAATGGAAATCCCAAACATAATGTCGTATTGATTACATTGGATATTAAAAGCTCGGAGGGGGGCTATGATAATTTTCACAACGAGATCGATACCTATTTGAAATGTTATTTTAATGAGAATTTAATTTTTAAACCTAAGCAATTAATAAAGAACGCAGCTTTGTCTTTATGCGAAAATGTGATAAACACAGGTTGGCCTGCAATTTCTGCTTCAGAACTCATAGGGAAGTTTATTTTTTGCTTAAGTGGGAATAAAGATTGGAAATCAACTTATGCTAAAACTAACTTAAACGCTCGTTATTGTTTTAGTGATCTAGACAAGTCTGATTCTGATGACGCGGTATCCCCTCCAATCAAAGGAGATATCGTGTTTTTTAATTTTCATATCTATGATAAAAATAAAGGTATATGGTTGAATACCATTCCTCTTTTTGCAAAGAAGAGACTAATTACAAGAGCCTTTATAGCTAACAGTGAGAACAATTGGAATAATTGTATTAAAGCGAATGTTAGTGCCATCGCTACTGATAAAGTAAGCAATCACGATTGGGCCAAAGTCAGTGATTCGCGAGCCTACAGAGTAAAAGCGAATAATTAAAATGGCGGGCAGTATAGTCCGAGGAGTATACAGGAAGTTTTCGTTCGGGCAAAGCACAAAGCCTCGGTCAATCCTTATGCTACAGTGCATACGCTACGCCATTCCTTTGCCACCCATTTGCTTGAAAAAGGTGTTGACTTAAGGTATATTCAAGAGCTGCTAGGCCATGAAAGCAGCAAAACGACTGAAATCTATACGCACTTGACGCATACGGGATGGGCAAAAGTAAAAAGCCCAATTGAAGATTTGGAAATTTAAAAGGTATAGTGCTTATAAATTTTCTCCTTTCCAATTTTTGCAATATAAAAAAAACAGTAGTACATTGCTGCCTATAAATCGAATCCTGATATGACCACCAGAGAAAACAGTTATACAATGCCCCTGCTTTTTGGCCCCTGCCGGAAGCAGGGGCATTGTCGCATGTCGGCTATAGCCGTCGTAACAGCACCAGCGGGTATTGAAATGCGAAGTACGCATTTCAATACCCGCTGGTGCGGTAGTACGCAAGTTGGTGGCAAAAAATATTAGACGACCTAATATCTACGACTTATGAAGAATTTCAAAATAACAATTATTCCTTTTTTAACATTATTTATGATGTTAACCCCTTTGATGCTTTTTGCTCAAAATTGTTTGAATAATGGGGGCTTTGAGCTAAACAGTTTTGCCAACTGGAGCGGAAAATCTGGAAAAACCAAAACAGGCATAACAAAGGGCCACTGTGCAATAAATAAGATCAAAGGTGGAGGAGGAATCTCAAACAGTGTACACCAAATCGTTGGTATAGGTTTTGACCCAATGGTCGGGAACAATATTCTTCCAACAGTTGTAGAAGGGAATTTTTCGGCAAAGCTTGGTAATGAAACCCCGAATAATAAGGCTCAAAGTCTAACCTATGAATTCACTGTTCAGAGCCCTAAGTTGTACTTTAATTATGCATTTGTCCTTCAAGACCCTCCAGACAGTCATACTAAATGTCAACGACCTTATTTCTATTACAAAATAAAAATACCAGGGTTTAAAAAAAATATTAAAGAAAAAATCGTATCCGACGATCCGGGTTTTTACAAGTCTGGCAGTCTATTGTATAAACCATGGGGTTGTGATTTCGTCGACTTGTCAAATTATATTGGTAAAAAAGTTAAAATTGAGTTTATTGTTGCCGACTGTGCTAAACGAAATGGAACACATTTTGGCTATGCTTATATAGATGGTCTGTGCACTGAACCAATAGACAATCTGAACCCATCCTTTGCACTAAGCAAAGTGGACTACTGCTTATCCGAAGCAATTTTTGCAGACGGAAGTGACTCTGAAAATGAAACCCATTATTTCTGGTCTGTTGAGGAAAGTGATGCCCAAATGGGAAGACCAAATCCGGGTAGTGAAAAAATATTAGAATTTGTAGGACAAGCTAGCTCTATTGACCTTAAAAATTTTTATGAAAAATTAGGAGGGGTTTTTATATGTAATCAGTATTATCGTGTAAAACTTGCGGTTAAAAATGGTTGTATAGAATGGAATGAAACCGTTCAACTAATAAAGATTAACTGCCCTGAAGCGGATGCCGGAAAAGATGTTTGTTGTATAAAATCAGGCGACTCATTTGAAATCGGAAACTCAATCTCTAATGATCAATACACTTATTCGTGGAGTCCTCAAACCGGTTTGCTTACGCCAACAAGCTCTTCCACTATATTAAATTGCGAAAGCTTTATCGATATTGACATTGGTTCTCTGTTAAAATACCCTATATTAAAAGGCGATTTTGATGGTGACGAAAAGACGGATATTGCATTTGTAGGTCAGGACTGGAGTGGCCCCTCTACTGGGCTACACATTTTGACATTGTTCTCAAATGGTGATGGGACATACGATTTCAAGGAATTTGTTGCAGGAGATGGCCCTGGCGTTCATACTTATCCAGCCTTAACTGGAGACTTCAATGGAGATGACAAAACCGATATTGCATTCATAGGCCAAAACTGGAGCAATCCAGAAACGGGTTTGCACATTAGAACAAGGTTTTCGAATGGCGATGGCACGTACGATTTCAAGGAATTTGTTGCAGGAGACGGCAACCATGTTCACACCTACCCAGCCTTAACGGGTTATTTCAATGGTGATGACAAAACTGATATTGCATTCATAGGCCAAAACTGGAGCAATCCAGAAACGGGTTTGCACATTAGAACAAGGTTTTCAAATGGTGATGGCACGTACGATTTCAAGGAATTTGTTGCAGGAGACGGCCTTGGCGTTCATACTTATCCAGCCTTAACTGGAGACTTCAATGGAGATGACAAAACCGATATTGCATTCATAGGCCAAAACTGGAGCAATCCAGAAACGGGTTTGCACATTAGAACAAGGTTTTCGAATGGCGATGGCACGTACGATTTCAAGGAATTTGTTGCAGGAGACGGCAACCATGTTCACACCTACCCAGCCTTAACGGGTTATTTCAATGGTGATGACAAAACTGATATTGCATTCATAGGCCAAAACTGGAGCAATCCAGAAACGGGTTTGCACATTAGAACAAGGTTTTCAAATGGTGATGGCACGTACGATTTCAAGGAATTTGTTGCAGGAGACGGCCTTGGCGTTCATACTTATCCAGCCTTAACTGGAGACTTCAATGGAGATGACAAAACCGATATTGCATTCATAGGCCAAAACTGGAGCAATCCAGAAACGGGTTTGCACATTAGAACAAGGTTTTCGAATGGCGATGGCACGTACGATTTCAAGGAATTTGTTGCAGGAGACGGCAACAATGTTCACACCTACCCAGCCTTAACGGGTTACTTCAATGGTGATGACAAAACCGATATTGCATTCGTAGGCCAAAACTGGAATGACCAATTTAGTGGATTACATGTTAGGACAAGGTTCTCTAATGGTGATGGCACCTATAGTTTTAAGCAGTTTTCTATTGGAGGGGAAAGCACCACCTATACGTTGACCGTGACAGATCACTTAGGATGCATTAGCCAAGATCAAGTAGAAGTAGGGATTTGTCGTCCACCAAATGGGCAAATAAGTATTTCAAGAGAAAGTCTTTGCAGCACTAATGCACTGATAAAAGTAAACTTGGATGACAATTCATGTGATTCTCCTTCAATAACTTGGCAACCGTTAGGGTTATCTTCCACAAACATTACAGTGAACTCATTAAATTATTCAAATCTTTCATTAGTATTGAAAAACGGCTGCGGAGAAAAAATCAAAAGTTTCTCAATCCCCAGCTTCAATAAATTAGAAGGAAATTTTCCTCCTTTAAAATGCCCTAATGTAATTACTCCAAATGGAGACGGTTACAATGATTTCTTTCGAGTTTTGGATAATACATTGCCACCTAACAGCAGCCTTTCATATAATGCCACCAAATATAAATTCTCTGTCTACAATAGGTGGGGAAAATTATTATTTGAAGGTTCTGAAAATGCTATACTGAGTGGATTTTCCAATAATAGTATTCCAAATTGGGATGGTAAAAGAAATGATGGCACAATTTTATCAGATGGCGTGTATTTCTATGTTTTCCAACTTGAGAATTGTACAAATAGCCTTTCTAGTGTTTGTGCAGGGACTGTTCATATCCTGCACTGAAAAACAAGAAAGGTAAATATAGCCACCAACAATCGCTTCCCAAAAATGCTTCCTAAGCGTCGCACATTCGGGAAGCGTAACGTTAGTGTCAATATTTATCAAGAATAAGCACTTCTGTAACCTAATACCTTTTCATCATGATTATTGCTGGAGTCATCATTATCATTATTATCATTATTATCATTGTTGCCGGAGAAGTTGAATCAAATAACCCCAATTCGGGCGCAGGTACTTCTCAAGAGGGTTGTAGGCAATGTGAGTTAGATCGAGCATGGTATAATGGACTGCCTGGGTGGAAAAAAGTTCTTTACGCTGTTTGGTGGGCAACAAGACAAGCACTTTGCGCAATGCGCGGTTGCTGATTGTCCTAACTTGCCAGGCTCCCAAAGTTTGGAACTGCGGAGTAGATTATAAACCAGGTGCTATAACTCACTAGGTCGTTTTATTCCGATCTTGTTAGAAAGAATCTTTTCTATCAAGGCCAGAACACTTATTCCCTCTGCTGCTGCGATATCGTTTAGCATTTCCGTTAGTTCGGGGTGCATCATTGTGCTATATCTTTTGCGGCCTTTGTCGCTGGCATAATTCCTGTGCCGATTTTCACGGGTGCGCAACTCTGCTCTAGTTGCTTAGATAATACATTGAAATAGATACAGCACACAACAAAGGCTATGATGTCCATGCCTCCTAAACGTCGACACGTCACATAGCCAGACCGTTCTGCGCAATCAAAACAACCCAAAAATGATTTAAATTTGACTTGATATTTGCTACTATTACTCAATTTCTTATCTATTATGCGATCAAACGATGGCATCATAATTCATAAATATTACGAAGGAAGGTACCGAACAAGCTCTTAGAAAAAAAAGCCAGAACCATTCGTGCCTCACTGACAATTGAAGAAAAACACACCGCATCGCCACCAGCAAACAATTTCCATACCACATTGTTGAAGGGCAAAACATCTAAAAGATGAAGCTGCTGCTTTCAATGCTATCCTTGCTTATTGGTGTACTCACTTTTGGGCAAACCTCATTTTCTCCTGAAAAAATTAAATTGCTTGACAGCATTGCCACACAGGATGTGCCGCTAAATGCGCCGGGCATTGCTACGGCTATCATACAGGACGGGAGGGTCGTTTATGAAAAATATGCAGGTTATGCGGATTTAACAGACAGCAGCTTAATCAACAAAACCACGCGTTTCAACATAGCATCAAATGGCAAACAATTTACGGCACTTGCTGTCCTGAGTTTGATTGATGAAAAAAAGCTGAAACTTTCAGATGACGTTAGAAAATATTATCCAACGTTATTTCCTAAAATCAAAGAAAAAATCACCATACAGTCTTTATTGAATCATACAAGTGGCATTCGTGACTGTTACGATCTTTGGAGTTTGCAGGGATATACCTGGTGGGAAAAATCATTTTCAAATGCCGACGTATTGAAGCTGATTAAAAAACAGGAAGATCTGAATTTCAAACCGAATACAAAATACCTCTACAGCAATACCAACTACATTTTGCTTGCCTTGATTGTTGAAAAAGTTTCGGGCAAAAGCTTTGTTGAATTCACCAACGCCATGTTCAGAAAACTCAACATGCCGAATACTTCTTTTGAAAGCGATTACACCAAAATTCGTGGACAAATTGCAAGAGCCTATTTCAACTTCGGCACGTGGACGACCTATGATTGGATTTGGAAGGTGTGCGGCGATGGCAATATTTTTTCAACGCTGGAAGACCAAATTCAATGGGAGAAGGTCGTACAGGGGAAAGGTTTCACAAAGTTTAAAAAGAAAATCATTGCTGAAAGCCAGCAGCCCATTGCAGGTTCAGCATTCAGGAAATATGGCTATGGACTTGAGTTTGGTCAATACAAAGGGATGGATTATGTTTTTCACGAAGGGGCGACAGGCGCCTGGAAAGCAACGGTCATAAGATTTACGTCAAAAAAACTAACTTTTATCACATTGACAAATACGGGGAAGTCTATACCATCTATACAGACCAGACAAATGGCAGACATCGTGTTTGATTTAAAACCCGATGAAGCCTATTTGGTAACCACACCAGCCAAAGTCGGAAAATTTGTAAGTGATGATGAAATTGTGGGGACTTATTTAACAGACAGTGATTTTGCTTTTCAATTTGAGAAAAGGGACGGTAAAATGTTCCTGAAAAGAGTGGGGAGAAATGATGTTGAATTGGAAAGGGAAGCAGATAATATTTATCATCAGAAATTTGACCCGCCCTTTAAACAGGAATTTACAACGACTGCAAATGGGGATTTACAGGTAACAGCCTATTATGTAAATCATTCGCCCTACTCGCTAACAAAGCAAAAGGCAGACTTTTCAAATTTCAACTTTGAAAGCCTGAATGGCAATTTCATCAATACGGAAACAGGCACAACGCTCAGCATAAGCTACAAAACGAATACCACCTACGATATAAAAATTGCCAATAATGACTACACCTCCACCGGCTTATTGATAACACCTCAAAAGCTGCTTGTCGACAACTATACACTAACATTTGCCCCGGATAATTTTAAAATTCCGACAGTGTATTTGAGTGGCGACCGGGTAAAAGGGATAAAGTTTGTAAGGGAGGACTGAAGAAGTAGGATAAATAGCAAAAGTAGGGCCAGCGCTTTGAAATTAGCACTATGAAAAGTCTGTTGAACTATTTCAATAAATAAAACTTAGCGCTATATTTGTTAAACTACACTACCTCACCATAGCGATCACAATGAGCAATCCAAATTCTTCGTGGCCTTCTCCGAAATTCAGCTTTTCTGTCAGTATTGGCAAGGATCTGACGGACATACACTTTCAGGAAGTATCCGGACTGGATGTTGAACCTCAGGTGACGGAGTACCGCCAGGGTAACAACCCCTTATTTTCCACTGTTAAAATGCCGGGGTTGACCAAATTCAGCAACGTGACACTGAAAAAAGGGCTCTTTCCCGATGACCAGAAATTCCAGAAATGGCTTGCGCAAATAAAAATGAACACCATTTCCAGACAAACCGTGACAATCCGGCTACTGAATGAATCCGGCCAAGCAGAAATGGTCTGGACATTACAAAACGCCTCGCCAACCAAAATCACGATCGCTGATTCGGAATCACTGGACAGCGATGTGGTAGCTGTTGAAACCTTAGAACTGGCACACGAAGGCATGAGCATCACCGCAAACGATGCTGTTTAATAAACAACTGGATTTCTAAATAAAATAAAACGAAAACCATGCAGGAAATTAACCTCACCATCAGTGTAGAAGAAGCCAATCTGATATTGGAGGCACTTGGAGATCAGCCTTTCAATAAAGTGTTTAAGCTCATAGGGAAAATTCAGCAGCAAGCGGCCAATCAATTGGAGAACAACGAGGCGGGTAAAAATTAGGAAAAAAGCTCTCTGGTTCCACTCACAAGACCTCTACCCTACCCCAGCGCCGCTGACTTAGGAATGGAATGCCCCGCCTCTGGCCGGGAAGAACGTGTCCGGCAGCCAACACTGCCGCCACATTGTCATCAAAAGCCGGAGCGTAAAATAATTAAAGAAGCACTTACAAACAGTTGGGGTTAAGAGCTTGTTTCTATTTTCACCATTTATATAAATTGTAAACTTTAGAGCGATGACCAGATTGTTTTCACTAGTGATTGGCCTGATCCTGCTGATCGGGAACCTGTTTGCTCAAAAAATGGATATGGAAGCCCCAGCGGGTTTTGACCAAATGAGATCAGGCATCCCCACAGGCAGGATTGACAGCATTAGCTATCATTCGAAAACGGTGGGTACCAGCCGAAAAGCCCTGGTTTATACGCCTCCGGGTTTTAATAAAAAGAAAAAATACCCCGTGCTGTATTTGCTGCACGGTATCGGTGGCGATGAAAAAGAATGGTTGAAGGGAGCAAACCCACAGGTAATATTGGACAATATGTACGCCGACGGGAAAATAGCGCCCCTGATTGTGGTGATGCCCAACGGCAGGGCCATGAAAGATGACCGAGCCATCGGCAATATTTTTGACAAGGATAAAATCGAAGCCTTTGCAACTTTTGAAAAAGACTTGCTGAACGATCTGATCCCTTTCATCGAAAAAAAGTATCCGGTACTGACAGACCGTGAAAATCGGGCCATAGCCGGGTTGTCAATGGGCGGCGGGCAATCCCTGAATTTTGGACTGGGAAACCTGGATAAATTTGCCTGGGTAGGTGGTTTTTCTTCAGCACCGAACACCAAAAAGCCGGCGGAATTGGTGCCCGATCCGAAGGAAGCAATAAAGAAGCTTAAACTCCTCTGGATATCATGCGGCGATGCCGACGGATTGATCCGGTTCAGCCAAATTACCCACGAATACCTTTACGAGCACGGCGTTCCGCATATTTACTACCTGGAGCCCGGGGTGCATGATTTCAAGGTTTGGAAAAATGGCCTGTATATGTTTTGCCAGTTTCTTTTCAAACCGGTTGCCCCCTCAACTTTCACAAGTTATACCCTCCTGGGAACGCCGGCAACTTCCAATGTCCGCAATGCAAAGTATCCACAAATTTTACCGGACAATAGGGTTGTATTTCGGTTAAAAGCACCGGAAGCACAAAAGGTGCAGGTCGATTTGGCCAAAAAATATGATATGGTGAAAGATACCGGCGGGTTTTGGACGGTGACTACTGATCCGGTCAGCAGGGGTTTTCATTATTATTCGCTTTTAATTGACGGAGTAGCCATTGCCGACCCGGCCAGCCAAACTTTTTATGGCATGGGACGCATGGCAAGCGGAATAGAAATCCCGGACAGAGACGGCGGTTTTTATGCCTTAAAAGAAGTGCCGCATGGAGACATCCGCATGAAACGCTATTATTCAAATGTATTGAATGCATGGCGCAGGGTTTATATCTATACGCCGCCTGATTATGAGAACAATCCGGCTGAAAAATATCCTGCGCTCTACCTGCTTCATGGCGGTGGAGAAGACGAGACCGGGTGGGCAACTCAGGGTAGAACGGATTTGATATTGGATAACCTTATTGCAGAGAAAAAAGCAAAACCCATGTTGGTTGTGATGATGGATGGCAATATGGGAGGAAGTGGCGGCATAGCGGGATTTAATGAAGATGTCCTGAAAAGATTCGAAAATGAACTGAAACAAGTGGTCATTCCATTTGTGGAAAGCAATTTCCGGGTTTCGGGCGATGCCAATGACCGGGCTTTGGCAGGGCTTTCGATGGGAGGCTTGCAAACGCTTCATGCCGGCGTCAGAAACACGGATTTATTCCATTATTTAGGCGTTTTCAGTTCAGGCTGGTTTGCAAATAATACCAAATTGTCTGATCCGCAATATGCGTTCATGAAGAGCAACGCCGGCGCCATCAATGACAACTTAAAAGCCTTTTGGATTTCAATGGGCGGCAAGGAGGATATCGCTTACGAAAATTGCAAAGTAATGCGGGCAAAATTTGATGAAATGGGCATCAGGCACAGCTACAGCGAATATCCGGGCGGTCATACATGGCCGGTGTGGCGACACGATTTATTTGAATTTGCGCAGACATTGTTTAAATAGAAACTTTAGAGCTTGTTCCAACTGTCAGGCGCGCAGCGTCCTGCAAGCCTGGAAGGTCTGTTAAATCAGCATTGAAATGACTCCAAGAATTGAAAATTTAAGCAAAAAAAAACTAATCGGTAAACAACTGACCATGAGTTTAGCCGATAACAAGACAGCCGAACTTTGGAGAAGTTTTGTGCCCAGGCGAAGGGAAATTACCAATAACCTGACAAATGATTTGATTTCAATGCAGGTGTACATGCCAGCGCATTTTGCCGATTTTAAACCTGCCAATGAATTTATAAAATGGGCAGCTGTTGAAGTTTCGGATTTTGATCAGGTGCCCGACGAAATGGAAACATTCACATTACCAGGCGGACTTTATGCCGTTTTCGATTACAAAGGTTCGGGTAACGACCCCCGTATTTTTCAGTACATCTTTGGAACCTGGTTACCGGGTTCAGCATACGATTTAGACGACAGGCCCCATTTTGAAATTTTAGGGGACAGGTATAAAAACAACGACCCGGCATCAGAAGAAGAAATCTGGATACCGATAAAGTCAAAACAATAAAGGCAACACTTGTCAGCAGGCATCAGACCTGAGGAATAAAATCACTTTCCTGCATACGTCAGCAACACCGGACAAATGCCGGCTGCTTCTTTGAACCAGGCCGTTGGTTTATAGGCAGTGACCCATGGTTTGTAAAAGGCCATTTGCCTCTGTGCCCGAAAACGTTGGGCCTCCTTCCAGTCCATCTCATCCATTTTCTGTTGTTCTTCAGCGGTGAGTGCCGTTGTTTCGGCGGCGATGCGGGATTGCAGGAAAGCAATTTGCGCCTGTAACTCCTTATCCTTTGCCGCAGCCATGGCTTTGTCCAAATAGGCCTTCGCACGGCGCCCCTGGTAGTACACCTCGCGCATATCCTTTTCCTGCGGCGAAAAACTGTAGTGAAACCATCGCTGGCTCTCTTCGTTCAGTTCACCGGTGGATTGACCGTAGCAGAACATCATCCAGCTCTTACCGGCATAACTGAAATTAAACCAGGACGTCCCCAATTTCAGGTAATTGCCGGCAGCTTTAGCGGGGTTGTTTTTGGCTTCCATTTCAAGGTCCATCATTTGCTGCACAAGTTCTGTTTTCGTCGCCGGAAACTGCCCCCTGTGCAGGCTGTCCCGCCACACGACAAAGGGGTTGGACACGAGGTAATTGCTGAACTGGTATTTCGTTTTCCAAAAGTCGGGCTGCACTTGTTTGAACCCATTGAGCGCCTCAGGCAAATCGTTTTTGCGAAAAGCAATCGTGCCCCGCAGGTCGAGCAGCGCATTGCGACTGGGCAGATAGCCGCTCGTAAGGTAAGTTTCAAAAGCGTTTTTACGCTTTTTGTCCATCAGCGCCAACACCGCGTCAATGTCTTTCACCGAAGCGCGCCAGTCGAGGAAACGGATGAGGTCGTAATAAGCAGTGCCATAGTCGTAACGCTCTTCGGTGGGCAATTCGAGCGCGTGGCTGTTGTTTAGAAAAAAAGCAGTGACCAAATCTCCTTTTTTCTCATAAGCCTGGCTCACCATCAGGTTGAGCGACATAAAGTCCCGGTAACCTTTCGGGTGGCGGTCTTTCAGCGCATTCAGGCGGTTGAGCAAACTGGCGAATTTCTCCTTTATGGCAGCGCTGCCGATGTCTTCTGAGTTCAGCAACAGCAGCACTTCTTCGGTGTATTTTTGTTCTGCTATGGCCGGGTTGGATTTTCCGGAAATGGCTGCCAGCAGGGATTTTGCCTGCGCCCCGTTTTTCTCCATCAAGTACAGATGCGCCGCCAGCAGCTTCGTCAGTTCGGCAGTAACTCCCGATTTTTTATCGGACAAATCCACTACGAACCGGCGCACTTCTGCCAGATAGGTCAGGTCTTTCGTGCGGTTTGTTTGCCGAAAAGCCGCCCATTGTGCTGCCGTCCATTCGTATCGGCTTTCATTGTAGGACTCCAAATCCACGGCTGGGCCGAGGCCAGTCACTTCGTTGGTCAACAGCCAGTCTTCCAGCTTGCTCAGCTCCCGCACCAACAGCACGGGCAGCAGCGGCGATGCTGGGTCGAAGCCATAAATTTTCTGGATTTCGCTCAGGGAACGGCCGGGATTGCCTAATTGCGCCAGCCCCAACACCAGCGCCCGCTCGGCGTCGGTTTTACAAAAACGGAGGGTTTGCGATACCAGGTCTTTCCGAAAGCGGTTGTAGCATGCCAGCCGCTTTTCCGGGCATTTGCCGAAGGACATGGCATACAGATAGTTCGCTTCCACAGTATCTTTCACCCAGCTTGCCCGGTGAAACATCGCCCAATCGCTGAGTACGGAGGATTTGTCTTTGGCAAAAAATTCCTTGTACAGCGATTCGGCATCCGGGCCAACAGCGGCGCGTGTGACGAGCAACTGATAGGCATAGCGCCGGCGCAGGAAGGGGTCTTTCTCCGCCTTGAATTGCTTGCGGTATTCATTGACGAGGGCGCCCTGCGCTTCGGTGCCAATATTTGGGGCATTTAACTCATTCCATTTCCAATAGAACCTGTAGGAGTCACTTTCCCAAACATCTTGTTCCTGCAAAAAGGTGACGTGCTCGTACTTTTTAGCCAGTGTTAGGTAATCCAGCACCGCTTTGTGTTTCGGATTCAAGAGGTTTTTGAAAAAAACATTCCCTGGAAAACGTTGGCTGTCAGGCCCTTCTGCCAGCGCATTCAGAAAATCATCGTACGAAGATTGGTACACTACCGCACGGGCATCCGAGGCCGATGCGCCACCACCGATGTACTGCGCCCATTCCTCGCAATTGCGCCGCCGGTCACTGCCGAATTTATCGTAAAACCCTTCCCGGTTGAGCCGGTCGGAGGAGTAGAAAAACGCCGCAAAATCCTCCCCCACCACATACGGATTGAGGAAGGCCACCCGATAGTCTTCACCATAGTAACTCACGCCGCAGGCATGGGCGAAGGGCAGCTGAGCCAGGAATATCAGTACGCCGATAAGGGCGGTTTCAATGGTTTTTAGCTGCCTGTGCAACAATGCCCGATAGGTCATATTGGTAAATGTTTGATGGATTCCAGTCAAAAAATGAAATGCTTTTCACGGCTTCGATGCCAGAGAGTTTTTCAGCAATGCGCTGCAAATCAGCCTGCGAAGGCCCGTCGAGTCGCACCATGTCGCCCTCCCGCATATAGACGCCGGTAAACACCGTGTCTTGCGTAAATTGGTAGCGCCTTTCTCCGGCAGCTTTGAACAGCGGGTTGTTTTTTACCTCTTTTTCCGTCAGGCCGCCAGCCAGTCCGCGAAACAGGTCTTCGTGGTACAAAGCGCCCCAACTAAACAGCGGCAACGCCACTTCCAGCGGCAGCGGATAGGCTTTTTCTTTCAAATACCCCTCCACCAGCGCCGGGTCGAAAATGGCATTGGCGGTTTTCAGTTCGGTAGGCGGCGCCACGTTGTAGCACATCAAGGTAGCCGACTGCACGGGGGGAATGCCTGCCTGTTCGCGGTCCCGGAACTGGTGCAGGCGCACGGTGCAGGTGAATTGATGCTGCGGCAGAACGACCTGCAGTTTTTTTAGAAAAGTAAAATAGGCATCCCTGGTGGAGGGCGTCCAGTCGCAGTCTATTTGAATTTCCTTGTTTTTATTTAAAAACGCCTGCCTGTCCAGATTGGCGAGGCTGTCGGCCAGCTCCCAGTCGCGGTCATCTTTTTCTTCCGCTGAATCGTAATAACTGCCGTAGCCCGGGTAAATCGCATGGGCAATGCCTTCAGAAATGCCAGCTATTTTTCGTGCCATGCGAACAGCCAGCGAGTCCGGGTTTTGCTCGTTTTTAAAAACAGTATTGGTGATGAAAACGACAGGGATTAACTGGTATTCAGCCAGCATCATCTTATTGGGCGCCAAATCACTTCCCGTTTCGTATCCGTAGTCTCTGCTTAGTTCGCTCACCGGCACCGCCATGCCGCGGCTGGGACTCCAGTCCACATCGAAATAACGCAGGTACAGCTTTTTTACCCCCAGCGAGTCGGCCAGCGCCTTGTCTTCCTTGTCGAATTTCAGTTTGGTTTTCCAATAGTAAAAACCTATGCCAGTAGCCGGTGATTGGGTAGATTGCGTCGATGGGCCATTACAGGCCACCACTAAAATGGCCAGGCAGCAAATGCGCAGAAAGTTTAAATACATGCAGGTTGATTTGCAGGCGAAGGTACAAATAAGGATGCAAGTAATTGGATGGAAAATGGTCAGCTTAAAAACGTTTTAGATTTGCTGAGATACGGCTAAAAAAAGGGCAAGTGGAGCAATTTTGCTTTTAAAAAAAGTGCCTGTCGGGAGCATTAAATGCGCTTATGGAGGTGCATAAATTCCAATACCCTTCTCTTACATTCATGACAAATTTGAACAATTGTTGCCGCATTGCTTGTTTTTTTGGAGTGTCCCGGGTATTTTAGCAATTCTAATATAAACTGTCTAAAGATAAAAGGATCTGTGTTATACCCATAGCGTCTCCTTAATATCTGCAACTCCCTGCTTTTTCTGTCGGGTTTCTGATGCGCATACTACTGGCATTACATAGTCCATATTCATCCTTAATTGCTTATGCACAGCCTGTTTTTGCCGGTAACTGCATATGATTGCTCAACCTGGTGCAAGCTTTACCGTCAGGCATTTGCACTTGCGATTGAGACAGGCGCTCCGGCGACCGATAGCATGGTTATATGCTGTCTTTTACCACGATTATCAACATCTTAAAAATAGTAAAATGAACAAAAGATTTTATTTGGTAATTTTCATCAACTTATTTACGGTATGGGGTTTTTATGCTCAAACTGTAACAATCAAAGAATTAATATCCAAAACAAAATGTAGGGATTTTTCTTGCTTCAATGACCTCATTACCAATAGAGGATTTAGCTTTAATGCATCAGGAAAACATGATGAGACGACTTCATGGTACAGATTTTCTTCTGATAAAGCATTTGTAGCAACCTCCAACCCTGGCGTAACTTCTCATAATCAGAGTATCGTTTCTTTTGGAAAAAATACATCAGTTGGGTTTGGAACCTCTTACAAACCGCACTATAAAGCGCTTATGGACGAACTTGCAGCACTAAAATTTAAAAGCTCGCCTGCGATTGATGAAGGAGAAGGATCGATTGCAGTTGTTTATTCATCGGCAGTTTATCCAAAAATCACAATTACGTTAAGAACAATTTTAATAACTAAACCGGGATTGGGAAGCTGGACTTATTATGATTTTCAAGTATCAGGTTGATATCTGAAAAAGGATAAGGCGAAAACAAAACTACTCGCTTTTAAAAAATCCAGGCTACAGGTAAAGTTTCAGGCTCCTAAGGCCAATGGGTCTGTATTCGTTAACACGCTGTCGTAAACGAACAGAAATCGTGTGCTCCGGAGCGGCGTTACCATCCAATAATTTCTGGTTCAAAACAACGGGTATACCCCCCTTCCAACTGCTGCAAAAGAGAAAATGAGTTACATTCGCAGCGCAAAAAAATGGGTGAAATTATACATTTAACAAGGAAAAAAATGGTAAAAGAAAGCATCTTATCAGCGTATGAAACAATGGCCGTTAAATACGACCAACTTATTGACCACAAACCTCACAACGCTTATTACGACCGCCCCAATACCCTTGAGCTACTCCCTGATGTGAAGGGTAAAAAAATCCTCGACGCTGCCTGCGGCCCGGGGAAGTATGCCGAAATTCTAATGGAACAGGGAGCTATTGTTCAGGGGTTTGACATGAGTCCGAAAATGGTGGAATTGGCCATTAGCCGAACCAATAACCAGGGCGCCTTTTTTGTACACGACCTGTCTGAGCGACTGGATATGATAGGCGATCATGCTTTTGATATTGTTCTGTGCGCTTTAGCTTTGCATTACATTGAGGACTGGACGCTGACCATTCAGGAATTTCACAGAGTATTAAAACCGAGCGGAATACTCGTCATATCCATCGAACACCCCTTCAATGACTATATTTTTTTTAAATCAAGGCGTTATTTTGAAGTTGAACACGTAAAATGTACCTGGAAAGGATTTGGCCAACCTGTTGAAGTCAACAGTTTCAGAAGACCCTTACACGAGTGCCTGTCCCCGCTAACGGAAAATGGTTTTTACATCGACAAATTGGTCGAGCCGAAACCCACAAAAGAATTTGAACAACTAGACCCGAGGCATTATAAAGAGCTGAACGAATTCCCTGCATTCATGTGTATCAGGGCTGTTAAAAGGGACTAGGAGTTTGTTCGGACATCAGTCCATCCCGTCATCCAGCACCAATTCGGCATCCTTTTCCCAGATTTCCATTTCGCAGGGCTTGCAGTTGAATTTCAGTTTGTATTCTGTTTCGCCGTGTTTCAGCGTGAGGGGCTCGGCGAGTTTTGTGCCCATGGTATCGCGCTGGAAACGCGGACATTTGCCCAATTCGTATTTCACGCAATATTTGGTCACCATCACGCGGGATTTACCGGGGTCCCATTGCAATTCAAAGGCCTTTTCAATGTCGGAAACGCCGTGGCGCTTGTAAAATGCGCGGGCCAGTTTATTGGAGACGTTGTAGGTGAAATCGAGCGTCTTAACCGGATAAGGATGTTCCGTTTTCACGATCGGGTGTTCTTCCCGCTGGTAATCCCGAACGCGGATATCCGCCAGTTGTTCCAATGCTGCCCTCCGGACTTCATTTATTTTTGAAATGGGCAAAAACCAGTTCTGCGAAAAATCCACCGCCACGGCATCCACAATAAAGGGGGTGTTGCCCGTTTTGGAGAGGTTCTTTTTGATGTTTTCGATCAGTCCATCGTCGTTTTTGGCAAGTTCTTTTGAAGTTTCGAGGGTGGCGGAACCCGCATGTCCGTCTTCGTCCACAACGTGCAGGCAAAAGCCGGTTTCAGTTTCGCTGAAGCGCATGTTGACGCCGATTTTCCGCACCGCGCTGTTTTCATTTTCCACCATCCGGTTAAACTCAGCATCGAGGTTGCGGTATATTTCCGTGCCGGGCGCCACTGCTTTCAGCTCATTGGGCACGACCAGCTCGTTGACGATGATGTTGACCTGTACGCCGTCGGCTTCGCCTTTTTCATTGATGAAATACAGGCCGTCGCCATTGTTGAGCAGCTCGTAGTTTTCAATGCGGTAGCCATTGGCTTTTATTTCCAGTAACTTACCGATGTACTGCCCTTTGGATTTAGGACTTTCCCAGGAGCCGATTTTTTCACGGCGCTTGTTGACAAAATAATCGGTGTAGCCCCGGTTGAAGCTGCGACCCATTTCGGGCTCGAACTGATAAAAGGTTCTGCCAGAAGAGGCCTTTTGGTATTGATCTGCGTTGGCTTCCAGAAAAGCGTCTAACCTTTTTCTCAGGTAAGAAGTGTTGTTTTTGACGTAAACAATGTCTTTTAACCGGCCTTCTATTTTAAAAGAAGAAATGCCGGCTGCTATGAGATTGGGCAGCTCGTCACTCAGGTCCAGGTCTTTGATGGACAGGAGGTGGCTGTTTTCGATCAGGGTGGCGCCGGTTCCGTCAATCAGTTGGTACGGGAGGCGGCAGTTCTGCGCGCAGGAACCGCGGTTGGCCGAACGTTCGCCATTAGCAATACTCATGTAACAATTGCCGCTAAAGGAGACGCACAAGGCACCGGAAACAAAAAACTCCAGTTCTACGTCGGTGGCTTCGTGTATCTCGCGGATCTGATCCAGATTCAGTTCCCGGGCCAGTACCACGCGTTTCATACCGGCGTCAGCTAAAAATTTCACATGGCCGGCATCCCGGTTGTTGGCCTGGGTACTGGCGTGGATGGCAATAGGCGGGAGATCCATTTCGAGAATTCCCATATCCTGGATGATGAGGGCATCTACGCCGATGTTGTATAAATCCCAGATGAGTTTGCGGCAGGCTTCCAGTTCGTTGTCGTACAGAATGGTGTTGACGGTTACCAGCACTTTCGCTTTGAACAAGTGCGCGTACCTGACCATTTCTGCAATGTCTTCCACCGGGTTGGTGGCATTTGTCCGGGCGCCAAACATAGACGCACCCATATAGACAGCATCAGCGCCGGCATTGACGGCGGCCATGCCCTGATACAGGTTTTTGGCCGGAGCCAGGATTTCAATCTTTTTTCTCATGCGATGCATTTCTTTCCGCTTATCAACCGGACAAGGCGCAAAATTAAGAAATTTGTTTGCATGGCTGTCTTTGCCTCTACACAGAAAAATGCTAATGGCTTAGCCTGTAGCTATAGGAATCTGGCAAAGGCGAGTTTTTTTTGGGAAACCACACATAAATCCGTGCCGCCCGCGTCATTTGTGTCATCCCTGCCTTGCCGGCCCGCCTACCGGTGGTCAGGCAGGCAGGCGCGTTCCCAATAGGCAGGCAAAGGAACACGGACAACGCAGATGACACCGAATACACGGATAACACCGCACAGAAACCCCTGCCTCGCCGGCCCGCCTACCGGAGGTCAGGCAGGCAGGCGTGTCGCACGCGATATTCGGGTCTTCCGCATTCCTAAAAACATTCTTTACATTTGCAGGGTATCAAAAAAGGAAAGCTTGTCGCAACAAGTAAAAAAATGAACATCCATGAAAAACAACCAGCACTTCATAATAAGCCTGGCGCTCATTTCCATCTTCACTTCTGCAAATGCGCAGGAAGCATTATTCGGGAATCAACAAATCACCTCGCCGGAAATCCACGAGGATAAATCGGTCACTTTCCGATTGTTGGCGCCAAATGCCGATTCCGTTCAGCTTACCGGAGATTTTTTACCAACCGTAAAGACAGAAAGCCCATTTGGGCTGATAGATGCTCCCGGCAAAGTGCATTTGACTAAAGGTGAAAAAGGGGTCTGGTCGTTTAAGACACCCCCATTAAAACCGGAACTGTACAATTATTCCTTTATCGTAGATGGCCTCAGCAGCACAGATCCGAATAATCCATTCTTAATCAGGGATGTCGCTTCCGTGACCAATATTTTTATCATCGGAGGTGAACAAGCCGATTTATACAAGGTAAACGATGTTGCGCATGGAACTGTAGCCAAACGCTGGTATGATTCGCCCGGACTTGGGATGGATCGCAGGCTGACCATTTATACCCCCCCGGGTTATGAAACTAACTCAAAGAAAAAATATCCGGTACTCTACCTTTTGCACGGAGCTGGAGGCGATGAAGAAGCCTGGATGGACCTGGGGCGCACGGCTCAAATCATGGACAATCTGATTGCGCTCGGCAAAGCCAAACCCATGATTGTAGTGATGCCCAATGCCAATGTCACACAGGATGCTGCCCCCGGGGCAGGCAGTGCCGGGTATTACAAACCCCAGTTTATGGCGCCGGAAACGATGAACGGAAGGTACGAAGCCAATTTTATGGACATCGTCAAATTCGTGGAGAGCAACTACCGGGTCAAAGCCAGCAAAAGTGATCGGGCCATAGCCGGCCTCTCCATGGGGGGCTTCCATTCGATGCACATCTCCAGATATTACCCGAATATGTTTGATTATGTTGGATTATTCTCTGCAGCGCTGATGCCACGGGAAGACGCCACCGGAAAAGTCTATACGGATATTGACGGTTCCCTCAACAAACAAAAGGAAAATGGGTACAAACTTTATTGGATCGCCATTGGAAAAACCGATTTCCTTTACGAAGCCAACAAAGAGTTCAGAGCAAAATTGGACAAAATGAGCATGAACTATATCTACAAAGAAACAGATGGCGGACATATCTGGAGAAACTGGAGAATCTACCTTTCTGAATTTGTGCCGATGCTGTTCCAATAAATCAAGAACCCCTGCTAAGATACAGGTATATTATTCATGCAAATAAAGTTCCATTTTGAGTTGCTCCCCTCTTGCGGGTGCTTGTTCAATATTCAAAAGAGAATAGAACCGCAGAACAGAAGAATATCGAATATCGAATTTCGAAGTGGAGCAGTGCTACTCACTTCTGCGGTTCCTTGTTCGATATTCAACTGTTCGATATTCAGAGATTTGCATGTTTTGAAAATTCGAGATAACCCATGTCGGCCGTACAAGTCTATTCCTTCCCCGCCGCCGCTTTTGGCAACTTCGGCGTCTTCATAAACTGTTCAACTTCTTCTTTGGACGGCGGCTCGTTTGTGTCAATTACGGCCCAGCCCATTTCGGGGCGCAGCGCTTTAGTTGCATGATCCTGGCTGATGCCAATGAAACCGGCGTTAAAAGTCATTTTGTACAAATGGCCGTTGTCATTGTAAATAAAATCAGCTTTTGACAAGCCGGTAGCAAAATCGCCCCCCGCAATTTTTGGCCCTATGTATTCCTTTTCGCCCGACCTTCCTTCCTTGAAAAAGGTTTTCATGTCCACGCCGATAAGCGGGTTTCTTGCGGCTATTTCATTGCCTTCTTCTTTCAATCCGGGCAGATAGGGGAAAAACTTCACGATCCACCCCGTCATGGAAGGTTCTACGCCGCAAACCACATCGATGTAGTCAATTTTAAAAATAGATTCCCAGAATTGCTGGTTTGCCTTCCCGTTTGCCGCTGCGGTAAATTCTTTCAGAATGGGCGATAAATCGCCGATCCACCAGCCGAGGTCGTACTGCGCCAGTTGTTTTGCTCTTTGTTCAATGAGCGCCCAATCTTCAGGCGTCCCTTCTAATTTAATTTCAGGAATGCCGCACATAACGCTGAAGGAATAAGAGAAATAGTGGTCCATAGCATCCATCAGCGAAACTTCAAATGCCGCCTTTTCGACCTTGCCTGAGGTGGAAAAATCAGCCACCACCAGATCTTTCAGGGTTTGACCGGTATACTCGCCGATTTTATAGGAAAACTCCGGGAATACGCTTTCCCAGTCGTTGTCGGGACTGCCTTTTATGAAATCATCTCTCCTGACATCAATGTTGGTTTTTCCTTCAAAATCAACAAATTGCTTCCGAAGAGCCTCGGCATTTTCGTTGACATGCATCGCAAAGCCCTGTACGATCATCAACCAGACCATATCCGGCGAAATGGTAAGTGGACGGTGGTCGGAATAAGCCCGGTAGGCGGCATATACGAATGGATGAAAAGGAGCGGCGATGAGCGCCTTATCGGAACGGCTACTGCTTTCAAGCGTCGCTTCCGGCTTCGCGGGTTTTGGGTTACCCTCTTCATCATAATCCATTTCCTGTACAGGCAGGGCATAGCGGCGCAAGGCTTCTGCATACGGAATTTCAGCGAGCAAAGTGTCGGCAGGTTTTACTGTGCAAACCGGAAAAGTGATGCTGTGTGCAGGTAGGTTCAATGCCTTGTTTTGGGTATGTCCGGCATTCAGGAAAAGCAGGATCGCAATAGCGGACAGGAAACTGCCCCGGCTTGTTTTCGATTTCATGGCGGATAGGTTTTGGTGGAAGATGATATCAGACGTTTAACGACAAGTTGCATCAGAATAGTTTATCCGACTTGTGGTTGAGGCCACTTATTCCATTCCATCTTGCAGCGCTTGCAGGCATATCTAAATTTTCTACCTTTGCAGCAAAATTCCTGACCTTGAAATATTTCAACAACATCCTCGAAACCATTGGCAATACGCCTCTGGTGAAGCTGAACAAAGTCGTGGCCGACATTCCGGCACAGGTTTTCATCAAACTGGAAACCGTCAATCCCGGCAATTCCATCAAAGACCGCATGGCGCTGAAAATGCTGGAAGATGCTGAAAAGCGCGGCGACATCCAACCTGGCGGCACCATCATCGAGTGCACCTCCGGCAATACGGGCATGGGCCTTGCCATCGCCGCTTCGGTGAAAGGTTACCGCTGCATTTTCACCACCAGCGACAAACAATCCAAAGAAAAAATAGACCTGCTCAGGGCTTTTGGTTCGGAAGTAATCGTTTGTCCCACGAACGTAACGCCGGAAGACCCGCGCTCTTACTACTCCGTAGCCCGTCGGCTGAGTGAGGAAATTCCGAATTCCTACTGGTGCAATCAATACGACAATCTTTCCAACCGGCAGGCACATTACGAAAGCACTGCTCCGGAAATCTGGGAGCAGACAGATGGTAAAATCACGCACCTCGTAGTCGGCGTAGGCACGGGTGGTACCATTTCCGGCACCGGGCGCTACCTGAAGGAACACAATCCCAATGTCAAAATCTGGGGTATTGATACGTATGGCTCGGTGTTCAAAAAATACCACGAAACCGGTATTTTTGATGAAAAGGAAATTTACCCCTACATCACCGAAGGCATCGGCGAAGACATCCTGCCTAAAAACGTGGACTTTGGGATCATCGATCATTTTGAAAAAGTGACCGACAAAGACGGTGCCGTAATGGCCCGCCGCATTGCCCGCGAAGAAGGCATTTTGCTGGGTTATTCTGCAGGTTCTGCTGTCGCCGGACTCGTGCAACTCAAAGACCGGCTGACCAAAGACGACATCGTGGTCGTCGTCATCCACGACCATGGTAGCCGTTATGTTGGAAAAATTTACAACGATGAATGGATGCGCGAACGCGGCTTTCTGGATACCGAAATGCGCGTAAAAGATATCCTGGCGAAAAAACGCGATAAGCAGTTTTTCAGTGTGTCAACGACAGATACCGTGCGTCATGCTTTCAAACTCATGAAAGAACACGACATCTCTCAGATGCCGGTCATGGACAATGGCGCCATCACAGGTTCCATCACGGAAAATGCCGTATTGAGCTTTTTGCTTGAAAATCCTATGGAAAATACCGAGGCAAAAGTATCGACCATCATGGGCGGGCCATTCCCGGAAGTCAGCGAAGACACCCCTTTCAGCCAGCTCAGCAAATACATCAGCAAAAAAATCCCGGCAGTATTGGCAAGGGACAAAGCGGGCGATTTGCACATCGTCACGCAGTACGACATGATCCAGGCGGTTTGAGTCTTTTTTACGTAGCGGCAGTCCCTTGTGAATCCTTGCCCAGTGCTCTTTTCACCACACCGCCTACCGTAAGACCCTGAACCACAATAGAAAACACAACGATCACGTAGGTCATGGTCAGGAACAGGTCGCGTGGCATGGAAGGCGTCAGCGACAACGCAAGGGCGATGGAAATTCCACCGCGCAACCCGCCCCAGGTCATGATGAGGTTGGTATGGGGTACAAATCCCAGCCGTTTGTTAAAAAACCAGATCGGAAGCCCCAAAGAGGCATAGCGCGCCAACAGCCCAACCGGAATGGCGATCAGGCCGGCTATGATATAACTGTTTTCCAGCTTAAGCACGACGATCTCTAACCCAATGAGTACAAACAGGATGGCATTCAACAGGTTGTCAATCAGTTCCCAGAATTTATCGACATATTTTTCTGTCTCAGCAGACATGGTGGAGCTTCTGAAGCTTTCATGTCCCACCATCAGTCCGGCGACAACCATCGCCAGTGGGCCCGAAAAATGCAAAATGCTCGCCAACAGATAGCCGCCCGTTACGATGGCCAACGTGATGAGTACCTCGACTTCATAGTGTTCGATGCTTTTCATGAGTTGGTAAGCGACATACCCCAATGCCAGGCCGAGCGCTATACCGCCGCCAACTTCCTCCAAAAAAAGCAGACCAATTTCGCCCCAGTGAATTTCTCCGCCCCCCATGCGTGCCATTTCGTAAAAAGTCAGAAAAACCACGACGCCGATCCCGTCATTAAACAGACTTTCTCCAACGATTTTCGTTTCTAATTTTTTCGGAACATTGGCCTTCTTCAAAATCCCTAACACCGCTATCGGATCTGTTGGGGAGATGAGGGCGCCAAAAAGGAAACAATAAATCAGGGGCACGCCCAACCCAAGCAAAGACAAAATACCATACATAATACTCCCTACCAGCAGCGCTGAAGCCACTACGCCGAAAGTTGAAAAAACAATGATGGGCACTTGCTGCTGCTTCAGTTCCCGAAAATCTACGTGCAGGGCGCCGGCAAACAACAGAAAACACAGCATCCCTTCCATCAATACTTTTTCAAAGTCAATGCTGCCCACCAGTTTCGATTCCAGTGCAAGCAGTTCGGGAGAAAAATAGCCCGTTGCCAGTATAAACAGAGAAAAAATAATCGAAATGATCATCAAGCCGATGGTGTTCGGAAGTTTGAGGAAACGAATGTTGAGGTAACCGAAAACCGCAGCAAGGACGATTAAGATGGTAATGATGGTAAAAATATCCATAAATGCTGTTTAAAAAAGATTCGTTTGTTGAATGAAATAATTGTGTTATTTCCAGCCTTTCCAACCCGGGCCACGCACCACTTTACCCGGCATGGCGTTGGTATGCTCGCCATTTTTCAGCACCTGCACTCCATTGACAAAAACGTGGTTGACGCCGGTAGCATACTGATGCGGTTCTTCAAAAGTAGCCTTATCGGCAATGGTAGCCGGATCGAAAACAACAATATCAGCAAAATAACCTGGCTTCAGATAGCCGCGCTTTTTGATTTTCAGGTGTTCGGCCGGCAGTGACGTTAATTTACGAACAGCTTCTTCCAGCGAAATTACTTTTTCTTCCCGAACATATTTGCCCAGCAGACGCGCAAAATTTCCATAAGCCCGAGGGTGGGTCGAAGATTTTAAAAACACCCCTTCATTGGCCATCGCCGCCGCATCAGAGCCAAAACTCAGATAAGGCAGCGGAATTTGTTTGCGAACATTGTCCTCCGACATCAGAAAATAGACCACGCCTACACGGGTGCCATCCTGAATAACCAGATCCATGGCAGCATCTTCCGGGTCTACACCCCGGATTGCGGCTACTTCGGCCAGGGTTTTACCGGTGTATTTTTTCAAAGTATCATTTTTGAATTCACTCAACAGGAGTTTATCAGCAGAACCTGCAGAAAAATAGAGGTTCTCCCAATCCTGGGCATCCGTCTTCATCTCTGCTTTCACGCGTTTGCGGATTTCAGGATCCTGCAGCCGTTTTGCCCACACATCGTATCCGCCTTCCTGCACCCAGGGTGGCATGGCCGCATCAAGTCCGGTAGCGCCTGCAATATAGGTGTACATATTAGCAGAAACATCGAGTCCTTCGCGGCGCGCCTTATCAATTTTTGCAATGACCTGATCCATTTTTGCCCAGTTGTTTTTACCGGCAGCTTTCAGGTGGTAAATTTCGACAGGCAGCCGGGCTTCGCGGGAGATGCGCAGTACTTCATCCACCCCTTCCAGCAGCTTATTTCCTTCGCTGCGCATGTGGGTAATGTACCTGCCGCCATAGGGCGCAGCAGCCTGACACAGGGAGATCAGTTCTTCTGTTTTTGCATAAAAAGCCGGTGCGTATATCAACGCAGACGCGACACCCAGAGCGCCTTCCTCCATCGCCTGGCGGACCAAAACCTGCATTTTTTCAAGCTCTTCTGCCGTCGGTGGGCGGTCTTCGTAGCCGATTTCGTGAATTCGCACGGTGGTAGCGCCGATAAAAGAAGCGACGTTAAGAGAAATGCCTTTTTGCTGAAGGTATTCGAGATATTCACCGAGAGTAGTCCATTCAACTTTAAATTTGATGTCCCCTTGTGAAGCCTCCGTACCTGCTTTCATTTCCTGATTCAAGGGCCCCATAGACCAGCCTTCGCCCATAACTTCGAGCGTGATGCCCTGCTTCAGATCGCTCATACCACGGCCATCTGCAATCAGGCTTTCTGTAGCCCAGCTCAGCATGTTGATGAATCCGGGGCTTACCGCCATACCACCGGCATCCAATTCGTTTTTGCCTTTGGCATTCGGCAGCGCGCCGATTGCAGCAATGGTATCGGCATTTACGCCAATGGCGCCCTGAACAGGCGCTTCGCCTGAGCCGTCGTAAATCAGGGCATTTCGGATGAGCAAATCGTAAGTCACGGGAGGCGACTGGCAGCCATGCAGAAAGGAGGCTGCACAAAAAGCAAACAAGAGCAGTTTCCGGTTCATCTGTTTTTCGTTTTTCTGGATAAAGATGATAATAAAACCGGAAAGCAAAAAGCCTCCTGCTTCAATCTGTTGATTGAAACAAGAGGCTATTGTAAATTATGGGTGTATGAAAAAACTGCTAATCAGTGTTTTCCTGTCTTTATTGGGAAGTGTCTATTCTTTAGCGTTCGAGAGCAAGGCTTGCGAAGGCCCCAAAATTGAGAGTTTATTGGTATAAATGACCGATTTTGGGGCCAAGCATAACGCAGCTATCGTACGATAAAGACAGACACTATTATGGCAAGAGTACCCGGTCAATGACGTGCACAATACCATTAGTCGTTTGTACATCCGGAATGACCATGTTGGCAGCAATGGCATTTCCGTTGCCTTTTATTGTGAAAACGCCATTATCAAAAGCGCCGTAAGTCAGGGCTGTTCCGCCCAGTGGCATTTCCGTCGTGCTGTTGAGCTCAGCAGTAAATTTGCCGCCGTTTGCCACCACGTGGTTGAGCAATACGGCCGTCACGGTTTCTTTTGGAAGCTTTCGGATATCGGCAGGAACGTTTAATTCGACTCCCAGGTCAACACCCAATTGTCTGAAGGCTGCATCGGTTGGAGCATATACGGTGAACGACTGGCTGCCGGGCGATGCACTGAGCGCTCCTGCGAGGTCAGCATACAAAACGGCTTCTACCAGAAAAGACAATTCAGGACCAGTAAATGCCTGAGCAGATGCCAGCGCTACAGCAGATTGGACGATATCGCCGCCCGTTGCCAGCAGAACTTTGTCAATCACATGGATGACGCCGTTTTCTGCAGCTACGTCTGTCGCCAGAATTTTGGAGCCGTTGATGTAGCGGTCATCTCCACGCTTGATGTAGCGGCGCGTTGGCCCCAGCAGCGATGGAATCGTTCCGCCGGCGGTAATGCTGCTGCCTGGCGTGGCGCTGTTGCTGACGTGGTACAGCAGGGTGTTTGTCAAAAAGGCTGTTTGCAAAGCGCCAAGGTCATCTCCGGAATTAAAACCCAGGCGGGCAAAAGCATCATTCGTTGGTGCAAAAACCGTGAAATCACCGGAAGGATCGCCAGCATTTTTATTCGATAAAACCACCGCTACGCCACCGCGAACTGCGGCGTCTTCAAGGGTGCTGAATGCCGGATTGGAAACCGCAATGGCTGCAATGCTGGGCATTTCTTCGCTAAAATCTTTTTCACAGGAAGTGAAAGAAAAAGACAACAGAGCCAGCGCAATACAAGCGCTTATTTTATGAAAAGTATTCATGATCGTCAAATTGAAATGTTTAATAAGAAAAAGCTTCATTAGAAAGAATAGACCACAGCGCCATAGTAAGCGGTTGATTTACCAACATTGCGGCCATCAACATAGGCACTGGCACCACCCGCAACCCCAAAACCGCCGGAAACTGGCACGTAAACGCTGGCGCCGATTCGGGAATAGCTCACCCGGGTTGTCGGAAAAACGCCTGTGAACCCATCCTGGAGAATGTCCACACCGCTGGTCGAAAGTTGTCCCGCAACATAGGCATCCACATAAAATTTGCTGGCTGCATAACCTACTTTGAATTCACTGATAACAGCGTCCGGTACATCGCCACTGCGCATGCTGTAGCCGCCCTGAGCCGTTGCAAACACGCCTGATTCAGTTTGGTAATGCGCCGATGCGAGGGCGTTCACCCGGGTAGAATGGTTGCCAATAGCAATGATGGACTGTAATCCCTCTTCCACTTCGTACTGGCCAAGCGGCGTTTGTACGCCAATGGTTCCCATAAGGCGCAATTTTGAAGCCCCAAAATCAATGTTGGCGAAACTGTACTTAAGGTGGAGCGAAATGTCCTGCAAACCTTTGCGTTCGTTTTCGAAGTTAAGGTCGGCAAGCGTTGCCTCTGTTGCCGATCCTTTGGATTGGATATAAGGTGCATTCAATACCAGGTCCAGTTTGTCGGTCAGGCCGTAAGCGGCATATAAAGAAAAACTGTTGATTTGCACTTCATTGAAAACAGGGACGTCCTGAATTTTTTCGGGTACGAGGAATACTTCGTCGTACTTTTCGGTGGCATACGACAATACGACACTGGCATTGCCTTTTCCCTGCATGAACCCGCTAACGGGGCTTTGAGCAGAAATTACAAGTGGTGTGGCAAAAAGTGCCAGTGCAGCAAAGCACATTTTTCTAAAGGTCATCATAAGTTTGTTTTTAACATTTGAGAAAGCTGATTGATCGGCCGGATAATTTTCCCGACACATCACTACTTACGTTAACCGCTCCCGATCCGGTTTTCTCAAATCATTTTTTGTTGAAATATAAGCTTACGACCTTTGTCAAAAATGCGTCAATCCTGAGCACTAAAGCCCCTGAATCCGGGCATATCATGCTGCATTTTCCTACCTTCGCCATTCAAATCATATACATTATGCTCATCAGACCAAGACGCAACCGCGTTTCCGCCGCCGTCAGAGGACTTGTTCAGGAAACACACCTCCATACCAGCCATCTGGTTCAGCCGGTTTTTTTATCGCAGGGCGAAAACATACGCTCTGAAATTGCCTCCCTTCCGGGCACGTATCGCTTTTCTCCCGACCTGGTACTCAAAGAAATCGAAACCTGTATGAAACTGGGAATCAACAGTTTTATCATGTTTCCTGCCGTTCCCGATGCGCATAAGGACAAAACCGCTACTTACAGTTATCATCCTGACAATTTTTACCTGGAAACTGCGCGGGAAATCAAACGTCGCTTTCCGGAATGCTGCCTGATCAGCGACGTCGCGATGGATCCTTACAGCTCTGATGGCCACGATGGCCTGGTTCGCGGCGGCAAAATCGTCAATGATGAAACCCTGCCCATACTGGCAAAAATGGCTGTCGCACAGGCAGAGGCAGGTTTTGACCTCATCGGCCCATCCGATATGATGGATGGCCGGGTAGCTGCCATTCGGACTGCACTGGATGATTCCGGGTATACAGATACCGGCATCATGGCTTATACCGCAAAATATGCCAGCGCTTTCTACGGTCCGTTCCGCGATGCACTCGACAGCGCTCCCCGCGACGACGAAGGCATTCCCAAAGACAAAAAAACCTACCAGATGAATCCGGCCAACCAGCGCGAAGCCCTCATCGAAGCAAGTTTGGATACCGAAGAAGGCGCCGATTTTCTCATGGTTAAACCCGCATTGCATTACCTGGATGTGATTTCCCTGCTCAAACATCAGTTTGACCTGCCGATCGCTGCTTACCATGTCAGTGGAGAGTGTGCCATGCTGCTGGCAGCCTGCCGCAATGGCTGGTTAGACTACGAAAAAGCCATGCCGGAAACCCTGCTCAGCATTCGCCGGGCCGGTGCAGATGTGATCATTACCTATTTCGCAAAGGCATTTGCAGAAAGGTATGCATGTTTGTAAGGCAATTGTTCCCCACCAGAATTGATAAATCACTACTTTCATCCCCGAAAATGAAACTGCCGGGCGCAGCATGCATATGAAAACCATCGAAATCAGAACGACTCAAAATGTCACGATCGAATACGAACTGGCAAATGTGTGGACCAGGGTCGGCGCTTTTTTGATCGACGTCTCGATTGTAACGGGTATTTATCTGTTTCTGCTCATTATCAGAGTCCTCTTTTCCCGGCCACAAAATCCGGATGCTTACAATGCGGAAACCACGCAGCGATGGGATGGCGTTATCCTGGTATTGCTGCCCTTTTTCATGTTTCTGGCGTATGTGTTTGTTTCAGAAGTGCTGATGGGCGGGCAAACATGGGGTAAAAAAGCGCTCAGCATTCGGGTTGTTAGTCTGGATGGTCGCGAGCCGGGTATTACTGACTTTTTAATGCGCAGTGTTTTTTATTTTGCCGACGTTTTTACTTCGGCAGGTATGATTGCCATTCTCTTCATCAGCGCTTCCGCGAAAGGCCAGCGAATAGGCGATATGACAGCCAATACGGCCGTCATCAAAACCCATCCTTCTCTGCGTTTTCATCTGAAAGACATCCTCCGGATCGACAGCAAAGAAAACTATACGCCGGTGTATCCACAAGTCCGCCAGTTGAGCGAACAGGATATGTTGCTGGTAAAAAATATTTTGTTGCGTTGCAGGGAATACCCCAATCCGGCGCATCAAAAAGCGCTCAACGACATGGTGCTGCGCTTGATGACTTTGCTCGACATTCAGGAATTCCCGCGCGATCGGGATAAGTTTTTGAAAACCCTGATTCGGGATTATATTGTACTGACGCGTTAATCTTTAAATTGATACATGTACAACAGAAAGAAAAGACCAGCCATAGTGGTGCAGGGAGTCACCTTCAGCGGCATGGCAGATAAGGGAAAATGTGCAGGCCGGACACCGGAAGGGCAAGTCGTTTTTGCCGAGGAAGCTGCCCCGGGCGATGTAGCCGATGTGTTGGTCCGAAAGAAAAAAGACGATTACCTGCTTGGGCAATTACTGACCATCCACCAGTTTTCCGAACTACGCACAGAGCCTTTTTGCCAGCATTATCAGGTTTGTGGGGGCTGTCAGTGGCAACACATCAGCTATGCTGCTCAGTTGGAACACAAACAACTGATGGTAGAAAATGCCCTGCGCCGTATCGGCAAAGTGCAAACAGAAAGCATGATGCCCATTGTGCCGGCCATCCGCACCGCATACTACCGCAATAAGCTCGAATTTGCATTTTCCAATAAAAAATGGCGCACATCTGAAGAAATGGCGCAGGGAGAACCCGCATTTCAGGATGTGCTTGGATACCACCGCGCCGGCGCTTTCGACAAAATCCTGAACATCGATCACTGCTGGCTGCAGGATGACCCCTCCAATGAACTCCGGAATGGCATTCGTGAAATCGCCAAAAGCCAGTCGCTGAGTTTTTTCGATGTCGTGCGCAATACGGGCTTCCTTCGCCACATCATGATCCGGGTTACGACGCTTGGTGAAATTTTGCTGGTGGTGAGTTTCAACCAACAGGATGAAGATAAAATCCCGCACTTCCTCGACGCCATCATCGAACGATTTCCACAAATTACGACCATTGCTTATTGCATCAACCCCAAACCCAACGACTATTGGCTGGACCTCGATGTGATCAACTACTTCGGCAAAGGTTACATCGAAGAAGAACTGGGGCACGTTCGCTTCAGAATAGGCCCAAAATCTTTTTTCCAGACCAATACGGAACAGGCCATCCGGCTATACAACGTGGTCGCTGAGTTTGCGGCGCTGACCGGGACTGAAAATGTTTATGACCTCTACACCGGCCTCGGCAGCATTGCGCTTTATGTGGCCAAAGACTGTAAGCAGGTCGTCGGCATTGAGCAGGTTGAAGAAGCCATCGTGGATGCCCGCATCAACACAGCATTAAATGGCATTGAAAACGCCGTTTTTTATGCCGGCGATGTCCGAAACATCCTTACTGAAGAATTTGCAGCAACCCACGGCAAACCCGATTTGCTCATCACCGATCCGCCACGCGACGGCATGCACCCTGATGTGGTAAAAATGTTGTTACACCTGGAAGCCCCGCGACTGGTATACGTGAGCTGCAACCCCGCTACCCAGGCCCGCGACCTGAATCTGCTGAGCGAAAAATATGTCGTCAAAAAATCGCAGCCGGTAGACATGTTTCCCCATACCTACCACATTGAAAATGTTGCGCTTTTGGAATTGAAGGAAAATCCTGAAGCTGATAAATAATCAATTATGGACGCTGAATACAAACTCTTACAGGAATCCCTCATCATGCACCGAAGAACCTTATCCGACGCCGCAGACGTCATCATGGATCAGCAGGTATCTTCCTATCCTCTTTTTGTGGCGTTCCGGCAGGAAGTTGAACTTGGCGTTCCGCTCATTGCTCCGGCAATTTCCGGGGAAGATTGGGGAATTCATGCTTCAACGCTGGAAGAACTGACAGCGCGGGGGGTGATGCAAATAGAAAAAGTGAATGCATTTCGGGAAGTTTATAAAGATCCCAGAAAGTTCCTGTGCATCCTCGTATTGAGAGATCCGGGAGCAGAATTCGTGTTTTTTCCAAGGTTGAATGTTGCTAATCAGGAGGAAGAGGAGTAGCGAATGCCGAATGTTGAACAAGGAACACTGAATGTCGAAATTGGCAGACTACTCCTGAAAACTACCAATAAAACCCGTGCAGCTTAACCCCGCCAAGGGTATTGACTTCCAGAGCCGGCCCGGGAATTTTCACCCAATTGAGGATGGTAAACAGCGTTTTCACAAAGTGACTGCGTGTGGGTATGCGCGACAAATCCACGTCAAACGAAAGGTAAAACTGTCGGTAACGCGGGTACAGTACAGGGTCTGCAGCATAATTATTTCCCGCTTCATCCGACCAATTATTGGAATAACCGCCGTATATATTTTCAGAGCCATAACCCACCGCAAGATTTAGCCAGGGAGGGAGCCAACCAGATTTTTCTCCGGACAGTGAACGCAGGTTAAAAGAAGCCCAGATTGTCAGTGCGTTGTAATCTTTGAGAAAACTTTCGGCAAAAGAAACGCCGTATAATTCTTTCGCCCGCGCTGCCAGCGTTGTGACGCCGTTGCCATCGTTGTTGGCAGCAATGGGGAAAGTGGGATAATTCGGCCGGGTATAGGAAAGTTTTGCGATGATTTTTTGCTCTTGCCACAACAATTCCTGAGACAAAAACAGGCCGGCGCCCAGCGTATTGAAGGCCATATCAGCCCAGGAAAACCCCCATTTATCCGAAAACCCGTCCATCACTTCAACCGTTGTTTGCAGCCCCATTCCAATGCCTGCAGCCGTCCAGGCAGCAGCCTTGCGGTTCATGCCTGTCCAGCGGGCGCCTTTGAAAATAAGCGCGGTTTCCGTGTAGGTTGTCAAAAAGTGCCCCCCCTTGTCAATATCACTCCATTCGCCAAGGTCGTTGAACGTGTGAAATCCCACAAGGTCATAACCCCGGTACCAGGCATTGTACAAGCCCAGAGATGCAGCGCCATAAATGGCAAAGCCTCCTCCGGCACAAGCCCAGAAACGGGTCTTATTCAGGGTATCAGCAGGTTGAAAAAAAGACAATCCTGGTGTGTTATCCTGTCCATTGATGGCTTGTATTGACAAAACAAACAACAACCCCAGCATGGCAAATCGCCCCCATGGACCGTTTTTCCCACGTGGGCAATTGAATGGCAAACACGTCATACGTATCGTTTTTCGTATGTATTTTATGATGCACGTTGAAGGGGGAAGCATAGCATGTCGCTTCAATCCAGCTTGTTTGGCATTTTTTGAAACAACCTCAGGCAAATAAACGCCAAAAACCTCTATATTGGTCATCTTAATGCAAATTCGTATAAAAAGTTGTTGTTTCAACATTCCAAAGCTGGTATAAAAATTACGATAAACACTTAATTTCCTTACAGCTATGAAATCTTCATCTATTGCTTTTCTGCTTTGCCTGGCAGTATCGGGTACGCTTTACGCTCAAAAAAAGCCAACCGGCCTCTGGGAGGGCACCCTCACGGGCAGCATTCACAGCCAGACCGGCCTCCGTTTTGAGTTGCTTCTGGAAATCAGAGGCAAAAAAGTAAGGGGGAAAACATTCATCTACGAGGCTGAAAATAAAGTCAATACCATGGAAATTGAGGGCACGGTATACGAAGACCGTTCTATTTACTTTGAAGAGGTGCGCTCCGCCAACAATGCAGACCAGCCAAAGCCACGCTTCAACCGCAAATATCAACTCATCTTTACCCGCAGCATCTGGGAGTCGACACTTGATGGATATTGGCAGGAGGTCATCACCAACCCTTTTGATGAAAAACGGGAAATGGGTCGCATTACCTTGAAAAAAGCCGGCGATTCAAAAGCCTGATTTGAAATAAAAAAAGGGTGATAAATAAAAATACCTTCAATTTTATTTCAATTTCAAATCTTTACTTAATTTTATTCCATCAATCGTCTCTTTTGCAACTTCTACACAGTGATCGCGTTCCCGCTGATTTTTGGTTGTCACCAAACATCAAAGCAATATGAATACCAACAAAATTTTATTGGCAGGCCTCATCGGCGGCGTAGCCTCTTTTCTTCTGGGATGGCTAGTCTGGGGCGTTGTGTTGATGGGTTTCATGAAAGAAAACGCTGGATCTGCAACAGGCGTCATGAGGGCTGATAATGAAATGATCTGGTGGGCGCTTATTCTTGGCAACCTGGCCGGCGGATTGCTGTTGGCCATGATTTATGGCCGCTGGGGATCAATCAGTACCTTCGTTACAGGCGCCAAAGCAGGTGCAGTGATCGGTCTCCTGATTGGCATTTCTTACGATATGATCATGTATGCCACTTCCAACATCATGACCATGAACGGAGCTCTGGTTGACATCGTGGCCAATGCGGTAGTTACCGGCCTTGTCGGTGGCGTTGTTGGCTGGTTCCTCGGAAGAAAATAAGCCAATTTACTAAACGCATTAGTGGGGCTGTCTCAAAAGAGGTAAAGGTCAATTTTGTACCTACTCTTTTCGGGCAGCCTCAGTTCATTTCCGCCTATTCTGCACCCGAAAAATTGGAAAATAATTCAAATTCAGAGTAGTTAAGCCTTTCTCAAGTTGCATCAACAACACTAACCAATTACCCCAATACATCCCAGGTATGGTCGGCCAGCAAGCGTGCGGTGGCTACAAATTCCATCGGCATGCTCCGCCCCCATTCATCAGGCCCGATCATGGAAAGTACAGAACGACCGTTAGACCGCCGGTAGAGGTGATACGTATGCCCGGGCAAGGGCTCAAAATTCATTTCCGACTGGTATATTTCTTCGGATACAGCCACTCTTTGGTGAATGGCTTTCGCCTGAGTAACCAACAATTCAACCTGCTCGCGGATTTGCGCAATTTGCCGGTCTGTTTGCTCGTACATGGCTTCCACAGCCCTGCCTTTTATTTTCCCACGGTCGGTCGGTTTGATCACGGCGCCACCCACCGTATGGGCATAAGGCAAAAGGTGCGGATTCTCTGCTACTTTGTCCTTGTCTATCGGATTGATAAAGGGCACTTTTTCCCGGGACGATTTTTCCATGCGAGCTGATCAAGTTGAGTTTATGGAACCCGAAGTATGGCTAAAAGTTCACAGCAAAAGCATGCTTGCTGTAACCTTTGCTACAAATCGTTCATTTTCTGCACAAAATACAGCCACAAAACCACAAAAAGAAAAAAACGACCGCTTACAAAACGATATGCACCCAAGGGGGAGCCCTGCCCTACCGTTTCCTAATTGCAGAAAAAGTTGATAAACTATGTCAGGCAAAGCGCCGTTTTAGGCAAGAACGCTTTTGTTGATAAGCCCACTGCTCTGGGATTCCCCCTTACTCAGTATAATTTTTCTGCAAAGGCGTTTTTTCGGATAAAAACAATACAAACACACACCTTCGCCGCATTGGGGAAGGTGTATAGCATGGGAAGCACTTTTTTTAATATTTTTTTACCGAAAACCGATTTAAGTACATGAGATTTTTAAGCACCCTCCTGGGCGTGCTGGGACTGCTCTGCACAGTCTCCGCCCAGACAACTCCTGCAACTATCCAGCCATCCCAATTGGTTCTGGACTACCGAAACAGCGGTCAAACGCTCGAAGAATTTTCCCTTCTCAACACCACAACTGCGAAACGCGACGAATCCAACCTACTCGACACCGAACTCGAAGATTATCAATTATTTGAT
The DNA here is from genome assembly GCA_937926205.1 of uncultured Saprospiraceae bacterium. Taxonomy (GTDB): domain Bacteria; phylum Bacteroidota; class Bacteroidia; order Chitinophagales; family Saprospiraceae; genus JABWAJ01. The sequence goes on from CALEYL010000051.1 coordinate 35,847, forward strand.
TTGAACACTGAAGTATTGCAAGAACTACTGGCCAAATCGCCCGAAGGGTTTACGTTCGTTTTGCCTTCCGAAAAAGGACAAGCGACAAAAATTGACCTTGTTCGGGTGAACCTCTTCAGCGATGGACCGATGGTAAAAGAAAGCGGAACCAACGCCTATGCTGCTGTAAAAGACGGCATCCACTACCGCGGAGTGGTTCGCGGATCAAATGGATCCATTGCAGCCATCAGCCTTTTTGACAACGAGGTCATGGGGGTATTTGCTTCTCCAACTACAGGGAATACCGTATTGGGCAAAGTGGAAAACGCTGAAAAAGACGGCGAAAATCACTATGTGCTTTACAGAGATCATTCCTTAAGACAAAAGGGACAGTTGCTGTGCAGCACCCCCGACGATGGCCCGGATTATGCGGCAGAAGATTTGTTGGATCGTCTCGAAAACCGGAATACCGGCGATTGTGTCAAAATCTATTTTGAAGTAGATAACGACATCTTCCTGCAAAAAGGAAGTACCGCAGCCGTAACCGCTTACGTCACCGGTCTTTTTAATCAGGTTGCGGCCCTTTATGCGGCCGAAAGTGTCAACCTGATCATTTCTGAAATTTATGTTTGGACAACCGCCAGTCCCTATCAGGGTACCAGCAGCTCTACCCTGCTCACCCAGTTTCAGAATACCCGCACCTCCTTCAATGGCAACCTCGGACAATTACTGTCTTACAAAGCCAGCGGCGGCATTGCGGTACTCAATGGGCTGTGTCATCCCTACAACTATGCAAGGATGAGTTTTGCCAGTATTGGCAGCGCCTACAGCGTTGTTCCAACCTATTCGTGGACAGTCATGGTGGTTTCTCACGAACTGGGGCATTTACTCGGGTCTCACCATACCCATGCCTGTGTCTGGAATGGCAATAATACCGCCATAGACGGCTGCGCAGGCGGCACAGAAGGTGGTTGTGCCAATCCCGGCAACCCTTCAGGCGGGGGCACCATCATGTCTTATTGCCACCTGACCAGCGTAGGCATTAACCTGACCAAGGGCTTTGGCTTGCAACCGGGAACGGTCATCAGAAACCGGGTAGCAGCGTCCACCTGCACACAGGCATGCAGCACGGGCGGCGGTACCGGCGGCGGCAACCCTCCTGCAGGCGCCTGCACAAACAATACGGTTTATCTGACCCTGGTACTGGACGATTATGGCCCGGAAACAAGCTGGAGTCTGAAAAACAGCGCAAACACAGAGCTGTTCTCTGGCGGACCTTATCCTAAAGGCATTGCAGGCACTACCATTCTGGACACTTTCTGCCTCCCGAATGGCTGCTACAACTTTACCATTATGGATTCCTACGGCGATGGCATCTGCTGCAGTTTTGGCAACGGTTCCTACCTGCTGAAAGATGCAGCCGGCCATAACCTGGCTTCCGGCGGTTCGTTTGGAAATGATGAAATGAAAGAGCTTTGCCTGCCATACCAACCCGGCGGAGGCGGCAATTCCAATTGCATGACCATCAGCGATTTTACCAATGTGCCCATTTTGTCTTTTGGCGGCAATCAGGACGGCGGCAGCCATACCCTGCTCAACAATGGCACGGTGCTGCGCATTCAAAACAATGCCTGGAAAGCCATTGCCCTGAACTACGATGTCAAACCCAATACAGTCATCGAGTTTGATTTTGGCTCAACGCTTGAAGGAGACATCCATGGCATTGGATTTGAAGAAGACAACCTGATTTCTTTCAACCGCACTTTCAAGTTGCACGGCACCCAGGCCTGGGGGATTACCAATTACGACAACTACCCGGGTGGAAATATCTGGAAAACCTACACCATTCCAATCGGACAGTTCTATACCGGTAGTTTCAACAAGCTGTTCTTCACCAGCGACCACGATGTATCTCCGTATAACGGCAACTCCTTCTACCGAAACATCAAAATTTATGACGGAACTGCCTGTAACAACCTTGATGGGGGCGACACAACTGAAATGTTGCCGGAAAGTGGCCCTGATGCGGTACTGGTCTACCCCAATCCGGCACAAAGCTCCATTCAGGTACGCTACAACATGCAGGAAAGCGGTGAAACGGCCAGCCTCAGCATTTTTAATGCAACCGGCCAGTTGGTACAAACCCGCAGCATCAGCAATCTGAAAGGGGAACAACTCGAACAAATTGACATCCATAACCTGCCACAGGGCGCTTATTTCCTGAAAATAAGCAGCGATCAGGGTGTGGCGAGCGCAAAATTTAACGTCGTAAGATAAGATACAGATTTTCAGGCCTGAGACTCAGGTCTGATTAACGATACAGGATTAGTTTTTAAGGTTCGGTTGCCAGGCATCTCCCGCTCTGGCAAATTAGAAGAGGGCGCTGTTCCGTACATACGGAGCGGCGCCTTATTTTTTTTGTAAAAAAACTGTTTCGCAACTGTTCACGCCCTAACCTGATCCTCCATTAACGTCCAGAAGATCTTCAGAAAAGCTTTTCAAATTTTCTCCTGAAAGCAACCCCGGAAAACTGCATCCAGGAACATTTTGGCAATTTTTTACCGGTCGCGGAGGCAAGTACCTTGGGCGGCACCGGGCGGCAAAAGCAGTGGTGCTTTGTACCGACGTGTACCGGCATTCAATTAACTTTTAAAAAACCTTTTCAACCATGCAAAACTCCATTGAAAACCAAAGCAGCAAACTGTCTGCATTCCAAACAGCAGAAATTCTTCAGGATCAGTTGTTGACCCTCAAAGGAGGCGATGACACCGATGGCGTTACTCGCGACATCATAGACTTATAAGGCTTCATGCCTGCCGGAGGAGCTTCTTTTTTAGCTCCTCCGCTTTTTCCATCAGCCAATGCCGCAACATCACCTGTGTCGATTTATGTTCTATATCCTGAATTATTTTTTGAAGCGTTTCCTGCGGTTTTTTGGCATTCGGACTGTGTAATTGAGCCAGTTTCAGGGTGTAGCGGATGAAATCAAGATAGGCATTTACACGCAGGTTCGAGAGGCGACTACTGTCCAAATTGCGGAGGTATTGTCGAAAGCTTTTTGAAAAATCTTTTATCAGTTGTTCGTTTTTCCTAAGCACGAGGTCGTGGTCGTAGAATATGCGCAACTGCAGGGATCGCACCCGCAATTCAAATTCGGGCGGGCCATGCAGTATCCTGCTCAACGCCAAAATGGCCTCTCCAAAGTACTTGCCGGCTTCACTGCCCCTGGCTTTCCGCCCCCGGTTGTAATCCAGATAAGCGTTACTGAGCAATATGGCATTTTCGCGGTCTGTTTCTTCAACGAGTTGGCTATAGTTTTTAATAAAATCTGCAGTCCATGCAAAATAGCCGGCGGTAGCACCCGTTACAGCTATCCCAGTAAAAACCCGGGCATGCATGCGCCCTGCTTCAACGTACATCCCCATTTCCAACTCGTCTTTGTAAAGGTTAAACAACAGGCCAAAGGAGCGTTCGTCTCCATGTGCCGCAATCAGCGCATGAACTTTGGAAATCAAGCCCTCAGCGGCAATTTTGCGTTCTAATGTTTCCATCTGCGGCAATGCCTCGTGATAAAATTTGCAGGCTTGCTCTATCGCGTCAAAATCCAGACCGGAAGCGGAAAGGCTGCAAAGGTAGAAAAGCAGCTTCACTACCGGGCTATGGCTATCCTCTCCCTTTGAAGCGTTTTTATCCAGCATCAATCCGAAAAACCGGGAGGGATTTTCTTCGTTCGTCAATGCCTTCTGAACCAAATAGTCGCTTTGATAGGTCAGCGTTCCAAGTTCGAACCAGCTTTCAAAACTACGGACCAATTGGTCAAAAAGTTCTTTGCTTTGTTTTGAGGTGTTGTCGGTTTTAGGATAAAAAAACAAGTGGTGGTAAAGACTGGCCCGCTCTCTGAAAAAGGAAATCCCCTGTTCCTGCTGTAAGTCCAGCTTTCTCAGCCTGCCTGAAATTTCTGCTTTAAAAAGGGGATAAGCGTTGCGTTTTTCATACGCACGAAGCAGCAATTGGGTCCTCAGTTCTTCTGCTTCCTGCAATTCGTCCTGGACCAGATAAGCATCAATCTGCTTGCCCAGCCTTGTCATTAAATTGCGCAAACGCACGTCGTTGTAATCCCGCTCCTTTGGAAACATTTTCTTAAAAAGCATGGGCTTCGTCAATTCATCAGCTTCCCGGCGATGGGCTGCGATGTAGTCAAACAGCGCCCGTACCTGCCGGTTGCCATTCACGGCGAGGTATTTCCGGAAAGGAATCAGATCAGCGTCGGAAAGCGCCTCAAATTGCTGTTTCAGCTTGGTTCCACGCATGGCTGGTGTCGGTTCAAAGTTTCAGTTTGTAAAGTTATTCGTAAAAAAGGAAAGTTCAAATAAAATAAACTTATATTAAATGATAATATAATGTTTAAAACAATACAAATATGAATTTTAAACCAAAAAAACTAAAATAAAATCAAATTAAAATATTGTAAATAAATTGTTATTATGATACAAAAGTAAAATACTGCGTTTTGCTCACTTTGAGTGGGGCTCTATTTTTGTTTTATCAAAGAACCCATTTGAAAACGGCTTTTATAGCAGAGGGCCAATAAAGGAAATATTTCGGCTTTAGCCGGATAGATCCCGATTTTCCGGGCATGTGTGTATAGGATGTGGTGATTCTAACCTGCATGCCCGGCTCTCGGCTACTTTTTTACCAGGCTTAACAGCAAGAATCAATGCCTGTTTGTTTTCGCCTCTGATTATCCCCGTCAATCAATGACAAACACAACAAACACCTCCGAATTTGCCCTATTGAAATTCACAAAGCAGCCTGAGATGGAGTAGGGCTATTTTCACACAAACGATGCTGTTGGGCCTGAAACGTGCCTATACAGCATCCCAAAAAGTATTTGGATCAATCTGGATCAGGTCATTCTGGATGGCATAAACGGCCAGCCCGGCTGTATTGCGGCATCCTAGTTTTGACAGCAGGTTGTTGCGATGCCCATCCACGGTGCGTGCGCTGATGTACAACTTATCGGCAATTTCAGTGGTGGTATACTGCTGACAAATCAGCTGGAGTACTTCTTTTTCTCTGGCAGTCAGTTCCACTTCAAATCCATTGCGCGGTTTGACTGCATTTTTGTTCAGCAAGTTTTCGCGGATGACTTCCAGCACGAGGTTGTTGTAGTGAAAACCTTTTGCATGCACCGCCCGAATGGTATCTGCAACTTCTGCCGGGTCAGAATTTTTGGCTAAATAAGAGGCTGCGCCAATTTCAATCATGTTGATAACGAATGCCTTGCTCACATGAGCAGACAGCACAATAATGGAAATGGAGGGAAAGCGCTCCCGAATGATTTTTGCCGTTTCAATGCCATTGAGGACGGGCATTTTTAAATCAAGCAGCAAAACATCGGGCAACTCTGGCGCCTGTTGAATTTTGTCGAGCAAATCCTGACCATGCTGTGCTTCAATTATTATCTGAAAATCATCATAGTCTTCCAGAATCAGCTTCATCCCCTTCAGGAAGAGCGCCTCATCATCTGTCAGGGCAATCCGGATAGCATACTCACTCATGTTGTAAACTTGTTTATGGACATAACAAAATGAAATCCTTCACCCGGTTTGGAGTTTGCCTGATAAGCAGCCCCTACAATTCTGAGGCGGCTTTCAATATTCCTTAGTCCCAGTCCTTTTTTTCCTGTTTCTTTAACATCAAAGCCTTTGCCGTTGTCCTGATAATGAAATTCTATGCATTCACCCGCCGAAGCGATCCGGATGTGAATCCGATCGGCTTTTCCGTGCCGGAGCGAGTTGCTGATCAGTTCCTGAAAAACCCGGAAAAGATTCAGCTCGGTATTGGCATCTCCTATGGCTGCGCGCGCTACCTCTGAAGAAAAGTCCACCTCGGCTGCGCCGGACTGGCTCACATGCTGTCCAAGCTCCTTCAGGGCTTCGATCAGGCCAAAATCTTCCAGCGTAGGCGGCATCAGCTCGTGAGAAATGCGCCGGGTAGCATCTATGGTATTGGAAATAAGGCCGTTGATGTCCTCTACTGTTTCATCGAAACCATCCGTCTGAGGTTCCATTTTGCGAAGCCGGTGCATGTTCAGGTGCAGCACATTCAGTTTGGAACCAATTTCATCGTGCAAATCGGACGCAATGCGGCGGCGTTCTTCTTCCTGAACCAATAAGTTCTTTTGGATCAATTCCTGCTGGTACTGCAATTCTATCTGCTGGTTGTGCATTTGCTGGCGCAAAATTTGCTTTTGAGCACGGTTGGAAAACCATACCAGGGACAAAGCCAGAGCAACCATTATCAAGATTCCAATACTCATCAGGAAGATAATTTCGGATGCCTGAAAGCCACTCTCCATAAACCGGTTAGAACTAAAACGTGAAAAAGTAAATTCAACAAGGCATTAAATATCCAAAAGCCGTTGTAAATTAAAGCTTTCTCTATAAAAACATTGCTAAACATGAATATAAAAAGGCTTCCGCAGTAATAAATTAATATCGCTGAATTGATCATCCGGAGCGACCACCCGTCGGGTTGGCTAAAATCAGACGACTCGGGAAGGTGGAAAAAGAACGCAATGGAATAAAGGATCAGGATGATCTGAACCAATGTTTTGGCATAACTATTAAAGACAAATATGCTTTGTAAAAAGGCAGAATTAAAAATAATGAGCAGGGTAACAGCGCCTACAAAAACAGCAAAATATTTTTTAAAAAAGGCAAGTTCCGGCAAGAGCGCCCGATAAAAAAAAGAAAACAACAGAAATTCCCCCACTGTATACAAGTGCAACAAAGGGAGGTTGTTTTTTCCCCAGACAGACACTACGAGGCGGGCACTCAATTCTATAAACAAATTGAACAACAAAAAATAGCCGAGAATTTGAAGCGGGGTGGAAAAGGTTTTCCGTTTTAACAACCAGATGGTGCAGGAAATTGCCAGACATAAAACCGGAAAAGCCGAAACGAGCATTAGCCATTGATGATGTGACATACTTTTGGATTTTCCGATTCTGTGAAATCAATATTTTTCCTGCACCGTCCTAATTCAACTACCGTTTTACGGCGAGTTTATCATCGGGGCACGATGTCGGGCATGGCGCCGTGAAGTCATAATAGCTCCAATCCTTAATTTTCGCATTGGGCTCTGCGGCGAAAACAAGTTCGGGGACAAACATTTGTGACGCACTGTCATACTTGATGGCGATCATTGCCCAAACCTTTGGATCCGGGCCCAAATACTGCAGCATCGAATCCAGTTCAAGGCGCGGCAACTGATAACCATAAACCAGATAGGAAGTATCTGAAGGTGTTCCGCAAGTGGTAATTGCCTGGTCTATGCTGTGTCGTTTATCAATCCAACGACTCATCCAGACATGAGCTGAGTCTGCAGGAATCTGAAAAGCCGGTAAACTGGCGCCGGCAGCCGCGTCTGATTCTGTTTTCGCCATAGAACCTTCACTCCCTGAATTGTTACAGGACCAAACCAACAGGGCGCCCGCCATTAGTACAAAAATGAGGGTAAATGCATTTTTCATAGTAAACATGTTTTATTTGCCTCTAATATAAGTTATCCAATACCGCTTTCAAAACCACAACCGGAGTCCGATTGAAAAACAGGTAGAAATACGGGGGCATGGTCAGCGTAAAAATGCGCAGCGCTTGCGCATAATCACCTGTTTTGAAATTCGGGTTATTCTACGCTCTTTAAAAAGGCGGGATTATCCCAACTTTGTATTGTTCAATGATTAGGAACATTTGCGCACAAGGACGACAGGTTCATAAGCGCATGAAGGAACAAGCACAAACCAATTTACCGACGTTAAAATAACAAAGCGTGTTATAATGAACATGAAGCAACCTTCGGGGAGCAACATTGCAATGGAGAGGCTGCGACAAAGCAAGGGGTAGTAATCGTCGCAGCTTTCCCCGTTGCATTAAAGCGATAAAAAAACCGAATGAAAGGCCCAAAAGAAATCCGTGTCGGTAGATCTCTCTTACTTCACAATTAAGAAGTTCAATAACTATGAACACAACACTACAATGCCAGGTCAGCCGGCACGGCATTTTTTCAAACCAGACAAACTAAACCTCAGTAAATAAACCTTTCCCAGTTATTTTTTACCGGGTAACCCACCCGGTCGCAAGACCAGTTTTTGAGTATAAAGCGCCTGCAAAGGATATTGCAGGCGCTTTTTTTATGGATACGGCAACAGCAGCAGATAAAACATAATTGATACAAAAATATATTTCGCAATAATGTTAATTTATTTAAAAATCAGCTACTTAAATAAAAAAAATCATTCCAACAATTCTTTTGCAATCTGCCCTGCTAAAGAATTATGATACAAACTCAATTTCCCCTATTGGCATCAAAAAAGAATGGTCTATACTTTTGAAAATGATTTCTGAAAGACCATTATATAATTTCTTAAAACCAAGTTCCTTAACATGCAAGATCCAATTCTTTTTTGGAATGAAGTTGCACTTGAAGCGAATCGCACCAGCCATACGACTGGTCTCGATGGTGCTATGGTAAACGGACCTACAATGAGTTCCCGCGCCATCGCTATTGTTCACCTGGCCATGTATGATGCATATGCAGGCATTATAGGAGGCCCTGATTTACCTGCATACCTGCCAGGCTTGCCTGCCGTTCCGGCCATTCCTGCAGCCGACAAGCCCAATGCCGCAGCAGCAGCTGTTGCTGCAGCTGCGCACGCTACGCTGTCTGCCCTCTATCCGAGCCAGAAAGCATTTTTCGATTCAATGCACGCCCAGTCCGGATTGGGGAGCGGAGCAATTACTCAGGGTCATACCTTTGGCCTCGTGGTAGCAGACCGCCTGCTGAAGGACCGGAGTGCAGACCCAAATGCAAGCGACAATGGCTATTCCCCCTCGATGGCACGTACCAAACACCGGCCCGATCCGGACAATCCACAGGGGTTCCACGCTCCATTTTATGGCGCTAAATCAAAGGGATTTTCCATTTCTGCCCGCCATACTCTGGACAGTCCCGACAGCCTGGCCCCAGGGGAATACGCTACTGCATTAAGGCAGGTGAGGTATAAAGGCATAGCCCCTGAATTAATGGGGACTTTATCTACAGCCAGCGCAGCTTTGCACAACCTGAAACGTACGGCAGATGAAACCGTTATTGGAATTTACTGGGGCTATGACGGTGCAAAAGGGTTGGGCACGCCCCCGCGTTTCTTCAATCAGATCGTTCGGAAAATTGCCATTGAAAAAAACAATACCGTTTCAGAGAACGCCCGTTTGTTCGCTTTAGTAAATGCAGCTATGGGCGACGCGGGCATTCTTGCCTGGGATCAAAAATACATCCACGATTTTTGGAGGCCCATTGTTGGCATCCGGGAGCACGACGGCTCTATGGGAATCACAGGAACAGGAGGCGGAAGTCCAATTTCGCAGGACTGCGACCCTGGTTGGCTGCCCTTAGGGGCCCCAAAAACAAACGAGCCAGGGCAAAAAAACTTCTCCCCACCATTTCCGGCCTACCCTTCAGGTCACGCCACTTTTGGAGCAGCGGCCCTACACATGGTACGCCTGTTTTACGATGTAACCAATATTGGCAATTTCGGTCCGGATAAAGGCGCCGTTCTTCCGACAGGATTTTCGATGGTATCCGATGAATTTAACGGGGTCAATCTGGATAACAAAGGCGCCGTGCGCCCCAAGCACGCCAGAACATTCGCGGGGGGACTCTGGAAAATGATCGAAGAGAATGGATTTAGCCGCGTTTACCTCGGCGTTCACTGGTCTTTCGATGCATTTGCACTCGACAACACAGGAAGTCCGAACCTAACCAGAAACATTGGAGGCGTACCGCTTGGATTCAAAATTGCAGAGGACATCTTCAATGGCTCAAGAAGTGGAGGGTTGAAAAAATCTGCGGTTCCACCCCGGTCATAAATGACAGGCTGGGTCAGGAGGTTTCCTGCCCCAGCCTGATTTCATGGATTATCAATACATTGGATTCTGCGTCAGCAGCCCGTCGCTCAGGTCAATCTCTTCCTGCGGGATCGGGAAAAGTTCGTGTTTGCCTGCCACAAATGCCTTGCCAACTGCCTGCATTACCGGCGCCAGACGTCCCTGCCGCTTCAGGTCAAACCAACGGTGTTGTTCCATCGCCAGTTCTACGCGACGTTCTTTCCAGATCCGGTCGCGCAACTGGTCTTTGTCGGTCACCGTAATATTGGGAAGGATAAAGGGGTTGGAACCGCGAGCACGAGCCCGCACCTGGTTGACGAAAGCCAGCGCTTCTGCTGTTTTTCCGTTCTCATTCATCGCTTCCGCAGCCATGAGCAAAACATCGGCGTAGCGCAGAATGCGGATGTTGCCGCCGCCAATGCCGTTCGCGCCGTTCAGCGGTTGGGGCGCCCAGGCTTTTTGGTTGTAGCGCTCGTTGATCACCTCCGGGTTGTCCTGCACCACTGCAGAACCATCGGGCAGCACTTCGCCTACGTACAAAATCGTTGCTTCGCGGCGAGGGTCGCTGCCTTCGTAGGCCGCAACCAGGTTATCCGACGGGCGGTTGAATCCCCAGCCAAGGTTAGGTACGCCACGCACACCCTGAACTTCGTTGTATTGCGAGCCGCCCAGACCCTGAGGGTCAGAGGTTGTCTGCACTTCAAAGATCGACTCGGAAGAATTTTCGCCTTCCGGCGTAAACAGTTTGCCGTAGTTGGGATACAGGGCATATTTTCCTGAATTGATGACCGCCATGGCGTACTGCTCTGTTTTTTGAAAATCGCCCAATGTAAGGTAAACCCTGGCCAGCAAGCCATTGGCAGCGCCTTTGGTCACGCGCCCCTTTTCGGCAGCAGGATAGGTTTCCGGCAAAGTGGCCGCCGCTGCCTCGAGGTCTGCAATGATTTGTGCATACACCTCAGCCTGTGGTTTACGCGGCTGATCAAACTCGCTTGGCGTCAGTGGCCTGGTGATCAGCGGCAGGTCGCCAAACCAGCGCACCATATTGAAATAATAATAAGCGCGCAACAGGCGACATTCTGCAATGAGCCGGGCTTTGAGGGCTTCGTCCATTTCAATCGCCGGAATGCGCTCAATGGCAGTATTGGCACGGTAAATGCCCCGGTAATAACCATTCCATACCGTCGACATGGCTAAGTTTCCCGCATTATAAGTCAGGTTGTCCACTTCGAGCAGGAAGTTGGCATCCGTAGGCGTACTGCCTTTATCGGCATCATCCGACACAATATCGGTCATACCTACGTAGCTAAAAACGTGCACTTCCCAACGGCGCAGCATGTTGTAAACCGCATTGGTAGCTTCAACAGCCTGCTCGGGCGTTTGGAAAAAAGACTCGTCGGTAAGGATATTGAGCGGCTCTTTCTGCAAAAAATCTTCGTTACAGCTGGTTGCTGCAAAAAGCATGACGCTGCCCAGTATGATTTTTGATAAGAACTGTTTCATAACATTTGTTTTGAAGAAAGCCATACAGCTTTCCATGATTCAATCAAAAAGAAGCGTTCAAGCCAAACGTATAGATCTTCGAAATCGGATATACAGCCCTGTCGATTCCGGATTCAAAACCGGATTCATTTACGATTTCAGGGGTGTATCCGGAGTATTTTGTCCAAATCTTCAGGTTGGTTCCCGCTACAAAAAACCGCAGACTCGTCATCCGGATTTTTTGCAACACCGACTGCGGCAGGCTATAGCTCACCTGCAGGTTGCGAAGTGCCACAAAAGAGCCATCTTCCACAAATCTGGAAGAAAACTGGTAATTATGGCCACTGTTGGTCACCCGCGGTTCTGTATTGCTGGTGCCTTCTCCCGTCCAGCGATCGAGGAAACTACGCTCGAAGTTAGGCGTATTGAAACGCGCCATTTTTTTGGAATTGATGATCTCGTTGCCTGCTTGTCCGGCAAAATCGACCGACAAATCAAAGCCTTTCCAATCCGCTCCAACGCTGAATCCAAAGGTATAATCGGGAATGGAATTCCCCAAGACAATACGGTCTTTATCGGTGATGATGCCGTCGCCATTCTGATCTTTAAAAATCAGGTCGCCCGCTTTTTCCGGGCCTTCTTTCGCGAAATTGGCCAGATCGGCTTCGTTCTGGAAAATGCCGATCACTTCGTATCCATAAAAAGAACCAACCGACAAGCCCGCTCTGGTGATCGTGCCCAATTGGCCGCCAAGGCCAAGTCCGCCTGCAAAAAATTGCTCTTCACCGTTGCTGAGGCGCAGCACTTCGTTGTCGATGGTTGAGCCCACCAGTGATGCCCGATAGCCAAATGCACCTATTTTATCCTGCCAGTTCAGCGCCAGGTCTATCCCCTTATTGCTCACCTGGGCCGCATTGATGAGTGGCGGCGCTTCCAGTCCAACATACAAAGGAATCGGTACCCGCCACAGGATGTCTTCCGTGGTGCGGTTGTAATAGTCGATTTCGATATTGAGCCGGTTTTTGACAAAGCCCATTTCGAGGCCGATATTCGACTGCGTGGTGCTTTCCCAACGAAGATCGGGGTTGGAAAGGGTCAGCGGCAAAGCGCCGGTTTGCAGGTTTTCGCCCGTGCCAAACACCGCCCAAAGCCCGGTGGCAATAACGGCAGCGCTTTCGTAGTTGCCAATGCGGTCGTTACCCGTCTGGCCCCAGCCTGCACGCAACTTCAGATTGCTGAACAAGTTCTGGTTCTCCATAAAAGCTTCTTCCGTGATGCGCCAGCCCAGCGAAAACGAAGGGAAGTAGCCAAAGCGATTGTTTTTGCCAAAACGCGAAGAGCCATCTGCCCGGAAAGAAGCCGTCAACAGGTATTTCTGAAACAAAGTGGTGTTCACCCGGAAGAGGTAAGATAAAATACTCCAGGAACTGGCGCCATTGAAAACATTCCGGCTGTCCAGCTCTGAAAAATTGATGAAGCGCAGGGCCTCGTTTTCGTATTGCAAGCCTTGTACCGAAGCACCGAAAAAGGAGCTTTCGTCGTTCTGGGAAGTGACCCCGCCCAAAACGGTCAGGCTGAGGTTTTCATTCCAGTCTTTTTGAAAAGTCACCGTATTTTCCCAGAGCCAGTTGGTGGATTCCGCCCTGGAAATGGTTAGGCCGTTCACCAAACGCTGCTGTTGTGCGGAAACGACAAAGGCCGGTACAAAACTTTCAAAATCTTCCCGATAGATATTGACGCCAAAGCTGCTGCGGAAGGTAAAGTTTTTCAGGAAGGTCAGGTCGGCATACACATTGCCGAGGAGGCGAACCCCGTTGCGCAGGTTGTCATTTTCATAAAACAACTGAGCCAGCGGATTGCCTACAGAAGACCGTGTCGATGTATTTCCATAAACCCCGTCTACAAATCCAACAACAGTCGGGTCGGCGCGGTAGGTGTTGCCTGTTACATCGGGTACGGAAACATCTTTGGTATTGATAAAAGCGAGGTTGTGACCAATTTTCAGCGCAGATTTAACATGGTATTCGTTGTTGGCACGGATGGTTAATCGGCGGTAGCGCGACCCTTTCAAGATACCCTCCTGATCGAAATAATCGCCGCTGATGTTGTACGACATTTTTTCGGTAGCGCCACTGAAAGCAATGTTGTAGTTCTGCATGGGGGCAACCTGATACACTTCATTTTGCCAGTCCGTTCCTGCGCCTAAAGAGGCGGGATCAGGAAAAGTAGGCGCTCCGCCTACCTCATTCTGAATGATTTCGTTCGACAGAATCGCGTATTCTTCAGCGTTTGTCAGTTCGATGGTTTTGGCCACTTCCTGAGATCCGCGGTAGGCAGAAAAGGAAACCTGCGCAGACTGCCCGATTTTGCCCCGCTTGGTGGAAATCAGCACCACGCCGTTGGCGCCACGGGCGCCATAGATGGCGGTTGCCGAAGCGTCTTTCAGGACATTAATGCTTTCGATGTCGTTGGTATTAAGAAAACTAATATCATCTACAATCAAACCATCTACTACATACAGAGGGCGGGCATCATTCAGTGTGCCTACCCCGCGAATACGCACTACTGCGCCATCGCCGGGGCGCCCGGAAGCTGTCACGACCTGTACGCCGGGAATTTTACCCTGCAAAGCTTGTTGAACAGAGGCTGTTGGCAACCTGGCGACATCTTCTCCTTTTACCGTGGAGACGGCTCCGGTGAGGTCTTGCTTGCGTTGGGTACCATAACCCACGACGACGACCTGCTCCAGCAACAACGCCGATTCGGAAAGCTTAACGTCGATGGTGCTGCGGTTGCCAATTTTTTCTTCCACCGAAGCATATCCGGTGTAGGAAAAAACCAGCACCGCTTCCGGGCCCGCAACCGTTACTTCGTACATCCCATCCAGGTCGGTGATGGTCCCGTTGTTTGTATTTTTCTCCAGAATATTCACTCCGATGAGCGGCTCGCTTCCGGAATTATCGGTCACTTTGCCCCTCACTTTTATCTGAGCGTCGGCAAAACCGACACACCCCCAGACCAGCAAAACCAGCAGGATTGCTTTTCGCCACGAAGGTGATTTGTGTGTGTTAAGGTAGCTCATTTAGGTTGTTGTTTAAGTTAGGAAAACGATTTCTGAGTTTGCAGTTATTCAGTTGGCAGTTGGCAGTTGGCAGTTGGCAGTTTTGAGTGTACTTCTGATTAAGCAGGTATTTTCAGATTGAGTAAATGGATAAAACAGTTGGCAGTTTTTCAGTCGGCAGTTGGCAGTTTTGAGTGTACTTCTGATTAAGCAGGTATTTTCAGATTGAGTAAATGGATAAAACAGTTGGCAGTTTTTCAGTCGGCAGTTGGCAGTTTTGAGTGTACTTCTGATTAAGCAGGTATTTTCAGATTGAGTAAATGGATAAAACAGTTGGCAGTTTTTCAGTCGGCAGTTGGCAGTTTTGAGGGTATTTCTGATTAAGCTGGTATTTTCAGATTGAGCAAACGGATGAATAGTTGGCAGTTTTTTAGTTCGCAGTTCGGAGCAGCCAGCACTATCCCGCCAACTGCCAATTTTTCATAAACCGTTACTCAAATTGATAACCCGAATTTTTATCCTAATCAAACTCCATCCTGCCAACTGCTAACTGCCAACTCTTCATAATCCGTTCTTCAAATTGAGAACTCAAAATGTTTATCCAAAGCAAACTCTATCCTGCCCACTGCTTATTCTACAAATTTCACCCTCGCTGATAGCTTCGCATCAGAATCCCCCCCGACAAAGAGGTCAAAATCGCCTGGTTCAGCACGGAAGCGCATCTTTTGATCGTAGAAGGACAAATCCTTGGCAGTCAGTTTGAAAACCAACTCCTTAGATTCACCTGCTTTCAAAAAAACCTTTTGAAAGCCTTTTAATTCGCGAACAGGCCGGGTGACGCTGCCCACGAGGTCGCGTACATACAATTGTGCCGTTTCTTCTCCATCCCGGTTGCCGGTATTTTTCAAGGTTACCCGAACCTCCAGCGTTTCGCCGTAGCGGAAAGTTGCTGCTGAAGTTTTCAAGCCGGAATAGCTGAAAGTGGTATAGCTCAAGCCATAGCCAAAGGGATACTGGGGCGTGTTGGGCACATCCAGGTATTTGCTGGTGTATTTATCATTCGCGTCAAACGGACGACCGGTATTTTTCATGCTGTAAAAAATCGGTACCTGCCCCACATTGCGAGGGAAGGTGATCGGCAATTTTCCGGATGGATTGTAATCGCCAAACAGCACGTCAGCGATGGCATTGCCGGCCTGGGTTCCAAGAAACCAGGTTTCCAGTATTGCAGGCGCATTTTCAGCAATCCAGGGAATCGCCAGCGGCCTGCCATTCATCAGTACCACCACCACTGGTTTTCCGGTGGCAACCAGCAAGCGAACCAACTCCTCCTGCACCCCCGGCAAGGTAATATCTGAACGGCTTGCCGCTTCACCGCTCATACCTGCTTCTTCGCCAACAGCTACGACAATGACATCGGCTGATTTGGCGGTCGACAAAGCTGCTTTAAAGCCGCTTTTGTCGCTGTTGTTGATGTCACAACCTTTAGAGAAGCTTATTTTAATCGTATTGCCGAGCTTGGCGCGAATGCCCTCCATCAGGGTAACGCATTGTTTGGAATCGCCTGCCGCCGACCAGGATCCTATCAATTCTTTGTTGCTGTCGGCCAATGGGCCAATGACCGCAAGTTTTTTGATAGACTTCGAAATCGGCAGGGTATTTTTTTCATTTTTCAGCAAAACAATGGATTTTCGGGAAACATCCCTGGCTGCATCCAGGTGCGCCGGCGCCATGATGATCCGTTTTTCGCGCTCGGTATCGCTGAAACGATAAGGATCGTCGAACAGGCCAAGCATGTATTTCATGCGCAAAATCCGCCGCACACAGTTGTCCACAATGGATTCTGGAACGCGGCCTTCTTTTACCAAATCAGCAAGATGGGTGTAGTAAACAGCACCCTGCATGTCCATGTCTACTCCGGCCATAACGGCCAGTTCCCCGGCATCTTTTTCATCGGCAACAATTCCGTGGTCCACCATTTCATTGATGGAGGTGTAATCTGTAACGATGAAGCCCGGAAATCCCCATTCGTTGCGCAGGATATCGGTCAGCAAAAATTTATTTCCGGTTGCAGGAACGCCATCCAACTCATTGAAAGAAGTCATGAAGGTCCAGGCGCCGGCGTCAGCGCCGGCTTTAAAAGGAGGAAGGTACACATCGCGAAGCATGCGTTCAGACATGTCCACCGTGTGGTAATCGCGGCCAGCCTGCGCTGCGCCATAAGCGGCATAGTGCTTGACACAGGCCAGTACGGCATCCGGCTGATCATAGCCATTGCCCTGAAAACCTTTAACCCGTGCTTTTGCAATGGCTGATCCGAGGTAAGTATCTTCTCCGGCGCCTTCGCAAACACGGCCCCAACGCGGGTCTCTGGCAATATCCACCATCGGTGCAAAAGTCCAGTGCAGGCCGGAAGCAGCTGCTTCAAGTCCGGCAATCCGAGCAGAGTGCTCAATGGCCGTTAAATCCCAGCTGGCAGATTCGCCAAGTGGAACCGGAAAAATCGTTTTATACCCATGAATAACATCATAGCCAAAAAGCAGGGGGATACCGAGACGGGTTTCTTCTACGGCAATCCGCTGTAATTCTCGCGTAAACGCAGCAGAATGGGCATTAAAAATGGCTCCTACCCTACCTTTTTTTATGTCGTCTTTGTACCCGGCCCGGAGTGTTGGCCCGGTAACATCCCAATCGGAGGTAAAAAGTGTCATTTGACCTACTTTCTCTTCCATCGTCATCAACGCCAGAAGAGAGTCAATGCTGTGCTCGATGCGGGCATCCAGTTTTACCGGGCGCGGGGCATCGGAAAAGAGGCCACTCTGTATGGCGAATGAATTGAGGAGATAGGCAACGCCCAGCAATGCCCCCAATTTCAGGAGTTTTGTTAAATTCATAAACAGTGCGTATTTTTTCAATTTCAATTGCTCTTGTCGAGCCACCCGCCTGTAAATCCGGCTTTTTTAAGGCCTTCGCGGATGTATGGATTTTTTTTCATGACTTCCCAAACCAATCGGGAGCGGTGGTTTTCCAACTGGATGAGAATGGGGCCCTGATCAATGCCGAGGTAATCCACATCATACCAGTCAAGGGTGGGGTTAAAGGCATCCCGAAACCCGTAAGGGCCGATTAAGCCGTCGTAATAATCGTTCCACATGGTCTTAAGAGCCGGCAGGCAGATTTCAGGCGCAAAGGGTACAGAACCGCCTGCAGCAGTTGGCGCGAGGGTTCCGTCATCGAAGATGTAATCGCCGGAAGCGCCACGTGCACGGTAGCCGTCAAACTTCACATTTCGGCCGTTCCACTCTTTTTCCAATGGTCCGGGGCCGTCACAGGCTGTAAGTCCCCAAACATTTTTTCCATATCCGGCAAATCCGGATGGGTTTTTCAGGCAATAGGCGCGGTTGGCATAAGTGGCGCGGCGGGCATTTTCAAAATAGTCGATGCCTTTTGCTTTCATGTACGGGTCGTAAATTCCCTGAAAATCAACATACATCTGGCTGTACTGGTGGCCAAAAAGCGGCGCAAAATTGACGTACTCCTGACCCTCAAAACGGTTCCAGACGTATGGTTTACACCATTTTTCCCAGCTCTCTTCAGGAATCGGGTGCGAAGGCGAGCCCATCGCCATGATGATCAAAACCATCGCTTCGTTGTAGCCGTGCCATTCACTCGCCAGGAAGCCCTTGTCGGGAAACCAGCCCATGGAAAGGTAGCCTTTGTCATTCAACGCCCAATCCCACTCTACCCGGCGATAGAGCTGATCAGAAAGCGCTCGAATACGGGTTTCCGTTTCATTATTGCCGTCAAAATAAGACATGACCGACAACACCCCCGCCATTAAGAGACCGGTATCAATGGTGGACAACTCCACATTTTTGAAGCGCCTGGCGTCGTTGTGGTTCAGAAAATGGTAGAAAAACCCCTTGTAACCACTCACTCCTGACATCGCATCACCCTGAGGCAAAGCAATCAGCGTTTCCAGGGTTTTCAACACCCGGTCAGCGCCCTGTTCACGGGTAATGTATCCCCGTTCCACTCCGATAAAATAAGCGCTTAGCCCAAATCCGGTAGCGGCAATGCTTGAAAAATTAAGCGTCGGCCAGCGGTCCGGTACTTGCCAGTTGGCATCTGCTGTTTCCGGTAGTTCCCAGAAATAGCGAAACGTGCGCAGTTGAAGCTCGTCTATAGAAAAAGGAACCTTTGCACCTGATGTTTTCCGGGAATGGGCTCCCGGTTGGCAAGCACTCAGGATGAGGAGCAACGAAGCTGCAATCAGACGGCAGGTCATATCGCAATGATTTAGCCGGTTCAAAAAAAGAACTGTGGCAGCGGTTGCCTTTTTGAGACAACCGCTGTCTTCACAGCACATTTTGTTCATAATGCAACAGGTAGCTTTTGATTCGAGGCTCCTGTTTCCGGCTGATTATTGCTTAATGAGCTTGGTATTTGCTGTCAATAATCCTTCCTGATTGAATGCAGCAATGGTGTACATACCTGCACTCAGATTGCTCAGTTCCAGTGACACATTGTTCTGGCCACTCGTTTGCTGGCGCAGAACAACCTTGCCAAGCAGATCGTAAACCACAAATGCACGAAGTTCGCCGGCATTGCGCACCAACACTTCACCCGTTGTCGGGTTTGGAGCGATGCTGAGGCGTTCGATCACCGGCTGTTCGTTGGTTCCAACAGTAGAACACATGCCTGCGCCAATAACGATGTCGTCAAAGTAGTGGAAAGTGGTTGCTGCAGGAACGACGCCAAAGTTCAGAATCAAAGTAAGGCGCTTGTATTGGCCATCATCGGCAACATTGGCAAAATTCCAGGTCAGTTCCTGCCAGTTGCCCGGCGTGGTATAGTCGACGTTGTTGTCACCCGAAGAAGGCGCACCCACTGCAGAACCTTCCAGTTTCATGGTCATGACAGCGGTATTGTCCGACAATACTTTCATGCGGATGGTCTTGTTGGCAAGATCCGGGAATGCAATAGGAGCCTCAAGGTCGGCATACATGCCTGCAAATTCAGCACCATCGTTTGCTTCTACGAAAATACCGACATTCGTACTGTTGTTTGCGCCACCCGGGTTGGGGTTGGCTACCACTTCAAATGGAGTCGCATCCTGGGAACCATTGGCAAAATAGCGCCAGTTGGTAACCGTAAGATCAGGCGATTCAAACGTCATCACACAATTGGTATACGGCGCTCTCGACCAGGAAATATTGTCGATGTAATATTTGTCTGTGCCGCCATTATCATTTCCGGCATTGAAGAAAATTGCCAATCGGGTGTGATCTTCACCTGCATAAGCACTGAAGTCAATGGCATATTTCACCCATGCACCAGTAGTTGTGATGTCCGTAAAGATTTCCCTTGCAGGAGAACTTCCACCTTCAAGCTTGAATAAAACAGGTACCGCTACGGCTGAACGGATGCTAATACTCAACTGATTGTACAGCGACAAATCAATTGTTCCTCCAAAATCGTAAACCAGAGCAGACCATGCATCTGCCGGGTCAGAGTATTCGCCTACTTTGAGGCTTGAATTGGCCTGTTCCAAAGCAGGGTTGTTGACCACCTGCAATTGCTGAGCGCCGGCCGTAACAGATACATTACGCTGGCATTCAAAGTCATCAATGAGGTTGGCAATCGGTTCTACGCCTTCGCAAGGATCAACCGTGCTCACACCCTGCTGCAGGTTGTCGTAATAATAGATGGTTCCGGCTCCGGCAACCCCCGGATCAAACAGGATGTTCACCTGTTGGAAATCCGTGATGGCTGAGAAAGCAGAAAAATCGAAATTGAGTTCTACCCATTCTTCCGTAGCTGTAATATCGCGGGTCACCTCTTTGTTGCCCTGCGATGCGCTTACGAGTTGCATGCGCACGCTGGTTGAGCCGGCAGGGGCCCAGACATCGAGGTTAACCTGAGAGTTGGATGACAAATCAATGGCAGAAGGTAAAAATCCGGCCAGGGTGCTGAAAGGCGTAGAACCTTTGGTATAACGACCCACATTCGGGCTGTCGTTGATGCTGTTCGGAGCAGGGTTGGCGATGACGCCACCATAAATTCCGTGAAGTGCAGCGTCATCGTTCAGCGGTTGCCAGAACATATCTGCACCGCCAAACTGACCATCTTCAAAATCTTCCAGCGGACCGGGAATCGGCTGCGTGCTGCGCTTGATGTCGTCAATATAATAAACATCACCGTCAAAATCACCGTTGCCGGCATTCACGAAAATGCTGATTTTCTTGTGGTTGGCAGCAGCTTGTGCGCTGAAATCCACTCCGTATTCTACCCACTGGTTGACTTCTGTCACCGGGATAAATACTTCTGCAGCGCCGGAAATGCCGCCTTCTAATT
This sequence comes from uncultured Saprospiraceae bacterium, assembly GCA_937926205.1. Taxonomy (GTDB): domain Bacteria; phylum Bacteroidota; class Bacteroidia; order Chitinophagales; family Saprospiraceae; genus JABWAJ01. Next base: position 56,676 of record CALEYL010000051.1, read on the forward strand.
TAACGAGCAGGTTGCCCGTCCGCGGCGCCCACAATTTCAGGCTGATGTAATTTTTCGTGCTCAGGTCAATCGGGTTCTGATAATCAATAACCAGGGCGTACCATGGGCCGGGAGGGTCTACCAAACGACCAACTTTAGCACTGGAGTTTACTGCCGAAACATTCGGGTTGTCGACCACCGTCAGAAATTCCCAGGCTGCACCGTAGGTTGCATTGCGATTGCATTCAAAATCGTCAATGAGGTCCGCGTCCGGCGTAACACCGGCACAAGCACCTTGCGGAACTGCTCGCAGGTTGTCATAAAGGTAAGTGTCGGTACTGGTTTCCACACCCGGGTCAAAAAAGAGGATGATTTTGGAAAGCCCGGTATTGTTGGCAGCCGCGCTAAAGTCAAAAGTATATTCCTGCCACGCGCCGGTGACTGCAATGTTCTTGACGGCTTCAATGGCGCCACCTGTTCCTTCCAGTTTCAAAAGCACTTGCGTTGCCGCTGTAGCAAAAATCTGAATTTTGAACTGGTTGTTCGTGGTCAAATCCATCGGCGCTCCCAGATCAGCAAGAAGCAAGCTGTAGGAATGTGCGCCTGATTTAGTGTAAGAGCCGGCAAATTCACTGCCGTTAACGCCATTGGGATCTGTATTGGCGACCACGCCATTGTACATGCCATCAAGGCCTTGCCAGTTCAGGTCAGCCACGCCGCCTTCAAAATCTTCGTAAACAATGCCGGGGCCGGTTGCCCTGAGGTTGTCGAAAAGATAGGTATCGGCGCTGGTTTCCACACCCGGATCGAAGAAAAGAATGACTTTCGAAAGACCGGTATAAGATGCAGCAGCACTGAAATCAAAAGTGTATTCCACCCACTGGTTCACCTGCGTGATGGCTTTGGTTGCTTCAATAGCAGGGCCAGTACCTTCCAACTTGAGCAAAACCGCCGTTGCAACCGTGGAATAGATCTGAATCTTGAACTGATTGTTCGTGGTCAAATCCATCGGAGCGCCAAGATCAGCAAGGAGCAAACTGTAGGCATGTGCGCCTGATTTGGTGTAAGAACCGCAGGAAGTACTAGCGTTAACACCCGCCTGATCGGGGTTGGCAACTACGCCATTGTACATACCATCAAGGCCTTGCCAGTTCAGGTCGGAAGTGCCGCCTTCAAAATCTTCGTAGACAATTTGCCCGATGGCCATCGTAGACCAAAACACGACAGATAGGGCTAATAGTAGCAATCGTTTCATAAGTTGTGTGTTTATTTAAAAATTTGTTGTTTATTATTCCAGAACCAAAAGCTTTTTTGCAATACGTAGGGCCCCCGCCTGAAAGCGAACGAGGTACATTCCGGGGGGCGGATTCAACGGCAGGGACAGCCGGTATTCACCAGCTCCCAATTCCTGTGTTTCGAGTAGCGAAGCAATCGTTTTTCCATACAAATCCTCCAGCGTAACGGTCATCTGAGTCCGTTCTGTCAATTGAAAACTGACGTTGACTTCCTTTGTCGCGGGATTCGGATAGACGCCCGGATTCAACGAAGTCGCATCGTCATTTTCATTGGTGGAAGTAACATCGTTCACGAATCCTACAGCAGCAACGGCCTGCTGGATGGCCTCATCGTTCATAAACAAATTCCACAACAAGCCACTGCGATGGTTTTCAATCATGCAGATGATGGGCCCCTGATCAATGGCTAAGTAAGAATTGGCAAACCAATTCTGATCCAGATTAAAAGCATCGTAAAAACCATAGTAGCCCCATAGGTCAGCGCCAAGATTGCGGTAAAAATGGCGAAGCGCATCCATCGAAACGCCTGGCGTATAAGGCATGGATGACAAGGCCGCCGTGGGCGTAATGGTACCATTGTCGTTGTTGAGCGTAGCTTCATGCGCCGAATATCCCCAGGGATTATCGCTTGCGGTGAGTCCCCAGCTTTCGGCGCTGTATCCCTGATGGTTTTCAGGATTTTCTATGCAGTAGGCTCTGTTGATGAGCGTATGATTTCTGTTGCGGGTAAAATAATTGGTGTGGGTATCCCGCTTATTGCGCGGGTCAAAACCCAGAAAAGAGTAATGGGCAAAAAACAGGGGGCCTCCTTTATAAGGTCCGACATCGAGTTTATAGCCGTAATACGTTTGTCCGTTGACATACCCTGAAGAAGCCCAGCCACTCTGATAAAGGCTGGCCGGTACGCCATGCGTCGGGGAAGCCACGGCAAGCAGGTAAGTAATCATCACTTCGTTGAAGCCGCGCAGGGGGAAATTCATCTGCCACTGGAAATTGGGAGACCAGTGCCAGTAAAGCACATTGCTGTTATTTTTTCGATACCAGTCCCACTCCACCGATTCCCAGATATCGGTAATCACATTGCGCAGCGAGTTTTCGAGGGGCACATTCTGATCAAAATATTGGCGCGCCGCCAACAAGCCCTGTATTAGGAATGCCGTTTCTACCAGGTCGCCTCCATTGTCAAACTGACTAAAAGGCACCACATCGCCGGTGTTTCCATTCATCCAGTGCGGAAAAGCGCCGTGAAAACGATCGGCGACCAATTGCAAAAACGTGGAAATCTGGATAAGTCTTTGAAGCCCCTGTTCGCGGGTGATGTAGCCCCGTTCGATGCCCACGAGTATGGCCATAACCCCAAATCCTGAGCCCCCGGTCGTCACAATATCGCCTGAGGTGTTCCGCTCGCGTGCCATGCCGCTCACCGGGTGTGCAAAATCCCAGAAATAGCGAAACGTATAGCGCTGCACCATGTCCATGAGCGCATCGTCGCTTAAAGGGGTGGTTGCTGCTGCTACTTCAGCAGAAGGCGCCGATTCCATCGCAGCAGAATTGACTGCGGCTATCCTGTAAACCTGCTGGCTGCCGGAGGCCTGATACCCTCTGAAATCTATAAACCAGCGCCGGTTGGAGGGCACATTATCGATGAACTGAAAAGCCTGGCCTGTTCCTCCGGCCCGATAAATGCGGTAGTAACTGATGTTGCTTTCTGCATTGGGTTGCCATCTCAATTCTACATGGCTATCGTATCCCGTGGCGACGACTCCTGTGGGAGCGGCAGGTTGGGCGTGTAAAAAAATGGACATAAATAGCCCTAAACCGGTAATGGACAAATTTAATCTCATAAGCTCATTTACAACTTTATTTGCAGGTACCTGCTTCAACAATCTTTTTATTTCTCTACCCGCAAGATTTCCAGAACGAAATTATTTTTTTCTAAGTGGAATAACAAAAAAAGCACCTCACCATGACTACACCAAAGCCGAAAACAATGGGGATATGACGGCTTATGGCATTTTTTCCAACCCAATCACTCGTTTATACAGTCTATAACATCAATAGTTCACACTTGGGTCTAAGCAAAAGTTTTCACCGAAATTTGCGCCATTCCTTATGGCATTAAAAAGTTGTTTATGAAAAAAGTACTCCCCGCGCTGTTCCTCGCACTGTTTCTGACTGGGATAAATCAGGCTGCTTTAGCTTGTTCCTGCATTTTTGTGTCCGATTATTTCTGCCCTTCCGTTCGCGTAAACACGGAGATTGTAGTCGGCAGGGTTCTGAACAATTATGTTGCCGGCCCCAATCAGGCTCCGCTGATGGATATTGAAGTCATTGAATGGCTGAAGACAGAAGACCCTTCTCCGGACACCATCAGTGTTTTGGGGCAGGATGGTCTCAATTGCAATGAATCCCTGTCTTACTTTTCCGCAGGAGACTCCGTTGTTCTGGCCGTGTTTGGGTATGGCGGAGGATGGCATCCTGTAGACATCAGCCCACACCGGATCTATAATCTTTCCGGCTGTGGTCGTTTTTTTCTGTTTTTTTCGGAAGGCAATATCGTTGGTCCAATCCGGGAAAACGTTTCTTCAGAACCTTACGAGGTTTTTAAATCAGGGCTGGAAGCCTGCATATTACTGACCGCAACAGAGGAAACCCCGGAAGCGTCCGCCCAGGTCAACATTTTCCCCAACCCCGCAACCCATTTGCTCAACATCGACACCCGCGATCTGCCCGGTTCGCCCCAAGTGGTTTTTATGAATACTTTTGGACAGATTTTGTCTCTGAAAACCTGGAAAGCCAATAATCAGGCTGTCATCAGTGCCGACATCTCCACCCTGGCTCCGGGCATGTATTTTGTGGTGTTGGAATACGGTGATAGACGGCGGGCGGTAAAATGGATCAAAAGCTGATTGGGAGCGTAGGTCCTTCCTGCTGAATACGCAAAGGCCGCCTTTGCCCTCTATGCCTGTTTTAATCTTTGCGTCTTTCTTTGGCGCTCTTCGCGGTTTATTTTTTAAAGCAGAGGACCAAAGATTTTCTATTTTCGTAAAATTTCAGTCTGTGCTCATTTGCTTGAATCAGAATTTCCGGAATCGAGCCCCTTACTCACCATTATATAAACGCCATGAGCCACACCGGATTTCCGATGTGGCTCATGTTTATTTAGTGCCGTTTCAGGGCCTTATCTTCCTGTGACAGAGATGGGTTAAAGACTGACAAATCAATAACCGTCTTTACCAGAAGGCTTTGCAGGAGGATCCATTTCTACATCTGACGACGTAGCAACTCTAAACTCCACGCGGCGGTTCATATAGCTGCTGTTGATGGGCACAAGGGCATTCTTTTTGCCTTCCCATTGCAGTACCAGACGTCCGCGGCCAATACCATGGTTGGTCACAAGGTGTTCAATGATAGAATTGGCGCGCTGATAAGACAACCAGTCATTCAGGGCTTCGGGGCCCGTTTGATCCGTATGGCCACTGACCACTAAGCGAATATTGGGATTGCTTTTCAATACCCGTGCAACACCAGCTAAAGTTCCGTAATCCGAATATTTTACCTGGCTGCTTTCGCTGGCAAAATGGACCATCGGCAAAAACATTTCCGTAACGCCACCTCCGGCGCCACCTGCACCGCCCTGGCCGACTCCGCGACGATCCAAAGCCTCGTCGATGAGTTCTTTAACACGGGCTTCCGTCACACCGCCACCACCGATTGGGTTCATCACAACGCCATCGCTGTTTACGGTTTCGCCTGCCCGGGGCGGGTAGTAAGGTTCTTTGTCTTTATAATCGGCGACCCCGTCCTTATCACTGTCAAGTACGCGCCCTTTGGTATCAACCGGAACATCCGGCGGCGTATTTGGGTCTTCATCCACTGCGTCAATAACGCCGTCGCCATCTGAATCGGCCAGCAACTCATCCTGGCGTTTTTTCATGGCATCTACATCTTTGAAAACTTTATCAAGCGGATTTACCCAGTAAAGCGGTTCCGATTGCTTGGAAGCATTACCGATATTGAAATTCAGGCGAACGCTGGAGTAGTTGATCAGGTCGCGGAAAGGTGTGCGGATACCAGCTTCCTTTTCAAACCCGTCGAGCAAGTCGGCCCGGCGGCCAAAAAGAGAATACACCTGGTGCTCGAGGCCTATATTGAATCGTTTGCCAAGGCGGAAGGCAATGCCCACACCCAATGCTGCGTGCGGAGCCAATTCCCGTTCGATGGTATCGAAGCGCGGTTGATCTTCCTGTTCAAATGCCGTTTCATAAGCATTGCCCCCTGCTCCCACCATAAAGTAATAGTTTACTTTCCGCACCGTTCGGTCAAACCGGAAGCTGTTCAGACTCATAATTCCAAATACGGTGCCTGACAACCAGGTACATTCGAAATTGCGGTCCGGGTCAAAAGACTCGCCTTTCAACATACCGCCAAGCAGGTCTAAGCGAAGGGAAAACAAATGGTCGATTGCTTTACGGACGTGTACGCCGCCGGCTACGCCAATTTTGGATTTGATGTCCCCCCCGGAGAACATGGTACCTGCATGCAGGCCAACTTCCCACATGTTTTGGGGTTTCGGCGTGCTGCTGTTGCCACCGGATGTAACTGCAGGATTATCCTGAGCTAAGGCAGGGGCTGAAAAAAGAACAGCGATAAAAAAAGCTGTCAGTGTACAAATGAAAGTCATTCCTCTTTTCATAGGGTAGGATTTAAATCAGTTCATGGAATAATAATACTACGAAGTTATCTCCAATTCCGTTGCAGGAAACCGAAGATTTTTTAGAATAAATCAAGTGCATGGCTACAGAATGTATGTGTACAAAAGATTACTTGAAAGGATATGGGCATGGAAGTAGATAGCAACGCTTGCTCAAAGCAAAAAAAACAGTTGCTTTATTACGCTGATAGTCAACGGACTTTAGCTTTTAACATGCTTTCAAAAGGTGAAAAGAAAGCACGACAGGTAAAGCCCTGTTAAATAAACCGTTACAAAAATATTCCTAATTTTTAACGGCGCAAATAAAATCCCCTGTTTTGTTAAAATATTCTGTCGTTTGTCTGACGGCATCTTTGTTTTTTGGTCACACAAGTGGACAAGGGTAAAGGTTAAAGTAAAAAGGTTAAAGGTTAAAGTAAAAAGGTTAAAGGCTTGTCCTGCCATTGTGGGGGTTAAAGTTGATCACATGCTTTAAGGTCATACGACTGCCAAATCCGGCATAAGCTTATTCAGGGCCAGCGTCAACGCATTTGAGGAGATGTTGACGGGCACCGGATTCTCCCGATGCAATTGTTCGAGTGCGGAACCAATGGTACGCGAGACATCCTGAAAAATGGCATCGTCGGTCATTTCGACATCCGGCTGCATGAGGTAGGCAAAAACCCTGGCCATACCGCAATTGGCCACAAAATCAGGAATCACACTCACTTGCTGGTCGGCATATTTTGCCGTCGGCCCAAAAAACACATCGTCATCAATAAAGGGTACATTGGCGCCACAGGCTATGACCTCTACGCCGCCTGAGATCAATGCATCCACTTGCTGGCGGGTGACAATTTTAGAAGCTGCTCCGGGGATAAATATATCGGCGCCTAATGACCATATTCGTTCATTTACTTCGTCAAAAGAAAGCATTTCATTCGAGCGGAGTTTATTGCCATCTTTGTCTGCGAACAATTGTTTGATCTCCGGCAATTCAAACCCTTTTTCACTGATGAGGCCGCCTTCACGGTCAATAATCCCAAGGATTTTTACCCCTTCCAGGGCTAAATAGCAGGCTGCTGCCGAAGCCACATTCCCCCAGCCCTGAATGATGGCAGTTTTGCCCTTTAAATGAGAATTTCTGAAAATCCGGTAGTAGTGGCGAACCGATTCCGCAACACCATAACCGGTAATCATATCCGCCACGGCATACTTATGCGGGCCTTCCGGTACATAGTTGGCATCTTCTACAATTTTTGCACAACCATAGCGCAACTGCCCGATGATGTTGATTTTATTGCCCCGAATGGATTTAAAATGGCCGTTCACGATGCCTTCCTGCGGATGCCACAACCCAAGATCCTGCGTAATGGGAATGACGTCTTTCAACTCATCCACATTCAAGTCGCCTCCAGTACCATAATAGTGCTTCAGCAGGGGATAAACAGCCTGATACCAACGGCGCAGTACCTGGTTACGGCGGGGGTCATTGGGGTCAAAATTGATGCCGGACTTAGCGCCGCCGATATCCGGGCCACAAACGGAAAATTTAATTTCCATCACTTTGGCTAATGAAATCACTTCCTCCTTGGTAAGGTCTTTGCGCATACGGGTTCCACCGCCTGCTGCGCCGTTTCGAAGCGAGTTGATCACCACCCATCCCTGGGCGCCGGTCTCATCATCTGTCCATTCAAAAACAATTTCAGGACGCTTTTCTTTGTAGCGTTTGAGCAATTCTTCCATGGGTTTTATCCTGTTTTGATTAAGGCGCGCCAAAGGTAGGAAAAGAATAAATAATTGTGCCTCTCTGCTTTTGAAATGGATACTCCTTCTCCCCCCTGGCCAAAGGATGAGGTCTTCCTGAGTTCCGGCTCTGCTATTGTGCAGAAAAGGAGCTTCCGGGTTGACAGTTCGGGGCAAGCCCTTGCCGTTGAGCAACAGCATAGGTTAGTACGGGCCACAGGCGTCTGTTCCAGTCAGGGACAAGAGACCGGGATCATGTATGTTTTATCGCAATACGAGTTGCTGTCGCTCCGGGCCGGTTGAAATGATGGAAATGGGAACTTCGAGAGCTTCCTCCAAAAGATGGATATAATGCCGGGCGTTGGCGGGCATTTTTTCGTAATCCGTGATTCCTTCCAGCGATTGTTGCCATCCTGCAGCTTTTTGGTATTCGGGCGCGACATCGGTATCGCACAGGTCGTAGGGCAACTGGCCGGTTTTTATGCCATCAATTTGGTAATTCACGGCATAGGGCACTTCTTCCAGCGAGTTCAGCACATCTATTTTGGTCAGGGCGATTTGTGTGACGCCATTCAACATAATGGTGTAGCGCAATTGCGGCACATCCAGCCAGCCGCAACGCCGTGGCCGGCCTGTGGTGGCGCCAAATTCACCGCCTTCCCTGCGCAGAAATTCTCCTGCTTCGTTGTCCTGTTCAGTAGGGAAAGGACCTGAGCCCACGCGGGTGCAATAAGCCTTGGCAATGCCAATGACCTCGCCTATACACTGCGGCGCTACGCCCAGTCCGCTGCATACACCGGCCGTAACCGTGTTGGAAGAAGTTACGTAAGGATAGGTGCCGAAATCTATATCGAGCATGGCGCCCTGAGCCCCTTCAGCCAGCACACGCTTGCCTGCTTTCAGGGCGTCATTAAGGTAATACTCGCCATCCACCTGCTGCAGTTCACGCAGGTTTTCAATACAGGCCATCCAGCGTTCTTCTTCCTGCTCCAGTTCGAAGGCAACCTCCGGATACAGGTTCAGCAGGGTGAGGTGTTTGGCTTTCAGGGCATCGTATTTTTCCATAAAATTCGGGCTTTGAATGTCGCCCATACGCAAGCCGTTTCGCCCGGTTTTATCCATATAAGTTGGACCGATGCCTTTTAGTGTCGATCCAATCTTTTCCTTCCCTTTTGCGCTTTCCGATGCCAGGTCGAGGTAGCGGTGCGTGGGCAGAATGAGGTGCGCTTTGCGCGAAATGAGGAGGCGGTGTTGGTATTCCACGCCGGCATCTGCCACGCTTTTCAACTCTCTCACCAACGTGATGGGATCAATAACCACCCCATTGCCAATCAGGTTAATGAGCGACTCCCGGAAAATCCCGGAGGGGATGGTGTGCAAGACGTATTTTTTTCCATCAAACTTAAGGGTATGCCCTGCATTTGGACCTCCCTGAAAACGAGCCACAATGTCGTAGCCTGTGGCCAGAAAGTCAACAATTTTGCCTTTGCCTTCGTCGCCCCATTGCAGGCCGAGGATTACATCTATTTTCATTCCAGTAAATTTCAGATATTAGTGTGCTTTGGCCGCTTCATCCTTATGCTCAGCCTTCGAATTCGGGCAGGCGCCATCGCACTGTCCATAAAGGTTGAGCGAATGGTGCGTGATGTTAAAATGCAGCAAATCCCCCATCATGGTTTTGATTTGCTGAATGCGCGGGTCGCAAAATTCCAGCACTTTGCCACAATCCACACAAATGAGGTGGTCGTGTTGTTTATACCCGTACGATTTTTCGTATTGCGCCAGATTTTTGCCAAACTGGTGTTTTTTGATGAGGTCACAGTTCACCAGAAGTTCCAGGGTATTGTATACCGTAGCCCGGCTCACCCTGTAATTCTGCGTCTTCATGTGGATATAGAGGGCTTCCGCATCGAAGTGGTCGGTGCGTTTGTAGATCTCTTCAAGGATGGCGTACCGTTCCGGCGTTTTGCGAAATCCGCTTTTTTCCAGGTGCGCTGAAAAGATATTTTTAACCTCTTTAATGATGTCTTCCTGTTTGCGTAGCATGGCGATGATCTTTGCCGGGACAACCCGGGATGAAATGCACTGCGAAAATAACACCATTTACCATAGGTAAGGTTGTCGCAGGGATGGTGTTTTTAAAGTTCTTCCAATTGTTGCAGCAACCATTCCTTCTCCGCCACGTTCACTTTGGCCACTTCCTCCTTTAATTTTTGGAGTGGCGCCTTATTATTATAAGGATTCAAATGAATGAGTTTTTTGGTAAACCGGACCAGATTGCCGTACAGAATTTTTTGCTGCCCGCCGATCATGTCTTTACGGTTCAGGTAGGTGCGCATGCTTTCCAGTAACGATTCCAGGGCATCAAATTCACTTTGTTCGTAATACATGCGAATCAGCATGGCTTTAGCGCTGAGGTAAACCAGTACATCATCGAAATCGGCCTGCACGAGAATTTTCATTGCCGAGTCGTAGTCCCCTTTTTCAAAATCGAGACGGGCCAGACTGAACCGTACAATATTATCGCGATAAGGCGCCTCAATGAATTGCTGATGAGAATTGATAAAATCACTCACCCAGGAAAATTCTTTGAGTTTAAGCCCGATCCGTATGACGTTTAGAAATGTGAATTTGGAAATCAGGTTGTTTTCAATCAAAAGCTCTCTCTGAAATCCCTGGCGGTAAAGGTCGAACGCTTCCCTGACAAATACTTCATATCCGGCGTTCATGCGGCCGATGCAGTAGTTGATGGCCATCAGGTACATGTCGCGCATCTCTTCTTTGGGGAACAAAGCCCAATGGCGACCTATTGTCTCTTTGAGTTTATAAAAAAAAGTTTCACTCTCTTTTGCCGTAAGCGCCTGGTAAACATAGTAATAAATAGCAATTGCAGGCACTTCCAGTAAATCTTGTTCTACTACGTATTGCAGCACCTCCTGTAAAAGTCCGGCATTATACTGCGCCTTATAAACTTTTTGGTGCGAAAGCATCAGACAACTTTGGCGGAGTTTATCTGCACAGTAGGTAAGATCGAGCTTATCCGATATTTCCTGCAGGTTCATCGGCACTATGCGCCTTTTCCCTTCCAGGTAAACGTATTGCTCCTGAAGCAACAGGTATTCATTGCGCAAATAGTGTTCATCGCGATAAGGGTGTGATTGTTGCAGCGTTTCGATGCTTTTGATCGTTTTCAAAAAGACTTTATCTAATTTGCGCTTGCGGTACACCCCCGCCAGTGCCAGGCGCAAACGGGCCGGATCTTCTGACCAATCCTGAAACGCAAGGAATTCTTCCACAGATTTCAGCAAAAAATGCATGCTCTGCCTGAGCAGTGCGTCATCGTATTTTTGTTTGGGGAAAACTTTAGCAAATACCTTGTCTTTCTGGAGTGATTTTTCGTTGTTCAGGTGTTCTGTATGGATCAGATAGTCGAATAGCCGAACCACATCTTCCCGCTGGTTATGGACCGGAGACAGGAGCCATTTGCGCAAACTCCGAACCTCTTTGGAAGAAAGTGATCTAAAAATGGTGATTAACTGGCTATTTTGCATGGATTAAAAAAAGTTTCTTCAACAAATTTAAGTTTTTGATCCAGAAATTAATCAATTGATTTTCAATTAAAAATAAAAAAATATGCTTCAAAATATCCTCAAAAATACACTCTTTTTTTTCAACAAACGACTTTTTTTGTCTTTGTCTTTTCTTAGATCCTGTTGCACCTTTGTAATGTCAATAGAGACAAACAACACATACGACCTAAACCACGCGCTAATGAACAATACTGTCGCAGACAGCTCGATCAAGAGATCGCTCGTTTCCCTCCGTGGAGCGATGCTGCTTTTTTTCGGTTTGTTTGTAGCAGGATCTTCAAGCGCCCAGGGTTGGGAGTTGACATTCGGAGATGATAACGAAGATCAGGGACAAGCGATTATTCAAACAACGGATCATGGCTACCTGATTGTAGGTTTCAGTGAATCTTTCGGTTCCGACAATGACATTGATGTTTATGTTATCCGCACTGATGTGGACGGCACTGAACTCTGGTCAAAAGTTTACGATGAAGGTTATACTGAACACGCATACGAAGTAATCGAAACAGAAGACAAAGGTTTTCTGATCGTTGGTGACATAAATTATGGCTTAGGACAATCCACCGATGTTTATCTGCTGAAAATCAGCAAAACGGGTGAGTTTGAATGGAGCAAAACTTATGGCAACATCAGCGTTCGCGAGCAAGGAAATGACATCGTTAAAGCCATGGGCAACGGGTACGCCATTGTAGGTCTGACCCGGGAAACTGCCGGCGGCGACAACGATATCCAACTGATTCGCATTGACAGCGCGGGCAATGTTCTTTGGAAAAAGAATTATGGTTCTGAATACGACAATCGAGGCAATGCACTGATAGCCATGCCGGATGGCGGTTTCGCTTTTGTTGGCACAACAAAAGATGAAGACGGTTTCGATAACGACATGGTCATCTATCGGGTTGACCCTGTAGGCGAAGTACTTTGGGATCGTACTTTTGGCAGCCCTAATTTTGACGAAAGCGCCAACGATCTGTTGTTGACCGGTGACGGTACTGCACTGACTCTCGTAGGACACGTTCAAAGTGAAGGTTTGGGTTACCTGCGTCGTTATGACCTTGATGGCAACCTGCTCGGATTTGCTTCTGTAAACCTGGGAGCTGTGACGAATGCTTTCAATTCTGCTGTAGAATTGGCAGACGGAAGCATCGTAGCAACCGGTTACACCCTTCCAAATAATGCTGACGTTAACGTTTTAGTCGCAAAAATCAACACCAGTAACGAGGTGGTCTGGCAAAGACAAATTGGCGCGGTGGATAAAACGGATACTGGCGAAAGCATCACAGCAACGGTGGATGGCGGATTTGCAATCTGTGGACACAATTCCCAAACGCTTCTGTTTATCAACGATGTTACGTTGATCAAATTAGATGCACAGGGCAATGTGCTCACCAACACCATTGAGGGAAGGGTTTATCGCTCTTTTGATGGTTGCGACCCTTTTGAAGCAGGTGATACGCCGCTACCAAGATGGTCAATTACCGCCACAAGCAGCGAAAAGACATTCATCACCTATACAGACTCTGAAGGTTTTTACAATATTTTGGTGGACACCGGTATCTATACGGTTACGGTACAACCCATCAACCCTTACTGGTCGGTTTGTGATGAAGCAGGTTTTCAGGTTGATTTAACAGAAGGTTACAACACAGCCACTGTGAATTTCCCGGTAACTGCAGAAATTGGTTGCGCTGCTATGGAAGTTGGCGTTGCAGCAGATTTTCTGGCAGTGTGCGATCAGATTGGCTATTACATTACCTATACGAATGATGGTACCATTACTGCTACCGATGCTTATGTAGATGTTGAGTTGGACGAGGAATTGACGTTCCTTTCCTCTACCATCCCGCCATCCAGCATCAACGGCAATGTTTATACCTTCCAGTTAGGAACTGTAAACTCAACGGATTACGGCTTCTTTAAAATCACTGCTGCAATGGCCTGCACAGGAATTGCACAGGGCCAGGCTGCTTTAGTTAGCGCACACATCTATCCCGATACCATTTGCCTGGAGCCTTCTCCGGAATGGGACATGTCGAGCATCGAAGTGGGCGGCTATTGCGAAAATGATTCGATTAAATTCTTTATCCGGAATGTCGGCAACGGCAACATGATCCAGTCAAAACTCTACTTTGTCGTAGAAGACGATGTGGTGATGCTGCAAGAACCGTTCCAACTGCCCGCAACACAAGAGACGCAAATTGCCTTAGACGGAAACGACGAAGGTGCAACTTATCGCCTCATTGCACAACAATCAAGCGGCCACCCGGGAGTAAGTTTCCCGACTGTAGCTGTAGAAGGATGCGCACAAGGCGATTATACAACTGGATTTGTAACAGATTTCCCCGAAGATGACGGGGACCCGTTCATTGCCATTGATGTTCAAGAAGTATCTGGTTCCGAGTTGCCCATTGCACTTAGAGGCCATCCCACGGGCTACCGGGATTCCGTGTTAGCTCAAAATACCGATATTACATACACAGTAGTTTTCCGAAACGTCGGAACCGATACAATTTCGAGAGTGGTTATCAGAGATACCTTGCCAAACAACCTGGACTTTACGAGTTTAACCTTTGGGCCCAGCAGTCATCCCTACAACGTACAACTTTACGGCAACGGTATCCTGAAAATCACCTTCGAAGAAATCCAACTTCAACCGAACGGCAGCGCAGAAGAGGCACAAACCCGCGGATTCGTGAAATTCCGAATTGCCCAAAAACTGGATCTTCCGCTGGGAACTATTATTGACAATAGCGCTGCCGTCTACTTTGATTACGTTGAGCCTGTACAAACGAATACGGTTCACCATGTGATCGGTTGTTCTGACCTTTTCCAACAAGGTTGCATCACCGTGAGCATTGATCCTCAACCGGAGCCTGCAGGTACGAAAATAACGGTACAACCAAACCCGTTCGCAGATGTCGCTACTATAAAGATAGAGGGACCAACAACGGGCAAGACTTTCAACTTTGAAGTCTACGACATCACCGGAAAGCTTGTAAAAAGGCACCGGTTCAATGAAAACCATTTTGACTTTCACCGAGGCGGCTTAGCCCCCGGCATGTATCTCTACCGCATTCAGTCCGAAGGATTTATTCTTGGCAGCGGTAAAATACTGGTGCAATAGTCATAATCCCATAAATTTCGAGGTTCCCCTGCCCTCACGGGCGGGGAACCCCTCCAAAAAAGTGGGAGCATTCAACTGACACAGATTCATCTGTACGATAAAGAATTAGGTCGTCTTATTTTTCATGAGATTATGATTTGTTATTAGCGAGAGGCCACGCCAAAAAGCGTGGCCTTTTTTTGTGCCCACTCCTGAGTATGCTGGCCACGTTCGTTTCGACTCCGCTCAACGAACAACATACCTGCCGGTAGGCAGGCGAACAACAAACAACTCCGCTTCGACTCCGCTCAACGAACGATGCCACCTCTTTCATCACTTCTCTGTCTCAATTTTGCCCACATTCGTCCTCAAAAAGTAGTCGTTTATCCAGAATACCCGGTATCAATTGGTACTATGTATTGCAAAGTACTAATTATCACTGTATATTTGCTTTATGAAAACGGAGAATTTGGAAACGACAAGAACGCAAATGCGTAGAGGGGTGCTGGAGCTGTGTACGCTCTCTATCCTCTCTGAAGGCGAGGCGTATCCATCCGACATCATCCAAAGGTTGAGGGAAGCGGAACTTATCGTTGTAGAAGGTACGCTATACCCTTTGCTTACCCGGCTAAAAAACTCGGAGTTGTTAGACTACGAATGGAGGGAATCCAGGTCGGGACCGCCTCGCAAGTACTACTACATCACGGAAAAAGGACGTCTTTTTTTACAAGAACTGGTAGAGACGTGGAACCAATTGGTTCAGTCAGTGAATCACTCCATTAAAAACAATAACAATACCGGCAATGAATAAAGTATCCAGCATCAACCTGGGGGGATACCCCTTTACCATTGACGAAGATGCGTATGAATACCTTCGTCAATACCTCGAAGCCATACACCGGCATTTTCGAGGGGTTGAAGGAAACGAAGAAATCACCTCCGACATAGAAACCCGTTTGGCAGAATTATTCCAGGCAAGCCTGGGGAATCGCCCGATTGTTACCATGAAAGACGTCAAGGACGCAGTCGCTGTAATGGGGGCTCCGGAAGACTTTGGCGCAGAGCCGTTGAGTGAAAATCCGAAAGAAAAATTCAAGATTAAAACCGGAAAACGGCTTTTCCGCAACACCGAAGAAGTGGTTATTGGCGGGGTATGTTCAGGCATTGCCGCATACCTTGGCATTCCGGATCCCCTTTGGGTCCGCCTCTTCTTCGTGTTGGTTGCGATCTCCGGCGGCTTTGGTGTTCCGCTTTACTTCATCCTTTATGCAATTATGCCGAAGCCAAAAACGGCAAGCGACTGGTTAGCCATGCGGGGAGAGCCCATCAACTTCTCCAATATTGGCCGCATCATCCAGGAGGAAGTAGAACGCCTCTCCGGCAAAATTTCCGAATTCGGCGATGAAATTAACGGCAAAAAAAAAGAAGGGACCGATGGGAAGGATTCGTTTAAAGAAGGTATGGAAGCTGTAGGCAGCGCCCTTCGGGAAGCGGGGAATTCCTTACAATACTTTTGGAAGCCAATACTTTACATCATAGGATTTGCCCTGGTTGTGCTTTTTGCAATGGCCTGGATAGGGGCTGCTACCGGCATGTTCTTTGTCTACCCATTTCTGGATTTCCTGTTCCCGGGCAAAGCCGGGTTGACGATGATTGGTTTGGTAAATCTATTCCTGATATTCGGCATTCCATTGATTTCATTGGTTTTGCTGGTTTCCAGACTGCTGTTTGGGACCCGGGTATCAGCCGCGTGGCGGGCAGGATTGGGCATCATGTGGGGCATCAGCATTACAACTTTTTTCCTTTTAGGAAGCATTTTAGGAGGGCAGTTCAGTTCAGGGGGGCAGTACAAGGCTCAGGCCGGTTCTTTCTCCGGGGATACCCTTTATGTTGCAGCGCCTTCTAATGTTGAGTCGTTGGATACCTGGTACAATATTGACAATGAGGTGATGCTTTCCGATAATAAATTGGTTATCCGGAATGTCCGCCTGTCTATTGTTCAGGCAGAAGGTACAAATTTTGAATTGCTAAAAGAGGTTAGTTCCCGGGGAGAATCCAATGCCGAAGCCAATAAGTTGGCCAGTACGGTTATTACAGATGCTGTCTTTCAGGGGAATCAACTGAGTATTTCACCCTATTTTACCCTCTCCAATGGGCAAAAATGGCGGGTACAGGAGGTCAATTATATCCTGAAAGTACCGGTAGGTAAATATGTGAAATTTACATCAGAGAACCCCTGGTCAATGCTGCGTGACCTTAACATCGCCGACGACGACAACAATTTTTGGGAAAACCCAAACCGTCTCTGGAAGATGAGCGACGCAGGGCTGGCATGTACCGATTGCCTTCAGAAAAGCGGCTCCGGAATAACGTTTACGGACTTTAACTCGATCAGTGTTTCCGGTAAAATCAAAGTCGTGATTGAGCGGGGCGAAACCTATCAGGCAGAAGTACGGGGTTCGGAAAACAACAGAGAAAAAGTAACGATAAATCAGGTGGATAAACAGTTGAACATCAGTGCTGGCGCTGAAGTCAATGGTTCTCCTGTTCGTCTTTTCCTTACCTTGCCCAAACTAACAACAGTTAATCTGGACGCTACTGACGATGTGCAGATCAAAGGCTTTACCGACGCCCTGAACCTGAATGCGAAAGGTGGTGGCTACGAGGTAAAAATCTACGGCGACATGGAAGTTTTGTTCCTTAACCAGGAAGGTGAAAACAAAGTTGACCTTGTTGGAAATTGCGATATGCTAAACGCCAAACTAAGTGCAGGCGCCCGTCTGGATGCAGAAAAGCCGGGGGTTCGCGCTGCCAATATTGCAGCGTCAGTTGACAGCCGCGCGGATCTGGTTGTTCGGGAAAAAATTACAAAAAAATCCGACAACAGCAGCCGAATCCGGGTAAAAGGAAATCCTGAAGTTGTGGAGCAATAATTGTTAAAAGGCAGAGGGCAAGGAGCAAAAGGGCAAGGGGCAAAAGGGCAAGGGGCAAAACGCCCCTTGCCCTTTTGCTTATTTGCCCTTTTGCATATTTGCCTATTTCACCCTCACCCCTGAACGTCCTGCTCTATCCCATAAACCAAAACATATGAACCCGCCATTTCGTAACGCAGATCGTATTGTGCCGCAAAGCTGCCCTTTTCTACTTTTCCGCTGATATTGCCGCCTTCCGTCATAAAATCAAAGGGTTCGATGGCAATATGCGCCCGAAAATCCAGTTCCCGACGGCCATAGGCTTTGTAAAGGGTCTCCTTCGCCCCCCAATAGGCATGCAGGTGCAGCAAGCGGTGTGTGTGGCTCAGACTGGCATCTTCTTCCGGTCGCAGGAATTTGTGTGCAATTCGTTCAATTTTTTCTACAGGCCATTGAATATCAATACCCACTGGCAGTTGCGCCAACATAGCTGCTGCCATTTCATGGGAATGGCTGATGGACAAATGGAGGCCTTCGTGCGCCAGATAAGGCTTGCCGCTGTTGTCTTTCAGGATTGGGATGCGAGAGGTCATGCCCGACAATTCGTGCGTGAGGTAGCGCACGGCCAGCCATTCGAGGCGCTTTCTTCCTTTAATGGATTCCAGCTGTTCCAACTCACTGGCGGCCAATGTCAGGCCTTCCAGAAACCATGCTTCTGGCTCAACAATTTGCCAGATGGCTATGGAAGCATCGAATACATTCTTTTTTAAGAAAAGCGGCATAACAATAGTTTGTGCGTAGTTTTGTACATTAGCGTTGACAATTTTGCCTGGCGAACCATGCTAGGCCCATGAAATCCGGGAACGGCAATTTATGGTAAACATTTTCATTCATTACAATAACGACTCTGCAAAAGACGCTGAATTTTTCAAAGAAATTGAAAAACGGCTGATTATCCTGCGCAACAAAGGGGACATCGCCACTTATTGGCATACCGGACTTATAGAAGGGGGCGATGACATTGATGCCGTCATCCAACAACAACTCAAACTGGCACAAATCGTGCTGCTGCTCATCAGTTCAGATTACTTTTCCGACGACAGCTGTAAAGAATTGCACGACCTTGTGTTGCAACGAAAGGCACTGGCAGGCGTGTGTATTGTACCGATACTGCTCAGGCCGATAGACATTGACGGCACCGACATCAAAGATTTTGCATCCCTGCCAAAAACCACTGAAGGAGAAGCTTTCCTTTCCAAATGGGCCGATTCGGACGAAGCCTATTTGCACATAGAACTGGAATTGAAGCGCCTGGCCGTTGCTGTGCTGGACTCCAAAAACAACAGCCACCGCGAAATCCTGCTTCAAAATGCGTTGCTTCGTTTCAATTTTTCCAAAGAAATTCCATCCTACATCACCTACTCAAGCACCGATCGAAAAGTTTACGCCGTTTTGGTTCAGGGAGAGCCCATGAGCAGTCAAAGCTTGTTGTGGCAACGTTTGCGCCTTTTGAGCGGCAGCAAATCGGGAAATACCAAAATTATATCCATTAAACTAGACAACAATGGGTGCAGTCCTTCGCTGGATCAGCTCTGGATGATGGTTGGCGAAAATTTTAAAATGCCGCTTCCTGACCCCGTGCTGGTTTGCTCAGAATTGAGAAACGCCATGATCCGGGATACGGAAGTCATCATTCGCTTTGACCCTGTAGAGCGCTACCATCTGAAGGAAGTACAGGCATTTTGGATGGAGTTGCTCCGTCAGATCAATCAATATAAAGATTATCTGAAAAAGCCCCTGCACTTTTACCTGATCGACCGGAATGCGACCAAAGAGTTAAATGCCGGACAACTCTGCTGCGACAATCTTTTGTCACAGGAAGACATTCTGCATCTCCGGATTGCAAAGACCACAAAAGGTGAGTTTTTCACCTGGCTGGCCGCTGAGAAAACCGAGTGGGACGACGACCCTCAACTAAGCCTGATCTGGCAAAACCGGGATCAGATCATGCTCGAAGATGAAGCGCTTGTAGGTGAGGTCGTTGAAAAAATCTGTGAAACATGTCAGGTAAATCCTGCCATCATACATTGAACAAAATAAGCCCTCAGGGGCATCAACTTTAGACCATGTCTTCAACAAACAGGAACGTTCAAAACATACGATACACAGGGAGTTCACTTCAGGAACCTGCCGTTATTACCTATACAGACCGGGACGGAAAACAGCAATCGGAAACCATCCCGCCTTACATCCCTGCAAGCGAACTCTTACACGTTGTGGAGTTGATGCGGATACTCAAACGTCCCTTGCTCATAAAAGGCGCGCCGGGGTCCGGAAAAACGAGGTTGTCAAAAGCCCTGGCTTATGAACTTTACGGCAAGGACTACCGCAATTATTATTTCGAGTGGAACATCAAATCAACCTCTAAAGCCAAAGACGGCCTTTACACTTTCGATTACCTGGAGCGCCTGCGCGATGCACAGGACAAGAAGGTGCTCCATCCGGAGAAATATGTCAGAAAAGGGCCGCTGGGTAAGGCTTTTGAAGCTTCTACAGCAGAAACGCCGGCCATTGTCCTCATAGACGAAATAGACAAAGCGGACATTGATTTCCCGAACGATTTGCTGCTGGAACTTGACCAGCTGCGATATGAAATCGAAGAAATTGCACCGGACATGGAAAATCAACTGGCAAGGGTGCAGCGCGCAGAATACCCTCCCATCATCTTCATTACCAGTAACGAAGAAAAAGAGCTACCGCCTGCTTTTTTGCGTCGTTGTTTGTTTTTCTACATTGAATTCCCGGGTAAAGCAGACCTTGAAAACATCGTTCAGGCCAATTTCCCATTCCTGAAAAACGAAGCAGTAAAAAGCGCTGTAAGCAGATTTGACAACCTGCGCAATGAGATGAAAAAGCACCCCAATACGGAAAAAGAAGTTTCTACCAGCGAATTACTCGACTGGATGCGCGCCATTGCCCATTTTTTTGAAGAAAAAGTGAAGGCGGAACTTGAAAAGCTGCTCCAATCCAAACCCGCTCAAAGCGATGAAATTGAGGGTATTCTGAAAGCCTTCTCAGAAAAAAAACCTTTGAATAAGGAAATGGGCAAATTGGTGGATGAACTGATACCGGATTTGTCGGCAAGTCTCATTGAAGACCTCGATAATAAAGCATTGGTCGACCTTTATCCATACTTGCTGGTCAAATCGCTGAATGATTTTAAAATTCATATTCTGAACAGCAATGCCTGATGTGATTTCAGATCGTTTGAATGCGGCGCTGTATCAATTTTTCCATCGCCTGCGACAAGACCTGCATACCCAATTGGGCGTGGGGGAATACAAACTTGTGTATGAAGCTCAGGAAAAAGGGGTCATGCTTGGGGATGAAGCAGCTGTCTGGCGGTTCTGTAAATCGATCTGGCTTAAAGATCAAACACAACTTGTCCTCTTCAAAGAGTTATTCGATGCCATCGTCGGGCCGACTTTTCGCGAAAAAGCTCCCCAAAAGCAGGAAGCAGATCTGTTGAAGCCAGATTCGGGTGGCGCAAAACCCAAGGCGCCCGAACCCACTCCGCTCCCCCCTACCCCGTCTTCCTCTGATTTGGATGATCTGGGTGAAGACGAAGTCATCGAGCGCATGCCCGATTCAGACGCCGCTCCCGGTGAAGGAGAATTGTCGGTTGCAGTGGACCAGTCTGCTGGTTTCTCGTTGGACATCCCTGAAGAAAAACTGTCCCGGGAAGCAGGTATCAGCACACACCGCTTCCTGCTGAACGAACGCTATCTTCCTGTCAGCCCCCGCGACATGCAGCAACACTGGCGTTTTTTGCAAAATACTTTTGACCAGGGCATCATTCCGGAAATTGACCTGACGCGCACGGTAGATGCTATTGCCCGACGCGGCATGTTGCTGGAGCCTGTTTACCATAAAAGAACAATCAACCGCACGCACCTGCTGTTTTTGATCGATGACAGCCCATCTATGGTCGCCTTTGAGAACCTGTCAAAACGTCTCGTAGAAGCAGCATTGGAGGATCCTTTTGTGACAGATGAAGAAGTATTTTATTTCTCTAATTTTCCGGGTAACCAGTTGTATAACAACCCCTATCATACAGAATCGGAATTGTTGCCTTCTATCTGGCGGCGGTGTCATCGGCATACCATGATGCTGATCATCAGCGATGGCGGTGCTTCCCGCGGGCAAACGGATTTCAACCGCATCCGGTCTACAAATGCATTTTTGAAAGAGGCCATGAAGTTTTCGAGGCGCATTGCCTGGTTAAACCCAATGCCGAGGGAGCGATGGAAAGATACTTCAGCCGAATACATTGCCCGACGGGCGCCTATGTTTGAAGTCGAACGTATGGGCTTGTACAAAGCGATACAGATTTTGAAGGGGAAAGTTTTAAACTAAAAAAAAATGCCGGACGGTCCTTCCACATCAGCGCAATTGCTTACATCCGGCGAAAGCCAGATCATAGAAGCGTTTGCCCAAAAATACGGTGAAGGGCATGTGCTGCTGGCTTGCCATGCTGCGTTTCCGATGGTGTTGACGGCAGATCTGGTTTATAAAATCTGGCAAAATTTCCGGAATTACACCGATGAGAACGGTAATCTTCAGGAGATTCCTTACATAGCCGTTTCGGATTTTTTATTGTCCCCGCTCTGCCGCTCATCCGGTTACCAGCGTTTTGAAATGCCGCCTAATTTACGACAGGCACTGCTGGAAGCACTGCAAAACGATCCGGATTTTGGAAAACCGCGGCTTCAGGAATTGGCTGCTTTTCTGAAACATTACATTGAAAGCGCTTACCTGGATGCTGACGCCATCGGACAAGCCATCCGCAATGCCCAGCAACTGATGGTAGACGCGTGGCTTGATCCGGAGAAAGCCCTGCAAACCTTGACGCAGGCTTTTATGAAATCGGAAAATGCTCCGGCAGAACAGGTTCGCCTCAGCAACCTCATGCAGGGGTTCAGCATACAATGGTCTTCGGGGCTGATGGCGGAGGGGCTTGAAATGCCGGGGCAGGCCCAAACGGTGCTTCGGTACAGCCAGGGGCTAAGTGCTTTCCATAAAACGGGCAATGCCGGACATGCAGCAGATATTCTGAAGGGCATCATCCGGAAAGGCAACTCGGGGCTCGTATTGCCTTTACCCGGAGCCGTAAAAACATCGGTAAGCAGGCGTTTGTCTCAACCCCCAAAAGGCAAGTTGTTTGCCTTGCTCATTGCGCTGGATGAATACCATCCTCGCACAAAAATCCCAGCATTGCGTGGGTGCAAAAATGACGCACGCGAGTTGGCAAACTGGGTGGAGGACATGCACAAAACAGAAAATTCACCCTGGAGTGAGATCCGCGTGGAAATGCTTTTTGACGAACAGGCTACTTTTTCTATTTTGGAAAAACGCGCGGAAATGCTCCGGGAAATTGGCCCGGAAGATCAGGTTCTGATTTTTTTCGCCGGCCATGCTCGCGTAGATGGGCCGGAAGATGAAACCGACCTGATTTATTATGACAGTCTGTTACCTGGTAGTCAGAAACTCACTGTTTCGCGTTTCCGCAACCTCGTGCAAACCAATGCCCGGCAACAACCCTATATTACTGTGGTACTCGATGCGGAATTTACGGGTTATCCCAACTGGCTTGACCCGACCAATCCCAAACACGTTGTTTTTGCCAATACGGGCCTGCGCGAAAATGGCTATGAAGTGAGTGGCAGCGGCGGTTTTTTTACCAAATATTTTATTGATGCGCTGGTGCAAAATGGTGGACGGGCCAGCAATGCGGCTCTTTTTTTAGACACCATCAGCGGCATGTCAGAGGACGAATTGAGCGCCAAACAGCACCCACAGTTTTATGCAACCCCGCTTGGCGCTGAACGTCCGTTTTTGCAGACCATGGATGCTGCACGCACCTTAAAAAGACTGCTTCGCCTGAGCGGCGCTTCCCTGGCCGAAATGCAAAATCGCCTTAAACTCCCGGAGCATGCCAGCAAACAACAATGGCAATCGGGCCTGACAACTTTTCTTGCTGAAAAAGAACAAACAGATGTCCCTTTGTTCCTCTTTGTTTTTTCAGATGCGGATGGGGATTTACCGGGTGTTCAGCAGGAAATGAACCAGATGAGATCACTCATCGAAGCACCGCTGCAAAATACCCGTATTGAAGCTGTTGTCTTACACAACCCAGTCTTTCAGGAGCTGCAACGATATTTTACGGCGCCGGAATACCGCAACCGCCTGTATTGGTTCCATTTTTCGGGATTAGACAAAGAAAATACGCCCATTTTTCAGTCAACCTCTAAAATGGCCATGAAAAAAGCAAACCCTATACAACAGCAATTGAATACCGGGAGCCTATCCAATATCGGCGATGAGCCGGAAGGGCCTGCCAGATCTGGTTTTTTGCTTGCTGATGGCCTGCTTACTTTTTTTGAGTTTGCGCCGTGGCTTGTCTACCAGCAAAATCTGCGTATGGCATTCATCAATTCTTGTTTCAGCAATCACAATGCGGCCTGGGCAACTCAACTGGGCGTCTGGAACGCCATCGGCGTTGAAGGAAATGTAAGCGACAGCGCTGCCACAAGATTCGCATTAGATTTCTACAGCAAGTGGATGGTGAAAGGCAATGCTTTGTCTGCGGCGTTCCAGGACGTGCTGGAGGTTTTTCAAAACAACGCAGGGCCTGATGCCGGATCCACAACGCATCGTTCGGCTCGCCCGTTCGAAGAAGAAAGCGCGCCATCTGCTGATGTTCCGTTTCAATTAAAATCCGCCTCCTGGCTTACTACCGGCTGGCGTGGCGAGCGCTTCAGCGATTACAACCTGATTGCCGATCCGGGGTTGAGGGCTTTGGTGTTTGAATACGATAGCCTCGATGTGTCGGATAAAAAAGAGCGGGTCTCAAAAAAAATGAAATTGGCCGGCAAGATTGGGGAAGTGATCAATTCAGTGGTTGCTGATAAATCGACTTTACTTGGACCTCAAGCCAGTCAGGGCTTGTTGGCCGGGCTTGTGAACGCTGTCCGCCAGCACCCTGGTGAATTGGATGCGGCGTTGTTGCTGGAGCTCGCGCCAATGGTGGAGCAATTGTTTGTGAGGTATGCGTGGGTGGAGGCTGTAGAGGAAATGAGGAAGCAAGGCGTTTGGCCGGAGGCACGGAATGGGGAATTGGAAGGGGTTTTGAAAGGGTTTGAGGAAGGGGCGGATGAGGAGTTGAGGGAGCGGATAGTTAAGGCTATTGCTTTTGGTTATTATGATTCACTTCTCCGTCTGGTGGCAAAAGGAGAAATTGAAAAAAGCATTTCTATTCTAAATGAAGTAGGAAAAGTTATATTTTCGAACGAATTAATAAAACAATCCTTCTCAGTTCTCGCAACCTATAATCTTTACAAAAAATCATTTAATTCCGGGTTAACTGAAATTGAAGAATACTTTAGACAAAGACTTTCATCTATTAATGAAATCCTTGGTTTGGTTGAATCTTTTCTTCCAGATATGCTAACAGTCCATATATCGGGTAAACTTATTCCAAGTGCAAATAAAGATGATTTAACTACGATGTTGGCTTCTGGTGAAATTGAGCTATGCATTGAAACGCTGCTACGTCAACCAGAAATTGATAAAAAGCAGTTACTTCTCATTTCAGCGAGAAAAGAACTCTTAAATAAAGATTACAATGTATACGGATTGATTGATTCAACTACATACAACCGTTTTAATAACGCTGTCACCAAAGCGCTCCTTGAATTTATTGAGGAGGAATACCAACAGCTCAATTCCCGAAAATTTAAATAGGGAATATGCGGAGAGAACAGACTCTGGCAATAGTACGGGGTTCGCCTCGCCACTCCATCGAAAACTTTTAATTTTTTATTGCGAATCAGGCAAAGCCTGAAAAATAACAGGCGCGAGGCGGAAGCCATCGCGCCAACAAACAACTTGCTCACGCGATGGCTCCGCCTCGCGTGTCCTATTTGTCGGGCTCTGCCCGTTCTTCATTCCTTATCAAAAAACCACTCCCAAATCGGCGATATTTCAATCAACGGCTGGTAATCGCAGAAGTTATCATCGGCAACCGCAGCGTAATAAGGCGCGCTGCTATACAGCCAGTGTTCGGGCAAGGTGACATAGCCCGCTTCCACGGCATTAAAATGGATGTAATGCATTTTTTGAGCGATAACGGATTCCGTGTACAATTCGATCGGGTGATTATCATGTTGCCACACTTGATAAGTTTGCTTGTTTTTCTTATTATAGGCATGGTAACCAAACAAATGCAGCAGCCAATCCCGCCGACTTTCCGGATTGGAGGCATCCAGTAAATAATCTACCGTCTGTCGGGCCGTAAATGCCTTCCAGTCGCGCATGACATCTTCCAAAAGAAATGGCGGTCGACAACTTACGATCAGGTGCCAGTGGTTGGACATAATCGTATAGGCATGAACCTGAAACCCTTTGTGCTTTTGGCAATACTGCCAGCTTTCCAATACCATATCGCGATAAACCCGGCGCGTGAACAGATCAACCCAGCCTACTGTGGCGCAAGTCAGGTAATTGAGGCCGTGTTGGTTGCGGATTTTGTATTGGACGCTCATGGTAGTTGTGGTTAATATTTTAGGGGTTGGCGAAGCCGGGCAGAGCCCGTCAAATAGTATACGCGAGGCGGAGCCATCGCGCGAGCAGGTTTGCGCGAGCAAGTTTGCTTTATTATTGGAGGATTGAGCCTCTTTCTCTTGAGTTGGCCGATTTTGTCTTACTTTGGCCGACTTTGTCTCGTTTTGGGCCGGAGGCTACGGCATGTGTCGCCGCTGCTACACTTGAGCCATTGTTTCAAAACTAAAACATGGCTGGCGTCGTATATTGAGTAACTACTTTAGCCGGCATGCTTACAAGACAATCTAAATACACTCAAGATCGTTCTTTAGCTGCGCGACGGCAATTTACCAATCACATACCTCGCGTCTGGTGGCTCGAGTTACAAAAACACACATCATGAAAAACAATCGTTTTTTTCTGTTTGCCCTGGCTTTAATGGTCTGGTCCTGCAACCAGGCACAACCCAAAACGCATAACAAAAGCAACTCCGCAGAAGCGGTCGCCATGGGAGAAGGCGTGAAAAAAATCGTCAAATCCGACGCTGAATGGAAAGCGCAGCTGAGCGAACAAGCCTACTACGTTTTACGCCAGGCCGGTACCGAGCGCGCTTTTACAGGAAAGTATTGGGACAACCACGATGAAGGCGTCTATACCTGCGCTGCCTGTGGTTTACCATTGTTTGATTCCAAAACAAAATTCGAATCGGGAACAGGCTGGCCGAGTTTTTATCAACCCATCAAAAAACAAAACGTTGTTTCTCACGACGACACCAGCTTCGGCATGACCCGGACTGAAGTTGTCTGCGCACGATGTGACGGCCACCTTGGGCATGTCTTTGACGATGGCCCCAAGCCAACGGGATTGCGCTATTGCATCAATTCTGTTTCGCTAAATTTTCAAAAAGCAGAAAAGACTTCTCCTAAAAAAGATTGATCTTTGCCCCATGCGTTTTCAACTCCCCCTTTTCATTGCACTACTTTTCCCGGGCATTGCCATGTCAAGCCGCCTGGAGATTGCCATTCCGTTTTTTTCAGAGCAATTAACCCTTGCTTACAGTTCCGACATGATTTTCACCAGTTCGGTGAGCATTCAGGAAAAAAGTCTGGTTAGTTATTATCAGCGACTGTCACAAACGGATTTCAGCATCCTGCTTGAGGATTTGAATCGAAAAAAAGCAGCATTGGGACTCAATGACTGGCTATTTTACGATCTGATGCGTCGGGTAGTGGATAAAATCTACTATCAGAAAAAATCGCTGGAAAAGGAGTTGGTTTGCTGGTTTCTGTTGTCTCAATCGGGTTACGATACAAGGCTGACCTATCTCGATGACCGGGTGTTCGTATATGTTTTTACAAAAGAAGAAGTATTTGAAGCGCCTATGATTGAAGAAGGCGGCCGAAATTATGTCAACCTTACTGCGCTGAACCATACTGCCCGCAGCCAGCAGGCGCTTTATTTGCTCAATTTTGTAGCACAACCCAAAGGCAAGGCTTTTTCCTTTCAATTGAACACATTGCCTCGTCTCAGCCCCCGGTTGCAAGCGCGTACGCTGCATTTCACTTATGAAGGCTTTTTGCGGGAGATTACGGTTCAAACCGATCTGAACATCGTTCAATTGATGAAGGCTTACCCCTTGATTGCGGAAAGCAGCTACATCGAAGCGCCGCTGACACAAACCGCTGCAGCGTCCCTTTTACCTGAACTCCGGGAACTTATTGAGGGTAAACCGCGGTATAAAGCCATCGAATGTCTGGCTTCTTTTACCCGATCAGCATTTGTCTATAAAGAAGACAAAGAAGCATTTGGCCGCAGTAAACCCATGATTCCGGATGAAGTGCTGTATTACCCCCATTCGGATTGTGAAGATCGGGTTGCTTTGTTCTTTTATTTGGTAAAAACCCTGCTGGACCTTCCCATGGTGGTGGTTGCCTACCACGACCATCTGACTGTTGGGGTTGCCATACCCGGTTTTCGAGGCAGTGCGGTAAAGTACAAAGGCAGGGAGTTTTTTATCTGCGACCCTACCGGACCGGTCAATTCGGCAGAAATCGGCTTTATCCCGGAAGGTTATGAAAATGAACCTTTCGAGATAATCGGAACGTACAAATAAAGAAGTAAAAAGTTGGCGCGATTTTTGTGCAGATGCTTTGAAAATCAGCTGTTTTTAAACTTGAATAACAAATCTTTAGATAGCTGAGTATTAATTCAACAACTTTATTACTTTTGCCGAAATTTGGACTTTTCAGGTTCTTTGTTTCTGCAAAAGAACATCTAAGAGAATTGAACATTATTGTTGAAAATCTGAGCATTAAACCTGAACAAAACTATGTATTGGACACTTGAACTCGCAAGCCATCTGGAAGAAGCTCCATGGCCTGCATCGCGCGACGAACTTATTGACTTTGCTATCCGTTCTGGCTTGCCTTTGGAAGTGATCGAAAATTTACAGGAAATGGAAGACGAAGGCGAAATATATGAGGGCATCGAGGACATTTGGTCGGACTATCCACGCAAAGACGACTTCCTTTTTAATGAGGACGAATACTAATGAACCCTTTGATTAAAATGAATCATTAGCGTAAGGGGTATTTCGATACAACGGGAAAGGGTTTTGCACATTCGTCGCAGAACCCTTTTTTATTCAAAACCGGCAGCTTTGAAAGATCTCATCGAAATCGTAAAAATTGTTACCCGGCGAAAAGCCAGTCGCATTGAACTGCTGGATGATTCAATACTGCGCGGCAAAAACAGCAAGTTTCGCGAAATGTACAGCGGCATAGAGAGCGGCACGTTCAAAAATGACCGGGATGCTGCCGCCCATCTTTATGGCGCCGACCCGGGCGACGCACGCTACCGCCAGTTGAAATCGAGATTCAAAAGACGCCTGCTCAACACCCTTTTTTTCATAGACATTAAAAAGCCGGAAGTTGCTGACTATGCTTCTGCTTATTCCACCTGCAACAAAGAATGGTCACTGGTGAATATTTTACGACAAAACAAAGGCATGGCTCCGGCAGCTGATTTGTCGCACCAGATCATGACCACCGCACTGAAATATAAATTTGCAGACATCATTGTCAATTGCGCCCGAATCCTTCGCGAATACGCTGCGTTCGAAAACAACGAAAAAGCGTTCGAACAATACAATGACTACATACAAACCTATAGCAAAACCCTCGATGCGGAAATCCAATCCGAATCATTGTATCAGCGTGCAACGGTAGACTATTACCGCCCGGCAGAAAAGTTTGGACAGGTCAGGCTCCGCATGGACGAATACTGCAATGCATTAATTCAATTATCCGAAAAAAACGATTCTCCTGTGGTGCACTACCACATGTACATTGTGTGGGTCATGCGTTATGAGATGAACCGGGAGTACAGTGCCATGCTTGAAGTATGTGCTCAGGCAGAGCAGTACATCCAGCAAAATCCGCTTTTCGATCAGGAAGAAAAGCGCATCCTTTTTTACACCAAAAAAATGTCGGCTTACCTTCATCTTAAGGACTACAGAAGGGGTCGGGAAACCGCTGAAAAATGCCTCCATGATTTTTCAGAGGGCAGTGAAGTCTGGTACTCGTTTATGGAATATTACCTCCTACTGGCTATCCATACCGAAAATTACATCCAGGCTCTGGCTATTTTTAACGGCGCCAGTGACATTTCTGATTTCAAAAAATTGGACGGGAGTATTCGCGAAAAATGGGCGATATACGAGGTCTACATCCAATACCTGATCGAAAGTCAGGACATTGATCAGAATTTTATTTTAAAACAACGTCGCAAGTCTTCTCAACTGTCCCGTTTTATTGAATCAACTCCTGCTTACCCCCGCGATCAAAAAATGTTTCAACTGCTGGCATTGATCATTCAGGTGCTTTTTCTTTTACAAAGGCGGAATTTTGGAAAAGCTACCGAAAAAATTGAGTCGCTGAAAAATTTCATCAGCCGAAACATTGGCAAAGAAGAGTTTGTACGCCCAATCCAGTTCATCCGCCTGTTGCAACGACTTGGGAAAGCGCGTTATCAGCCGGATGAAATCCATGGAACAGAGAAGTTCCTGCAGCGACTTTCCGAAAGCCCCTTCTCCTATCGGGGCACTTTGAATGATCTGGAAATTATCCCATATGAAAAACTCTGGGAGATTGTGTTGAGTAAGTTGCGGTAGAGTGCGGCATTGATGTCTATCAGGAATTTGTAACTTTGCCGACAAATCATTAAAAATCAAACACTTAATCCCCTTGATTGGTCAAAAGACTGACAACCAGATCCCGCATAAAACCTTATATTGCAGTAAAAACTTACATGAAAAACCAAAGCTTTTCCTTCTTGCTCGTCTTATGTAGTTTTGCGATTCAGGCACAGTCCGATTGGCAATTATTCCGGCCTGATGTGCAGTATTTGTATGCTAATTCAAACGCAGGATATACGGAATCCTCGGTTCTGGGTGTAAAAATTGGTACCGATTCCTGCACAGCCATGTATCCGGCACTACGGTGGTATGGCGATTGGGAATGTAACGAAATAACTTCTTCTTTCATCGGCTACGAAGTATGTCAAACGGATAGCTTAACACGGTTTCGCCTGACAGATACCGACTATTTTTCCATAAGACACAAAGCCGACCTTGGTGAGCAATGGCCTGCCTGGAATTGGAATGACCAAACCGTTTGGGGTCGTGTAGGGGAGATTGTTTTGGTAGATTTTCTTGGGCTGTCAGACAGTATTAAATGCGTTTATTTTTTCACAATAGATGAAAATGGCGAGCCTACCTTTTTGCCAGCTCCTGGCCGGCCTATGAAAATCAGCAAACAATATGGCCTTGTTGAAGCATTATGGCTACGTGATTTTCCGGATACGACCCGCGTTTTACCGCTCATTGGCCTGAGTGAACCGTCCACTGGATTACAAAACCCCGGAAAAGCGGACATTTTTAGTCTCCAACCTGGCGATGAATTACACATCGTAACGAATAACACCGTACCGCTTGCAAATGAATCAGGATTCTACGACGTCCGCAAAGCGCTCAAAGCCACCATCACCGATATTCAGTGGAATGCCCAGACCCAAATCTTGCGCTATTTTTATTCGGGGTCCCTTTTGACCACTTATTCTGGTTCTTCGGCGCCTGATCCTGATACCATTTTTCAACCTGTTATTAGCGATATCTGGTTAAATTATTTACCGAGTTTTGATTATTTAGATGCGCAACCAGGCAGTTTTTGGGGACAAGGAGGAGGCGCTACCGTTTGTCTTGAAAATGGCTTTGCAAACAGACCCTCTAAATTTTTGGCTTATTCTTTAAGTGAATCAGAGGAAGGATGTTTTGTCCCTGTTACAGATGATGTCGTTCCAATTTATTACACCGAAGGGCTTGCTGGTCCCTATTTCGATGTTCTCAGCCTTGGCGGCCCAAGCAGTCGAAGAATTGTGTACTTCCGGAGAGATTCTCTGGAATCAGGGAATCCATTGGATTTCAGCAACCTTACAGCAATAAGTGACGTACGGAATTCCCCAAACATCTCCGTCGGCCCCAACCCTACATCCGGGCCGCTCCATTTCCAATTGCCCGGGGATTTCGTTGCTGATTTGAAACTATTCGATGGCTATGGCCGGATTTTGCTGTCGGAAAATCAGGCACGCGGATCAGTTGAGTGGAACCTCAGCGAATTGCCTGCAGGTGCTTATCAGGTCAGCGCTTTACAGGAAGGCCGTTTGGTATGGCGGCAACTTGTATTGAAGCAATGAAGCCCTACCTAAAAGACAAGTTTCCCAGCGTGCGCTGTATTTCGAGAGCTGCAAGCAGCAAATCATAAGCGCTGCGCAGGTAATTGTATTGTATTTGTTGGACTGCCGTCTCTTCGTCCAGCATGTTAGAGGGGAGTACCATTCCTTCATTGAAGCGTTCGCGGACTAGTTCCACATTTTGCTTCGACAGTTCCAGGTCTTGTAAGCGAACAATCATGGTTTGCGAAGCCAGTTCAAAATTTAGTCTCGCGTTTTCGAAGTCATTTTGAAAACGCTGTTTCAGTTCAAGCACATCAATGACATTTTGCTGTTGTTTCAGGCGATACGGCGCCTCACGCTTTTGTTCTTGCCAGTATTCTGAAATGGGTACACTCAGCTTTAAACCGACAAATACATTGCCAAACCAGGAGCTTTCTGTAAAAAAGGGCGCATCATCGCTTAGGTTGTTAGCGCCTGCATAACCGATTGCCGACAGTGTAGGAGCAGTAAGGGTTTGAGCAGTTCTGATTTTCAGGTTTTGCCATTCTGAATCCAGATAGAGCTGGCGCAACTCAGGGCGGGTTTGTTCCACAGCGGTTGCATCGTACTTTGCAAGACCTTGTGCCCGGGCTTGTTCTAAAAAAGAATTCAGGTCATCAGCAAGCCGGATTTCTGTGGAGCGATCGGGGCTAATTCCGATGGTGTAGCAAAGGTTTTTCAACAACAGCTGGCCGTTAAAGCGGGAGCGATTAAGCGCCAATGACGCAGCGTTTAGCGACATCAGGGTTGCATTGAGTTCATTTTGCAGCACCTTTCCGCCTTCCAGCCGAGTTCGGGTTTGTTCGTAAAGCAGGCTCGCCCGAATAGAGTCGGCTGTGGCAAACACCAGTTCTTCCATGGCAATGGAAATCGCGTAATAAGCCTTGACGACCTCCAGCGTAATTTCTTCAGTGGTTTTTTCACGGTCAGCTGCAATGAATTGCTGTTGAAATTCCTGCTCCCGAATCTGGGCGGTGATGGAAGGATCATATAAGCTTTGAGAAACCTGGATGCCAGCCGAATTTTGCCAAAGCGTCCCGAAACGCACCGATGCTGTAGCATCACTACCTAACGCAGGGTTGAAAACACCAACAGGAATGACGCTTGTTTGCAAAACCGGATTAAGCTGCACATCCAGCTGCCCGGACACAACAGGCTGTCTTTGTAATTTGAGCACTTCCGTCTTTGAAGCTTCAATTTGTGATTTAAGCTCGAAAGATTTTAACCTTGGCTTATTTTGCAGGGCCATTTGAATCGCTTCAATAAGGGTTAAGTTTTGCAGGTTTTGACCAACCAGCGGCCCGGAGATCAACAGCAGCAGGCTTATCTGAATGAAAAACTTCATGGTTCTACTTTTTTAATGAATTGCTTACCTGTTTGGTATCGGTCCACCTGGCAGAGGGGCTATACTTACCTCTTGCCAGCGGATTAAGACGAGACACCATTTATCCTCTGAATACAGTTGCCGGCTCCAGCCCGGTAATCCGGCGCAGGGCGAATATGGCGCCTGAAAGCGCAATGAACACAGTCACGCCAAAAATGCCTGCAATGACAGCCCAGGAAAACCCAAAAATCAATCCGGTACTCTGCACCCCCTGTCGAAACCTTTCCAACAAGGCAAAGGCTATGACAAATCCGACAACTGCAAAAATGGCTGCCTGCAGCAAAATCAGCCGCCGGATATAGCCATTGCTGGCGCCAATGGCTTTCATTGTGCCGTAGTCCCGGATGCGGTCAAGCGCGGAAGAATACATGGTAAGGCCAATGATGAAAAACCCTGAAATAACGGCAAAAACAACTAAAGTGCCCGTGCTGGCGCCGATCCCGCTTGTTCCCAGCACATAATTTACGGTTGATTTCGAAAAATCAGAACGAACCCAGGCCCGGAGTCCAAAAATACCCCGATTGATGTTGTCGCGCACCTGCTCCGGTGTATATCCTGGTTTGACATTGACCACGACCGCAGAAATATCTGTCGTGCTGCTATTGCCAAAATACCGGGCGCGTTCCAGGGTCGTGTACATCATGGAGCCACCGAAGCCCCGGAGGTTGTTTGTCTGGGCGCCGATGACGGCACGTTTGCCGTTGATTTCAAATTCAATTCCCGGCGTAGTAGGAATCTCGTAGGTAGGCGCATCATAAAGGTCAGCACTGACTGCTGCTTCGGTTTGCAAACGATCAAGGCTTCCCTGAAGGATTTTCTCTGGCACAGGGCCTGCTGCGAAAGTAGGCGCTTCTGACCCCACCAGTAGGATGCTGGTCGATTTTCCGTTGGAGAAAGTTGCGGTACCACCGGCAAGAACCATAGGAAAGGCCTCAGCAACCCCCTCAATACTTCGGATTTCCCGAACTTTGCGCACGTCGAGTTTTCCCAGCGAATTGGCATCCGTTGTTCTGGAATCCACAACCCAGATATCACCGGTAGAATTGTCTACCATGCCGGACATCAGGCCGGTCAGAAAGGTAGCAATACCAATTTGCTGCCCGATCAAAAAAGTGCTGATGACAATTCCAATGACAACACCAATGCTTTTGGCTTTGTCGTAGCGAATAAATCGAATGGCTTCCGATAGCATAGCGATGAAGTTAGTTCATAGAAATAACGCATTCTACCCGACTGTTAAACAGCAGGTTGCCAGGGTTACTGAGCAGTATTTTTACTTCACGCACCCGGCGGTCTTCTTTTTCGCCAGCCGTTTCACTAAAAAGGGATTTTTTCTTGAGTAAAGGTGCTGTATAAATCACTTCACCTGTAGCCAGTAATTTCCCGGCGCCAATTTGGCGTATACTGGCTTTCAGACCAGTTGTTACACGAGCAGCAAACAGTTCATCAATTTCACAGCGTACAATGATGTTGCCGTTTGGGGCTAGTTCGGCAAAAGCTGTTTGCGGCGGCACAGCACTGCCCTCCGTTGCTGTTATACTCAGAATTTGGCCTGCAACAGGCGCTTTTACACGTTTCATATCCAACTCGCGTTCAGCAATGATCAGGTCATTTCTGATTTCCTCCAGCCTGTTGCTACTCACTTTTACAACAGCACGCAACCGCTCTATCACTGCTTCTTGCAGGCGAACATCGGCTTCCGCGTTTTGCAGACTTTCGGCTGTTTCCGCCGATTTTGTGAAAAGTTTTTTGTTTCGGTTGAGAATGCGTTGCAAGTTGTCCAATTGTATTTTCCCTTCCTCAACTGCTTTTTGGTCTGCAAGCAGTTGAGCTTCCTGAGTAGCCAAGCGGGCCCGAATTAGAGGCAGCCTGGCTGCTGCGACTGAGTTTTCCAATTCCAGGATGACCATTCCCGGGCGTACGTCATCCCCTTCCTTGACATGAACATGGGTAACAACACCACCATCATTGGTTGCCAGCTGAATGACATTCTGTTCAGGCTCCACTCTGCCAATGCCTACAATTTCCTGTACCTGTTCCGGTGTGCCTTCGTAAGTAACAGGCTGGGCGGTTTTCCCTGGTTCTTCTTTTGCGTTGCAGGCTGAAAGCGCGGTAAGTGCAATCAATAAAACAGCCTTATTCATGGCATATTAGTTTTTCAGATATGAATTAATGCGTTGTTTCGAAAGCGTCACTTGCAGGCGGTTCGCCAGAAGCGCGGCCGTCATCCACATAAATAATCCGGTCGGCAAAGGGTCTTAAGCGCTGATCGTGGGTCACTACGGCAAGCGCAATGCCATGATTGGCTAAACTTTTCAATTCTTCCATTACAACACCCACTGAACGGGGATCGAGTGAGGCAGTCGGCTCATCGCAAAGCATCATCGGTGGGTTTGAAACGAGCGCTCTGGCAATGGCGATGCGCTGCTGCTGGCCTCCTGAGAGCATTTTGGGCAATTGCTTCCGACGGTCACTCATGCTCACTTTTTCGATGGCTTCCCTTGCCCGGCGCCGGGCTTCAGCGGTGGCAACACCCTGAAGTTTGAGTGGCAACATCACATTCTCCTCGGCGGTCAGGGGCTGGATGAGGTTAAAACTCTGAAAAACGAAGCCGATGTTGTGCAGTCGCAAATCCGCTAATTGGCGTTGGTTGAGTTGGGTGACTCGCTGGCCATTGACGATAACTTCTCCATGCGTGGGATAAATTACACACCCCAAAAGGGATAGCAATGTCGTTTTGCCACTCCCGGAAGGGCCAATAATGAGGGTCAATTCCTTGCCAAACAATTGAAAGTCAGTCGGATATAGCGCCGTAATGATTTGATCCCCTGTTTTGTATTCCTTCCCCGCACCCCGAAGTTCGGCAATGACGGGTTTTGCTTCTGCCTGAATCATTTAATAAAGGGTGTGTTTTATAAATCCATAACTTAAAGGTAAGGCACTTTTGTTTCAAAAGATCATCTAAATCCGGAATACCCTGCGCTGAAATATTTTGTAGCATGGGGCGTGCAAATCGGGAGCTATTGTGAATATAGACCTACCCACAGGCAATGATTTTGGCCGTTTACCTTCCTCCGTTTGAATTCTTTTGCTCCCTTTCAGGCCTCTGAATGTACACTGAACGACATAGATGCACCGTAAAATAAAAAATATGGCACGGGTAATATTTTATTTTAACTTTGCATCCGGAAAATCCTACAACATATCTAAACAACATTGAAATGCAAAGCAAAATTTACTTTCCGATTCTGATTGCCTTTTTTTGTTCCGCTACTTCTGCCTTCTCTCAACAAGCTACTGCTGAAATTCTGACTCCTAAAAGCGTTACTGCGACTGTTTCAACTGATCAATCCTTGTACACAGGCGGCGAAGGAAATGTTTACTACATTGATTTCGAAGACGTTAGAATGAACCTGAGCGAAATCGTCATCAAAAACGATCAGGGTAAGGTTCTGCTAAAGGATGATGTGTTTGATTTACCGGTCAACACCATCTACGAACTGGACCTGAGCCAGTTTGGAAAAGGTGTCTTTGAAGTGGAATTGCGCTCCTTTACCGGCGTCATCCACAAAAAGATTGCTGTAGAGTAGAATAGTCGTTTTTCAATCATCCCTATTGTTGCCCGTTGGCTGGATTGCTGCTTTTTGCAGCGTCCATCGTTTCTTTCAGGGTTCTGAGGATAGCCTGGATGTCGTAATTTTTTTCGGACATGACATGCACACGGCCTTCTTTGGATTCCAGAATGAGCAGGCGAATGCCAACACTGCTGCCTTCAGGCTTAAGCAATGATTTTTCTTTCTCTTCTTTGATGTAAATGGTTCGGATTTTGTCGAATGGCAAATTTCCGTAGGGGGTTGTTATGGCCGTGCTGTAAATGCTGACCGGGCCTACTTTTTTCATAGTCAACCAGCTGAAAAAAGCTGTTCCGGCAGAAATGGTAGATACAAAAAACAACAGCATCGCGCCAAGCAGGCGACGGTTCTGATCGCCACTTTTGCGCCTCAGCAGCAACAGCATTCCAGCCAGTGAAAAAGCTGCCGCTAAAAGGCCGAGCCATAATCCAAATTGATTTTCAGCGTGTTGCGCCTGAAAAGTATGCAATGCATTTTCCATATTATTTGCGGGATGTTTCGGTGATCAAATCTGTTGGCTTTTTAAACAAGCGGCGGAACAAACCTGTTGAATCTTCTGCAAAAAAGACTTCCGGTTGTCTGTCAGAGCGAAAATAATAGACGGGTTTACTCAAGGTATCCCGAAAGCACTCGACAAAATAGGAGGATTCCGGCTCGCTGGCAGTTAAGGTAAGGGTACTGAATGCAAAGCGTCCGGCTTCTACTTCATCAAAATCATCTGCAAAGGTCCGGCTGCTAACAAGCTGCAAGCCTTTCAGGTATTCTGCTACCCTGACAGAATCCACCACAAGGGTGTTGTTACAAATCCAGCCGGTCTGAGATTTCGAACAATAAAACAGGGTGTCCGGAAATTGCCATTCGATGCCCGTAATTCTTACTCCACTGGGTAACTCCAGCAATACCGGATTGCGGTAGACCGCATAATCCCGCCCAATGATATCGAGTGGAAAGCCTGCTATTTCGTAAGTATTGCGTTGTCCCCTGAAACGCAAAAAAGTGCCGGCCCCGGGCCCCGCGCCCAGAATGAAGTCTTCAGACAAAGCCCCCGATTGGTACAATTGCACCCGAAGCCCCTGCACTTCATCCACCCCATAAATAGACCATTCTTCTTCTTTCTGGGTGACAAGGCCACGAGTGCGAATTGGGCCCGACAATGCCCCCAGCAGTGCGGTTACTGCTGACGGCACTGCAGAAAGGTGCATGGCGCCCCGCGATACAATCCAGTTATCCGAGGCTCTTTTGAGTGAAAAAACACCTTCATGGGAACCCAACACGATGCGGTCTAGTGCAGCGGTGTCGACGATGCCCAATTCTGTCTCGAATGCATTGCTGCGTTCGCCCGGCCAGAAAAGCCGGACCAGGCCATAGATGCTTGCCCCGGTAAGGAGCAAAAAAATCAGTG
Source organism: uncultured Saprospiraceae bacterium (assembly GCA_937926205.1). Taxonomy (GTDB): domain Bacteria; phylum Bacteroidota; class Bacteroidia; order Chitinophagales; family Saprospiraceae; genus JABWAJ01. The sequence goes on from CALEYL010000051.1 coordinate 94,782, forward strand.
TTTTCAGACTCATATCCTGCTTTGTCTATGTCTTCAATAAAAAGGCCTTCAGTTTTTGAATGGCTTGTCCCCTATGGCTGATGGAATTTTTTATTTCTGCAGGAAGCTCTGCAAAGGTCTGCTGGTAACCATTCGGAACAAAAATCGGATCATATCCAAACCCTTCATGCCCCGAAGGCGCCACAGCAATGGTTCCTTCAGCTACCCCTTCGAAAGTATGCAGTTCGCCCCCAATGATCAGCGCAATCACCGTTCTGAAACGGGCACTGCGGTCTGTTCGCCCCTGCAATTGGTCCAGCACCAGTTTCATGTTGGCTACGGGATCGCGTTCCGGGCCTGCATAGTGGGCCGTATCAACGCCCGGGGCGCCGTTTAGCGCATCTATTTCGAGGCCTGTATCCTCGGCAAAGCAGTCTGCCCGGTAGTTGTGAAAAACATAACTGGCTTTCTGAACGGCGTTCCCGGGTATGGTGCCGGTGGTTTCGGGCAACTCTTCGTTACAGCCAATTTCTTTCAAGCCTTTAAACCGGAAGGCGCCGTTTAGTATTTCGTCTATTTCCTTGATTTTGTGCTGATTGTTGGTAGCAATAACAATTGGATTCATCGAGTAGCGGTTTTATCGGTCTCAAAATAACGACGCAGCAGAGGATGAACAAATATTGTGAGGAGGATAATGCCAACGCCCCAGTAAAAATTACCGGATAGGTCTTTGCCTTCCTTTAGAATCAGCCAGGCCAGGGCAATGCCATAAACCGGTTCGAGGTTGATGGTGAGGTTGGAAGTAAAAGCAGAGAGGTGTCGTAAAGTTCGCAGGGCCATGACATAAGCCAGCGTGGTACACAGCAGTGCCAAAACGACTAAATAAAACCAGTCGAGAATAGAGGGCGGCCAAAACACATTTTCGCCGTTACCCGTTGCCAGTAAAGCCAGCCAAACGGCACTCAGAAACACCCAGGCACTGCCCAATTCCACAAATGTGACACTTTTTTCGTCGAGGCGCCCCGTCAGACTTTTATTCAGGATAGCAAACAGGGAAGCCAGAAAGGCCGCAAGAAGCCCTGCCACTAATCCGGAAAAAACCGGAATCCTTACTCCGTCTACAATCAGAGCCATACCCGGAACGATGAGAGCGCCCAGTGCCAGTTCATACCATCTGAAAGGTCGTTTGACCAAAATGGGCTCAATGATCGCTGTAAAAAAAGAAGTCGTAGCCATACACACCAGAGCGATGGAAGCATTGGACAATTTGATGGCGCCATAAAAAGCCATCCAGTGCATGCCTACCAGCACGCCAATCCCCATATAAGCCTTTAGTGTTTTTCGCGGAAGCTGCCTGCGAATGTAATTGATTTTTGCCAGGGGCAGGAGACTGATGCTCGTGATCAGTACGCGCCACCAAACGAGAGACAGGGCCGATAATTGGATCAAATCGCCCAAAATGGCCGTGAGGCCTAACAACAGCACAGCGATGTGCAATTCGATATATGCGTTTCTTACAGCATTCATGCCTGTAAAAGAACAAAAATAAATGACGCTTTATCTACTTTTGAGTCTTATAGAACAAGCTCTTTTTTATGAAACCATTATCCCGCATCTTTTTGGCGCTGTCGGTGCTGTTTTTCAGCGCCATATCAGTTTTTGCACAACAATACCAAACGGTACAAAAGGTTGTACCCATCCATAACGAGCATACCTTTTACCTGAACGGCTCCATGAGCATCGGCGGAAAACCCCGGCATGCTGTCCGGATCGATTTACCGCCCAATACCGTTGAGTGGTATTATGTTTTTACGACCGCTGAAAATGAAAGGAGTTCGGGTGCCCGGGACAAAATTCAACTGGCCGGTCAATTGGTGCAATTTTTGGGTAAAGGGCTGCTCAAGTCGAGTGTAGTGGGTATGGCGGCAGGCGTAGTCGGACAGATCGTCAAACCATCCGGCGTTGCCGTGTGCGACGTATGGCTGACCGATCAGGAAGGCCGGAACCAGTTTTTTGAAACCAAATACCTGGGAGCTGCCTGGGCTTATGACCGCCCGAAGCACTACTACGAAAAATCCTCGATTCAGAATGGCAAAGACGGAGCCATTCGGGTAGACGCTGTAAAAAAAGGCACAGTTTATCTGTGTTTTAACAATTCAGCCCTTACGGAGGGTGTGTTTGTCAATTTTGAAGCGGCGGCGATTGTAGAAACCCGGGAGTATGTGGATGAATGGGTTGCAGCAGGCAGGGAAGAAGTTTTTCAGGATTGCATGGATCTGTTCGTTCGAAGGGATGCCGAAGCAGAAGCCGTTTGCCACTGCGCGCTTGGCCGGATAAAAGACGAATATTTGCCTTCTGTCTGGAAGGGCTTGTCGCCTTCAGAAAAAAGCTATCGCCTTCAGAGCATCCGCCAGCAGTGCATTTCCTCGTCCGGTTATGGAGACAAGAGTAGTTCCAAAGCGCGAATCAGGGCCATTGAAGCAGAAATTAACGGGCTGAATGCCATAAAAGACTACAAAGGACTGGCCCAGAGATACCAGGAATTATTGAGTCTCGGCGAAAACGAAGAAGAAAACTACTTTTGGTCCTCCTGGTTTTTGCTCCTTTCCAGGCAAAACGAAGCTGCCCGAAAAGTGCTGTACGAAGGGCTTGGGAAATACCCTGAAAGTCCGGCGCTCAATAAAAATCTGGCTCATTATTGGATGCTTTCCGGCCAGTTTAAAGAAGCGGAACCGGTTTACCGCCGCTACTCCGGCAAAAAGCTTTTCCGAAAATGGCGCTTCAATGAATACGCGCTTTCTGATTTAAATTGGATGGAATCGGCAGGAATTATTATTCCTCAAAAAGAGACCTTACTTCAATTACTACGTGAAGGAGAATGAACCATTATTTATGCAAGTGGTTTATCTACTTCAAGTAGACAGATTTCCATCTAAAGCAGGCAGCAGTAAGAGGAAATTCCAATTTCAGCTACGCCGTGTCCGCGCATTGAATCAGGATCTTTCGGCTTATTCTATCATGTCATTAAAACAAAATTAAAGAAGTAGTCATGTCAGTAAAAATTGGTGACAAGGCCCCTGTATTTTCACTTTACAATACAGAAAAAGAATTGGTTGCCTTAGAAAATTTTCAGGGTAAAAATGTGGTATTGCTCTTTTTCCCGATGGCTTTTACCAGGGTTTGCACAGCAGAATTGTGTGAAATGCGGGATAACCTGACGGCATACGACAGCCTGAATGCGCAAATATTGGGTATTTCTGTAGATTCCCTTTATACGCTAGACAAATTCAAAGCAGAAGAAGGCCTGAATTTTCCGCTGCTTTCCGATTTCAATAAAGAAATTTCAAGAGCATACGGCTCCTTATATGAAGAGTTTGCGTTTGGCATGAAAGGCGTATCCAAACGTTCTGCATTTATTATTGACAAAGAAGGTACGATTCGATACGCCGAAGTGTTGGAATCTGCCGGCAATTTACCTAATTTTGAGGCCATACAGGAAACCCTTTCCACATTGAATTAGAAAGGTTTATTTTCAGGAAAGACTCAAACTAAGATGATACACTATCACGCCCTAGAAGAATTGGAAGAAGTCCTTGTCGAAGATGAAGTCGATGAGACCGGTACAGGCGAGATAGCCCAGCTCATCGTTTATAACGACGATGTCAATACTTTTGAGTGGGTGATCGAGTGCTTTGTGGAAGTACTCGATCACGCCCATACTCAGGCAGAACAGTTGGCCCTGCTCATCCACTTCAAAGGAAAAGCCACGGTAAAAACGGCCCCCAAGCGCGAATTGCTTCCCAAAAAAGACGCCCTGATTGAGCGCGGGTTATCTGCCGTTATCGAGGGTGGCGACGACTAAATAGTGTCCGTCTTTATAGTCCGATTACGGCGTTACGCTCAGCCCCAAAAACAGTCATTTACGCGAGTAAACTTCTATTTTTGGGGCCTTCGCGTGCCTTGTACTCGAACTCCCTGCCTTGCCGGCAGGCAGGTAAAGATCAGACACCAAGTCCAGACAGACTAAAAGGACGGACATCACACTTAGCGGCCTTAGCGTGCCCTCCGCGTACATTGCGGGAACCTTCGCCTGGGGAGTCGCAGTCCGATAGCTCCCTTGCGCTCGGCTCCAAAACCGAGAACCCTAAAGCCCCGGCACGGGCTAAATGGACGATCACAAAAAACGTCAAATTCGTTTTGTACTTGTCGGCGGCTTCGGCACATTGTTTCGAAGTAATTGATTGAGCGTGTCGTTGTAATTTTGCAGCAATTCATTTACATGCCCATTGTAATATTCGATCACGCCATTGAATGTGTCCACATCCTCCTGGGTAAGTTCTTTTTTGCGTTGGATGAAGGTTATTTTTTTGAATCCATCATCCGCCAGTTTGTCAAAAAATGAGATGAGTTCAATCGTTGCATCCCGATAAGCGACATCCCCTCTGAAAGCCGGCATTTTCCGCAACACCAACAAAGCAGCATCTGCATCGTTTGACAATTGGATGCGTGCGCGTTCCATTTCTTTGGGATCTTCGCGATTGAGCGCATCCATAAAGATGGCGTTGTGCTTTGAAACTTTAAAATACCTTAAAAAGATAGCCCGGTAGTAAGCATTAACCTGATTGATTTGCTCCACTTCAGAGTTTTCTTCTGCTTCAATCAGGCGGATGCGGTATTCTTTGGCAAATGTTTTTTGGGCCGCGTAAAAGCGTTTGGACACCAGGCCCAGCTTTTTTTCTGCAGCATCCTGCGCATTCAGATAGGCTTCCATGGCTTCATACGATTCTTTGCTTTCTTTTTTCAGCAAATTGAGCTCGTTGAATTCCATGGCAAAGGATTCGCGGTAACTTTTGATGGTGGCAAGCAGTTCATCGCGCAGGCCAAAATTGCCCTGGAAAGCGGGCATTGCTTTCGTCGCGTTGATGCTTTCATCCATTTGAGCGAGTACTTCCTGTCGTTTTTTCTCTACTTCGTAATAATCTTCAACGTGAACGGAGTATTGGATGTACTCCAGATTTTTGGTGGTTACAGCATTGTGTTCGGCGTTAATTTGCTCGAGGTAAGCCACAGCTCCGGAGGATTCCTGAGCCGAAACGGACGTCCCCGCTGCCAAAACAGCCGGGAGCAACATCCACAATGGGAATCGAATTTTCATCTTGAGGTTGTTAATTAAATGAGTAATGAATGAAATTCAGGCTAAAATAAGGGTTTGAAGCTTAAATATCAACTCAAAGCGTAATTTACCAGATTGGGTAGCAGCATTTTTATTGATGAATGATGATTGCATGAAATTTGATTTTTGATGTGGAAAGCCAACTGGCTCGTTTACTACGTATTCCCACATCACAATTCTACAATCATGCAATCATCATTCATCAATTATTTCCTCCCCATACATAGGCGGTGAGCATAGTCAAACTAGTGCACTACGATCTCATCCACAAACAACCAGGGAGGGCTTCCGGCGCCCTCTTTACCGGCAGGAATAGCGCCCAGATTTTGCGCTTTAACCTTCAGGTAACGTCCACTTTTCCCGCTCAAGCTGATCTTTAAATTTATCACCTTGTCTGTTCCTCCAGCGGGTACTTCTTTCACCACAGCCTGTTCATAGGATTTTCCATCGGCAGAAACAGCCACAGAAGCTTGTTTTGGCGGGTAAATCCATGCGCCATCATCGTTGTAAAAGCGCAGTACCACTTCTTTGACACCTGTCGTTTCGCCAAGATCAATCACGGCTTCGAAGTCTTTTCCTTCAAACCCCAGCCATTCTTTGTCTCCAAAGCGCTCCTCACTGCCCATAACGGCATTAACAAGCGCCCCTTTGCCGCCTGCGCCGTATTTCGGACTGGGAGGGGTCGTCAGGGTAATCAGTTTCCCTGCTGCAAGGTGCCATTGAAAAGATACGGCAGCGGGGTCGCCAACGGATTCATCATTCACGAAGGTTTGTGCCTGAACATCCATAAACCCTTCGATTTTCAGGGGGCTGTTGTACAGGATGCCTTTGGCTGTAGGCGTTTTTCCGCCGTCGTCGTAACGCACTACACCAAGACCCGCCGGGTTGATGCATTCCACAAATACGCCTTTGCCGTCACCCGATTGGATGTTGATCTGGGTATCGTAAATGTGGTTCGAAACATTAACGCCTGCTTTTTTCAGACGCGGCAGGTGCACGCCGAGGCGTCGGCCAAAATCTTTGTAATTGCGGCTTGCCTTAGGCGACCAAAGCACTTCAGCCAATGCGAGGGCACGGGGAAAAACCATGTATTCTACCTGCTGCGGCGTAGGCATGTATTCGGTCCAGACATTCCCCTGAGCGCCAAGTACATACTTGCTTTCTTTTTCGGTCAATGCAGCCGGCAAAGGCTCATAGTTGTACACTTTTTCGATGGGCAGGTAGCCGCCGATGGCCAGCGGTTCATTTTTTCCAAGTGCCTGATAATAATCCAGATAACAATTGTCCGTAGGGGTCATGATGACATCATGGCCGCTCTTAGCCGCTTCAATCCCCCCTTTTTCCCCGCGCCACGACATCACTGTTGCGTTTGGCGCAAGGCCGCCTTCCAATATTTCATCCCAGCCAATGATGCGTTTGCCTTTGCTGTTCAGGAATTTTTCGATGCGTTTGATGAAATAGCTCTGCAGGCCATGCTCATCTTTGAGACCTTCTTTTTTAATCAACTCCTGGCAGTAGGCATTGCTTTTCCATTGTACTTTCGGGCATTCGTCGCCGCCGATGTGGATATAAGGCCCCGGGAACAGTTCGATGACTTCCAGAAGCACATTTTCGAGGAAAGTAAACGTGGCTTCATTGGGGCAGTAGACGTCTTCAAAAACACCCCAATCTGTTGCGACGTCAATGTTCTTGCCGGTGCAGCCCAATTCAGGATAAGCAGCTACAGCTGCCTGTGCATGCCCGGGCATTTCAATTTCCGGAACGATGATAATGAAGCGATCGGCGGCATATTTGACCACATCGCGTATTTCATTCTGGGTATAATAGCCGCCATAACGCGTGCCGTCATACTTTCGGGGGCGGTCGCGACCATGGCCAACCAGGGTTTCTTTGCGATAAGCGGCAACTTCCTGCAATTTGGGGTATTTTTTAATTTCGATGCGCCAGCCCTGGTCTTCGGTGAGGTGCCAGTGAAAATAATTCAGCTTGTACATGGCCATCATGTCAATGTACTTTTTGATGAAGTCGACCGGAAAAAAATGCCGGCCAACGTCCAGGTGCAGGCCCCGGTAACGGAAGCGGGGAGCATCTTCAATTTTCATATTCGGAATAAAGCCCTTTGGCATCAATTGAGCCAACGTCTGAAAGGCATAAAAAATACCTGCGTTGTCTGCTGCTTTGATGTAAACCTGAGAACCCATTACATGCAGGCTATAGGCGCCGGCATTTTCGGGCTTGACGGCCATGCTATCGGTTCGGGCAGCAATGATAATCGCATTGCGGCCTTTGAAACCGCCGCGGCGAATGGGCAAATCCCTGCCTGTAGTCAGCTTGATGTACTCCGCACAAAAGGTCAGGGTTGCCTCCATAGCAGAATCGGCCTGAAGCGGCATGCGAATCTGGGTCAGGTCGGCGACTTTAAGATCTCCTTGTTCAAATTTTACACTTTTCGGCGCCGGAATGACGCTGATTTCTTTTTTTGGCATGGACGGCACTTTCTGAGCCATCCCGGCAATTGGCAACAACATGGAAGCCAGAGTAAACAGGTAAATTATTTGTCGTATCATGAAATACAGTTTATGATGAATCGTGGCACAAAGAAAACCAATTGGATTCAGATAACGGTAATTAGGGTTTAAAGTATTGCCCGTCAAGCGCATGATGCAGGTTTAATACCCGGAGCGCTCCTTCGAATGCTTCATCAAGCGGAGCGGTCAGCGTGATGGCATTGCCCTGAAGAGGGTGTGAAAAAGTAAAGCTGCTGGCGTGCAACAGCATGCGCGAAAGTCCCAGCTCCTGGTCAAGGTACTTGTTGTGTTTGCAATCGCCGTGTTTTTTATCGCCAATGACGGGGTGGCGAAGGTGGGCAAAATGCCGGCGAATCTGGTTGGTTCTGCCGGTTTCCAGCGCAATCTCCACCAAAGAATAACGGGCTGTGGCATAACGGCCTATCGCCATCGGCAGTTCTGTTTGTTCCAGTCGCTCATACCGCGTGAGGGCCTCCCGGGGCAAACCGGTTCGGGGGTGTGGCAGGGGGTAATCGATGACGCCCTTTGGATCCACGTACCCACGGATTACAGCGAGGTATTTTTTTCCCACTTCTTTCTCCCTGAATTGTTCCGACAAGATTCCTGCGATTTCGCTGTTTTTCCCAAAAACCAGCACCCCTGAAGTGCCGCGGTCTAACCGGTGAAGGGGATAAATCCGCTGGCCGATCTGATTGCGCAGCAGTTGCAGGACAAACACCTGGTCTTCGCTGATTTTTGTGCGGTGCACCAATATCCCGGAAGGCTTATTGATAGCGATGAGGGCATCGTCTTCGAACAGGATATCAAAGGGTACGAACATGGTTTTGCAATAAGAAGGTTAAATAAGAAGGTTAAAGTAGAAAGGTTAAAGGTTAAAGGGGGCAGACTGCTAAATGGAGCGGTATTTCCCATCTAACATCTAAAATCTAACGTCTAAGTGAATTAAATCGAAAACATATCATACATTTGTTTGCAAAAGAGCGAACAT
>CALEYL010000052.1 GCA_937926205.1 uncultured Saprospiraceae bacterium
GTTACATATCAAAAAAATCTGAACATTTCTTTGGATTAACCATAGAAAACGCGGAAAACACGGAAATAACGCTTGACAATCCCTGCCTCACAGGCTTGCTGAAATCCGCGCCATCAGTGTTTAGCCGCGTCATCCCTGACTGCCGTCAGGCAGGAGCGTTCCACGTATCTATGGGTTGTTGCCTAAAAAAAGTTCAAATCTGATGGCGATTTGCCTTTCATATAATGGTAAGCCTCGGTTGATAAAAAAAGACCGCCGGCGACCAGCATACACATGCCCTGTTTGGAGGCGTAATCCAACCCAAAATCAATGGCGTCTTCTATTTTTTCGTACTGAAAGATTTCCTTTTCGCCAGAAACCGCCTCCGTCACGGCCTTGTACACTTCGGCAACCGGAGCGCCTTTGTGGTAGGCTCGCGTACAGATGACCACATCCGCAATTTCGAGCAACCCCTGGATGATGAACGCCACCTCCTTGTCGTAAGAAACACCCAATACCAACAGGCAGGGTGCTTCCTTAATCCGTTTAAAAGAATGCACAAGTTCCTTTATGGCATCCGGAGTATGGCCAACGTCGATGTAGGTCGGCGGCTGTTCTTTTACTTTTTCAAGGCGGCCCGTCCAGACGAGGTTTTCCAGGGCAATTCTGGTCGCCGAAAGGAAGGGTTGTTTCCCAATTTCCGGGAAATTCCGCGCCAGCCAGTGTTTCAACAACAGGACTGAAACGAGAATATTATTGACCTGATGAAATCCTGTCAGATTTGACACCAGTTTATCGAAAACAATGTCCTCAACCCTGAAATCCAGTACCATTTTCCCGTTTTCAAATAAAACGGATTTAACTGCTGTAACTTCCTCAACCGGAACCAGGCGCACTTTTTTGTACCAGGCATACGCTTTAAGCCGTCGGAGCAATTCCTTTTCCAGTCTGCCTGTGAAGACCGTTGATCCTTCGCGGGCAATATCTATTTTGTCAAAGGCAATGAGTTCGCGCGTTGGCCCGAGCAAATGGGTATGCTCCAGATCAATAGAAACCAACGCAGTACAACTGCCCGTCATGATTCTGGTGGAATCATTTCTCCCGCCAATGCCGGCTTCCAGAACGATGGCATCCGCTTTTTCCTCAAAAAAAGAAGAAAGGGCAATAAACGTAAATGCCTCAAAAGCGCCGATTTGATCCTCCGGATACGCCGTTAGGTATTGTTTTTGTTTTTCAAAAAACCGGCGCGTGTGTTTTTCCAGGGCTTCTACCGACAGTTCGCGGCCGTTTATCACAATCCTTTCCGTAAAATTAAAAAGGTGCGGAGAGGTATATTTTCCGGCCTTTATGCCGAGTTCGTTCAATATCGCAGCGATGATGGATGCCGTACTTCCTTTTCCATTCGAACCCACGACATTGATGGGGTCGATGGATTGCGCCCAATCGGAACCGGTTATTTCCTGGCAGAGATGCTGCATGCGATGCAATCCGATCCCCGTTCCGAATTTCGGAATTCCGAGCAATTCTTTGGTTATCTTCTCTAAATCATTTGTCATTGCCAACCTTCTTGCTCATTTAAACTGAAGGATTTTCTTTAAAGATTCCCGGACCATGCCAACCATAAAGATAGAACCCGCTGCAACAATGATGTTATCCGGGTGCCTGTCCATGAGGAGCGGAATAGTGTTTTCAATTGTCCCATCCCCTGAATCCCCGACGGCTGTCCGATCGCAATGCGCTGACAACACGCTTTTGGGAATGGCTTTGTGAAAATCGTCGACAAAATAAATGGTGTCTGCTATCGCCGGGATTAATTTCAGGATGGTTTTAAAGTCCTTTTCTTCGGAGTTTCCGAAAAGCAACACCCGCTGGTCTTTAGAACAAACCTTGTTCAGCGAATCAATCAGCGCAGCGAAAGCTTCAGGGTTGTGGGCGGCATCTAAAATCCAGGTCGGTTTAGATCTTATGACCTCGAAACGGGCCTCCCATTTCGTAAACCGAACCCCTGAAATGTCTTCTATATTTGGCACAATGCCCTTGTTGTAGAGGAAAAGCCATACTTCGATCACCAGGTTCAGGTTTTGCTTTTGGAAGTAACCGGGCAGGCTTGGCTCCAACTCAAAGCGCCGGCCATCGATGGTTGCCAAAGCATGGTTTTGCAACAGGTCAAATGTATAGGCGCTGATAAATGCTCCGGATTCTTTCACCAGCACGGCATTGCCTTTCGCTTTAGCCTTGATGACCGCCTTTAAATGCTCCGGAATTTCGGAATTGACCAAAAGCGTTGTCCCGGTCGGTGCAATGCCCGTTTTATCGATGGCAATTTCCTCCAGCGTTTCCCCCAATTGCTTTTGGTGGTCCAGTCCAATGGACGTAATCACGGATACGACCGCCGGCAAAAGGCTGGTCGAGTCGTTGGCCCCGCCTATGCCCGCTTCAAAAATGGCAATTTCAACCCCATTTTTGGAAAAAAGCAAAATGGCGATGAGTATCAACACCTCAAAAAAAGAAGGCGTAAACTGGCTGCCGGCCTCCGAAACCTTTTTTTTGAGCAACACCTCCAGTTGCAGCGCTACTGCTTCCATTTCCTCTATGGAAACAGTCTCATCATTTATCCGGAACCGTTCGTTCACCGATATCAGGTGCGGCGAGGTAAACAAGCCCACGCATTTTTGGGATTGCGTCAGGCACGAAGACAGCATCGCAGCTACCGACCCTTTCCCATTCGTGCCCGTCACCTTGATGATGTCAAAATTAATTTGATCGCTTAACAAATCGAGGTACAGGCTAAAGCGTTTTTTCATCGCTTCTTTTTGATTCACGCGACTTTCGCACCACTTCAATAAGCGAGTCAGGACATTTTCTTCCATAAAGTCTGGCTTTGAAACAGCCCGGTTGTGTCTTTAAACAAGATCAGTTTGAATATTTTGCAAATGATCATTGTCGCACTTTTTTCAGCCACACCAGCTTCTACAGCCAATTGGCCGGTCTGCTCCTGATGTGTCAGTTGGCTTTTACTGTCGTCAGTAGTTCGCTGTCGAAGATGGCAGCCGGTGAAATGACGGTTTCCTCCATTGGGATGTTGTCGCCATACCGCGCCTTCATTTTTTCCTTCACCACAGCACTCGTCAGGTCAAAATCGCTCAGTTTACCGAGTTTTCCAATTTCAATCCCTGTCGCCCGTTGATAGATTTTCCAGATGAGTTCAGAGCAATAAATTCTGTCGTCTGACCACTCAAAAGTCAGGTCGTAGTTTTTGCCTTTGAGCTTATCGCCAACCGCTTTCATTTTTGCAAGTGCGGCAGGCGTTAGCACCTCGTTCGCATTTTTAAGTCGCTTGACGACATACTTGCCGTCTTGTCCCCGGGCAATCCATTTGTCCAGCCGGGTTCGTTTCACAGGTTGAACAGCTTCAAAAACAAAAAACTGGTTCCCTTCTTTGTAAATGATTCCACAGTGCGAATAGACTGATTTCGTGGCCAGTTGAACGGCTTTGCTTTGTCCGGAAAGGGAAGTTTGGAAAATCAGGTCGCCGTTTTGAAACCCATTTTCCTTTAGAGAGGTCGCAAAAATCAGCGGGTGGCGTAAATCCAAACCGTACCCAACTAAAAAGATCAGTCCTAAAAAACCAAACAGGGTCATTCTTTTTTTCATGATTGTCTAATTTCCGTCCTTTGTCAGGCTTTTCTGACAAATTCTGATTTTAAAGCCATCGCCCCGTAACCTTCAATTTTGCAATCAATATTGTGGTCGCCGTCGCTTAGTCGAATGTTTTTCACTTTAGTACCCGCCTTGATGGGCAGAGATGCTCCTTTCACCGGTAAATTTTTAATCACAATGACCGAATCTCCATTTTGCAATATGTTTCCGTTGGAATCTTTCACCACCAGGACGTCCTCTGTGATCAACGCTTCGGGCGTCCATTCATGACCACATTCCGGGCACGCGTATGCATTTTCTCCCGTAGCGTACCCATAAGGCGATTCACACTGCGGGCATGATTTTGTTTCTTCAGACATGATTAAGGATTTTGTATAGGGGGTAAAGGTAAGGTATTTTGGGAGGTGGCGTCCTACTCATCCCTTCCCGGACATGCATAAACACATTCAATTTAACTCATACAAGATTGAATACGAATAAGCCCAGGTCTAATTATGGACAATTCTTCAAACTGCATCCGTCAAGGAACCTTTTGATTCCACCAATTGTCGATTACGCACACAATGTTTCGGCATGTAAACCAACTCAAAAACACCTGACACATGGCAAAGCATTATTTTATTTTAGGCTAAAACCTCCACACCATGGATGCCAACTACCACAACTGGATCGAATTCATAAAAGCCATTACCCCTGACTTTACCGTTCTCCAAAACGCCCCCGACGGCAATCCGTTGCTTTGGGTGCAAATTGGCGGAGAGCGTGTCCGCATCATCCACGAAGCGGATTCCGATTTTAGCTTCTGGATCGAACGTTTTGAAGGCGCCGACGGCGAAACGGGCGATGAATTGGTGGCGGATGTTGGTGCACAGGAAGAAGAGCTTCGTCTGGCGCGCAATGTGGTGGAGGCGTTTTTGAAAAGGCGGACGGGGTAGCGGAGGAACAAAGTGCCAATCCCAGTCACTTTTCTTTTTAATTGATGATTGCCGATTACATGATTTATAATTGATGATAGCCCCCATCTCAGGATAAGAATGGCTATACGCCGCTGACGCGTTCCTTCGCTTGAATGCCCTGTGGGCATTCACCCTGCGGGATCGCTCAGTCATATCAAAAATCAAATTTCATCCCTGCCTCGCTGGCCCGCCTACCGGAGGTCAGGCAGGCAGGAATCGTCATTCGTCAATTCTCATTGCTTGCGCCAACTCTTCCTCTCTTTATTGATGATGGACGATTACATGATTTATAATTGATGATGTAGCATACGAAATCAATGAGTCAGCAGGCTCCACACATCAAAAATCAAATTTCATAATTCATCATTCATCAATACTCACCCCTTCTCCAACCGCACCATCACCACCTTATACTCCGGGCACTGCGCAATGCTGTCGTGCACATCCGAGGTAATGTTGTTCACCATCAGTTCCGGAAAGTGGAAAGTGGTGCTCAGGATGCCGGGCTTCACTTCGTCGGTGATGTGGGCCTTGCTGGGCACTTCGCCGCGCGGGGAGATCAGGCGCACCATATCGCCTTCGCGGATGCCGTTGTCGCGGGCGTCTACCGGGTTGATCAGCAGCAGGTCTTCTGTTACGATTTTTACGTTGTTGGTGCGGCGGGTCATGGTGCCGCTGTTGTAGTGTTCGAGTACCCGGTTGGTGGTAATGATGTAGGGGTAATCGGCGATGTGGTTGAGTTCGGGGGTTTCTACAAAATCGCGGAAGACAAAATGCCCTTTACCGCGTTTGAAGGTGTCAACGTGCAGGATTTGCGTGTCTTTGCCGTCGGGAGCAACAGGCCATTGTTTGCCCTGAGCGCCGAGTTCATCCCAGCGCACCCCGGCGAAAAACGGCACGATTTCCGAAATTTCTTCCAGCATGCCTTTCGCAGTGTAGGGTTGCTGCGGGTAACCAAAGCGGTTCATCACCTCCACCAGAATCTGGCCGTCGGGTTTGCATTCGCCAAGGGGTTCCACCACGCGATTGACGCGCTGGATGCGGCGCTCGCCATTGGTAAAAGTGCCTTCTTTTTCGAGGAAAGAAGCGCCGGGCAGGATGACGTCGGCGTATTTGGACGTTTCGGTCATGAACAACTCCTGCACCACCAGAAAATCCAATGCCTCCAAAGCCCGGATTACTTTTTGGGAGTTCGGGTCGGATTGCACCACGTCTTCGCCGATGATCCACAGCGCTTTGAGTTTGCCCTCCAGCGCAGAATCGTACATTTCCGGAATGGTAAAGCCCACTTTGTCCGATACGGGTCTGCCGTAAAAACGGGTGAATTTCTCTGCAATTTCCGGGTTGGTCACATCGAAATAGCCGGCGCCCTGATAAGGCTGGACGCCCATATCGGCCATACCCTGCACATTATTTTGTCCGCGCAGGGGATTCACACCGCAGCCCGGTTTCCCGATGTTGCCGGTAATCATGGCCAGGTCGGCGATCAGCATCACCGCGTAGGTGCCCTGGTAGTGCTCCGTAACGCCGAGGCCGTGGAACGACATGGCCAAAGGCGCACTGGCGTATGCAATGGCCGCCTCGCGCACCTGCTCGCGCGGCACACCCGAAACGGCTTCAAGTTCATCGATGTTGAGATTCAGGATGCTGTTGCGGAAATCTTCGTAGCCTTCCGTGCGGCTGGCGATGAATTCCGAATCTTCCAGGCCTTCCTGCATGATGTAGTAAAGCATCATGTTGAGAACCGCCACGTTGGTGCCGGGCCGCAGTTGCAGGTGGTGGTGCGCGTAGCGGGCAATTTCCGTTTTGCGCGGATCCAGCACGATGAGGGTTTTGCCCTTCATGGCCTGCTGCTTCAGCTTCGCGCCGGTCACGGGGTGTGCTTCGGTCGGGTTGGCGCCAATGACCAGCATACAATCGGTGAGCTTCACATCGGCGATGGAGTTGGTGGCTGCTCCTGTGCCGAAAGTCCGCTGCATGCCAAGGGCTGTCGGCGAGTGGCAAACGCGGGCGCATCCGTCGATGTTGTTGGTACCGATCACCGCCCGGATGAACTTTTGCATCAGGTAATTTTCCTCGTTGGTGCAACGCGCCGAAGAAATACCGGCGATGAAATCGGGGCCATTTTCTATTTTGATCCGGCTTAGTCTGTCAAAAATATAGTCGTAGGCTTCTTCCCAGCTGGCCTGTTCAAACTGCCCGTTGCGTTTGATGAGCGGGTGCCTGAGGCGTTCGGGGTGTTTGTAAAAAGCAAAGGCATAGCGCCCTTTCAGGCAGGTATGACCGGAGTTTACTTCTGCGTCGAAAGGCGCCTGAATGCTCATTACTTTGTCGCCCGTGACTTTAACCGCCAGGTTGCAACCCACGCCGCAATAGGTGCACACCGTGCGCACTTCTTTTTGCGCCGACACGGCTTTGGACTGGTACACATCGGAAATCGCCGAAGTGGGGCAGGCCTGGGCACAAGCGCCGCAAGACACGCAATCCGAGCTGAAAAACGATTCGTTCATGCCTTTGATGATCGAGCTGTCGAAGCCGCGACCGGCCACGCTGAGCACCAATTGCCCCTGCACTTCATCGCAGGCGCGCACGCAGCGGTAGCACATGATGCACTTCGACAGATCGGAGGTCATGTACGGGTGGCTGAGGTCTTTTTCGCGGTCGAGGTGGGTTTTCCCTTCCGGGTAACGCACTTTGCGGATGCCAACCTGAGCGGCTACGTCCTGCAACTGGCAATTGCCGTTTACTTCGCAGGTGAGGCAGTCGAGCGGGTGATCGGTGAGCACCAGTTCGACGATGTTGCGCCGCAGTTTCAGCACGCTTTCTGAATCAGGGTAAATCATCAGCCCTTCTTCAATCGGCGTATGGCAGGAAGCCACAGTTTTCAGACCGCCATTCCCGGCGCGGGCAATTTCCACACTGCAAACCCGGCAGGCGCCGAAGGGTTCCAGGTTGGGTGCGTCGCAAAGGGTGGGCACGTAGTTTTCCCCTAAATGGCGCTTCAGAAAAGCCAGTATGGTTTCGCCGGCGCGCATTTCATACGCTTTGCCGTTGATGTAAGCCATTTTTATGGCGGCCAGACTTTCCAGTTTAGAAATTGCAGCGATCATGGTTGTTACGGTTGACGGTGGGACGGTAGACAGTGGACGGGGCATTTTACCCGCCACTGTCAATCGACCTCCGATTATACAATGCTTTGGGGGAAGTGAGGGTGTGACTATTAGTCACGCCCTCACTACTACCCACGATTGAAAAAAAACAAGGTTTCGGTGCGCTGCACCTTTATGCTATATCGATTATCAAATTAGTAATATTTGGGTGTGCTGCATCTGGGATTGTTCAGGGAGATTCATTTTGCTTTACGCTCTCTCACTCCCTCACACACACTCTCTCCGTCTACCCTCCACCGGAAAGGGGCAGATTGCTTTTAATTTAAGCAGCGTGCACCCTCTACTCTCTACCATTATCCTTCTACCATTTACTCAAAAAACGGCTCCAATTCTTCTTTAAAATATTGCAACGCATTGCGAACCGGCAGCGGAATCCCGCCACCCAGCGCGCAGAGCGAGCCTTTTGCCAATGTTTCCACAAGGTCGTCAAAAAGGCCTGAATTGATTTTATAAGCTTCGTGCTGGGCTTTGTGCAGCATTTCCTGCCCCCGCACCGAACCGATGCGGCAGGGGAAGCACTTCCCGCAGCTTTCATGCGCGGTGAAGGCAAACAGGTGTTCCAGATATTTAACCATTGGATACGACTCGGGAATGCCAATGATGGAAGCATGGCCGAGCAAAAACCCGTTTTGTGCAAAGGATTCGAAGTCTACGGTCAGGTCCGGTATTTTGTGCATGGGCACGAGGCCGCCCAGCGGACCGCCGATGTGCAGCGCTTTGACCTTCTGCCGGAAGCCACCGCCGAGGGTTTCGACCACCTGTGCCAGCGGCGTACCCATGTCCACTTCGTACAACCCCGGTCGGTTAAAAGACCCGTCGAGCGAGAGTAGTTTGGTGCCGCTGGAGCGGGAGGTTCCGATTTTGGCGAAAGCCTCGCCGCCGTTGATCAGGATATAATACAAATTGGCTAAGGTTTCCACATTGTTCACCACTGTAGGCTTGCCAAACAAACCTTCCTGCGCCGGGTAGGGCGGGCGAACGCGAACTTCGGGGCGTTTGCCTTCGATAGATTGCAACAAAGCCGTTTCTTCTCCGCAGATGTAGGCGCCCTGCGCTTTGATGAGTTTAAAATGAAAGCTGAAATTGCTGCCCAGCAGGTAGTCGCCATTCAGCCCGGCTTTGGTCAGCGCATCGATCGCCTCCTGTATGATGGCGATGGATTCCGGGTATTCGGCGCGGATGTAGATTACCCCGCGTTCAGCACCGGCAGCGTATCCGGCAATGAGCATCCCCAACAGCACGGCATAGGGCTGGTGTTCCATCAGGTAGCGGTCAGAAAATGCGCCGGGGTCGCCTTCATCGGCATTGCAAACGATAAAGCGGGGCTCTCCGGGAGCTTTGCGGCACGCATCCAATTTGAAGGCCATCGGAAAACCGGCGCCACCCCGACCCCGCAAGCCGGAGGCTTTGAGCGTTGCCAGCAGGGCTTCCGGCTCCGCTTGCAGCATATCTGCCAGTGTCTTTTTGCATTCGGATAAATCCGGGAAAGGCGCCGTCAGGATGGGCGTTCCCAGAGCGCCAATATGGTAAGCATCCATGCCGTCGTGTTGCGTTCCCTGAAGGATGGCAGCGATGTCGCCGGATGGTTTTGCTGAATAATTCTGGCTGTTGTAGTGAAAAGCGCTGTTTTCGTGGCAGCGCCCCAGGCAACACATTTCGCCGATCTCTCCCGGTTGAAAATGCTGCTGCAGCGTGTCGCGCAGGGCATCCTGAGTGCCGGCAAGCATGCAGGCGCTGCCGTTGCAGACGTATACTTTTTTGCCCTGGTTTTCCGGGCGGGTAAAGTCGTAGAAAGTGGCGGCGCCGTAAACGTTGGCCGTACCGATCAGGAACTCATCCGCTATTTTCTGCAAAGCTTCCTTGTTGCCAACGCCGGATTCATCCGCCAGATTGGCGATTCTTTCAAAAAGGTTGTTGGTCAGCCCTTTGCCCTTTCTGCCGGCTAATGCGGTGAGGTTTTTAGACATCCTGGTTAGGTTTTAGAAAAGTAGAGGTTAAAATTACAGCGGATCGGCGGGTTTTCCAAATTTCACTTCATAAGGCCCTTCAGCAAATACTATCTTTCCACCAATTGCAACCACGCCCTGACCACCTCCTGCAAAGCGCTTGCTTTGGCCTGCACCGCTGCCATATCCGGAAAGGTTACCATTCTCCGGCCATCTTTGTAGTCTCCTTCCAGCAAGCCGGAGGTATCGGGTACTTTTGCGCCCGATGGAAAAATCATCAGGACATGTCCCCGGTGGAGGTTCATAACGGCAATATCCCGTTTGTACTCTTTGGGGTTGAAGGGCTTCATTTCTCCCGTGTAATAGAAACTTGGTGAATTCCACTTGATCTGTTCGCCCACTTCGGGGTCTGTGCTGAGCATCAGTTGCCTGACGGCTTCAACGACTTCCGCCAGGGGCTTGTCAAGTTTTTGGATAAATTCGCTGACCGTTTCCTGATTCGATTTTGCCATTGTCCTTATATTTTACCACATCGGCACATAGGAGCTTTTACATAGGGTACATAGCCTGTAGGAGGTAAATAGTTACCTTATTTTTTAAGTACCGCCTCAACCAGGTTGCCCATAATTTTATAACCGGCCGGCGTCGGGTGAACGCCGTCTGCTGCCAGTTCCGCAGGCAGGCCCATACGGGAATCGACCATTTGAGAAAAATAATCCAGGTAAACGACCTTGTTTTTTTTGCAATAATCTTTCAGCATTGCATTGAGGCGGGGAATTTTCTGATCGGGATGCATGCCGGGCCGCCAGGGATAATCAGCCGCCGGAAGCACGGAACAAAGTACCACCTTAATGCCGTTGGCCTTCGCAATTTCAGCCATGGAACTGAGATTCCCCAGGATGCCTTCCAGTGAAATGGGGCCTGTATTCTCCGCAATGTCATTCGTACCGGCCAGGATGACCACCGTGGCAGGCTTCAGGTCGATCACATCCTGTCGGAAACGCACGAGCATTTGGGACGTCGTTTGTCCGCCGATGCCCCGTCCGACATAGTCTTTACCCTGAAAAAAAGACGAATCTTTCGTCACCCATCCTTCTGTGATGGAATCGCCAAAAAATACGACCCGTTTTTTGCCTTTTGCGGGCGGCGCCAGGAGCGCGTTGGCCGCCTGATAACGGGTCAGTCCCGCCCAGTCTGTTTCGATCATTTTTTGCCAGAATTGGTGCCAGTTCCAGTTTCCTTCGAGGTTGGCTTTTTTTGCAAAATCAGGTTGCAGCAGATAGCCTTCGCGATCCAGCCAATCTTCAAATCGCTTAGGCCACAAATCGCAGGGCAGGCTTTGTTTTTTCAGGCCAAATCCGTGGCCGCCTTTGGGAAAAATGTGCATTTCAGCAGGTCGCCCGGCTTTGTGCCATTTTTTATAAAAATCCACGCAGGCGTCGGCGATCGGGTCATCGTCGGCCAACGCCATAAAACAAGGCGGCGCATCGGCGGGCACTTTTCCATCCAATACAGAGAACAGGTAACCATAAATCGGAGCGATAAAATCAGGGCGACTCTCCGCATCGTAGCTTTGCGCAACGCCTGCAACCAGGTTCCCGCCGGCCGAAAAGCCCATCATCCCGATGCGGTTGGGGTCGATGTTGAAGGTTGCAGCTCTCTCGCGGACGTATTTCATTGCCGCCCTGCCATCGGCAATGGCCAGTTTGGCATACGGCGCCAGCAGGGAATCGGCCTTATCGTAGTTGTGTTTTGAAAAATATTCTCCAATGGCTCCGCCAAATGTTTTGGGCTCGTTCGCTACCCGGTATTTCAGCACAAAAACCGTGATTCCTAAGGAATTGAGCCAGGCTGCGATCTCCGTACCTTCCAGATCAATGGCAAGGCCGAGGTAGGCGCCGCCGGGGCAGACAACGATGGCCGTGCCATTCCATTTTTTTTCCGGCTGATAAACCGTTAAGGTTGGCCTGGACACATTGCGTATGAATACCAATTTGTCTTCTCTGATTTCAGTGTATTCAGACAGCGTCCAGTTTTCAGAGCCGGGCGCCGTACCTTCGTAGAGCGGGATGACCTGCTGTGCGGAGGTCGCAAAGGCGTATAAGCCCAGGAAAAGTACCAGGATCCGTTTTTTCATTGCAGGAAGGATGTAAAGGCGTTTTATAAGTTGCAGTTCCAGACAGCTAATTATCCATTCTTTCCTGCTCCTCCATCGCTTTTCGAAGGCTCAAAGGCCGCATGTCTGTCCAGACTTCCTTAATGTAGTCCAGACATTCATCCTTTGTTCCGCTTTTTCCGGCATCCTTCCAGAGAAGCGGAATCTCCCGGTCGGCGCGCCAAATCGAGTATTCCCCTTCGTGGTTGATAACCACCTTGTAAACTCTATTGTCTTCTTCTCCGTCGTACCAAGTCATAATCGTGTGTTTTAGCGTGGTGAAAAAATAACCTGGCAGATACAGCTACAGCAATAAAAAATGCGCTGTCCGTAATCTGCAAATGGATGATCGATGAAATTTTGCGGTAATATACAACTATCTGTGCAGCCTGAAAACGATTTGCCCCTGCCAAAAATGGCATTTCTTTAGGAAATTGTGTGGATGAAGCGCTTGTTCTGAATCCGCCTTTCATAGGGTTTGCTGATAAGAGCCATACAAAAAAACGCGCCGGGAATGCCGGCGCGTCAGGTGTGGTTGTTAACAGTCGGGAAATGATGAAGATTAGTGGGCTTTAAAGTTCAAGTTCAAGGCTTGTAAAGACAAACACGGCTTAGTCTTCCCGTTTTCCGGATCGATTAGCGGTGCCCATAAGCTTCAGGGAAATGTATTCGTCTATGGAAAGGTCTTTGAAACCTTTGCTTTGCATGGAACGGATAAAATCCGGCGTTACACCATGAATTTTCAGCGCGATAACTTCGTCCATATCAATGTTTTTAAAACCGAGCGGTTCGTATCCCTTAATGAATTCCGGTGTGACGTCATGAATTTTCAGGGCCATCACCTCGTCCAAATCCATATCCTTGTACCCCAGCGATTCAAAACCCTTGATGAAATCAGCGCTGATGTTGTGAATTTTCAGGCCTAATGCTTCATCCACGTCTATGTCTTTGAAGCCAAGGGTGGCATAGCCGCGCACAAATTCAGGGGTCACATCGTGAATTTTAAAAGACATGGCGTCTTCAACGGAAATACCGGGAAAGCCGCTTTTGCTCAGGGCACTGACATATTCGGGCGTTACGCCATGGATTTTTGCACCCATCAGCTCGTCGGAATCGAGATCAGCATACCCGGCATCTTTCCAGGCTCTGATGTAATCGGCATCAATGCCGTGGATGGAAAAATTGGTCAAATCTTCCAAAGAAATATCACCCAGGCCCAGAGCCTTGTATTTAGCCATGTCTTCCGGCTTTACATCGTGGATTTTTACGTTCAGGACATCATCTGCGTCAGGCGTTTTACCACTGGTCTGTGCTACGGACTGGATGAATTTGGCATCCACTCCGTGGATTTTAAAGCTGAGGATTTCGTCCATGTCCAGGTCCTTATAACCGGCAGCCTGTATTTCGCGGATGTATTCCGGTGATACTTCGTGGATTTTTGCGGCAAGCAAATCATCAAAAGAAAGTCCTTTGAACCCCATTCCACGAATGGATTTCATATATGCCGGGTCCAGGTTGTGGATTTTCATGGCCAGCATGTTTTCCAGGTTTCTTTCTTTGGAAGAAAAAGCTGCAAACTCCTTGTCATATGCTTCAACAGTTTGCTTGTCCAGGCCGTGAATGGCGGCAGCCGTCAATTCGTCCATTGAAAAGTCACTGAATTTCTTTTGTTCCAGGTAAGCCACATAATCCCGGGTAATGTTTGCAAAAAACAGGTGGATCATGGCTTCGTCTTCCGGTGATTCCAGCCCTTTTTGTTCCAAATAAGTCTTAAAGCCCGGGTCAGCAGTGAACGTAAAACGACCATAACCTTCATTCTGGTCGAATTTTCCGGTAAAGGTCATTTGACCTGCTTCCCGTTTCAGGTGAAAGTCGGCTTCCTGCCCTTTGGGCAATGCGTCAAATTCTTTGGTTTCAAAACAAGCGTTGGTAGACCAGTCTCCGCGCTTATTGTCTTTCGCCAATTTTTTGTTGAAAACCATGCAAACCTCATCTCCTTCGATGGTACCCTGCCAGAGGCCGGAGGGGTCAAAGGCGTAACCATTCTCATTGAATAAGGAGTTGAAGCTCCTTTGTTCATTGGTATCCAGCCTGTTTTGAGATTGGACGGCATTGAAAACCATAGCGGAAAAGGCAAATAAGGGGAGGAGGAAAAGATATTTCCAACCCGAGCGGACGGATGATTTTTTTGATTGCATCATGAGGATACGTTTTTTTAAAATGGATTGATTGTAGTTGGTTGTAAGGCTGAGCGGCAGGTCAGGTACAGCCACTTTGAGCAGGTTCATCTGATAATCAGTGGCGACAACATCGGGGCCGCGCAGCATTTCCGCATCGGTCAGGTATTCAATGTTTTGCTCTACCCAGCGGCGGTATTGCCAGGCAAAAGGGTTAAACCACTGGATGATGACCAGTAATTCAGCCAGCAGGATGTCGAAACTGTGCCCCTGGGCGATGTGAATTTTTTCGTGCCGGATGATCTGATTGTAAGTTTCCCAGTCGTATTTCTCCGGGTTGATGAAGATGCTCTTTCCAAAGGAGCAGGGCGCTTTGTCGCGGTTCCACTCTACAATCCGGATGGCGCCGTCCTTAACCGAGGGCAGCGTATACATCTGAAACAGCAAGACAAAAAGCTGAATGAAGAAATTAAGACCAAAAATCAACACCCCGCACCAATACAGGTAGCCGGCTATACGCCACGGCGTCCAGGAAGAGCGAACAACCTCAGGCTGGGCTGCCGGGCTTGTTTCAGCATTGGCGGCCGGCTCCAGCTTTTTCAAAGAAGCGGCTTCACCCGGTGTGTTTCGGGCTTCATTTTGCGAAGCTGCCGGTTCAGAGTCCTCCGTTATGGGCAATACAGGTGCCTCTGGCCTGAAAAACGAAATTTCCCCCTGCAAAGACCAGGCTTGCGGCACTTCGATCAAGGGAATGACAAAAGCGCAGACCATGCAGGCCAGCAACACCCAGCGGTTCAGGTGAAAAAAAGTCTCTTTTCCGAGCAGGAGCTTGTAAAAAACAGCGCTGGCGGCTACCAGCACAGCTACATGCAGCAGGTAAGGCATCATGGCTTTTTGTTTTTGATGATCTGAATGATCTGCTCTAATTCTGCTTCCGAAATTTTTTCGGATTTGGCAAAATAAGCCAGCATGTTCGGATAAGAATTGTCAAAATACTGCTTGATCAGATCGCCAACAGCCAGGCGCTGGTAGTCTTCTTTGGAAACCACAGCGTAGTACTGGAAGGTATTCCCGAAGGCCTGGTGGGCCAGAAATCCTTTGTCTTCGAGAATGCGCACCATCGTGGCAATGGTGTTGTAGTGCGGCTTCGGGTCCGGCATTTCGGCAATGATGTCTTTGATAAAGGCTTTTTCCAAAGCCCATACAGCCTGCATGATCTGCTCTTCCCGCTTGGCTAATTTTTGCATGTCCTGATGAATTTAGGACAAAGGTATAACTAATGGATTAGTTTGTCAACTAATTTATTAGTATTTCTTTTTTATGGCATGTTTTAGAACAAAATCCGGCAGGGCTCAAAAGAGGTTTTTGCTTGTGTGATAAAAAATAAAACAAAGATTATCAATGGTTTACCGATAATTGTATTCAAGCGCAAAGAAATGCCTTTGCCGGCTGTCTGCTCAGCGGCAAAAAAAAAGCGCGCCAGTCAAACATGGCGCGCACCATAAGTAGCATGGGAAATTGTCTTCAAACCTGGGTCCTGCACCGTATCGGACACACTTCTTGCTTGCAGCACTGGTGCGGGAAAATGGCACTCAAGGTGGAGGGTAAAACATTGCCTTATGGCAATATGAGTAGCCAGTCCATACGGGGCAAATAACATACCAGTAGGCGTTAATGCGCAGGATTAAAAAAATAAATTTATAATTAACTGTAAATGTGTGAATTAAGAAAAAGAGTAATTGGACTTATGATCGGAGGTTGCTCCATTTTCAGCAAAGAGATGCGGAAAAATTCAGGATTGTCCGGAAAAATTCAGGAAATAATATCAGGGTAGTGCTGGCGGATCAGGGGCAGGCCTTCAAACAGTGCGGGATATTTGTGGTAATAAGATTTAATGCGGTAGCGCAGGTTGTCGATGTTTTCAAGACCGACCATTTCTGCTACGCTTTGTTTACGGGTCGAAGCGCCAAATGCCTCTTCGATGTGGCGCAGGAGCATCAGTGCCTGTTGTTCTTCTATGGAATGAGCGCGGGAAGGGATGTAGTCGCGTACATCATCCGGGAGGCAACTTACATCTGCCAGATGTTTGCCCTCAATGCGGCGCTTGGTTGCCATAAATTTGACGGCATTGCGCAGGGCCCGTACATTGCCCGACCAGTAGTAATGCAATAATTTTTCAAGCGCTTCGGGTGTGAAAAACGACTTCAACGGCATGCCCGCATAATATTCGAGCAGCAGGGCAATGTCATCTTTGCGCTCACGAAGCGGTGGTATGGAGATGGTCCATGCGGCAATACGGTGGTAGAGATCTTCCCGAAAATTGCCTTTGGCAACTTCTTCTTTCAGGTTTCTGTTGGTTGCGGCGATGATTTGCACGTCGAGCTGAATGTCTTTGCTGCCGCCAACCGGCCGAATGATCCGGTCTTCCAGAAACCGCAGCAATTTAACCTGAATGTTGGTGTCGACTTCCCCGATTTCATCGAGTAGCAACACGCCGCCCTGTGCCTGGGCGAAAATGCCTTCAGCGTCCCGGTCTGCCCCGGTAAAGGACCCTTTAACGTGGCCGAAAAGGGTGCTTTCGAGCAGGGTTTTTTGGACTGTGGTCAGGTTGATGGCCTGAAAAGGTCTGGCTTTGCGCGGCCCCTGACGATGAAGGTATCGGGCGGCCACTTCTTTACCGACACCGGTTTCGCCGGTTAACAACACCGTAATTTCCGGTTCTTCGGAAAGGGCATCCAGAAGCCTTTTGATCTCCATGATTTTTGGAGACTGCCCGATAAAAGTATGCGGAGCTTCTGCGGGGATGGTTGTTTGGGTGCGATTTTTCCCCGATTTGGATGCTTTATCATCCGCAGGAGCAGCGGCCTCATCAGGAGCCAGTTCAATGGCTTTTTTGAACTTCCGGTCCCAGGTATCGTAGTTGAATTTTCCTTTATACAAAAAGTTGGTTGCGCCGAGGTTGATGGCTTCCAGTGCCGTTTCTGCGTCATTGTCTTTGGTCACCACGATAACAGGCAGCCCCGGCGATAATTGTTGCGCTTTTTCAATGAGAGATAAACCAACACGTTCGCCGCTCTCCTCATCCAGTACCAGATCGAGCAGCAAAAGATCATACTGCGTTTCCCCCAGCTTTTTTTCCAGTTCCGGTATGGTTCTGGCGCCGTCAAAGATGTAGTGCTGCCGGAAAGTAGCACGCATTTCCTGGTGAAATTCCACCTGATCGTCTAACAAAAGAACCTGATAGTTTTTTACAAGCATGATTGCTGTACTTTCAATAACAATTTGTGGATACGTTGTAGCAGGTTCAATAGTGTTTCTTCTTGAAAAATCCGCTCGGATGAGCCAATTAGCGCCATATAACTCCGATCGGTTTCAGCGATGAGCATGTCGGTCTCGCGCAGCAAAGCAGCTACAGGAAGGCATAGCATCAACGCGTTATAGTTATTCCATCTGTTTTTCAACTCCGTCCAGCGAAAGGACAACTTATTTAAAAAACCTTCTTTTACAGATTCAAAGCTGTCTCCATATCGCTGAGCCGCCGTCTGCGCCATTCCCAAAAGGCGCGTTATATCGCTTAAAACGTCAAATATACTTTCTTTTCCATGTCCGTCAAAAAAGCGGGCAAGTTTGTCGTGTAACTGTAAGCCCCCGCTTGTCGCCACCGGATGCGGAGCAGTTGCACCAGCCTTTCGGAAAAAACCGGAAACAGGATTGGGAAGAGACAGTAAATCAAGGTGATTGTCAACACCGGACTCTACTTTAGAATATCCTGCAGTAAAAAACCGAATCCCGGGGTGGTTCATTCTGATGTAATGCGCCCAGATTTTTTCAGCTGACAAATATTGGCCGTTGTAAAGAAAAGGGGTAAAAAGCAACAGGTTTTCCACATCATTCCATTTGGGTTCAGCCCAGGCAAACCGGGCATCGTGCAACAATTGCAGCACAATGTCTTCCGCCTCCAGCATCAAGGCCAAACGGCTGGTAATTTGCAGGTCGGAAGCGATGTAATGTACGGTCATCATTGCCTTAGGTCTTATGTCGCTTCATTGAATACGTTTATCCCGTTGCCGGCCTGTAAACTGGCTGATCGCGCCCGGTTTTTGCACCAGGCCATAGCCCAGAGCTGTAAAAAAAGAAAACATGGCATATACCAGGGCCGGCTTCAGCATGGCTTCATTTCCGATCAGCGAACCGGCGATCAGGAAAGCGAGGTTGGTATTCTGAATGCCTACTTCAATGCCAATGGTAATGCGGTTTTTGACAGAAAAACCCTGCAGGCGCGCCACAAGATATCCGGCGCTCAGTCCGAGTAAGTTTACCAAAACAGAATAAGGCAGAATCTCGAGTATATCAGCTGTCGTGATGCCGCTTCCCCCCTGGTTTTCGCCGGCAAAAAACTTGATGGCAAATAAAAGCGCCAATAGCGTCAGGGTAATCCATTTGAAGGGATTTTGAACGCGTTCCGCAAAATCAGGGAACTTGCGACGCAATAACACCCCGGCAAAAACAGGGACAATGGTGATGGAAAAAATCTGCAGAACCGTATCCCAAAAAGGCAAAGTCAGGTGGGTATCCTGCCCCATAAACCAAAGGAGGGCGCCATTTACAATCAATGGAACCGTCACCAGAGCAATAAAACTATTGGTAACTACAAGGGTAACAGAAAGAGCCGCATTTGCGCCAAGCAGGTAAGACAGAAAACTGGAGGTCATCCCCCCCGGACAAGAGGCCAGTATGAGGATGCCAACCTGAAATTCCGGCGGTAAACCGGAAATATTGGCCACTCCAAATGCGAGCAGAGGCAGGATCAGCATCTGCGTAAATACGCCTGAAAAATAAGCGCGGGGCCGTCGGAAATTTACAGCAAAGTCGCGTTCGGTGAGCGAAAGCCCGACGCTGACCATAATAAATGCCAAAATGCTGCTGATGAGGAGGTCTATAAAGGTCATGATTGCGCAGTATCTGATGCGGCCAGAACACCTGGCATCTGTCTTTATCTGCGCCTTCCGGGCAGATAAAGACCGGCGCCCGGCCAAATGAAGGGGCGCCATTTGAAAGGATGGTGGACCATGTGAAAAGTGATCCTCCCTCCGGCGCTAAAGATAGCATGGTTTTGGAGCAATGCTGTGATTCTTCATCACAAATGCAGCTGTTTGAGTAGCAAAATAAAAAAGAGGGCGCCTCTTTGAGGCCCCCTCCTTTGTCCTTTATCTTAAAAAGTAGCTTTAAGAGGCATTCTGACTGTCAATAATCTGGTCTACCGTAATGGTTTCGTTGTTCAGGGCTTTTATGATGTCAAATGTTGTGATGATGCCCACCAGTTCGTCGTTTTCTACAATTGGAATGGCATGAAAGCGATTGGTGAGAAAAATATCTAAAGCTACGTTGATCCGGTCAGTCGGCGCCAGTTTTGCCAAACCGGTCGTCATGATGTCCTGCACCGTATAAGCCCGGAGCCTGGCTTCGTTGACAAACTGATCTTCTTCAGAGCGTTGAAATCCCCTGATGAAAAACAGGAAATCGGTTTTGCTGACAAGACCAACGATCGATTTGAAGCGCACAATCGGAATGTGGTGAATGTTGTGCTTTTCAAAGATCTCTTTCACTTCAGACAACTTGTCTTGCGGGCTGAGCGTAATCAACTCCGTTGACATAATGCTTTTTACAGGCGCGAGGATATTCATATCGGTGGTTTTATTTAAATAATTAAGATATTGAAAAACAGTTTCTTGTAAAGCAAAATCAAAACAATTCAATGTGGGGCTTCTTGTCTTGTTCTTCTTTCGCATTGCAACACTACAAAGGTAAAAGAGATTAATTAGAATAAAAAGAGTTTTTTATCTTTTTTTATTTTTTAACCTAAATTATCTTCGTAAGCCGACATCTGCTCCAGATTTAGAAATGAACCTGAACCTTATTCCCTGTTTATCTGAGCCGATCCGGGTTCGGCCTGCTGCTCACTAGTTGATTACTCCGTCAATCAGATGACATTTAAACTCCCCTTGCTTTGCAAAGTACATGAATCCACTATATTTGTTCTTTATTCTGATGGTGCTGCCCTATGGCATCGCTGCTTCTGCTTCACGTCTGATCATCTAACACCTAATCTAGTATGAAATCAGGTTTATGGTTACTGGTGTGTTGGCTGGCTGTTTTCAGCCTTGCTGCACAATCTTCCGATCCACGCATCGCCAATTCAAAATTACCCTTTAGCCAGGTTGAACGACTCGTTATGCCACAAATGGATAACGAAGCGCTCCGCCAGGCTGAAATGGCGCGTCGCGGACCAGGAATTGCTCCCCGCTTTGCTGAAAGCATTCCGGTTGAAATCACCCCTGAAACGCGCGGAACCTGGGAAACACTGCCTAATGGCCGCGAGGTATGGCGTCTGCAAATCCTTTCAAGAGGGGCATTGTCGCTTAACCTGGGGTTTACTACCTACCGCATGCCCGAGGGCGGCACCATGGTACTGTATTCGCCCGACCGAAAAAAAGTAATGGGGCCATTTTCGCCTGCCGATAACGAAGATCACGAACAACTATGGACGCCTGTATTTGACGGAGACGAACTGGTGATCGAAGTACAACTGCCTGCTGAAAAACGGCAGGAACTGGGTTTGCAACTCACCAGCGTCAACCACGATTTTATGGGCTTTTCGCAAATGGTACAATCCGGTTCCTGTAACCTCGATGTGATCTGTGGTGGCGCCGATGGCTGGGGCATTGTAGACCGCTACCGCGACATCATCCGCTCGGTGGCCGTCTATGGTTTCAACGGAGGCACTTTTTGTACCGGGTTTCTCATCAACAATGCGAGAAACGACTGTACGCCTTACTTTATGACGGCCAATCATTGCGGGGTGAACAATGGCAATGCGCCTTCTGTGGTCGTCTATTGGAACTATGAAAACAGCGTTTGCCGCCAGCCTTTGTCGCCCCAAAGCGGCGCTTCGGGAGACGGTGAGCTCGATGATGCTAACTCCGGCGCTATTTTCCGGGCAGCTCTTGCTGCTTCCGATTTTACCCTGGTAGAATTGGACGACCCGGTATCTCCGACGGCAGATGCTTTTTTTGCCGGCTGGACCATTGCAGATACGCCCCCTCAGGACACCGTAATTTGTGTCCACCATCCCAGCACTGAAGAAAAGCGTATCAGCTTTGAATTTGAACCCACCTATCGGGGAAGCTGGGGCAATGGCGCCGGTGAAGTCCCTACCGGTAACCACGTCATCGTTCCGGATTGGGATATCGGAACTACGGAAGGTGGTTCTTCGGGTTCGCCTTTGTTCGACCGGCTTGGTCATGTTGTTGGTCAACTGCACGGAGGCGCCGCGTCCTGCAACAATAATTCCTACGATTCTTTTGGTTGGTTCACAACTTCCTGGACAGGTGGGGGCGCTAACAACAACCGCCTGAGCAACTGGCTGGATCCGGACGGTACGGGTATTACCACCCTGGAAGGCAGAGAACAGATGGCGTGTAGCTTCTTTGTTGAACCGGATCTGGCAAAACAGGAAATTTGTGCCCCTGATGAAGCCGCTTTTACCTTTAGCGTGAGCGAAAACTTCACAGGAGATGTGACGCTGAACATAGACGGGATTCCCGCCGGCATGGACGCGCTTTTCGACATTAACCCGGTAGCGCCGGGTGGTTCATCGGTACTCACTTTGTCCAATACCGGCGCTGTAGTGCCAGGCACCTATACTTTAAGCATCGGTGCAACCGACGGCACAGAAAGTTCAGGATCAGAAGTTGAAATTACCATTGCCAGTGGCTTACCCGAGACGCCAGTCCTGTTGAGCCCGGGCAACAATGAAACGGGGGTTTCTCCGGCTACTTCACTGTCCTGGATAGAATCCGTGGGCAATATCAGCTACGATATAGAGTTGGCTACAGATGCCCTTTTTACAGAAAACGTGTCTCCTGCAACGGTTTTTAACGTTGGTACACTTCCGATACTGCTTGATCCTCATACCACTTATTTCTGGCGCGTACGGTCAGGGTCGGTTTGCGGCACCGGCGAATGGTCCGAAGTTTTTTCTTTTGAAACTGCGGCCATCAATTGCTCCGGCCCGAGCATTTCTACAGAGGAGGTTGCCATTTCTGATGAGGGCGCGCCTACGGTAACATCTTCCATTGACGTGACGGTTCCCGGCAATATTGCCTCCATGCGTTTGGTCAATCTGGACATTACCCATACCTGGGCCGGCGATATCAGCGCAACGCTTACCAGCCCGGGCGGTACAGTTATTACGCTGTTCGACCGACCCGGCACTTCAGGGTCGGGCTTTGGCTGCAATGGTGACAATATTCTGGTAAGCCTCTATGATTTGGCGCCCAGTTCTGCTGACGATTTTGAAGGTACCTGCAACCCCAATCCGGCCATTAGCGGAGATTATCAACCGATCGAGGCCTTTGCGGCATTCAACGATACGCCGGCTTCCGGAACATGGACTTTGACCATAACAGATGCAGCAGATCAGGATGGCGGCATGCTGAATGGTTGGGGGCTTGAGTTTTGCACCATCATACCGGATGAAGCGGCCATCTATTTCGGTGAAACCAATTACAGGGTTTGCCAGGATTCGACATTGACGCTTGAATTCGCACTGGGAACAGGATTCAGCAACAGCGAGGTTACGCTGGGTACAACGGATCTGCCTCCGGGAGCAACAGCCGTGTTTACGCCCAACCCTGCTGAGCCGGGCGCATCGGTCATGGCGATTATTTCCGGTCTGGGCACACCAGGCGATTATACGCCGGGGATAACAGCCAATGGCGGGCAAAGTGCAATTGCCGAGCTGGCTTTGACGGTACAGGGGGCTCCTGAGGCAGCTGCTTTACTTACACCTGCCGATGGCGCCATCGATATTCCGCTTGCCACGACACTTAGCTGGGATGCATCCAACGGCGCCCTCGCATACAGCATCACGGTTGCCAGCGATCCTGATTTTGCAGATGTGGTCTGGACAACCGTCGTTCTGGAAACGGAGGCGGATATCAACAACCTTATACTGGGGGGAACCTACTACTGGCGCGTAGATGCCATTGGCCTTTGTGGCATTACCGAAAGCACTGTCAGCAGTTTTACCACGGAACCTGACCTGAGTTTTGGCGCAGACCCGCTGACGCAGCAAGCCTGCATTGCAGAAGCCATTACATTCGAACTTGCCGTCGGTCCGGGCTTTAATGCTCCGGCAATGCTGAGCTATACCATCCTGCCGGCAGCAACGCTGAATCTAACCTTCAGCCTTGACCCTGCAAACGTAACACCGGGCGCCAACGTTACGGCTATGGCCGCCAACATTGCCGGCCTGACACCGGGTACAACCTATACCCTGACGTTTACGCTGGATGACGGCACGCACAGCCGCTCTGTGAATGTACAGATTCAGCCGCTTGGCCCACCGGCCCTGCCAGCGTTGACGATGCCCGCAAACGGAACGATGGTGACGAACCTCATGCCACAGTTTACCTGGCAGGCAGCTTCCGGCTCGACTTCCTATCTGATTGAAATTGCGCGCGATGCCCTGTTCCAGGATATTGCCATCAGCCAGGAAGTAACAACAACCAACTTCACAGCGAACACGCTGACCGAAGCCGGTCTGTATTTCTGGCGCATTACGGCGCTTAACGAATGTGGCGGCTCTACCACAGCGGGCAATAACTTTACTTTTACGCCCACCGGCGTGGAAGATCTGAATACCGAAGATCCGGTCATCGTGGCGCCCAACCCGACACAAGGCCTGGTTTCGCTGCAATTCCCCAATAGCTGGAACGGCGCTTTGGCATTGGATGTCTATGCAGCCAACGGCCAGCGTTTGCAGCGCCATTTGCTGGATCAGGCGCCCGTTGTGATGCAGGTGGATTTGAGCAACTATCCATCGGGCGTTTACTGGCTGCACCTGGTGCGCGGGAAGAGGACCTTTAGCCGGAAGGTGGTGAAGGAGTAGGCATGATGTAACCTGGAACGTCGTTCCCGGGAATATTTAGATGTAATCATAAATGACAAGAGCCATCCCGACGAACTTGGGGTGGCTCTTGTTGTTTCAAAAAGGTTTTTACGCAACACAATTGCTCTGCTCACCGGATCAAAGCCACAGCAGAAATTGCGAGGCTACTACTTTATTTATGCGAAAGCCTGCAAGAAAATGTCTTTGTCGTTCAAGATTTCGGAAATCTGATGATAAGCGCCTCAAACTTAATCGCTTTTTGCATTTTGCCCCTTGCCTTTTAAGAAACAGCTATGACAAATCTTCAAGATTTGTCATAGGCTACCCCTGGCCTCTCAATTAAAATCCTCTTCCTCCGTTGTGCCCTTAGCTTTTTCATCCCCGAATGCATCGGTGTCGAACTCTTCGCTGCTGTCATCCGGACGGTATTGGTCTTTCAGATAAACGGCGCAGTTCAACTCAATTTCAAGGTCTCCCGGCGGGCGCTGGAAGCGTTTGGTAGAATCAAATCCAAGTTCTTTATCGCCCTCAATGCGCTTGATGAATTCACGGAAGAAAGGTTTTGCCATATAGGCGCCCTGCCCGTTTGAGATGGACAGAAATCGAATCCAGCGGTCTTCCCCGCCAACCCAGGTGCCAACCACCAAACCCGGGGTTATGCCCATGAACCAGCCATCCACATAATCGTTGGTTGTTCCTGTTTTACCGCCCACGTCGCTTTTAATGCCGCCGAGGTTGGTTCCCGCATAGCGCAGCATTTCTACCATAACGTAGTTGGGTTTGGGGTTGAGTGCAGGACGCTCATCGGGAATTTCTTCGTAGATCACCCTGCCCGATTTATCCTCAATGCGCACGATGAAATTGGGTTTCACAAACGTGCCGTTGTTGGCAAAAGTGGTGTACGCCCCCGTCATTTCCATGACTGATAAGTCGAGTGCTCCGAGGCACATGGCCGGTCCGCGTCGTGCAGGGTCA
This sequence comes from uncultured Saprospiraceae bacterium, assembly GCA_937926205.1. Classification (GTDB taxonomy): domain Bacteria; phylum Bacteroidota; class Bacteroidia; order Chitinophagales; family Saprospiraceae; genus JABWAJ01. The sequence goes on from CALEYL010000052.1 coordinate 24,971, forward strand.
ACGGTAATGCCCATCTGTTCCAGCAAGCCTACTACCGGGACGGTGCTGCCCAACTGCTTCATCAGGTGCACAGAAACGGTGTTTTTGGAATGGCGTAATCCTTCTTTTAGTGTCAACAGCTTCCCGGAGTAATTTCCTTCGGCGTTTCGGGGCGTCCAACTGTCCGTCATCCCGAATTGTCCGTCGCCCGGACCTATGGTTACCGGGAGGTCATAGACCGTATAACAAGGCGAAAAACCCTGCTGGGCAATGGCGGTTGCGTATATAAAAGGTTTGAACGTGGATCCTACCTGACGATCAATCTGGTTGTGGTCGTATTGAAAATATTTGTGGTTGATGCCGCCAATCCAGACTTTCACAGCCCCATTCGTGGGGTCAACAGCCATGATGCCGGTTTGCAGGAACATGCGGTGGTATTTAATGGAATCAAGCGGGCTCATCACCGTATCTTTTTCCATCTTTTCGTTGTATGCAAAAACCGTCATTTCAATTTTCGTCCGGAAAACGCGGCGCGAGGCTTCCTGCAGGATTTCCCACTGGGTTTTCAATTCCGGGAACAAATCGCTGGCCAGGACCTCTCGGTAGCGGTCAGCGAGGCTTTTGCTGATGATTTGTTTCTCTACCAATTGATCGATTGTTCCTTTTTGGCGCAATTCAGCCATGATGCGATCCAATTCCCGGTCGTCTTCGCTGAAGGTAAGGTCTACCTGCCCATTTATTCGGGTCAGCACATCGCTCAGGTATTTCGAGCGCAGCGCCTGGTAACGGTCAGATTCGCGGACGAGGCGGTTCAGGTGCGCCTGGCGGGTTTCCGGAGCGATTTCGTTAACCGACTTGGTTTTATAAGTCCAGGGGTCGAGTTTTCTCCAAACACGCCAGAAACTCTCCTGTACTTTTTTCATGTGTTTTACCATCTCTTCCTCGGCAATGCGTTGCATCTCCGGGTCAATGGTTGTATAAATGCGCAGGCCGTCGCGGTAGATGTCGTAGGAAGTGCCGTCTGCCTTAAGGCATTCTTTGCGCTTCAGAATGTCGTCTTTCAGGTATTTGGCCAACTCCATCCGGAAATAAGGCGCCAGTCCATCCACATGGGTTTGGCGCGTAAATTTGATGCCGAGCGGCAATGCGCGCAATTCGTTGTATTGTTTTTCAGTGATGACGCCGCTTTTTTCCATCTGACTCAGGACCACCATTCTGCGCTTGAGGGCCACTTCGGGGCGGCGCAGCGGGTTGAAAAGCGATGGGTTTTTCAGCATGCCGATCAGCAGGGCTGCTTCCTGAATTTCCAATTCATTCGGGGTTTTGTTAAAATAAATTTCAGAGGCAGCCTTGATGCCATAAGCCCCGTTGATGAAGTTGAATTTATTGAGATACATCGCAATGATCTCTTCCTTGGTGTATTTGCGTTCCAATCGCACCGCGATGATCCATTCTTTCAATTTCTGAAAAAAACGCTTGATGATATTGTCTGCTTTCTCTCCTGTAAACAAGAGCTTTGCCAACTGCTGGGTAATGGTAGAGGCGCCCCCCGAGCTTTTCTGTTGCAGGATAACCGTTTTGACTGCTACCCGGCCCAGAGCACGGAAATCAATGCCGCAGTGGTCGTAGTAACGCACATCTTCTGTAGCAATGAGTGCGCGCACCAAATGGGGAGAGAGGTCGGCAAAGGAAACCGGTACGCGGTTTTCGGTATAGAATTTTCCCAACTCCACGCCATTGCTACCCAAAACCAGAGATGCCTCTTCGCTACGGGGGTTTTCTAATTGCTGAACAGATGGGAGGTCAGTAAAGGATACAAATAACAAGAGCACAAATATTAGCATGATTCCGCCCAGCAAACCATACCACATCAGGCGAAAAATGTTGTTCCAGACAGGATTATCGCTACTGTTAATCAGGTAATTGAGGAGACGCTTCATGTGCGTTAAGTTTGTTTTGTAACACAAATTTAGGAAAAATTATTGCTCGCGGTGGAAAGACTGAAAGGAACCTGAGGTTACCTTTTGTCAACACAGTTCAAAAATATCCGCCGCTTCTGTAAAGGCTGAGTATCTTTGCGGTGGTTCAACTCTTTCTGCGACATGCTACTCAATATTTTTCTGACTATTTTTCTGGTTTTACTGAATGGCTTTTTTGTGGCTGCCGAGTTTGCCATCGTCAAGGTTCGGGTTTCCCAAATTCAGGTAAAATCTGCAGGCAGCTTTTCAGCGCGCATTGCCGAAGGCGTCGTTTCCAACCTCGACGGCTATCTTGCTGCCACACAGCTGGGCATCACACTGGCCAGCCTCGGACTTGGCTGGATTGGGGAAAGCGTCGTTTCCGAAATCATCATTGCCAGCATCGAGGGACTTGGTCTGACTGTATCGGAAGCAACCGCTCATGCCTGGGCACTTCCAATATCTTTTGCGCTCATCACGGTCCTGCACATTGTTTTTGGAGAATTAGCGCCCAAATCACTGGCCATTCGCTATCCGACCAGAACGACTTTAGCGCTTTCTCCTCCATTGAAGGCTTTTTACGTCATTTTTCGACCATTCATCTGGCTCCTCAACGGGTTTGCAAACTTTATACTTAAGAGCATTGGCATCAAGCCGGCCGGTCATGCTGAAATACACTCTGAAGAAGAATTGAAGCTCATCGTGGCCGAAAGTGCAGAAGGTGGCGCTATTGAAGCGTCTGAGCGGGAAATGATCCAGAATGTATTTGATTTTGACGACCGCCTTGTGCGCCAGGCGCTCAAACCGCGTAACCAACTGGTGGCCCTTCCCGTCAACATGCCTTTGGCGGAAGCAGCACGCAAAGCATTGGATGAGGGTTATTCCCGTTATCCGGTATACGAAGAGTCGGTAGATAAAATCATTGGTTTTATTTTGACCAAAGACCTGCTCGACATTCTGCTGCACCAACCGGACAAAACCATGCAGGATATCCTGCGCCCCATGTTGTTTGTACCTTCTACCAAAAAACTGGCACAGGTGCTGCGTACTTTCCAGAAAGAGCACACACAAATCGCCATTGCCGTCAATGAATTTGGCGGAACGGTTGGTATTTTGACCCTGGAAGACATCATCGAAGAACTGGTCGGCGAAATTCAGGATGAATACGATGCCGAAACGCCTATCGTAGAAAAAACAAGTGAATTAAGCTACCGGATTCTGGCCCAAAACCCTCTGGATGACATCAATGAATTCCTGCCGGTGCCATTTGCGGAAAGTAAGACTTACTTCACCTTGTCCGGCCTGATTCTCGAAACCTGTGATGCCATTCCAAAAGAAGGCGAAACACTGGTCATCGGGGAATACGAAATAAAAATCCTGAAAATGAATCAATCCAGTCCTGAAATCATAGAGGTTACGCTGCAAACCCGCGCCTAAACCATTAAAGATATGGGCAAGAACAACAGCACAAGCACTTCGGAAAAACCGCCGGTACTGATTACAGGAGCCACTGGTTTTCTGGGCTCCTACCTGCTGCGCTGCCTGGTCAAATCCGGCCATACCCATATCCGCGCGCTTCGGCGCGCCAGCAGTGACCGCTCGCTCGTCGCTGATGTGGAGCACGCTGTGAAGTGGGTGGAGGGCGACTTGCTGGACATACAGGTATTGGAAGAAGCCATGCAGGGTATCCGGCAGGTATATCATTGTGCAGCAATGGTTTCCTTTGATCCGCGCGAAGCCGGCGCCATGCTTCAGGCCAATGTGGAAGGTACGGCAAACATTGTAAATGCGGCCTTGTGGGAGGGCATAGACAAGCTCGTTCACGTCAGCTCAATTGCCGCTCTCGGGCGCAGTCCGGAAAATAAAAACGTCAGCGAACAAACAAAGTGGGAACGCAGCCCGCTGCACTCAAATTACGCTGTCAGCAAATACCTCGCTGAGCAGGAAGCCTGGCGTGGCATGGCGGAAGGCTTGAATGTAGCTGTGGTCAATCCATCGGTCATTTTGGGCAGCGGGCGCTGGCAGGATGGCCCATTGCAACTCTTCCAAATGGCATGGAAAGGGTTTCCGTTTTATGCTACAGGTATTTCAGGATTTGTAGATGTCCGGGATGTCGCCAGGGCGATGATGCGTGTGATGGAGCTCGAAAACTCCGGCCAGCGCTACATCATCAGCTCAGAGAACCTTTCTTTTCAGGCCGTTCAGGGTATGATTTCAGAAAACCTGGAAAAAAGGCCGCCGCGATTCCGGGTCGGCCCCTTCATTCAGGAAATTGCCTGGCGGGTTGAATGGTTGCGCATGCACCTGATGGGAACCCGGGCGCTCATCACCCGGGAAACGGCCCGGCACGCCAACGATGTTTATTATTATGACAACAGCAAGTCGCTGAAAGAATTGCAATTTACCTATACGCCTGTTTCTGAAACCATTCAATCGGTTTGCCGGCAATTTACGGAAGCGGCAGCAGACGGCTTCAAGCCGATGACCTTACCTGTTTAGTGTTGTCTTCTATTGATAAAAGAAGGAGATTGCAGATGCCCGTGTACCAATCCTATTTGCTTTATTGTCTTGATAAACCCATTACTAAGACCCTGCTCCGCTTCAACGGGCTGTGTTCCATGGCTTTTATCTTCTGTACTTTTTGAGGTCTGTTATATACACGCCTCTATACGGCTTATGTAATATTTGATTCAGACCACTTTATTTTGTTTAAGTTAACATAATGAATAAGGCCCTGCGTTTTTGGATGTTCTTCGCCGTAGTTTATGGTCAAGATGGCTATGGCTTTATTCAATAATTCACTTGCTTCCTGATACCTTCCTAAATTGTGATAGCTATCCCCTAAATTTGCATATTCAATTGCAAGATTTGGATGATTTTCAATATATTCCTTTGTCGTAAATTGTAATACTTCTTCAAATAAATCTGTTGATTTTTGAAATTCTCCCATGGCGCTATAAACCAATGCGAGATTATGCTTTAATTTTATGGTAGTATGTGTTTCCTCTTCCTCTTTTAATGCTTCCCATGCCGATTCAAAAAGTGTTCGTGCTTTTGGCAGATCCCCGATTTGAAAATATATCCATGCCAGGTCAGCTTGTGAATGTGCAACTACTTTTTTATTGAGGTTTATCAATTTATTTAACTTTAATATTTTTTCAATGTACAAATATTTACTCAATCTGGATCTGGATTGTCTGCTTTCATAAGCGTTTTTAGCAACCTCTAATGCCTTGGATGGATTTCCCAGTTTTAAATAAATATTTGACAGACTGACCATTTCAGAATATCTTTCATATTCCTTTTTATTAAATTTTAAATTCAATTCAATCAATTCTTTTGCTTTCTGATAATCATTTAGCCATTGATAATACCAATTTGCAAGCAAACTCCTTATCCATTTCAAATGAAAACTGTTTTTCTTATTAAGGAACGAACTGACTGCAGCAGCATGGGGAACCCAGGTAAGGCTATGGTGTAGTGGATTTAATTTAGGGTGTCCGAAAAGCACATTCATTAATCCTCCGCAAAGTGCTTCCAGGTCTTTGTATGTTATTTTTATCTGGTAGCGGATAACCTGCTGAATTAAACGATGGATGGTGTATGCGTTTTCCGCCCCCCTCGTTAGCCATCCTTTAGCAGTCAGAGACAATAAAATACCATTCAATTTGGAAAGCGCTTTCATGTTTTCATGTTTCGATAGCCATCCTGTTTTTTTAAAAAGGCTAATGATCAGGATTTCAGGTACTACTTTCCTCAAAGCATTCAATAACAGTATAGAAATTTTTCCTATGCCACGGTAGTTTGATAGCCTTGATTCAATACACCAGAATACTAACTGATCTTTTAATAACAATGCCAATTGCTCTGCTTTTAAATGATTCGGAGGCAACACGGTAAATTGCTTCAACAGCCAAATTTCTTCCTGAGTTAAATTACTAACTTCAAAAGCTTTAATCAAATGAAGTAAAATGGGGCGCTCCTCTTTGCTATGCCTGGTCCAAATCTTCTCTTTGGGAGAAACTTCCTTTAGTTGATGTTGTTGAATGATCTCTAATAATTTGCCCGGAGATAAATAATGGTCAGATTTGCTCAAAAGTTTTGCGAAGAGTTCAACGCTAAGTGGGTGATGCCCAAGTTCTCGAAGCAGTTGAGCTAAGTCTTTGTCATTGACCGTGCCTTGATAGTACGTACAGAAAAGCGCCAAAGCAGCTTCATGGTTCATGTCCCCCAATTGCAAATTTTCAAACCCCTGCAACTCCTGTCTGGCGGTAAGTAATAACTTCCAGTTTGCTGCCCCCGTCAACCGATCGTAGAAGTCCTTGTTACTGACCTCTTCTTTTGCATTATCAATCACCATTAAGTTGTTGCCGGGAAGTTGCTGCATTTTCCACAGGATTCTGTGAAAACGATCCTCTAATTGCTCTTCTTCTTCAAAAGGTATTCCCAGAGTATCCGCCAATTCCGGGTGTAATGCGATGATGCTCGTCAAAGCTTGATCTCTATCGGAAATCCAGACAAGGTGATCAAATTCATAGCCGAAAAGTTGCACATAAGCGGTTACTAAAACCGTTTTGCCAACCCCTCCAAGGCCATACACCACCAATCCCCTTTTCGTCTGCTCGATTGCTCTTTTTAACTGCTTCATTTCTTCATCCCGGCCAATCATTTCTTTTTCAACATGAAGGTTCGGAATGGAAGTCAAGGTTTTAGCGACCATTGGCAATCGCCACAAAGCCAGGGTATCCGGGGATAATTGCCAGGAAAACTCACCTTCTTTGCTTTCGAGAATAATACCGCGAAATAATTCCTCATACTGAATTTTGAAAGCTTTTTCTGCTTCCAGATATGCCCCCCCAAGCGTTGCGCCGGTAGCCAATGCCGTGTAAAATAATTCCGCAAAATAGCGTGCTCCTTTGTCGCCAATTGCCTGGCCTGTAGCCAGAACTGCTTTTACACCAGCATGGTGAAAGGCTTCTGCCATCGGCAAGGACAAGCAACTGTTCAAAAATACCAATTGGAGTCCATCTTGTAAAGCAAGAAATTCTGCCAGGTTAGTAGCGGTTGTATGCGTTTGTTGTTGATATTCCTGATGAAAAAAAATTTGATCGCTATCGCTATGGCCTCCATAATGGAAAATAGCTATTTGATTTCTATGCTCCTGGAATGCGCTGATGACATCAGTAGCGGTAGCAGCAGGCAATACTATGACTTTACACTTCCCCTCTTTTTCCGGCAAATGCAAAATTTTTTTGATTATACGCTGCTCTTCATCCAAATAGCGGAGCGATAAACTCTGATCGTTGGCAAAAGCAAGAAGAATAACAGGTTTAAGGCTAAATCCGCTTTTCATTTAAAATTACATTAGGCTCAAACAGCAGTTACAACAGTTTTATTGAATTGCTTATAAAATTATTCTCTTTCCATTTTTAATCGTTGGTTGCGCATGGTTTTTGCTAGAATAATGGCAAATATGCCAACAATGGCTACTCCAATGTCATCAAGCTGACCTAAAACAGGGATTATCCAGCCTGGAATCAGATCTACCGGACTAATTACATATGCGGCAGCGCCTGCTGCTGTAGTCCACCCTCCTATTTCCAGGACGAAGTTCCGCAACTTACTCTTTGGTAAAGACATAAGAATCAGGAACAATGCTGCTAGTCCGAAAAATCCAATAAGGAGAATTTTGATAATTTCAAAAAATGTTTCCATATAAGATCATACTTTTTAGTGATGGAAAAATCGGGTTAATCCGGCAATCATTTCTAAGAACAGCTTGCCAATTGTAAAATTGAGTACACATGGCTTACAGCGAATAGAATTTGCCGCTGGCTACCGCGAAGTCAATTGAGGAATTCTTAAACTGATGCTAAAGCGAATAATTTTCTAAAAAGGAGAATTGGGAAGCTTCTGTCTGCACAAAAAGCATTTATACCTGTCCATTTGTATTTGTAATTTCATTCGTGTTTCTTCTTCTTTTGTAAGTGGTTTGTTTTCAAGAATCTTATAAAAAGTAAATCCCCAATAGCCCACAGCTATGGTTAAAGAAACATTGCTTACTTCTTGTTTGCAAATCCTACATTTCATTATTCTTCATCTTTTTAATTGAATAAAAGCTTATTTGAATATTCCTTAAAGCCATCGCAAGATATTCTACTATTATTAAAAATACAAATATATCGGTTGCCAGATGGAGCGGGAAAGCCCATCAAAACTGCTTATATAACACACTTCAGTTAAAATGGATAGTTGTTTCTGTTTTTTCCGGGATCATAGAACACTTTGTTTCCCTAAAACAAGCGTCCCTGTACCCCCTCTGCCAGCAATCGAAAAGAGCGCCGGTGGTGTTCGCAAGCTCCAAATTCCGCGATGGCTTTCCGGTGCGCAATAGTAGGGTACCCCTTATTTTCCTGCCAGTGGTAATGGGGGTATTCGGCAGCCAATTCCATCATACAATTGTCGCGCCAGGTTTTCGCGAGAATAGAAGCCGCAGCAATGGACGCAAAACGGGCGTCCCCTTTTACCATGCAGTGGAAGGGTACATCGTGGTAAGGTACAAAGCGGTTGCCGTCAATAAGCAGGCGGTCGGGTTTTATTTCCAGCTGATCAAGGGCGCGGTGCATGGCCAGAAAAGAGGCTTTGAGGATGTTGATCCGGTCAATTTCTTCCGGCTCCACGCGGCCTACAGCCCAGGCTAAGGCGTGGGTTTCCACCAGGATGCGCGCTTCGGCCCGCTGGCTGGCACTGAGCTGCTTGGAATCGTTCAGCAGCGGATGGTTAAAATCACGGGGCAGGATGACGGCAGCGGCAAACACCGGCCCGGCAAGGCAGCCCCTTCCGGCTTCATCGCAACCGGCTTCCAGGCCTTCGTGTTCAAAAAATGGTAACAACATGATATTTATGCAGCATCAAAAAAGGCAAAAGTCGACGACGTCCAACAATTCCCCACAATCTAAAACCATTCTTTGAATCCGCGAAAGCATTTTTCCTCAGAAAATCATATATTCGGGCAATGGCTGGAAACTTATTGTTGTTAAAATGAAGGATTGATTCAAACCACTGGATACATTTTGGTGTCCTTAGTCCAATAAAGGCGCGGTGACGTTTGGCAAACCCTTCGTCTCATTCAAACAGCAGCGATCTCTATGATGTCTACAGTTTACACTCAACGCAGCAAATCTGATAAGATGCTCAGAACAGGGCTTACGTTGATAATGGCATTGTTGTGGCTGTTTGGGCAGGCGCAGCAACGTTATCTCATCAAAGGCCGGGTCACCGATGGCGATACCAATGAAGGCATCCCCTTCAGTAATGTTTATTTTCAGGGCACCTCAACCGGGGTCTCTACAGATGTGGACGGGTATTATGAACTTTCTGTAACGATCCTTCAGGACAGCCTGACTGCTTCAGCTATTGGCTTTGCCCCCCTGAGCCGCCTGCTCCAGCCTGTAGCAGAACAGGAAGTCAATTTTGCTCTGAAAGCTTCTGAAATGACGCTGACGGAGATTGTGGTGCTTGCCGGGGAAAATCCGGCCAACCGAATCGTGCGCGGCATCATCAAAAACAAGGAGAATAACCGCCTGGAAAGCCTGGATGCCTATCAGTACGAAAGTTATTCGAAGGTTGAACTGGATTTCGAAAACATCCCTGAACGGATTCGCAACAACAAACTGCTGGATCCTTTCGATTTTGTTTTTGAAAGCATGGACAGCACCTCTGACGAAAAGCCTTTTCTGCCCATCTACATTAATGAAAATCTGACGGATGTCTATTATTCCAAAGCTGCGGGGAAAACGTCTTCTATGGTGAAGGCGCAACGCGCTTCGGGAACCGACAATACGACTTTTATTGATTTTGTCAAAAAGATACACGCTCCCTTCAGCGTTTATGACAATTGGATCGACATTTTGGAAAAACCATTTGTCAGCCCTTTTTCAGATGCCGGCCTGGGGTACTACGAATACTACATCCTCGACAGTACCTACATCAACGACCAGTGGAGCTATAAGCTTAAATTCAAGCCCAAACGGAAGCAGGAAAATACATTTTTCGGAGACTTTTGGGTGTCCGATACCACATTTGCAATCCAACGCGTCAACATGCGCATGAGCCCGGGTGTCAACATCAATCTGGTGACGCGCATCATCATCTACGAGGAGTTTAATGCGTCGGGTAAACGCTGGCTGCCCTCCAAACAAAAAATGATTGTTGATTTTGCGCCGGCTGAAAAAGCACCCGGTATGATTGCCCGCCGTACGGAGACCCTGCGCGATTTTCGCCTTAACCCAAATGACATTCAGCAAAGTTTTCTAAAAAAACAAAAAGGGCCGCCCCCGCCTTCCCCTTTTATCAATGACGAATCGTATTGGCAGCAGGTTCGACATGAACCGCTTTCCCAGACAGAGTCTACCATTTATGCCCTGGTAGACAGCATAAAAAATGTTCCGGTATATAAAACCTACGTTGAGGTTCTGGAAACGGTAATTGGGGGGTATTTCACTTTTGGAAAAATAGAAGTGGGGCCTTATTTCTCCATTTACAGCAGCAACCAGATAGAAGGCACACGCCTGCGTTTGGGCATGCGCACCAGTGAGGATTTTAGCAAAAACATGCGCCTGAGCGCTTATGCTGCCTATGGTTTTAAGGATGAAAAATGGAAGTATGGCTCTGAGTTTATCTGGGTTCTCAATCGCAAACCCTGGACAACCATTGGGGCCGCCCGTCGGAAAGACATCAGTCTGAACAGCGAAAACAGCGAGGAATTTCTGGAAAGCACCCTGTTTTCTAACTTTTTAAGGCGCGATGTTTTTCTGAAACTCATCGACGTGGAAGAAACCAAGCTGTTTTATGAACACTTCTGGAGTAACGGGCTTTCCAACCGCGTCACGATCCTTCACCGGTTTATGGATCCTTATGGCGACAGGGCTGACGGCGGCTTCAATTATGCGTTTATCAACAATTCAAGGAGCGCAGCCGATCAGATAGATACGACAATAAATACCACTGAAATTATCCTGAAGATGCGCTATGCTCCGGGAGAAACGTTTCTCGGAGATGAGTTTGACCGCGTGAGCGCCGGTACCAAAAAACCCATTCTCGAGGCCCAGTACACACTGGGAATCAATGGGCTTTTTGGTGGAAATTACCGTTATCACAAATTTTCACTAAGCCTGCGCCATTGGTTCAATGTAGGTCCGGCAGGCTGGTTTTCTTATCGCGCCAAAATCGGGACCTCCTTTGGCACCGTGCCTTTTTTGCTGCTGGAAGTGCACCCGGGCAATGAAGCACTGTTCATGTCGCGTTCGGTTTTCAATACCATGAATCGCTACGAATTTGCCAGCGATACTTATGCGAGCCTGATTGCGGAACACCACTTTGACGGCTTTTTTCTGAATCACATTCCCTTGATGCGCAAACTGAAATGGCGCGAGGTAGCTATTTTCAAGGCACTGATAGGCGGTATGTCGGCGGATAATCGCTCAGCCAACCGCCTCAATGCCTGGGAACCGCAAAGCGGGGCTGATGTTTACACCGGCTTTCGCTCGCCATCCTCCCATCCTTTTTTGGAGGCGGGCGTGGGGATCGAAAATATTCTGAAATTCATTCGGGTTGATGCCCTCTGGCGGTTGAACTATTTGGACAACCCGGAGGCAAGCCACTTCAGCCTGGTCTTTGGTTCCTATTTTTATTTTTGAAGAATGGCTGTTCTCCGGTAAGTTACAGGTCACGATTTAGCCTATATTTGCTTATAGGTTTGTGAGTTAGGGCACTTCCGATAGGTTTTGCCAAATTTTAAGTGGTCATAAAATCCTGATTCAATGACACAGAACAGCAATCAAAACCAGAACGCCTTCCAAAAGAACTGGGTTCTGCAAGGTGTGATATGGGGTATTCTGATGATCCTTTTCATGGAAGTCCTTTACCCGCTTTCTCAAAAAGAACCCATTACCTTAAAAAGCCTGACCATTGGCATTCCGCTATGGCTTATTGGCGGCCTTGTAATAGGCTATGTTTCAAAAACAGTTTTTAATAAAATGGGTAAGGATACCCCGGCACATAATCAAAAAATCGGCCAATAAGTCTCTCCGGGGCCTGTAGATACTGTTTGGCTTGCATCCAGATGAGGCATGTTCTGGTTGCACTTCAACTGTCGCGATGGCGGAAAACAGCGGACTGTGATGCTCTCAAAGACTCCCCTCTATACCGCCGGCAAACGCGGCCACAACTGCCCGTGCTGCTTCCGGGCGAAGTGATGGATTGCCTTAATAAAAAAGCTGCCCAACAGTAAACGCTGGGCAGCTCCTACAAAATTATTTCACGACATTTATAAAACTAAACTCCTTTGAAGTGTGCTTTCAAACACCCTGCCTTTCAGGAATGACAGGTGTTTTTTTGCAATTGCAAAGGTAGATGCTGTGATTCAATCAATCAAATTGATATTTTTGATGTTTGAATTGACAAAATCTATTGAAATGAACATCCAGCAACTGGAATACATTGCAGCAGTTGACAATGTCCGGCATTTTGCGAAAGCGGCGGAGGGATGCCATGTAACGCAACCTACGCTGAGTATGATGATTCAAAAGCTGGAGGAAGAACTGGATTGCAAGATCTTTGACCGCAGCCGCCAACCTGTTGTGCCAACGGAAATCGGAGAAGTCGTAATCGGCCAGGCACGAAAAATTCTGAACGAAGTAGAACGCCTGCAGGAACTGATCAAAGAACGGCATGCTGCCCTTAACGGCAAACTCACCATTGGCATCATCCCCACATTGGCCCCGTATCTGGTGCCCTATTTTTTAAAAAGCTTTGTAGAAAAATATCCTTCGGTTGAGTTTTCTGTGACAGAACACCTGACTCAGACCCTGCTTGAAAAAATCAAAACCGGCGCCATTGATGCAGCCATCATGGCCGGCCCTCTTCCGGACAAATCCCTCGAAGTCCAGGCGCTTTTTCAGGAAGCTTTTTTCCTGTATACTTCTGATCCCAGGCAAAAGGACGGCCTTTTGGCGGACGACCTTAACGCAGAAGACTTGTGGCTGCTGCAGGAAGGGCATTGCCTGCGAACAAGCATCCGGAAATTGTGCGATCAGGAGCGCGACTGCGGCAAACAGTTTCGCTATGAAGCAGGCAGCCTGGAAACCCTGAAACGCCTGGTAGAGATGAAAATGGGCTATACCATTTTGCCTGAACTGGCGGCAATGACTTTGCCGGAGAACAATCGGTACATGTTGCGCCGTTTTGCATCCCCGGCGCCGGCACGCGAAATATTGATGGTTACCCAGCAGGATTATGTCAAACGGCGCCTTATTCAGGTTCTGAAAGATGAAATTTTGGCAAACCTGCCTCCGAAGCTTTTGGAAGAACGGGCATTAAAAAAAGTGTGAATCATGCCGTTTTCGCATCTTGAAAAAAAAGTGGAAATTTGTAACGCATCGAACAAAGCACAGATCAATGAGCAACTATCAGGAAGATGAAAGCCAGCTAAACTTACTGCGCAACGGCGCAGAGGCGGTGTGGCAACAGTTTTATGATAAACATCGCGGTCCATTCCGGGCATTTTTTATGCAATATGCCCGCATGTCGCCGGATGAAGCCGCTGCTTTGCTGCAGGATGCCATGGTCATTTTTCACTACAATGCGACCACCGGCAAGCTATCGGCTCCCCTCCAAAGCAATCTGAAAACCTACCTGATTGGAATCGGAAAGATTTTGCACCGGAGAAAAGGCGGCAGCACAGCAGGTTGGGATGACCAGATTCCTGAAGAAGCGGTGGCGCCCATTGCCGACAGGATCGCAGATCAGGAAGCCGCGGCCAGCATGGTGCGCACCCTGCTCGATCGCATCGGAGAACCCTGTCGCTCCCTGCTTGAAATGGTTTACATCAAAGAATTTGTGATGGAAGCCGTTGCTGAAAACCTGGGCTTGCCCAGTGAAGGCGCAGCACGAAAACGAAAATTTGATTGTCTTCAGAAAATGAAGGATTTATTGAAATAAGGAAGTAAAGAAAATGGCAAATTGGCAAAAGGCAAATCAGCAAACCTGGAACTTCACTTGTTATGCTTGCCAATTTGCACTTTGCCCCTTGCACTTTCGCCCTATGCACATTTAATATACGATCATGCACAAGGAAGATTACGACATTGCGACCATTGAGCAGTACTTAGCCGGACAACTCGGGGCTGAGCAGGCAGCCCGTTTTGAAGCACAACTTGCGACAGACGAAGCATTAAAGGCCGATACGGCGCAATACAGTCGCTTGTTTGACGGGCTGAACGCACTCCGTTCACAAGCTTATAGAGACAAAATAGCCGGATGGGAAGCCGATACGCAATTGGCGGAAAGCCGCACCACACTTGCTCCCATTCTCGATGGATTGGCCGCTTTGCGTTCGGAAGGACTGCGCGATCAAATGCTGGTCTGGGAAAAGGCCCATCAATCTGAAACGGTCGACCTTCCGAAAAAAGAAACCCCTGTTAGAACGCTCCGCCCCGTTTTTGTGCGTCGCCTCGCCGTAGCGGCAAGCATTTTGTTATTAATCTGCGTGGGAGCCGGCTGGTACGCTGCTTCCAACTACAGCACAGATACCCTTGTTGCAGACTACTACCGCATGCCCAATATCGGCAATCAGATGGGCGGCGAGCAAACCATGCGAAGCAGGCTGGAATCACGTTTTGCCGAAGCCCATCAGCTGATGCAGGATAAATCGTACGCGGAAGCGCTCAAAGCCTTTGGAGAGGTACAAAGCCTGTCCCGGTCTGCCGGTCTGGAAGACGCTGATGTTCAGTACTACAGTGATCAGGTTTCGTGGAATCGCGTGTTGATCCTGATGGCGCAGCAGGTTTCGGATGAAGAGTTACGGGCAGCGCTGGATCAGGTCGTTTCAAATCCCGAAAACGAATACCGGGAAAAAGCGGCCAGCTTAAAACAACAAATTGACAGCCACTGGCGACGTTTGGCCCGGAAACTTGGCTTTTAAATGTTTCTCGAATCAGCCCCCCAGGCAAGCTTGTTGCGCATGGTTTGCAAAAAGCCAACACCTTCCAATTCTACCAGCCTGATGTTAAAATCGTTGCGTCGTACAGCCAGTTGATGGGCTGCCGTGATGACTTCAAACCGGGAATCCAGCGTGCACAGGAAGTTTTCAGCCCGGCCTTCCACTTCAAAAGAAATCACTGAATCGTCGGAAATAACCACGGGGCGAACGCTTAGGTTGTGCGGCGCTACCGGTGTGATGACGAAATTATCTGAAGTCGGAAAAATGATGGGCCCGCCGCAACTTAGAGAATATCCGGTAGATCCGGTAGGCGTGGCGATGATCAGGCCATCTGCCCAATAAGAGTTGAGGTAGGATCCGTTGACATAAGTATGAATGGTAACCATGGAAGAAGTATCGCGCTTGTGTATGGTGCAGTCATTGAGGGCGAAACGGGTTTCCCCAAAAATGGGCAGGTTCGATTCCAGGTAAAGCAAACCCCGCTCATCCAATGCGTACATCCCGCGATGGAGCAGTTGGATGGCTTCCACAACCCGCTTTTTTTCAATGCTTGCTAAAAAGCCGAGGCGCCCGAGATTGATCCCAAGAATGGGGACATTGCTGTCGCGAATGTGCGTCACGGCCTCCAGGATGGTGCCATCGCCCCCGAGGGCAATCACAAAGTCAATTTTGTGAACGCTGAAATCTAGATAGCCTTCAAAAACGCCTACATCGCGTCTGAAATTTACCAAACCCTGCAAATCCGCAAGATATGGCTGGTAAACATAAGCATTGATGCCTTCCTGATGCAGGGCATCAAAGAGATGCTGAATATGCGGCAGGTCTTTATCTTTGACGGTCTTCCCGAATACAACAACTTGCATGGATCATCGTTTTTATGACGCTAAGTTAAGATAGTTCCGGGTATTCATATTTGGGTGAAAAATAAGGCGGAAACCGTAACTTTTGCTAAAGGTGTGTCGTTTTTACACTATATCCCTAAATCTGGTTGTACATCCGATAAAAAATTACTAATTTTTCGCCCCATCGCCATTTTAGCTTATTTTATATGGAACAGAAGGGAATAATCTTAAAAAAATCCTGATTTTGTTCTTTGTGCTCAGTGGCGACATCAACGAATAACAGCAAACAAAAAGCATGACTGAATTCAATGATTTTTTCAAATCCGCATTCACCGTCGACAATGCCATTTTCGGATTCGACGAAGGTGATTTGAAAATACTGCTGATCAAACGTGGAGAAGCCCCCTATAAAGGAAAATGGGCCCTGCCGGGCTATTTCGTCTATCCGAGTGAAGAGCTGGACTCCGCTGCAAAACGCGTGTTGGAAGAACTGACCGGATTGCGCAATGTGTTTCTGGAGCAGGTAGAGACTTTTGGCACTGTCAACCGGCACCCTTTTGGCCGGGTTATCACAGTAGCTTATTTTTCTCTGATCAAAATCAGCGACTATAACCTTCAGCCCGCATCGATCGCGCAAAAAGCGCAGTGGCACTCTATCTCCAAAGTAAATGACCTGGCTTTCGACCACCTTGAAATTCTCAACGCCTGCTTTCAGCGCCTGAAATGGCTGGTTCGCACGCGCCCTGTTGGATTCGAATTGTTGCCGCCGCAATTTACCCTGACCGCGTTGCAACACCTTTATGAAGCCATTCTGGAAACGGATCTGGACAAACGCAATTTCAGGAAAAAGATCCTGTCCATGAATCTGCTGATAGATCTGGAGCAAACGCAGGAGGGAGTTGCCCACCGTCCGGCACGGTTATACGAATTCGACCGCAACAAATACCACCAGTTTTGCGACGAGGGCCTGAATTTTGAGCTAAAAGAAAGTAAAAAAAAGGAAGCTAAACGCGCCGCGGCGCATCGGAAAAAGATGCTGCAAGCGGCAGTTTAAAGCAGTGTTTTTTTACCAGCTTTCCCCTCTGGCATTAAAGACCTTTAAAGTAAATGAGCTGCCATGCGCTGTCCTGAAAGCATTAATTTTCTGTCGGATAGCTGAGCCAGTCTCTGTGTATTTGAAAATAAAAGGCTTATACAATACGCCGTTCAGGTCTTCATTCGGGAAACGAACCCCGGAATCGGCTTCTATTGAAAAATGGCCATAATAACCCGTCAGAAAATTGAATTCAATGGAACTGGCCCGCAAATCCTCGACAAACCCTGTAGCAATGCTTTCCTCTGCCGCACTCGGATACTCAAGGTAGCCCCAGTAGGTCTGTTCCGGCACCCGAAGCAGGGTTTTGTGCTTAAAAATGAAGCCATAATCGGTATTCATATTTAATTGATAAGCATCTCCGCTTACCGTAAGCTGGCCTTCATTAAATATGGTGTTTTTTAAATCCAGTTTCAACGTGTACAAACCGCCGTTTAACCTGCCTGTCGGCGCATTGGCATAAATCTGAGCCGGGCCCGGCTGGCAATCTTCAGGGTCAGAAATGGCATTCAAAGAAAGCTTTACGGTATTCCCGATACGGTTCAGGTTATAGGAGATGGTCGCATTTTCGCAATCCTGAGCCTGGACTGTTTCAATTTGAAAAACCAGCTCCTTGCTTTCCGGATAAAGATTTTCCCACAGGTCAATGTAGAACTCGCGGTCAACATCGGGCACGACAATAGGGTCGCTGAGGGAATCCAGCTTGCAACCGTTAAACAACGCTGCTAAACTTAAGCATGCAAAAATCCGAATCAAAACCCGGCACTGAGTATAGATGTCCATATCCTTTTTGTCTTACTGATGATCTATAAAACTGTAACGGGAAAGCTTTAAAAATGCTGCCCGTGAAGATACAAAATTCATGGCATACATGGGGGTAATTGCCACATAAACCCATCTTTCATTTACGGAACTGCTGTAATGAAGTTGCGTTGGTCTCTTTAAAATGCCATTTTATCCATTCCTTCTTTAAAAAAGCAGGGATTCTATTTATTTTGAGCTTGACAAACACCCGACAATCATGATTCATTTAAAGCAGGTGCGTAAGGCATACCACACCGACTATACTTCCCTACAGGTATTAAAAGGAATAGACCTGCACATACAGGAAGCGGAGTTCATCTCCATCATGGGATCTTCCGGTTCCGGAAAATCAACCCTGCTGAACATTCTGGGCATTCTGGATGATTACGACGAAGGGGAATACATTTTAGACAACGTTTCGATCAAAAACCTTACGCAAACCCAGGCAGCCCTTTATCGTAACCGCTTCATTGGATTTGTCTTTCAATCCTTCAATCTGTTGCCTTTTAAAACAGCGGTTGAAAATGTAGCCCTACCGCTCTATTACCAGAAAATAGACCGCAAAATGCGTCGGGACATCGCAATGGACTACCTCGACCGCGTAGGACTTCGGGATTGGGCAGAACACCTTCCCAATCAATTGTCGGGTGGGCAGCAGCAACGGGTTGCCATTGCGCGGGCACTGGTTTCACAACCCAAAGTCATTCTCGCCGATGAACCTACCGGCGCACTGGATACCCAAACTTCATTTGAAGTGATGGAGCTTTTCAAAAAAGTAAACGAAGAGGGCATCACCGTCATCATCGTCACACATGAACACGATATTGCCGAAATGACACACCGGGTCATCCGGTTGAAAGACGGTATGATTGAAGCCTGAACCTACTTTTTTCTTAACGATACATCGCCAACACCATGTTTGATTACGACAAATGGCAGGAAATTTTTCAAACGATCAGGCGGCATAAGTTGCGCACCGCACTTACCGCATTGGGCGTTTTCTGGGGCATTTTTATGCTCGTTATTTTGCAGGGTGCAGGCAATGGACTCCAGAACGGCGTAGAATATCAGTTTCGCGACGACGCTACCAACAGCATCTGGCTTCGGCGGGGCACCACTTCTATCCCATACCAGGGCCTGCCGAAAGGCCGTGGGATTATGTTTACCAATGAAGACTACGACTACCTTCTGAAAGAGTTCAGGGAAGTGGACCACATTACCGGGCGCTTCTACCTCACGGGCGACCGCACCGTGAAATATGGCGACAAAACGCTTTCATTCCCCATTCGTTCGGTGCATCCCGGGCACCAGTACCTCGAAAATACCCACATCACACAAGGGCGCTACATCAATGAAACCGATATTAAGGAATACCGCAAGGTCGCCATCATCGGCAGGGTGGTAAAAGAAAATATCTTCGATAAAGGAGAAGACCCTATTGGTAAAGAAATCAACATCAACGGCGTTGTCTATACCATCGTTGGCGTATATACAGATACAGGCAGCGAAAATGAAATGCGCATCATTTACCTGCCCCTTACCACTGCTCAAAAAGTGTATTCGGGGTCTGAGAATATCCATCAGTTGATGTTTACAGCGGGCGACCTTCCCTTGCCGGAAATGCTAAAGCTGGAGGCCAAAGTCCGGGAAGCTTTTGCCGCCCGGCTGCAATTTGATGTAAAAGACGAAAAAGCGCTGTTCATCAGCAACGTTGCCAAAGAGTACGAAGAAATCCAGGGGCTGTTTTTTGCCATCCGCACTTTTGTCTGGTTTGTGGGCATCGGCAGCATCATTGCCGGAGTGATAGGCGTCAGCAACATCATGCTCATCATCGTCAAAGACCGGACCAAAGAAATCGGCATCCGAAAAGCGCTGGGTGCGACGCCCCGATCCATCATTTCGATGATCCTTCAGGAATCGGTATTCATTACTTCCGTTGCCGGGTATCTGGGCCTGATGGCCGGCGTTGGTGTCATCAGCCTGTTGAGTGTGCTGGAACTGGATTTTTTCAGACATCCCCAGGTTAATCTGGGTGTGGCTTTGATTGCTGTTGTCGTACTGGCCATTGCCGGAGCGCTTGCAGGGCTGATGCCGGCCCTTCAGGCAGCCAGAATCAATCCGGTAGTGGCCATGAAAACAGAATAGTGTAGTTATCCATAAAAATCACCCGCTTATGTTCGATCGCGACACCTGGCAGGAAATTTTTGCCACCATGAAAAAGCACAAGTTGCGTACAGCGCTGACAGCACTGGGCGTATTCTGGGGTATTTTTATGCTCATTTTTGTGCTGGGAATGGGGAAAGGCCTCGAAAATGGGGTATACCGGAATTTTGGCGACCGCGCAAAAAACGTCATGTACGTCTGGACTACCCGCACTTCCCTGCCTTACGACGGGTTTCAACCGGGGCGGAATCCAAGGTTGAAAATGGAAGACATTCAGGCAATTAAAGACAATATTCCGGAGGTCGGCTACATTGCGCCACGCCTGTCAATTGGACAAATAGTGGCAGCAGCCGGAGACAAAAGCGAACGCTATGAAATCCGCGGAGAACTTGGCGACATGATCCGCATTGAAGCCTTAAAGGTTTACGAAGGGCGCTACATCAACGACCGGGATGTGGAAGATTGCCGTAAAATTGCCATCATCGGCACGCGGGTCAGGGATGTATTATTTGGTAAAGACGTCGAATGTGTTGGAAAACCCATTCGCCTGCGGGGTGTTGAATTTACCATCGCCGGCGTATTCGGGCCTACCCAGATCAAGCCCTGGACAGAAGACGATCAGGAAGCCATCGTCATCCCTTTGCCCACCATGCACCGCTCTTTCGCTGCCGGCGGGGATGTGGATTTTTTTGTGTGCGCATCGGCTCCTAACGTGCTGGTGAGTGAAGTAGAACCCAAAGTAAAAAGCCTGCTTCGGAAGCGCCACCACATCGCCCCGGACGACCCTCAGGGCATTGGCGGATTCAACCTGGAAGAAGAGTTTCAGCAAATCGTCAACCTGTTCACCGGCATCAAATCTTTTCTTTGGTTTGTCGGCATCGGTACCCTGCTGGCCGGCATTGTCGGCGTCAGCAACATCATGCTCATCATCGTCAAGGAGCGCACCCGTGAAATCGGACTTCGCAAAGCGCTTGGCGCCACGCCGCGATCCATCATCAGCATGATCCTGACGGAATCGGTTTTCATCACCGGGCTTTCCGGATACCTTGGCTTGCTGGCCGGCACCTTTGTGGTAGGCGGCTTCAATTACATCATGATTGCCAACAACATCGAATCCCAAAATTTTTACAACCCGCAAGTCAACCTGACCATTGGACTTGGCGCGATGATTTTATTGGTCATCGCAGGCGCAGTAGCAGGGCTGATTCCGGCCATGAATGCCGCCAGGGTGAATCCAGTACAGGCATTGAAAGACGAATAAGATTCAAGCAAAACAACAAAACCTGATAACTCATGAGAAAAGGCTGTCTATTTTCTGCAGGTGCTTTTTTAGTGTTGGCATCCATCGGACTGATCTACTATTTTGCACGGCAGAGTCGCACAGAGAGTGGCGATTTTGAACTGGAAAAACCGGTTTTGTCCGATATCGTTAAAAAAGCCGTTGCCACCGGCGCCATCAAGCCCCGTTTGGAGGTAAACATCAAGCCACAAGTATCCGGCGTGGTGGAGAAACTGTTTGTAGAGGCGGGAGAAATGGTGAAAAAAGGGCAGCCCATCGCCCGTATTAAATTGATTCCGAGTGAAGTAAACATCAATGCCGCTCAATCGAATGTTGAAATTGGCCGCCTGCGTCTGAAAGAAGCCCAGCGGGAATTGGACCGCCAGCGCGAAATCAACCGTCGGAATCTGGATGTAGAAAGTGCAAAAGTTAATTTTGAAAACGCAAAACGCGAAGACGAACGCCAGCGCGGACTTTTTGAAGAAGGCGTTATTTCTCAACAGGAATACAACCGGTTTAAAGTAGACCTTGAAATACAAAAGGCGGCTTACGAAAATGCCAGAATCGGCGCTGCAAACAGCCTCAAACAATTTGAAACGAACCTCGATATCCAAAAACAAGAACTTGATGCAGCGCTGAACAACCTGCAACTGTTGCGGGAAGGCGCGTCGCGTCAATCAAAGCAAGTCGCCAATATTGTCGTCTCCACAATTGATGGCATGGTTTTGGATATACCGGTAGAGGAAGGCGCTTCGGTCATCGAACGCAATAATTTTAATGAAGGGACCAGTGTGGCCATCATTGCCGATATGAATGCACTCATTTTTGAGGGGAAAGTGGACGAAGCGGAAGTGGGCAAACTGAAAGAAGGTATGTTGCTGGAAGTGACGGTAGGCGCCATTCAGAATGAAAAATTTGAGGCGACCCTCGAATTTATTTCACCCAAAGGCATCGAAGAAGAAGGCGCGGTGAAATTTGAAGTGCGCGCAGCCATAAAGCCTACCAGCAAGGTTTTTCTGCGGGCCGGGTACAGCGCCAATGCAGACATCATCTTTGATCGCCGCAAACAGGTTTTGGCAATCAAAGAACGCGATGTACTGTTTGAAAAAGAAAAAGCGTTTATCGAGGTGCAAACCGGAGATCGCATTTTTGAAAAACGCCCGGTCACCCTGGGGCTTTCAGATGGCATCCTGGTGGAAGTGCTCAGCGGAGCAGATACAACCCTGCAAATAAAAGTGCAGAACAAAGCGCCCAATGAAGACGGCAATCAGTAAGTTTTGTTAAGATTAACTTACTTTTTTGCTTAAAATACCCCGTGGTGAAACATTTAAAGGCAATTTAAAATTATATTTATTGCTCGGCAGCGCACAAGCCTGTGAGGTAACGCGCAGACCCGATGCTAATTATGCCCGGTCCCATACAACTGTGCGGGCGTTTTGGCGTTCTTCCTGTTAGATCATTAAAAAAATGTAAAGCAATGAAATTGCACAAGCCCGTTTTCTATTCTCTGATTGCTGTTGGGCTGTTTGCAGCTGCCTACTTTCCTAATCCCACGGACAAAGAAAAAGAAGCCGTTCTGATGCAGGCCATGCTCAGAGGATTGGAACAAATGCACTACGATCCCCCGGCAGTTGACGACAATTTTTCGAAAGAAGTCTTCGATTACTACCTGGACAATATTGATGGCGCCAAGCGCTTTTTTACACAAAAAGACGTGGATCGCCTCGAAGCTTATCGCCTGAAGCTGGACGATGAAGCCCAGGCGGGTACTTTTCAGTGCTTCGACCTGTCTTTAGACTTGTTGAATGCCGCCATGACCAAAACCCAGGGGTATTACCGCGAGATTCTTGCGAAGCCTTTTGATTTCACTGTTGATGAAAAAGTGGAACTGGACGGCGACAAGCGAAAGTACGCTAAAAACGACGCTGAACTCGAAGAATACTGGCGCCGCTACCTCAAATACGAAACGCTGGATCGTGTCGTAAGCAAAATGGAGGCCCAGGAAAAAGATACGGAAAAAGCAGAGCAAAAAACACCCGAAGAACTGGAAAAGAAATCCCGTGAGGAAGTCCTTAAGTTGTTCGACGATTACTATGATCGCCTGATCAAGCTGAAGCGCGAAGACCGCATGAGCACTTATCTGAATGCCATTTCCGGCATTTACGATCCGCATACCAATTATTTCCAGCCAGTGGAAAAAGAGAATTTTGACATTCGGTTCAGCGGGCGCCTCGAAGGCATTGGCGCACAGTTGTTCCCCGAAGGTGATTATACGAAAGTCTCCTCCATTGTGGTGGGAGGTCCGGCGTGGAAAGGCAAAGACCTTCAGGAAAATGACATCATTCTCAATGTCGCTCAGGGTTCAGCCGAGCCGGTTGACATCAAGGGCATGCAACTCAATGATGTCGTACAGCTGATTCGTGGCCCAAAAGATACCGAAGTGCGGCTGACGGTGAAAAAAGTGGACGGCACTGTAAAAGTCATTTCCATCATTCGCGACATCGTGGTGGTGGACGAGCGCTTTGCAAAATCGCTGATCCTCGATGGCGCTGCGCCGGGTGAAAAAATCGGCTTTCTTTACCTGCCCAGCTTTTATGCCGATTTTGAACACCGCGATGGCCGTTTCTGCTCACAGGATGTTGCCATAGAAATTGCCAAACTCAAGGCTGAAAAAGTAAGCGGGATCATCCTCGATTTGCGCAACAATACGGGCGGTTCGCTCAACGACGTGGTGCGCATGTCGGGCTTCTTCATCGAAAAAGGCCCGATCGTGCAGGTAAAATCGAAAAGCGGCGTTCCGGATGTTATGAACGACCTGGATCCGAGCGTACAATACAACGGTCCGCTCATCGTCATGGTCAATTCTTACAGCGCTTCTGCTTCTGAAATTCTGGCCGCCGCCATGCAGGATTACGGCCGTGCCGTGATCGTTGGCAGCAGCCCTTCTACTTTTGGGAAAGGCACCGTTCAGCGCTTTATCGACCTCGATCGCACCATTCGCGGGTTTGAGCAATTCAAGCCGCTGGGCAGCGTCAAAATGACCATGCAGAAGTTCTACCGCATCAATGGCGGATCTACGCAGAAAAAAGGTGTAATTCCCGACATCGTGCTCCCGGACAGCTATTTCTATCTGAAAACCGGCGAACAGGAAGAAAAATATTCGCTGGACTGGACTGAAATTGAGCCGGTTGCTTACAGCCAGAGTGTGATGAAAATTAACGATCTGGACAAAATCAAAGCCAATAGCGAAGCCCGCGTCAAAAACAACGAGGTTTTCATGAAGCTCCTTGGCAATGCAAAACGCCTGGAAGCACAACGCGAAATGACCGTCTATCCGCTGAAAATGGACGCCTACCGCGCTTATGAGAAAGAACTGCAGGCCAGCGCCGACCAGTATAAAAACATTCTGGATGCCGTTGTCAACACAGGCATTCAAAATCCGAATGCCGATGTGGCTGCCATCAATGCGGACGAGTCGAAAAAGGCCCGCAATGACGATTGGGTTAAGTCGGTTTCAAAGGATGTTTACCTCCACGAAACCCTTCGGATTATGCACGACCTGATTTTGCAGGATCAATAAAATTTTCCCGGTTTCAGGAACCCGGACGCCCTGTTTTCTTTTTGAAAGCAGGGCGTTTTTTTGTGCGCCGGTTTGTCACTCGGTGTTCCTTGTTCGACATTCATTATTCAAAAAACAACCGCAGCATTGCCCCTTTTAAGATTCCGCATTCCCGGTTCGATATTATAGTTTAGGATTTTTTATACTTTTATAGGCTGGAAAGCATTACAGCTAAAACCTACTCTTCACATTATGACTATCAAAGACATTCGCAATCTCATTGCCAGGGGCGATCTGGACAAGGCTCTTGAAGCCATGTTCCTGCTTGCCGATAAGTTAAAAGACAATGACCTTTCCGATAACATTACCCTGCAATCGAGCCGCTATCACAAAAATGAAAAAGACAACAACAACGGGGTGGTGGGCGCTGAGTTTTACAACCGCACCCGATCTCAGGTAACCAGTGCCCTGCAAAGCTATCTGAATGATCTGGGGGATGTTAATGTGACGATTGACATGGACCTGCCGAACGTCCCGGCCCCTGTAGCTGACAAAGGGACTTCCAGTAACACGGGGACAGGAAATGGCGGTGGTACTGGTACCGGCGATGGACGTACAACCATCCTCATCCTTGCTTCGAACCCTTCCGGGACGGGCATCCTGCAGTTGGAAACCGAGCACAGCCGCATTTCCAACAGAATCCAGGAGAGCGACCATGCCGACGCTTTCCGCATCCGCTCCAAAAAAGCCGTTACGCTTCTGGAGTTTCAGGAATACCTGTATGACGAAAGGCCAACGATCGTTCACTTTTCCGGACACGGAGAAAAAAGCAACCCGGAAGTACAGGAGATCATCCGGCGCGGACTCAACCTTGGCGGCGATGAAAGCACTCCGACCCCACAGGACGATACCGGAATTATCCTCTACGACGAAGCAAAACGCAATCCTTTCTTTGTGGCCACGGCTGTGGTGAAACGCATTTTTAAAACGATGGTAGAACGGCAGGGCATCCCCATTAAAGCGGTCCTGTTTAACTCCTGTTATTCAGAAGCCCAGGCCCAGGCGCTGGCACAGGTTGTTCCTTTCGTGATCGGCACCAGCTGGAGCGTGCGCGACGATGCGGCCATTGCTTTTTCTTCCGGCTTCTACAGCGGCATTGCCCGCGGGGAAGACATCAAAAGTGCCTGCGATTTTGGAATCAACCAGGCGCTGGCCTATGGCGAACCGGAAGACCGATTTGTGTTGTATGAAAACGGGGTGAAAGTGGTGTGGTGAGGTCCTCAATAATTCTGCACCAACTCAATCGTTTTGATCTTGTCGTCTTTCACTAAATAAATGCCGGTATAATCTTTTTCAAGGATGTGTTTCAGGCGCATGGCGTCTAGTTTGGTGGTAAAAGCGCCGGCACGGAGCTTGTAGTAGGGCGAATCATGCACCCAGTCTACCGGAACATTCGGATAGCGGTATTGGAAGGTTTGGCGGGTATTGTCCAATTTCTGGCGGTCCGTTGTGGCCAATAGCTGAATGCGCCAGCCCGATACGGTAGCTCTGTTGCGGTTGTCGTTTTCGAACTGCTGCATCATCTCTTTGATGAGCGGCTCTTCTTTTACATTTTGTGCGCTCAGGTGCTGCACGGTTGTTGCGAGCAGGCAAATCAGTAATATCCGACTCATGGTTTGTATTTTATGGTTATTCAACAGCATGTTCTTCGTCGATTTCCAGGACCTCAAGCAGGCTGTCTAATTCATCGAAAGATT
Organism: uncultured Saprospiraceae bacterium; assembly: GCA_937926205.1. GTDB lineage: Bacteria > Bacteroidota > Bacteroidia > Chitinophagales > Saprospiraceae > JABWAJ01. The sequence continues at coordinate 51,405 of CALEYL010000052.1, forward strand.
TTACCCCAATTTGTTCTTCTTCGCCTCCCTGAACGGCCAATCCGTATAAAGGCAGGCTGTCCAGAATTTCCGGCAATAGGACTGCTTCAAAATCTGCATTCAGAATCACAGGATGGTTTTTGCAGACCATTTTAAGCCATTCCGACCAGACCGGATCTTCTTTCCATGCAATCCGGTTTTTTCCAAAATCGAGCAAAAATGCTTCTACCAACGCTTCCCGGCTGTTCATCCAGGCCAACAGAGCCGTCGGATCTTCTTCCGGCGCCAGCACCACCTCCTGAATAAGCGGGATGCGGCGCTGCAACTCTTCCAGGTCCTCCAGCGTCGTGAAGCGATGCACCTGTACGGCATCCAAACTCAGTTCTTCCGCCAGTTCCAGCACTTCAACCGCATCTGTCAGCGGGAATTCTCCTACAAACTTAACGCCATCCAGCCATTCGCACATGGCGCTCACCTGTGGCGGCGCCACGTAGTTCTCCGAAGCCGGATCCAGACAAAATCCCATCCAGGTCACTTCCCGGGCTGCAAAATAACGCGCGTCGGTCAGGTTCGTAATTGAATTTGCTTTAACTTTGATTTTCAGCACAGCGCAAAGGTATGAAAGACCAGACAACTGGACATTTTTCATTTCGGAGCTTCAGCGCTAACAGGTTTTTAAAACCTGTTAGCGCTCTTTGCACGAAAACATCCAAATAGTCCTGATAAAGGACAAAATTAGTAAAAATATGCCGGAACAAAACTACTTTGAGCAAGTGTACGAAGTGACCCGCCGCATTCCCCGCGGACGCATTACCACTTACGGCGCCATTGCAGATTACCTGGCTTTGGGGGCTGCCCGAATGGTGGGTTGGGCATTGAACAAGAGTTTCATGGGCGACCAGGTTCCGGCGCACCGGGTGGTCAACCGGAAAGGCGAACTCAGCGGACGCCACCATTTCTCGCCGCCTTCCCTGATGCAGGAGTTGCTGGAACAGGAAGGGGTGGCGGTAGAAAATGACCGGGTATGCAACTTTGATGCCCTGTTCTGGAGTCCTTCAGAGGATTTGTAATTTTCTAATACCTAAACAAAACAATTTATGAAGCGCTTTTTCGGGCTGTTTGCAGCCCTTTTTCTGTGCGCAGTGATGAGTGCGCAATCTACGCCGGTTGGTACCTGGAAAACCATTGACGACAAGACCGGCGATGCCAAATCTTACCTGGAAATTTATGAGCAAAACGGCAAATTCAACGGCAAAGTCGTGAAACTGCTGCAAAAGAAACCGGATACCGTTTGCGATAAATGCCCCGGCAGTAAAAAAGGAAAACCTTTAGTCGGCATGATCATCGTAGAGGGCCTCGAAAAGTACAAATACTATTGGAAAAACGGCACGATCCTCGACCCGGAAAGCGGAAGCGAATATGCGTGCAGTGTTTGGTTTGAAGAAGGCAAGCCCGATGAGCTGAGAGTGAGGGGCAAGCACTGGACTGGGTTGTATCGCACCCAAACCTGGTACCGGGTAAAATAGCTATAATCAAAAAAAATCAGATGGATGCAATAAGCTGTTGTATTTTTTAGTTAGATCATTGGTTTTTCAATTTGATCCTTTCACAAGCAACAACTTATGGGGCAAAACTTTACATCTGATCATCTTATCCAGTATCTTTACAAAGAAACTTCCGCAGCAGATTCAATGGCTATTCAGGAAGCCCTGTTGAGCAACATGGCGCTCCGGGAAGAATACGATGAATTGTTTTCTGCTTACCGGGAATTACCTAAAGTTACTTTCCGTCCTTCTCCGTCCGCGCTTCGCAACATCATGCGTTACAGCGAGCGGGCAGCGATGGAAAATCACGTTTGAGCGGCAAATTTGTATAACCTACAAAATTTGCAGTGGAAAAAGCTCTAAAATAAAAAGCCTCCGATCAACATCGGAGGCTTTTTTATTTGTCTTTAGTAAGTGTGTCTGAGCTTTAAAGTTCGAGGGCAAGGCATACGCAGGACCCAAAAGCGAGATTTTATTTGTAATAAATGACCGATTTTGGGTCCAACGTATAACGCCGCGATCGGACTTTAAAGACAGACTCTATTTTACGTCTCTTACGCCCTTTACAAGCAGCGAAACCTCATTATTCAATACTTCGATGAAGCCGCCGGCAGTTTTGAACGTAATCGTTCTGCCTGTTTCGTTTCCGACTTTGATGGTGTTGCTTTCTTCATCAAAATAGCGGTATTCCCCGCCAGCAGTGACAATTGAAACAACGCCTTCTTCCAAAGAAGAAACAATGGGTGCGTGGTTTTTCAGCACCTGAAATTGTCCGAGGGTTCCGGGCACTTTGACCGATTTAATTCCCCCGTGGAAAATTTCTTTGTCTGGCGTTAAAACACTGATGTTCATCATCTTATATTTGTATTAACTAGTACCTGTCCATATAGTCTGTGTTACAGACGCTAACTAGTGTTTGTCCATTTAGTCCCGTGTCTGGGCTTTAGGGTTCGAGAGCAAGGCATGTTCTGTCCCAAAAACGGGATTTTACTCGCGTAAATGACCGATTTTGGGACAGAACATAACGCAGCTATCGGACTTTAAAGTCAGACACTCCCTTATTCTCCAGCTTCGGCCAGGATCTTCTTACCAGCCTCAATCACATCGTCAATGCTGCCTTTCAGGTTGAATGCCGCTTCCGGGTATTCATCCACTTCGCCATCCATGATCATGTTGAAGCCGCGGATGGTTTCTTCCAGCGGTACGATAACCCCTTTCAGACCGGTGAACTGTTCTGCCACGTGGAAAGGCTGCGACAGGAAGCGTTGTACGCGACGGGCGCGGTGTACGATCAGTTTATCTTCTTCCGACAATTCTTCCATACCGAGGATGGCGATGATGTCGAGCAATTCGTTGTAACGCTGGAGGATGTTTTTCACACGCTGGGCGCAGTTGTAGTGTTCTTCGCCGATGATGTGCGGGTCGAGGATGCGCGATGTAGAATCGAGCGGATCCACAGCCGGGTAAATACCGAGGGCTGCAATCTTACGGCTCAATACCGTTGTGGCATCAAGGTGGGCGAAGGTTGTTGCCGGCGCCGGGTCCGTCAAGTCATCCGCAGGTACATAAACGGCCTGTACGGAAGTAATGGAACCTCTGCGTGTGGAGGTAATGCGTTCCTGCATCAGACCCATTTCCGTTGCCAGTGTCGGCTGGTAACCTACGGCTGAAGGCATACGACCGAGCAGGGCCGATACTTCAGAACCTGCCTGCGTGAAACGGAAGATGTTGTCGATGAAGAACAGGATGTCGCGGCCGCCCATCGGGTCGCTCAGGTCGCCATCGCGGTAGTATTCCGCTACGGTCAATCCGCTCAAAGCCACACGGGCACGTGCGCCGGGAGGTTCGTTCATCTGGCCGAAAACCAGGGTTGCCTGAGACTGGGCCAATTCTTCCCGGTCCACTTTCGACAAATCCCAGCCGCCTTCTTCCATGCTGTGCTTGAACGCGTCGCCATATCTGATTACGTTGGCTTCGATCATTTCGCGCAACAAGTCGTTGCCCTCACGGGTACGCTCGCCTACGCCTGCGAAAACCGAAATTCCTTCGTAGCTTTTTGCAATGTTGTTGATCAACTCCATGATCAATACCGTCTTTCCTACACCGGCGCCACCAAAGAGACCGATTTTACCGCCTTTCATGTACGGTTCGATCAGGTCAATTACTTTGATGCCCGTTGCAAGGACTTCTTTTTCGGTAGAAAGGTCCTCATAAGTTGGCGGTTTGCGGTGAATGGGGCGTGCGTCAGCGCCTTTTGCAACCGGGCCGATGCCGTCGATGGCTTCGCCAACTACATTAAACAGGCGGCCTTTGATGGCCTCGCCTACCGGCATGGCAATTGCGATGCCTGTATCAACCACATTCGTTCCGCGGGTAAGACCGTCGGTAGAGTCCATGGCAATGGCGCGAACGCTGTCTTCGCCGAGGTGCTGTTGCACTTCGAGGACGAGGGTTTCACCATTTGGACGCTTGATTTCCAATGCGTTGTAAATTTCAGGAAGCTTAGCGCCTTCTGCGGCGAAGCTCACGTCAACAACAGGACCGATGATCTGCTTTATTTGACCAATATTTGCCATAATGCTCCGATGTTATTAGGATTCTCCAAAAAACGGTGCAAAAATACCCTTTTGTGCTGATAATCAAAATCGAATTGCAATTTTGAATGCAGCTTTTTGTGCAGATATGCAGGGGATTGTGTTTTGACCTTCAGAAAAAATTTGGAACAGGCTGCCAAAACGCAAAATTATTTGCTGCTTGTTGCAGGCGGGCCGGGCAATTGATTGGACAAGCACCCTTTTAAGAAACCATAAATTTTTTTCTTCAAAACAAGTCTCAAAACAAGGTCTGCTGCCCGTTATCCGTCACCTCAAAATCCACGCTGTCGCCCGCGTGCAGTTTTTCAGGAATTGCAGGCTTCTCAGTGGCCGCTTTAGGCTTCGGTTTGGCTGCCGCTTCCGCGAGTTTACAGGAAACCAGTTTAAAGTCGCTCAGTTTATTGCCGATGGCTTTCCAGCCTTTTATATCCACAACGTCGTCCAGCGCAACCGTACCTTGCAGGGTTTTGTTTTTGTCGCGAATGGTGTAGTTCAAAACCTGACCGGGTTTCGCTGTGGCGAAAAATAATTTGGTGCTTTTGTGCTCACTGAGGTAAGGGAATCGCTGGTTTTGCGTGGTGGTTTCCACCTTAAAGCGCTTCACCATGGTCCATTCCTTGCCGCCTTCGTAGTAAACGGCGCCGATGACCGTATCCGGATGGAATTTACTAAGATGCCAGGTTTCTTTTGGATCAAAACGGCGGGTAAGATCTGCTTCGGCGACTTCGTAAGAACCGTCTTTATACAATGCCAGCAGGGTATCGCCGGTGTCGAATGCCCCCATGAGGATGCCCCGGCTGTCGGTATTCAGTTTACCCGTCACATCATCCCACCAGTATTGCTGGGCGCCGATGGTAGACTTACCAGCTTCTTTCAGCACGATTTTGCGGACGGGGTAGCGCGACAGAATATTGCCCTGCGACGCCCGGCCTTTGATGGCGATTTCGCCGAAATCGAAATCGAATATTTTTTTCTTGGCAGCACTGCCCTGGGTGAGGTGTACCGTGACCACTTCCGCTTCTGCATTCGGATTGGCTGTGAAATAAAGCGTTCGGGAGTTTTTGGATCCCATGGTCAGGTCGTACTCTTTGTCGCGGGTAATGGCCGTCACATTGAAACGCTTGGTCATCGAGCGGCCCGTTTTGCCATCTACATAAATCATGTTGTAGGTGCTGCGCTCATCGTTCTTTTTCCAAACCGCCACATGGATGATGTCTTTACCCATGAACACCTTTTCAGCAATGCGGGAAACCTGAAATTTGCCGTCTTTACGGAAAGCGATGACGTCGTCGATATCGGAGCAATCGGACACAAATTCGTCTTTTTTCAGGCCCCAGCCGATGAAACCTTCTTCGCGGTTCACGTACAGTTTGGCGTTGTTGGCCACCACCTCCGTTGCCTGAATGGCGTCGAAAGTCGTGATGACCGTGCGGCGCTCGCGGCCTTTGCCGTATTGCTTCAGCAGGCGCTCAAAATAAGCAATGGCGTAGTCGGTCAGGTTGTCGAGGTAATGCTGTGTCTGGAGCAGTTCTTCCTGCAATTTGGCGATGTGCTCGTCGGCCTGGAAGCTGTTGAATTTGGAAATGCGCTTGATTTTGATTTCCGTCAGCCGCACGATGTCTTCTTCTTTAATGTCGCGCAACAGCATCAGGCGGGTATCGCCGGCCTTGAGCTTTTCGCCAGGTACCGCCACGTATTTACGCAAGCCCTGATCAATGGTTGAGAGTACGGCCTCCCAGGTTTCGCACTCTTCGATGTCGCGGTAAATGCGTTTTTCGATGAAAATCTTTTCGAGGCTGGCGAAGTGCAGCTTTTCCTCCAGTTCCGCTTTCTGGATTTCCAGTTCGCGGCGCAGCAGTTCTTTGGTATTTTCGGTGGAGACTTTCAGAATGTCGTCCACACTGAGGAAATGCGGTTTGTCTTCTACGATGACACAGGCATTGGGCGAGATGCTGATTTCGCAATCGGTGAACGCGTAGAGGGCATCCATGGTCACGTCGGGTGAAATGCCGGGCGCCAGCTCGATGGCCACTTCCACATCCTGCGCCGTATTGTCGGTGACTTTTTTAATTTTAATTTTTCCTTTGTCTGCCGCTTTAACGATGCTGTCGATGAGGCTACCCGTGGTGACGCCGTATGGTAAATCGCGCACCACCAACAGTTTTTTGTCCACGACTTCGATTTTGGCGCGCACCTTTACTTTGCCGCCGCGCCGTCCGGCGTTGTACTCCGTAACGTCGATGTAGCCTCCGGTCTGAAAATCGGGAAATATTTCCGCGTTTTTGCCCTGTAAGATTCTGATGGAAGCCTTGATCAGCTCGATGAAGTTGTGGGGCAGAATTTTAGTGGAAAGTCCTACTGCAATGCCATCGGCCCCCTGAGCCAGCAGCAGCGGAAATTTCATGGGCAGCGCCACCGGTTCTCTGTTCCTTCCGTCGTAGGAAAGTTGCCATTGTGTGGTTTGGGCGTTGAAAGCGATTTCGAGCGCAAACTTGGTCAGGCGCGCTTCGATGTAACGCGAGGCTGCAGCGCTGTCGCCGGTGCGCACATCCCCCCAGTTCCCCTGACAATCGATGAGCAGGTCGCGCTGGCCGAGGTTGACCAGGGCATCACCGATGGCTGCGTCGCCGTGCGGGTGAAACTGCATGGTTTGGCCGATGATGTTAGCCACTTTATTGAAGCGCCCGTCGTCCATGTCTTTCATGGCGTGCAGGATGCGGCGTTGTACGGGTTTGAGGCCGTCGGCGATGGCTGGGACGGCGCGTTCCAGAATGACATAAGAGGCATAATCGAGGAAGTAACCCTCGTACATGCCATTGAGTGTGATGACGTTGTGCGTTTCCTGGCCTTTTCCTTCTGCCGGTTCCGTCGTTTTTTTGTCTGCCATGCCTTTGAGACCTCTACTGTTAAATGGTATTAATGCGGTCGCCAAAGATAAGAAAGAGTTTTAAAAACAAAAAGTTTATAAAAAAAGTAATTTGCATTGATTTTTGTTAAAAATATAACAAGGTTTGCACTTTGTGAATTTTGGTATCATAATTACGATCTAAATTCAAATCATGAGCAAAAAGCATAGAGGTCGGATTCAGGCAGAATCAGACCATGTTGAGGAAAGTGTTTCCTGGTCTCAGGATAATCCTCCAGATCTACAGCAAGGCTTAGAAATGATGGGAAAACTTAAAGAAAAGCTTAGTAAAAAAGAATTAAAAAAACGAGAGGAACAGTTTGAGCAATTAAAAACGTTTTATGGAAAATGCCTCAAAATCAGGTGGAATATACAGCCTTGAATTTCGTTCTTTTGAAAATTTCGATACGAAGGATGGAGCCAGAGTGGATTTCGAATTGTGGGCAGGCGCGTTTGGCCTGTTATGTCTTATCATTCTCATAATTTATGTCTTATGAAACATCTGTATAAAGAATTCCTTACAGATAAAGCGGTCTATAACCTGAATGAGGCTTTCTACAAAAGGCTATTGAAAACCGTTACAGGCAGCGAGCCTGCACCTTATTTTAACAAAGCCTATGGCAATGGCCGGAAGCTATACGACGATCATATTTTCAGCGCAAAATACAAGAACCGAATCCTGCAAATCATCCAGCGCGGGCCAATTTCTGAAAAGCCATTTCTGAAGGGGCGCCTTCAAAAATGGGACGATCAATACGATATGCTCGTGCTGTCGCTGGAATTATCGGATGCAGTGAAGCCGGAGCTTGAAAAAGTCATCCGGGCATGGCTGGTGGAAGAAGTTGCGCCGGAGGAGATTGAAGGGCTGCTAAAAAAACGGGGAGTATATTTATAAAACTTTATCTTTGTAAATCTGGAATCGAAATCCAAATTTACAAAGATGGTCAAAAGAATTGCTTCCGAAAAAGTAAAAAGCCTTGCCAAATCCTTTAAAGCTGTTGCTATAATCGGGGCAAGGCAAAGTGGAAAAACGACTTTAGCAAGGAGTTGTTTTCCAGATAAAACTTACGTTTCTCTTGAAAATCCGGACACCAGAAATTTCGCGCTGGAAGATCCCCGGAATTTTTTGAAAAAGTATGAGAAAGGAGCTATTTTGGATGAGGTGCAACGTGCCCCGGAGCTACTTTCGTATTTACAACAAATTCTGGATGAATCGGAAGAGAAGGGGAAATTCATCCTCACGGGGTCCAATAATTTTCTTTTGCAGGAAAAAATTACGCAAAGCCTGGCAGGCAGAGCGGCCTATCTGGACTTGCTCCCTTTTTCGCTTTTGGAACTGGAATCCATTCCCCAAGCTTTAGATGACTTGAATACTGTAATATTTAAAGGTGGATTTCCTCCTGTGCAAGCAGATGGTATTGCTCCAAATGACTGGTTTGCTTCCTATTTAAGAACCTATGTTGAACGGGACGTCCGACAAATAAAAAACGTCACTAATCTGTTGCTTTTTGAAAAAATGCTATCACTTTGCGCGGGTAGAATTGGGCAAATGCTGAATTATTCAAATTTAGCCAATGAGGTAGGAATGGATGTAAAGACCATCCAGTCGTGGCTTGGGATCTTGCAGGCAGGTTACTATGTTTTCCTGCTGCCGCCCTATTTTCAAAGCTTCAATAAGCGGATTGTCAAAACGCCAAAACTATACTTCTACGACACAGGTCTGGCGTGTTATCTTTTAAAAATTTCCAGCCCGGAACAACTGTTTCAACACCCTTATCGGGGCGCTATTTTTGAAAATTTTATCATTTCTGAATTGCTGAAAAACAGGTTCAACCAGGGAAAACGATCCAATCTTTATTTTTGGAGAGATAGTACCGGGAACGAAATGGATGTTGTCATTGACGAGGGTATCCATTTGAACCCGATTGAAATCAAAAGCACAACAACAATCTCTAATGTTTCCTTTAAAAACATACGGTTTTGGCAAGCCCTTACCGGACAACAGGCCAGTAGCTTAATTTACGGGGGCGATGAAACCCAAATCCGAAAAGACGAAGTAACGGTAAGAAGCTGGCGGGATATAAGCGGTATCTAAAAATGGTCTCCGCCCAAGTAAATGCGCAAATCCTACTTAGTGTCCGTCCATTGAGTCTTTGTCTGCTCTTTAGAGTTCGAAGACAAGGCGCGCGAAGGCCCAAAAAATAGAAGTTTACTCATGTAAATGACTGTTTTTTGGGCCGAGCGCAACGCAGTAATCGGACTCTAAAGACAGACACTACCTATAATCAACCAACATTATCGCTGCCAGCGTCTCTATGCCATTCCACAAAAAACCGATCTGCACGTTTTCATTTTCGCCGTGCTGGTTGTTGTCATAATTGACCACCGGAACCGTAATGGGCGGCGTGTTCAGGACCTCTTCAAACAAGTATAAAGGCAGGCTGCCGCCAGCCGAAGGCATCAGGACAACATCCTGGCTGGAAGTTGATTTAACGGCCGCAATGACCAATTTAGAGATAGGCAGGTCCATGGATGTACGCTGGGCATTGTAGCCCGTTCCGCTGCGAATGGTAGCGATGTTGGGGTATTTCAGGCGCTCCTCGTCGCTTGGCTCCCGATCCAGCACATAATACCCTTGCTTTTCAATATGGTCGATCACTTTTTGGATCTGGCGCTGGCAATCATTGCCTTTCACCACGCGCAGATCGAGCGTAACGGTTGCCGTTGTTGGAATGATGTTGCTCGCCAATTTACCGACATTGGCGCTCACAATGCCGTTGATATTGAGGGTGGGCAAAGTGATGATGGATTCCAGGTAACTCAGCGCCGGGTTTTCCGATTGCGCAAAAGCCAGTTCCTGCTGCATCATGGGCGCAGGATCAGGAATAGCCGCCAATGCAGCGCGTTCTGAAGCGCTGAGGGGAACCACGTCGTCGTAAAAGCCGGGGATTAACACTTTTCCTGCGTCGTCTTTCATGGTGGCTAAAAGCCGAACCAGTTTCATGGCGGGGTTGGGCGCCCAGTTGCCGTAATTGCCACTGTGGAGCGGGCGTTTGGCGCCGAACACGGTTAAATTCAGGTTCACATCGCCCCGAACACCGAACGTAATCTGCTTTTTCCCGGAGGCATGCATGGGGCCATCGCTGATAATCCAGGCATCGGCCTGGAGCAGCGTCCGGTTTTTTTCGAGGATTTCTCCAAGGTGGGTAGAACCTTTTTCCTCTTCGCCTTCAAAGAAAAACTTGAGGTTGATTTTAGGCGCCAATTTCGTGCGCCTGATGGCGTCGTAGGCGTTCAGTATGGTAAAAACGCCCGCTTTGTCGTCGGCTGCAGCGCGGGCATACAAGCGCCAGTCGGGCTGTAACTCAGCGTTGTTTGAGGGCAAATCAATGAATTGGCCGCCTTTATCGATCGGGGCAGTTGCCAATTGCGGTTTGAAAGGCGACAGACCTTCGGCCCACTTATCCGGGTTCACCGGTTGCCCGTCATAATGGGCATAAAAAATCAGGGTTTTGGTGGCGCCAGGCGTCAGCACTTCGCCATACACAGCAGGGGTTGCACCGGGTGTATTGGCTTCCAGCAACTGCACCTTATTTATGCCTCTTTTTTTCATCATCTCCATTATGAAGCGAGCGTTGACCTGCAATTGCTCCGGATCGTTCATGGTATTGGGAAGGGAAAGAAATTCGATGTATTCTTTTAAAAGATCGAGGTGCCGGGGTTCATGATCAGCCCGGATGGCCTGAATGGATTTGCTCTGACCGTAAAGGAAGGATGCCGCAAAGGGCAACAGTAAAAAAAGCAGGTATTTTTTCATCATCCGAATGTTTTAGCCGTGAAATGTACGCATTTTTTGGAATGCCCGGCTTTAAAGGGCTTCTGCCACATCCTGTTCGGAAATCGTTTCCATGCACCTGAAATGTCCCTTAGGGCATTGCTGAAAGCCAATTTTGGAGCAGGGGCGGCAGGGAAGTCCTTTTACTTCAATGCTCGTGTTTTGGTTAGTACCGGATGGGTAGTAAGGGTACATACCAAAAGCAGGGATGGTATTGCCCCAAATGGAAACGATGTCTTTGCGCAGGGCAGCGGCGATGTGCATCAGGCCGGTATCGTGGCTGATGACCTTTTCAGCCTGCAGCATCATGGATGCAGACTGGTTCAATTTCAAAGCCCCGCAGGCATTGACGACGTGAGGACCAGCAGCGGCAGCAATGCGTGCACCAGATTCGGCTTCATCCGGGCCGCCAAGCAGCACGACAGGTTTGCTGATCAGGCAGCAAATCTCAATGATCTTAGCCTCCGGAAGGCGTTTGGTGGCATGAGCTGCTCCGGTAACAAAAGCAATGTAGGGCAAAGCCGGAAGCTGCGCAGGCAGACGCTCCTGCATGAAAGTGGCAGCATCAATATGAGCACTTTCCGGGATGAAATAATCCAACCCGGCGCCGTCGTTTACCACGTTCAGGGAGCGCACGGTGTCCATATAGCGGTCCACGATATGTCGGTCGGGCAGGCGGTTGATTTTCCAGCGCACCAGCAACCATTTTTCAAAATTGAGCTTATCGAAAGCAAAACTGCGCACTTTCCACAGCGCCAGTCGTACGCGCAGACTACGCAGGTTGTGGTGCAAATCGATGATGGTGTCAAAACCTTCCGAACGGAGTTGTGGCAGTACTTCGCTGACTTCTTTCCGGATGCACCAAACCTTGTCAATGTATGGATTGGCTGCCAAAACCGGCTCAAAAGCCTGCTTGGTCAGGTAGTGGATCTCTGCACCAGCTTGTTTTTTCAGGCAGCGGATCACAGGCGTCGTCAGGACAATGTCGCCGATGGAAGAGAAACGGATGATCAGAATTTTTTTCATCGTTTGTGGTTTTTCACCAGATCGTTCACAGCGTGATCCTAAGCGCGATAAATTTCAGGTTCTGTACGCTTGTCTCTGCGGGCCGGGAAAAGTGTTGGCAAAAAGACGCTTTGGTAAACGCTCCTTTCAATACCCGCCTCCATCCTACTTTTTCCTTCAAAGCTGCAGGTTTTTCACTACTTTTGCACCCTGAAAATTTTACAGCGGCAAAGTTGGGACAATGATCGAGAAATTAGAAGCAATTAAAGACAGATTTCACCACCTCGAAGAGCAGATGGCCGATCCCGGCGTGCTCTCTGATATGGATCGCTACAAAAAAGTCAGCAAAGAATATAAAGACCTGAAAGCTGTTGTGGACGCCTTTGACGCCTACAAGAAGGCTTTGAGCACGGTAGAAAACGCCCGGGAACTCTTGCGCGAAGACGACGAAGAGCTTCGCCAGATGGCCCAGGCTGAATTGGACGAGTGGGAACCCCGCCTGGAAGAACTGGAAGAGGCGGTTCGCGTACACCTCATTCCCAAAGACATGGAGGACACCAAAGATGTGCTCTTCGAAATCCGCTCAGGCACCGGTGGCGATGAAGCCAGTTTGTTCGCCGGTGATTTGTATCGTATGTACATGCGTTATTTTGATTCGCAGGATTGGGAAGTAGAGACGATTTCTGTGACAGAGGGCACTGCCGGCGGTTACAGCAAACTGGTGCTGGAAATTCATGGCAACGACGTTTATGGCAAATTGAAGTTTGAGTCGGGAGCACACCGCGTCCAACGCGTCCCGAAAACGGAATCACAGGGCCGCATCCATACTTCTGCCGCCACTGTGGTGGTGATGCCGATTTTGGAAGTAGAAGACGTGCAGATCAACCGGGCCGATTTGAAAATTGACGTTTTCAGGGCCAGTGGCGCGGGTGGACAGCACGTTAACCGGACAGAATCTGCCGTGCGCATTACTCACCTCCCAACAGGGGTGATTACGGAAAGCCAGGAAGCCCGTTCCCAAATTCAAAACCGCGAAATTGCTATGCAGCGCCTCATCTCACAGGTGCAGGAAAAAAAGCGTGCTGAAGTCGAAAACGAAGTGTCTACCCGCCGCCGTTCTCTGGTCGGTTCCGGCGACCGCTCTGATAAAATCCGCACTTACAACTGGCCGCAAAACCGCGTGACCGACCATCGCCTGGAGGGCGACAACAAAAATTTCAATCTGGATAAAATCATAGAAGGGGACATCGCCGGATTGATTGAAGCCCTGCTGATTGCCGAGAATGCGGAAAAGATGAAAGGGGAAGCGGAAGGGGCGTAATTCAAGGTTAAAAGGGGAGGGGTGAAGGTTAAAGGATAAAGTAGAAAAGCCTGTCCCGCCTTAGCGGGGGTTAAAGTGGGCTGCATCCCTGCATCCTGCTCGCGCGACGGCTCCAGCCTCGCGTGTTCTATTTCCCTGGCTCTGCCGGGATCAAAGCGCCAAAGCTTTTTCAGAATCCAACTTCCCCAGCATCCCAGCTTCCACAAAATACCGCAACAGCGCATTCACCGTATGCGTATGTAGAAATTCGCCTGCCAGCAGTTTGTCCAAAACTTCATTTTCGGGTATCAGCAGCACTTCCACGGCCTCGCCGTCGTCGAGGTTTTGCATCATCGTGGGTTCTGCGTTGAGCGCCAGCCAGTGAAAAATAGAACTGCTCATGAACACCGGATTGGAAGGAACGCTGCCGAGATGACGCCATTCTGTGGCCGCATAACCTGTTTCTTCCGCCAATTCCCGCATGGCTGCATCTACCTGCGCTTCGCCGCTATTCACGGCGCCTCCGGGTAATTCCAACGTATCCATACCTGTGCCAAATCGGTACTGGCGCACAAACACAATCTGGCGATCAGGTGTTATCGCCACGATATTGGCCGCATCGGCGCCTTCGAGTATGACCATGGCTTCTGTTTTGCCATTTCGGGGGTTGCGCATGTAGTCGAGACGGCTGCGAAAGATTTTCAAACCCGGTCCGGGGTCAGAGCGCTCCAATTTCCAGCCGTCTTTGTTGGTGTTTTGCATTTTTTTCTTCAATTTCAACGCTTAAAACTATCTCAAAATGATGAATCCAAGACTTTCCCTTCTACTCGCCTGCTGTTTTTTAATGGTTGGGGCATTTGCTCAGGAAGATGTTTCCTACAAATTGCCGCCTAAAGATATTGCAGATTTGTTGCTGGCCAAACCCGCACCCGGCGTCAGCACCGATGACAGCGGTACCTGGATGTTGCTCAGCGAAACCAGCAGTTATCCTTCAGTGGAGGAACTGGCACGCCCCGAACTTCGGATTGCCGGCCTGCGCATCAACCCCAATAATTTTGGCCCAAGCCGCCAGTCTTTTGTTCAAAACCTGTATTTAAAAAACATGGCAAGCGGCAAAGAAATGGCCATCAGCGGTCTTCCTTCGCCCCTCTATGCGAGCAGTGTGAGCTGGAGCCCGAACGATAAAAAAATTGCTTTTACCCATACGACCAATGACCACATCGATCTTTACGTCATTGATGTGGCTACGCAAAAAGCGGTTAAAATCAACAAATCGCCGCTCAACGTTCTCTTGGGAGGCAGCTACCAGTGGTACGACGACAACACCCTCTTTTACCGTGCCGCGCTGCAAGCTGCATCGGCAGCGCCACCAAAACCCCTGATGCCAAAGGGGCCTACCATTCAGGAAAACTACGGAAAAGCCTCCCCGCGTCCGACTTATCAGGATTTGATAAAAAGTCCGTACGATGAGCAGTTGTTTGCATTTTATGCGACTACGCAATTGGTGAAAAATACAAACGGCGTGGAAACTAAAATCGGCCAACCTGCCATTTACAGCAGTCTGGAGGTCTCTCCGGATAAAAAATACCTGCTGCTGCGCACCCTTCAAAAACCCTTCTCTTACTTAGTGACAGCCGGCGGTTTTCCTTCGACGGTTGCCATTACCGACCTTAACGGGAAGGTTTTGAAAACCCTGGCAGAGCTTCCTTCTTCCGAAACGGCGCCCAGTGGCCGCGATAATGTCCAGAATGTGCCCCGCAGTTTTGAATGGCGGGATGACGAAGCGGCAACGGTCGTTTGGTGCATGCCATTAGACAGCGGTATGATGAAAAAGGAAATGGAGTTTCACGATGCCGTCTATGCCCTGAGCGCGCCATTTAGCGGGGAGCCAAAAACTTTGTTCAAAACAGCGTTGCGTTATCGCGGAACCAACTGGGGCAACAGCAACCTCGCACTCGTTTCAGAAGGTTTGTGGAGCAAACAACTGATGCGCACCAGCCGCTACACCCCTGCTACCGGGGCAATGGAACAACTGATGGAGCGCAACACGACCGACGCTTACAGCAATCCCGGCTTTCCGGTCACGGAAAAAAATGCGTTCGGTCGCTGGGTCATCAAAACCGTGGACAACGGCAACAAAATCCTGATGAACAACACGAGCGGCTCCTCTCCGAAAGGCGAC
Source organism: uncultured Saprospiraceae bacterium (assembly GCA_937926205.1). GTDB lineage: Bacteria > Bacteroidota > Bacteroidia > Chitinophagales > Saprospiraceae > JABWAJ01. The sequence continues at coordinate 66,749 of CALEYL010000052.1, forward strand.
CTGCCCTTCCTGGCTACGTTCGATCTGGGAACCAAACAAACGGAAGAGCTCTGGCGCTGTCCTGAAGGGACTTTTGAGTTCATCGTGCGGGTTATGGACCCCGATAAACTGGTGCTGCTCACCCGCCGCGAGAGCGAAAACGACATGCCCAATTACTGGATCAAAAACCTGAAAACGCGCATCGCCGACCGGCAACTGACGGCTTTCGCCAATCCTTACCCGCAACTGGAAGGAGTGAGCAAACAAAAAATCAGCTACAAACGTGCCGATGGGGTAGACCTGACCGGCGATTTGTATTTGCCGAAAGGCTACGACCCAACCCGCGACGGCCCCTTGCCTACCCTGATCTGGGCTTACCCAAGGGAATTTAATTCGGCAGCAGATGCAGCCCAAATCCGCGGCAGCGAACACCGGTTTACCCTGCTCAACTGGGGATCTCCAGTCTTCTATGTGACCCAGGGCTATGCGGTGCTGAATAACGCCGAAATGCCGATCGTGGCACCCGGCGCCGATAAAAAGCCGAATGACGATTTTGTGGCTCAACTGAAAATGAATGCAGAAGCTGCCATCGGCAAGCTGTCGGAAATGGGGGTTGGCGACAAAGGCCGCATGGCTGTCGGCGGTCACAGTTACGGCGCTTTCATGACGGCCAACCTGCTGGCTCATACCGATTTGTTTAAAGCTGGAATCGCTCGCAGCGGCGCTTACAACCGTACCCTGACACCTTTTGGGTTTCAAAATGAAGAGCGCACTTACTGGGAGGCGCCGGATTTGTACCACGACATGAGTCCATTCAGCTACGCCGACCAGATCAAAACGCCGCTCCTGCTGGTTCACGGCGAAGCGGACAACAACAGCGGTACTTTCCCCATCCAGAGCGAACGCTTGTTCAACGCCATCAAAGGAAATGGCGGCACGGTGAAATACCTGAGCCTGCCCCATGAAAGTCATGGTTATGCCGGCCGGGAAAATTTACTACACCTGCTCCAGGAGCAATTCGAGTGGTTGGAAAAGTATGTGAAGGTGGCCGGGGAAAGCAAGGCGAAGCCGTGATTAATTTGAAGATGAGTTGACCCCGCCAAGCGGGACAAGTTTTGATAATTTGAAGATTATGAGTTGGTGAGGGTTGAGTATTGGAGTATTTGAAGATTTGAGTATTTGAGGATGGTGAAGGACATGAGACAGGCGAATCAGGGGCTATTTTGATGGGGGAATACCCTATTCGACGCTAAAGCGTCTATGAGCAAGTCTCCGGAGGCTCTTTTTAGTCGCGGAGTCCCGCGGAGTATGGGAGTCTCGCGGAGTAAAACATACTGATTCACGGATAATGTCATAAAACTCCGTGAAACTCCGCGTATACTCCGCGAAACTCCGCGTTATTTTTCATGGGACGAATAAACTCATGAAGCTTACGAACATTTTAGCCACTGATTCGCATTGGTCATGTCTGCCCGCACAGCGGCTCAGGGTTAGTGTACGTTATGCCTGTCGGCGCGTAAATATTCCAAATCATATGTTCTGACAACAAATTGAAAAACCATGTTTATCGGACACTTTGCAGTTGGTTTGGGCGCCAAAGCTGCAGCGCCTAAGGCATCCTTAGGAAGTTTATTCCTGGCAGCACAATTTCTCGATTTGCTTTGGCCCACGCTGTTGCTCTTTGGGGTAGAGCATGTTGAAATAGTGCCGGGCATTACAAAACTCACGCCCCTCGACTTTGTGCATTATCCGATAACACACAGTCTTCTGATGGCCTGCGTATGGGGGCTGCTGTTCTTTGGTATTTATAAAATCACCTCAAAAGATACCCGGATTGCCATCATCATGGGCTTATGTGTGGTGAGCCACTGGGTGTTGGATCTGGTGGTGCACCGACCGGATTTACCGCTCACACTTTCGGGCGATGCACGCCTGGGGTGGGGCCTCTGGAATATGCCCGCAGCTACTTTTCTAATAGAGGGCTTGCTGTATGTGGCCGGAATCTATTTATACCTTAAGACTACGCACGCAAAGAACAAAGCAGGGGTATATGGTTTTTGGGGGATGACCGGCTTTCTTGCGCTGATTTATGTTGCCAATGTTTTTGGCCCGCCTCCTCCCAACGAAATGGCCATTGCCTGGGCAGGACAATTGCAATGGATTTTTGTGATTATGGCTTATTGGGTTGACAGGAACAGAACTGCGGTGACTGTATAAAATGGTCAATGCAAATCAGGGACTGTTATTATCCGGGAATACGAGGGTGCCCTAAAAGGCAATACGCAAAACTTGTCCCGCTCAGCGGGAGGGCAAAAAGGCAAAATTTATTCCCAAATGCAAGTTTATTTAATACCCTTTATTACGATTTAATATCGTTTCCAGGGAGCTATTCAGTTTGTCAATAGCCCCTTCCACCGCTTGATCCCTGGTGTCTGCATCGTTTGATACTGAAACAGGTTGCATGCCTGCCAGGCGGGCTTCCAGAACACATCGCTTATCATTTTCGCCGCTCTTTTTGCCGTTCTGATCAGTGAGATAAACTTCTATTCGGGTTATTTGCGCACTGTGTCTTTTTAACCCTTCTGCTATCATGGCGATTAAAGGCTCTCTGACTGCTTCCGTCCCTTTAATGTTGTTGTCGGTATTGAATTGAATGATCATTATTGAGTTTTTTATGAAATTAGGCTATATGCGCCGCCTTCAAAGGTATGAATTTTATCTCTTGGAGATGTTGCATAACCCTAAAGGATAGTTGTGCTTTTCACAGGTTTTTTCGTTTATTTCCATTTACGGATTAACAAAGTACTGCAGATTCAGCCCACCTATTGGTCAGATAGGGATTTCCGGAATCACGCCATTCTGAGAATTTTTACCTGCCGATAGGTAGGCTCAAATTCTGTGAATTCTACCCATGACAAATTTTCTGTCAACCAACTTTTTATACCCCAACGGGGGAGCTCAACCTGATTCAGACAAATAAGCATGGATTGAGAAATCATGAAAATAGAGTCTGAAAAATGAAGATGAGATGAACTCCCCTTGCTGGTCTGGAGACAGACACACATAAGACATTGGAGATCCCTTGCGGGAATGGCAACTTAAAACATTGTCACCCTACTTTGTTTCCCAAAATGCAAATAATAACATGAACGCCAGGTTCTTTGCAATCAATCATTCTTAAAATTTCAAAAGTACCGCTTCAAAATTAGGATTGCTGCCGTATGTTTTTTTACATTTGGGTGTGGGTATGTGTAAAGAATACACACCTCTAAACCCGATTTTGCCCCAACATCTTATTGCCCCGATTTTCCAGTGTTTTCCTGTTAAATAATTTATCCATCCATAAATTAACGGAAGAACTATGTACTTCAACAACGACGGCGTAAAGGAAGTCACCTACGATGCCATAGTCATTGGCACCGGCATTAGCGGGGGCTGGGCAGCTAAAGAGCTTTGTGAAAAAGGGCTAAAAACCCTTGTACTGGAACGTGGGCGCATGGTGCGACACATACTCGACTACCCGACCGCGTCACTGGATGACTGGGATTTTGAGCGCCGGGGGGTACCCAAAGTTTCCGAAATGAAGTCGTATGCCGTGCAAAACCGTACCGGCTATACCATGAATGAAGCCTCCAAACACTGGTGGGTAAACGATACGGAAAATCCATACACCGAAAAGCAGCGCTTCGACTGGATTCGGGGGTACCACGTGGGTGGGCGTTCCATTATGTGGGGACGGCAGTCGTACCGCCTCGGTGACCTGGATTTTGAAGCCAATGCGAAAGAAGGCATTGCTGTAGACTGGCCAATTCGTTACAAAGACCTCGCGCCCTGGTACGACCACGTGGAGCGTTTTGCAGGCATCAGCGGTAAAAAAGAAGGCCTGGCTCATCTTCCGGATGGCGAGTTTCTGCCTCCTATGGATTTAACCTGTGTTGAAGAAGAGTTTCGTCAAAAAATTGCGAAGCGCTACACCGATCGCCTTGTCACCATAGGTCGGGTAGCCAATCTCACCCAGCCTCACAATGGTCGAGGTCAGTGCCAATCGCGCAACCGATGCATACGCGGCTGTCCTTTCGGCGCTTATTTCAGCAGTAATGCCGCTACTCTACCTGCTGCTGAAGCGACCAACAACATGACCCTGCGCCCCAACTCTATCGTGAATTCCATCATTTTTGATGAGAAAAAAAATAAAGCGGTTGGCGTTCGCATCATTGACGCGGAAACAAACGAAACGCAGGAGTTTTTTGCGCCGATCATCTTTAGTTGCGCTTCTACTTTGGGCTCGACTTTCATTCTCCTGAATTCTGTGTCTGATCGTTTCCCGAATGGCTTTGGCAACGACAGCGGCTCACTGGGACGCAACCTGATGGATCACCACTTCCGTTGCGGCGCTGAAGGCATATATGATGGTTTTGAAGACAAGTATTACAAAGGAAGGCGCCCCAACGGCATTTACATCCCGCGTTTCCGCAACATTGACGACAAGACCAAACAGAAAGATTTTCTGCGTGGCTACGGTTATCAGGGAGGCGCCAGCCGCCAAAACTGGATGCGTGGCATACGGGAACTCGATATGGCGCTGGGCAAAGATTTTAAAGAAGCGTTGATCCAGCCTGGTCCGTGGAAAATGGGCATCACCGGATTTGGCGAGTGCCTGCCTTATGAGGACAATCAGGTCACACTCAACCAGGATGTTCGCGATAAGTGGGGACAACCAACGCTCACAATTGATGCGTCATTCAAAGCCAATGAGATGGCCATGCGTGAAGACATCAAAATTGCAGCCGCTGAAATGCTGGAAGCTACCGGATTCAAAGACATCAAGGTTTTTGATGACGGCTCCTGGCCGGGTTTGGCCATCCACGAGATGGGCACTGCCCGCATGGGACGCGACCCGAAAACGTCTGTACTGAATGGCTGGAATCAGGTGCACGCAGCGCCCAACGTGTTTGTAACCGATGGCTCCTGCATGACTTCTTCTGCATGCCAGAACCCTTCGCTGACTTACATGGCGCTGACGGCACGTGCCGCGAATTATGCAGCGGAAGCGCTGAAGAAAGGGGATCTTTCTTAGCTATCAGATTGTAGTTATCAGACTTTAGATTTTAGAGGATAAAATCTTGAGTTCATTCATTAATCATCGCGCAGGGGATACGATAAATCCTGCGCTCAAGCACATAAAAAATGACCAGAAGAGAAGTCATCAAAGCAACAGCCCTTTTCACCGGCTACGCGGTGTCTGCTTCGGTGCTGGGCGCCATCATGCAAGGCTGTGAAGCTCGCCAAAAAGTGGATCTGAGCAAGTGGGAACCAAAGTTTTTTTCCAAAGAACAAGGGCTGACCATCGCTGCCATGGCGGAGCAAATTTTGCCTCATACCAAGGAATCTCCGGGGGCAACTGACGTTTTCGTACACGACTATATTGATGTCTTGCTGGGAGAATGCACAGAAGAAGCGGACCAGCAAAAATTCAAAGAAGGGTTTGCGAAGTTTGAAGCAGATTGTCAAAGTGCAAACGGCAAGCCATTCCTGCAATGCAACGAAGAGCAGCAACTGGCATTCCTGAACAAAATAGACGCTGAAGCCCGTGCTATGGCGAAATCTTATTCCAAAGCGGAAATGAAGGAAAAATCTCCTTTCATTCTCAAGTTCAAAGAAATGACGATTGCCGGTTATTTTACTTCCAAAGAAGTGGGGATGAACATTCTCAATTACGATCCCGTTCCGGGGGCTTACATTGGCTGTTATCCGATGGCAGAAGTGGGACGCGCCTGGACATTGTAGCAAAGGAATGGGGCGTTGAAATGCCGGGACAAGCATTTTTCAAATATGCCCCTTGTCAGGAGCCCTTTATTAATTGTTGAAACGAAAAGACCAATAACAAACGCTTCTATCTGAATTCCCGCAAATTCGTAGAAATACTCAAATGATTAATTCCCCCTGCGAGGTGGTAATGCATGCGTCCGTAATCCAGGCGAAAGCGGTTGATTTTGATGCCTACTCCGAAAGTGAAACCGGCCAGACTACGGTAGCTGTCTAAAGCCATTTCTTTGCCAAGCAGGGCTGCATAACCGGCACGCAGGCGAAAATTGTCCTTTTTTCCAAAAAGGAACTCGCCATTGAATACAAAATGGCGCAGGAAATTGTCGAAAAAGATGGCACTTTGGCTGCGTTCTACAGGTTCTTCGCCAAAAAAAGAAGTGTTGTCTTCCATATTCGGGTCATCGTACAAAACATTCCATCTGTCAAAATAGCGGTAGATGACAGAAACGCGGAAAGGCAAATAGCGCAGGCGCTTGGAGACGCCGATTTGCATCTCAAACGGCAGTTTTTCATACGGCCCGCCTTCTTCATAAGTACTAAGCTGGGTACCGATGTTTTTGGCTACAAAAGCAACCGTTATCAAGCGGGAGGTATCGGCATAGGTCACGCCGAGGTCGCCTGCAATACCCATCGATTGAAAACCAGCCAATTGGGAAGAAATCCATTTGAGGTTCGCGCCAATGCTGAGCCGGTCATAGGCCTGATACCCTGCACCAATTACAACGGCGTATTCCGCCACTTTGAAATTGCCGGTTACCTGCGCCATCACGTCGGTGGCGTCCAGATCGCCATAGTTGGTATATTGCACGCCGCCGTGAAAAGTCGTCCGCCATTTTTCAACACTGTGGCCGTACGCTGCATATCCGTTTTGAATGCCAGCCAGGTGAAAATTGTGGTTGAAGGTCAATTGCTGGTGCATGGAAGCGTTCAGTAGGGAAGGATTGGCATAGGCCAGACTGACATCATCGTCCTGAACGGTAATCAGGTTGCCTCCAAGCCCCGTCACCCTCGCCGACGGCGATAAATTCATAAAAGCATAGGTGCTGTTGCCGCCTAACTGCGCAAAACTAAAGGTGTATGCCATAAGGGCCGGCAACACAGAGATTGCTTTTTTAAACATGGGTAGCGTTTCTTATCCGTTAATATTGTGTTTTGGATCGTGAACAGTAGGGACAAAATATAAAGAGCGAACGTTAATCCCGCCTGAATATTTTTGAAGGCTGTCGTTTTGATATTTGCATGCTGCAAGGCAGGTCGGTCTTCCTATTCTCAACCTTGCCCGGAGTTTTTTCAAAACACCTGCCCATCTCCCCGATACGTTTCGACACAATCCACCACCTTTCCCTCCTGAATAAGGTAAAGGTGATTGAAATGTTCGCAGAGTTCCCCTGCTTTTGCGTGCCGGAAAAACACGGGGTCGCCGAGGCTTAAGGGGGTGGAGCCGCTATATCGCACAGGAGTTTGCACTTCGCCTGCGCCTTCATTGGGCAGGAGTCGGGCGCCGTAAGGCAGGTATGGGGTCGGGAGTTTTTCTTTCCCGCTGGCTCCGGATGCCACGAAGCCCCCGCCGTAGCAGGTGAAGATATCCGGCTCCGGATGTCGCGTAACCTCAAGGGCATATCCGGCTGCGGGTAAGTGCCGAAACCCCCGATAGGCGTCGAACAGCGCTGGAGCAAAAAAAGCGGAACCTGCCGTCACTTCCGTCACGACGCTTTCTGCTGCCGAACTCTCCAGGCTCCCGGTACCGCCAGCATTCACAAAGTTCAGGTTTTCCGAACCAATGGCTGCAACGACGGCTGCCCGAAGTTGGCCCACCTTTGTTCTGGAGAGTTTCTGTAGAAAACGAATGGCTCTGTTTTTTAAAAATTGCCCGCTGGTTTGATCTCCAACCCCTGCAATCTGCGCTTCATACCCCATGATGCCATCCAGATATACCGAATCATACTGTCGAATGATGTCAAACAAGTCTTTGGCCTGGTCGGGAGTCCGGATGCCGGAACGCTGCACGCCGAAATGCAGTCCTGGAAAGCGCGTAGACATATCCACATCCATGCACAGCGGGAGTCTGACTTTTATCTTTTGAGCCTCCTGGTTGGCCAAAGCAACATGCTCCTGACAATCTACCATCAGGACCAGGCGCTTTCCCCGGGCTATTTCTTTTGTTACAGCTTCAATATCCAGTGGGTTACAGGCAGGATATGCGATCAGAATGTCGTCGAAACCCTGTTGACTCAAAAAAACGGCTTCCCGGGAATGATAAGCCATGATGCCCCGGAAACGATCATGGTATTGTAGCATGCGCTGTAGCAAGGCCCGGCACCGGACAGACTTGGAAGCGATGCGGATCGGCTTACCTTTTGAACGTTCCAGCACTTGTTTGCAATTTTGATCAAAATAATCCAGGTCTACAAAAGCTGCTGGTTTTGAGACTTTACGGAGCGCTTCGCGGTATTTATTGTAAGAATCTTCGTTCATCTGAAGGGAACTTTTAAATTTTTTTTGACGGTTATCTGTAAAATGCCCTATATTTGCGTTCTCGATTCCAAAAGGGGGGTCAGATATTAAAAATGGTCGGGTGGCCGAGTGGCTAGGCAGAGGTCTGCAAAACCTCGTACAGCGGTTCGAATCCGCTCTCGACCTCACTTCAACGGGCTCTTTTCTGACAATGTCGGGAAAGAGCCTTTTCTTTTGATGTTCCCACCTCAAAACCGTGCATTTTTTTGTATCATTGCCCGGGCTGTATGCATTCCAAAAACAAACAAACCAACATGTTCAATCGGCGCGATTTCCTAAACAATACCATCCTGGCTTCTTTGGCTGCAGGCATGGGGCTTTCCTCATGCGAAGCCAAACCTAAACAAGATGCCTCAAATATCCTTACAAAGGATGAAAATGAATCTGTTGGCCCCCCGTCAGAGCCTATGGTAATTGCAACATGGAAACACCCGGATGCCACAAAAATTGCCCTGGATGTCATTTTGAATAAGGGAAAAGCATTAGACGGCGTTGAAGCAGGCGTACGGCTGGTAGAAGCCAATCCAAACGACCAATCTGTCGGTTACGGCGGTTTGCCTGATCGCGACGGCTATGTTACGCTGGATGCCTGTGTCATGGATGAAAACGGGAATGCGGGCAGCGTCACGTTCCTTCAACACATCATGCATCCTGTTTCCGTTGCGCGAAAAGTCATGGAGGACACGCCACATGTATTGCTCAGTGGCGAAGGCGCATACCAGTTTGCACTTTCGAAAGGATTTAAAAAAGAAAATTTGCTGACCGAATCGGCAACAAAAGCCTGGAAGGCATGGCTCAAAGAAGGCACCTATAAACCTGTCGGCGGCCACGAAATGCACGACACGATCGGCATGTTGGCCATCGATGGCGAAGGAAACCTTTCCGGAGCGTGCAGCACCAGCGGAATGGCCTATAAAATTCACGGCAGGGTGGGCGACTCCCCCATTATTGGCGCCGGGCTTTATGTTGATAATGAAGTTGGCGCAGCAACCGCAACCGGCGTTGGTGAATTGGTAATGAAAACACTCGGTTCTTTTTTGATTGTTGAATTGATGCGCCAGGGAAAATCACCGGAAGAGGCCTGCAAAGAGGCCGCAGTCCGGATTGCCAAAAAATACGAAAAAACGCTTGAAGACATGCAGGTCGGCTACCTTGCCATCAATAAAAAAGGTGAAATTGGTGCCTATGCGCTCCAGCCCGGCTTCAACTACAGCGTTTCCCGCAAAGATTCCGACAAGGTACTTGATGCTCCGAATCTTTGAGGTCATTGTTCCCTTAGAACTTCTCTATGTTGTAGGGAATAATTGATGAATGACAAATGATGAAATTTGATGGTTAATGTGTAGAGTCTGCTGACTTGTAGATTGTGTATTCCATCATTACCCATCAATAATCATTATTTAGTGTCTGTTCTTTAGAGTTCGAGAGCAAGGCGTGCGAAGGTCCCAAAAGCGGGAGTTTATTTGTATAAATGACCACATTTGGGGCCGAGTATAACGCAGCTATCGGACTATAAATACAGACACTATTTATCATATTGGTGCAGGTTTAAATCCCGGATCATACCCACTATTTTCTCCCCGTAGTTCGGATCTGTAGCATAGCCGGCCTTTTTCAGGCCATACGACCAATTCTGGTAGTCCGTTCGGTCCAGGTCGAATAGCTTTTTGTAACGCTTGTTGTGGTAAAGCATCAGGCTGTGGGCACGGTAGCTTTCCCAGGGGCTTTTGTAGATGCGGAAAAAATCCTTGTGCGAATCATCGGTATAATTGCTGCAATGGCCCCGGCGGCAATTTCTGGAAAAACATTTGATGCCAAAATGGTTGTTGTTGCGCGATGCCAGCGAGCTTTCGCCAACGTTGCTTTCCAGCAGACCCTGCGCCAGCGTTACGCTTGCGGGGATGCCGAATTTTTGCATTTCAGTCTGAGCGACTTTTGCAAAACGCTGAACATAAGCCAGTTGCTTCTGCCGCTTGAGGCCGCGAACCCCTGTTGCATCCTTAGATCCTGAAAAATCCAGATTAGAAAATGTATTTGCAAGGTTCTGATCCGGTTTTGGAGCAGGCTCTTTTTCTTTTGACACAGGAGCCGGTGCGCTGGCCAGCAGGGAGGTATTCAATGCCCTCGGCACATGATCGGGAACCACCTCTTCTTCGTAATAAGTTGCTTCAGGGCTGGCGCCAAACAAACTTGCCTGAGCAGAGTTTAGATTCAGGTTAATGCTCACGTCTTTGCTGTTGAGCAGAAACAGTGCCAGGCCCAGTATAAAGACCCGGAACCAGTAGCGCTGGATATAGGCTTCGACCTGACGCTGGAAAGATTGCACTTTTCGCTGTGCTGCATGCTGAAGGCGGACGATACTTTTGTTCATTTTTGACATCGGGTATAAAGTTTGGATGCACAAATAAACAAATTGTGTTTTAATAAAACAAACAAAAAGTTTATAAAACAGAAAAAACTTTTTTATCCGTTAAGACTTGAAAAGAATACAGCGCGTTTGATCAAGCAGTCCGCTATCTTTGCAGCCCGCCGAAAACCGGCTACAACTGTGATCTAAAAAAGATTTGTTTTGAATTTGAATAAGCAATTCCTGAACCTGCTCAAATTTTTGCTCTTTCTGGGTATTGGTCTGAGCATTCTTTATTATGTCTACTTGAGGCAAAATGCCGCCTTCCTCGAAGATTGCGCTTTGAAAAACGTGCCGGCAGAAAAATGCAGCCTCATCCAAAAAGTCATTTCAGATTTCGGCATCGTCAATTACTGGTGGATATTACTGGTTTTTGTCGCATTTGCCATCAGCAATTTCAGCCGGGCTTACCGCTGGAACATGATGTTGAAAGCTTTGGGCTACCAACCCCGCATCATCAACGGCTTCCTGACCATTATGCTGGGCTATTTTGCCAACCTTGGCTTGCCCAGGGCAGGAGAAGTGATCCGGGCAGGCACCATGGCACGCTATGAACACATCCCGGCAGAAAAAGTAATGGGAACCGTTGTTGCAGACCGGGTGGTGGATGTCCTCAGCATCCTCATTATGTCCGGACTGTCCCTTTTACTCGAGTTTGAGAAAGTTTACAACCTGATGGCGCCCTATTTTATCCGATTTGGGAAGAGCCTGGCCGGAAATAGTTTGCTGCTTTTTGCCGTGGTCTTTTCAGGCGCGCTGATGCTGGTACTCCTGATCCGGTTCAGGGCCCGTTTGGCAAAAAATGTCGTATTGCGCAAAATCATTGATCTTGCTGCCGGTTTCTGGCAAGGGATACAGACGATCCGGCAACTGGAAAAGCCCTGGGTTTTTGTGATGCACAGCATCAATATATGGCTGATGTTTTTCACAATGTCTTATCTTAGCTTTCTGGCTTTTGGCCCCACAGCGCATTTGTCCATGACTGCTGCATTGGTGGTCTTTACGCTGGGCACCTGGGGCATGGTTGTACCCTCACCCGGAGGCATGGGTACCTTTCACCTGATGGCCCAAATCGGGCTGACAGCTTATGGACTGAGTGGCGACAATGCTTTTTCCTGGGCCAATATTTCGTTTTTTTCGGTACAGCTGGGTTGCAACATTTTCATTGGACTGCTGGCTTTGTTGCTGCTGCCGCTCATTAACAAAAATTACGTACCGCATGGGAGCACTGCCTGAAATTGCCGCAAAAGTGATGGATTGGCCTACCGCTTTGGAACAAAGGCTGTTGTGGAAAAACGCGGGAGATAAGGTCGTTTTTACCAATGGCTGTTTTGATATTTTACACTATGGCCATTTGCACTACCTCGCGGATGCAAAAGATCTGGGCGATCGCCTTGTCGTGGGGATGAATGCTGCCAGCTCTGTGAGTCGCCTGAAAGGCCCCCACCGCCCCATTAACGACGAAAGCACGCGAACGATGCTCATGGCTTCACTTGCCTTTGTAGATGCAGTGGTACTCTTTGAAGCAGATACGCCTTTTGATCTCATCAATCTGCTACAACCGGATGTGCTGGTGAAAGGCGGCGACTGGCGCCCCGATCAAATTGTGGGCGCAGATGTGGTCCTGGCAGCTGGCGGAAAAGTAATGAGCTTACCTTTTATTGATGGTTATTCTACTTCGGCAATCGAAGCAAAGATCCGGAGCTGGTAAAATACAGCAATATGAAAATCAAAACACTCATACAGTGGCTGGAAAGTGTGGCGCCGCCTGCATATCAGGAGAGCTATGACAATTCCGGACTGATCGTTGGCGACCCCGAGGCAGAAATTACAGGTGTATTAACCAGCCTGGATGCTACGGAGGTCATCGTTAAAGAGGCCCTTGAAAGGGGATGCAACCTGATTGTTGCCCATCATCCGATTGTTTTTAAGGGGTTAAAACAACTCACGGGGCAAAATTATGTAGAACGCACCGTCATCGAGGCAATCAAAAACGGGGTTGCGATTTATGCCATTCATACCAACCTGGACCATGTTTTTCACCAGGGGGTTAACGGGAAAATTGCTGAAAAAATCGGTCTCGAAAACACCGCCATTCTGTCTCCGAAACGCGAGTTAAAAAAACTCAGCGTCAAGCTTCCTGCCGGTGCATTTGAACAGGCAGAACAAGCCATTCTGGATTTAGGACTTTCGGTCCGACTGGACCATTTTGGCGGACAACAGCTTGATCTCGTATTTCATGGCCCTTTTCAGGGCATTATTTTGAATGCTTTGCGAAACAGTTTGGGAGAAGAACCTGTTTATGATGTGGTGTCCCTCGAAAACAAAAGTGCGGAGGTCGGCGCAGGGCTTATCGGCACACTTAAAGAAGCCATGCCGGAAGCTGAATTTTTACAGCATTTGAAAGAAGTCATGAAAGCCGGCTGCATACGCCATACCCGCCTTCTGGGACGTCAGGTAAAGAAAGTCGCAGTTTGCGGTGGAGCTGGTAGTTTTTTGCTGGGGCAGGCGATTAACCGGGGAGCAGATGTTTATGTCAGCGCAGATTACAAGTACCACGAATTTTTTGACGCAGACGGGCGTATCGTCATCGCAGATATCGGGCACTTTGAAAGCGAGCAATACACGATTGAGTTAATTTATGAAATAATTTCAGCGAAATTTTCTAATTTTGCGCTCTATTGCGCGAAAACCAACACCAATCCCGTTCTATATCTTTGATTTACAGGTCTCAATCTGATTTTGGTTGATACTTTTAATTTCATAAGCATCCAGTCAAATTTAGTATAAAATATGTCAGCAGCAACACAGGAATTAACAGTAGAAGAAAAGCTCCGCCAGCTTTACCAACTACAACTCATTGATTCCCAGATCGATGAAATCCAAATCATGAAGGGTGAATTGCCGATGGAAGTTAGCGACCTCGAAGACGAGATCGCAGGTCTGCAAACCCGGATTGACCGCCTTCAGAGTGCCGTAACCGGTATGGAAGGTGATTTGTTGAAATTTCATGCTCAGATCAAAGAATCTGAAATGCTCATCCAGCGTTACCAGGTACAGTTGGACAATGTAAAGAACAACCGGGAATTTGAAGCCCTGACCAAGGAATTGGAAATGCAGCGTTTGGAAATCCAGTTGGTTGAAAAGAAAATCCGCACCGGCGAAATTGAACTCGACAACAAAAGGGATACCCTGAAAGCGACAGAAGATCGCATTGAAAAGAAGAAAAAAGAACTGGACGCAAAAAAAGTTGAGCTGAACCAGATCATTGAAAAAACGGATAAAGAGGAAAAAACCCTTCGCACGCAGTCTGCTGCAGCACGCGAACACGTTGAAGACCGCCTCATCCGCGCTTACGACAAAGTACGCACTTCCTATCGCAACGGCCTCGCCGTAGTGACAGTTGAGCGGAACTCCTGCGGGGGCTGTTTCAATAAAATTCCACCTCAGCTTCAGCTTGAAATTGCACAACACCGGAAAGTGATTGCCTGCGAGCACTGCGGCAGAATTCTGGTTGACAATTTCATCCTCAGCAGCGTCGGGGAGTAAAACAAACTCAACCCGAAAAGCCCTGAATCAAACGGTTCAGGGCTTTTTTGCAATATGGTTATTTTGAACACGATCAAGCACAACATCATCCCACGAATTAGTCTTCCGGCCCTGCTCATGGGTTGCTGGCTCTGCCTGCTGGCGACGCCGGTGTCAGTGCTTGCCAATCGTTTTGAGTATACCCAACAAGCTCAGGAAGCCTACAAAAAAGCAACCAGCCTTCGTTTATTTGAAGCCAACAATACCCTGGCTCAAATTCGCAGCCAGGATCCGGGCAACCTGATCGTCTACCACATCGAAGATTACATCGACTTTTTTCAGGTTTACCTCAGCGACGATAAAGCGCTGTATGAACGCCTGAAAAGAAAACGCGACCTTCGCCTCGACGCCCTGTCGCATGGCGACAGACGTTCGCCCTATTACCTTTACGTTCAGGCAGATATCCGACTTCACTGGGCTTTGCTTCGCCTGCGCTTTGGAGAATATTTGGCCGCTTTTAGCGAGGTCAACAAAGCGCATAAACTGCTGCAAAAAAATCAGGAGCTGTTTCCTGACTTCATGCCCAATCTAAAAGATCTGGGCATCCTGCACGCCATGGTCGGCACCATCCCGGATAATTACCAGTGGGGCGTAAAGCTGCTGAGCAGCCTGAAGGGTACCATTTCCGAAGGCAAAAAAGAACTGGAAAAAGTTCTGGCCTATTCCCGCAGCAATGATTTCCTGTTTGAAGAAGAAACCATTGCGCTGTATTCCTTTCTGCTGTTGCATTTGGACAACAACAAAGAAGGCGCCTGGGCTGCCATCCGCACAGACAAACTGCGCCCACAGTCCAATCCCCTGCACTGTTTTGTTATTGCCAACATTGCCATGCGTGCCGGCCACAACGATGCTGCAATCAGGGTGCTGGAGCAGCGCCCCCGTGGCAGAACCATCCAGGCTTTTCCCTATCTCGATTACATGCAGGGCCTGGCCAAATTGAGGCGCCTGGACGGGACGGCAAACCTCTATTTTCAGAAATACCTCAATACCTATAAAGGCAACTTTTTTATCAAAGAAAGTTATCAGAAACTGGCCTGGTGCGAATTGCTTCAGAATCGTCCGGAGGGTTATGCAAAATTTATGAAAAATTGCACGGAGCGGGGCGATGCCGTTGCCGGGGGAGATAAAAGCGCGCTCCGGGAAGCATCTTCCGGTAAAACCCCTAATACGGTTTTGTTAAAAGCCCGATTGCTGTTTGATGGCGGTTATTATCAAAAAGCGCTCGACCTGCTCAGGGGCAGAAAGGCTGAAATGTTTTCTGAAAAGCGCGACCGCCTTGAGTTCACCTACCGCATGGGCCGCATATTGCATGGCCTCGAAAAAGAACCCGAAGCCCTCGTTTTCTACCAGCGTACGATCGCTGAAGGAAAAAACGATCCTTCGTATTTCGCCTGCAACGCTGCCCTGCATATTGGTCTCATCTATGAAGCTCAATCTGATAAAAGTAAAGCCCGGCAATACTACCAATATTGCCTTAGTTTACATCCTGATGAGCATGAAACTGCCTTGCACCAGCAGGCAAAAGCAGGGCTGGGGAGGATTAGGGGATAAGGACAAAGGTTAAAGGTTAAAGTGGGCAAGGTTAAAGGTTAAAGGTTAAAGGGGGCAGACTGCTAATTGGAGCAGTATTCTTTTGTCTAACATCTAAAATCTAAAATCTAACATCTGAAATCTAACATCTGCCTAATCCAGGAGGCCGAAATGCAAAGAACGTACCATTCCAAACTCCTCCTTTTTGGAGAATATGCTATTATCAAAGGCTCGAAGGCCTTAGCGGTTCCGCATGCGCGTTATGGCGGAACCTGGGACTGGGCTGATAAAAAGGACGTTGCTGTCTTACAACAGGATTTGCCGCGTTTTGCAGCATGGCTGGAAAATCAGCCAGTCGACATGGATTTCAGGCGGTTTCAGGAAGACCTTGGGCAGGGGCTGTACTTTCGGGCCAATATTCCTACAGGCTATGGACTGGGCAGTTCGGGCGCACTGGTCGCAGCGACCTACGACCGCTATGCACGAAATCCCATAATGGCCCGGGACACAGATAAATTACCCGCACTTAAGGCAAAATTAGCTGCTCTGGAAGGATTTTTTCACGCCTCCAGTTCGGGCATTGACCCTTTCATTAGTTTTACGGACCTTCCCGTGCTGTTGTCTGGAGATGGTGAAATCAGCGTATTGCCGCAGATAGATTGGCCGGAAACTTTCCGGTTTTTCCTGATCAATACTGAAAAAGCCCGACAAACCGGCCCATTGGTACAGCTATTTTTAGAAAAATGCCAGTCTCAGGACTATCTGAATGTCTTAAACAGGGAACTGATTCCTGCTGTAAACAGAGCCATTGAGGCTTTTATGGAGCAGGAAGAAGAAGTTTTGTTTGACCAAATGACCCGGATAAGCAGTTTTCAGTTGCAGTATTTCCGTGAAATGATACCGGACGAGTTTTTGCCCTTGTGGGAGCGAGGTTTGTCCGGTGATGCCTTCCGAATTAAATTGTGCGGTGCAGGCGGAGGTGGCTATCTGCTGGGAATGTGCCGTAAAGACGCAGGGCCGGAGCAATGGATATCCCGGCCCTGGGAGTGGGTGACATAACAAGGTGCTGCTTACTTGAGCAATCCCTGCAACTTCATCACAACGCTCATATCTCCTTTTACTTTGATTTTTCCTGTCATAAAGGCCATAGCCGGATTGATTTTACCGCTCATGACGCCTTCGAAGTCGGCGAGGCTAACACTCACGACGCAGTCGGCCGCATTGTCCTCTGTCGTTACGATGTTTTCAGAGCCGCTTCCGTCCAGATGGATGAGTTGGTTATCGCCAAAATCAAATTTCAGTTTAGAACCAAGCGGGCTGTTTTTTGCTGCCCGGTCCTTAATGGAGGTGAGTATGTTGTCAAAACTCATGTTGTAACTGTATTGAGTGGATTCAAAAAAAATTCCTGTACCTGCAAAGGTAATTATTCCCAAACAATGGCTTCTCCCCGTTCGTACCATTGTTGTAAAAAAGGAGCGTAACGTTGATTCACCGCGTTGCGTTTAATTTTCAAAGTTGGTGTCAGGATCCCGTTATCCACACTCCATGCCTCCTGCACGACCACTACCTTGGCGAGTCGTTCAAAATTTGCGAGGGTTTGGTTGACTTCCTGCAAGGTTTGGTGCAGACTTTCCATAACCGTCTCGCGAGAAGCATTTTTCCCGATATCAGACAAAACGGTAAGGGCAACCGGTTGAGGCAGCGTAAGTCCTACGATGCAGATTTGCTCGATGTAATTGTTGTGTGAAAAGCCCGATTCGATGGGCGCCGGCACGATAAATTTGCCCTTTGCCGACTTAAATGTGTCGCTTACCCGGCCCGTAATGCTCAAATAACCGGCCTCATCAACATGCCCCTGGTCGCCGGTATGTAGCCAGCCGTCCTGAAGAATTTCGTTGGTTTTGGCCTCATCTTTATAGTATCCCCGCATCATCCAGGGCGCGCGCATGATGATTTCCCCGGTTTCCGGATCTATTTTGACTTCCACTTCAGGAAGAAGCTGGCCAACGGTGCCGGGTTTTTCAGCATTCCGCATCATGAGGGAACAACCGGCACAATTTTCAGTCATCCCGTAAACATCCCGAACATTGATGCCAATGCTGCGAAACCATTGTTTTAGGGCATCCGAAGCCGGAGCAGCTCCTGTAAATGTGATTCTTGCCTTACCCAGCCCCAGTCCTTTGCGGATTTTGTTTTTGACAAGGGTAGAAATAATGGGGATTCGGAGCAGGGTACCCAGTTTTTGCTGCGGCATTTTTCCCAGAATGGCCAATTGGAATTTTGACCAGATGCGGGGTACCCCCAAAAATAAAGTAGGGCTTGCTTGCCGTAAGTTGTCAACAAAACTATCAAGCGATTCAGAAAATGAAATAACACCGCCATTAGACAGGCAGGCTAGTTCAACAATGAGGCGTTCAGCAATGTGATTGAGGGGCAGGTATGAAAAATAGCGGTTCGTTTTGTGCTCAAATAAGCCGACTACATTGTGATTTCGTTCCATTTGCAGAAGGGAAGCCGGCGCATAATAATCCAGCATGACACCTTTCGGCGTCCCTGTTGTACCAGAGGTGAAGATGATGGTCCAGATGGCCTTCAGGTCGGGCTGATGAACAATTTCAATAGGCTCATGGTGGGCAAGCAGGTCATCCCACTGAACCCCTTCTTCCACCCGGGAATTGCCTTCGTAATGTGGGAAGGCGATGATCGGCAAGTCCGCAGGGACGCCTGCTTTCATATTTTCCCAGTCGTCCAGTTTTCCCACGAAAATTGCTTTAAGGTCACCCAATTTGATGACCTCTTCCAATTGTATTGCTGTAAGGGTCGGAAAAAATGGGACAGAAACATAATCGCCCATCATTATGGCGAGGTCGGCAATGATCCAATGACAACAGTTTTTGGAAACGATACCGATGTGTGCGCCAGGCTGGAGTCCCATGGCCTTTAAAGCTGCTGTGATTTGCCGCGCTTCCCGGCCGGCCTGCGCCCAGGTGATGGTTTTCCATTCCTCACCGAAAGGTTGTCGCAAAAAAGGCGCGTCGGGTTGTACCTTTTCCCAATGTAAAAACTCTTCAAGCATGGTTTTTAACTCCTTGTCCTTCATCTTCTGAAATTTTAGTCGCTGTAGGAAATTACACTGTTAAGAAAAGCTTAATTGTTGACATTTCAAAATCTGAGTTGCAACATTCAGGCGTAACTCCTCTTGTTCTCAATAATATTTGAATTACAACACATCATTAAACTAATTATCATGAAGTCGTTCTCTCAATTATCAACACTCGCACTGGCATTTTTTGCTGTTTTTTCACTCAATGCACAAAGCATGGACAAAACCGTCATGGTTGGCGGCGAAGCCATGTTCCCTATGAAAAACATCGTTGAAAATGCAGTTAATTCCAAAGCCCATACCACTTTAGTAGCAGCGGTTAAAGCAGCCGGACTGGTAGAAACCCTGCAGGGTTCAGGGCCTTTTACGGTTTTTGCGCCAAACAACGATGCTTTCGAAAACCTGCCCGCGGGCACTGTGGAATCCCTGTTGAAGCCTGAAAACAAATCAAATTTGACAGCTGTTCTGACCTACCACGTTGTTGCAGGCAAACTGGATTACAAAGCTTTGGCGAAACTCATCAAAAGTGGAAAAAACACCCTCAAGACGGTCAATGGCGCCAGCCTGATGGTGATGATGAACGGTGCGCGCAACATCGTTGTGAAAGATGCCAATGGCGGCATTGCCAACATCAGCGTTTACGATGTTTATCAGAAAAACGGCGTCATCCATTCTTTGGATACGGTGCTGTTGCCTAAAATGTAAGAGATTACAATTTGTAGAAATATAAGTGAAGGGAGCCCGAGGGTTCCCTTTTCTTTTTTATAACTGGAAAATATTGCCCCAAAGTTTTTGTCCGCCATCGACATACACTGTTTCCCCGGTTATGTAAGCTGCCATGGGGCTGGCCAGAAACAAAGTCAGCCAGGCGACTTCATCTACTGTCCCAAGGCGTTTCATTGGAATTGTAGCTTCAATACCTTCGATCATCTCAGCCGGATAATTGTCTAAACCCGAGCTTCGGATGATGCCCGGAGCAACAGCATTCAGGCGAATGTTGTGTTTGCTCCACTCGACTGCCAGTGACTTGGTAAAGTTGTCAACGCCGGCCCGCGCAGCACCGGTATGCGACATGCCGGGAACCCCTCTGTAAATATTGACGATGATGTTGACCACGATACCCGACTGCTGAGGAATAAAGAAAGTCTGGGCCATGATTTGAGTCATGTTCCAGGTGCCATTCAGGTTGTTGTTGATCACTGCATTCCAGCCTTTTTCACTGATGTCTTCCGCCAGTGAGGGGAATTGCCCGCCGGCATTGTTGATCAGCAGGTCCAGTTTTCCGGCTTCGGTTTTGATTTTTTCCGCCAGAGCCCTGATCTGCTCTGTTTGGCGAATGTCGCAGACCGCATAGGCACAAGTGCCGAATGCAGCCAACTTTGCTTGCGCAGCAACGAGTTTTTCTTCTTTGCGCGAAGCAATATAAACCCTTGCGCCTAGTTTCAGCAGTTGTTCAGCAATGGCAAAACCAATTCCCGTTGCACCTCCGCTGACCAGCGCAATTTTATCTTTGAATAGCTCAGGTTGAAACATGGGCAAATTTTAGTGATAGACTGGCGTTTCAGGCCTGTATGATAAGGCAATCAATAAGTCATCCATTCTTCTGAAAGCAAAGCAAACAGGTATTCGTCCCTCCAGTTGCCCTGGTTCCAGAAACTTTTGATGGTTTTTCCTTCCTTTCGCATGCGGAGGCTCTCCAGTAGGTTGATGGTCGCATGATTTTCCGTATCGGTAATAGCAACAATCCGATGGATTTGTTTTTCCCAGAACAACCAGGCAAAAAGGCCTGATAATGCTTCTTTGGCATAACCCTTCCTTCTGAACTCCGACGAAATGGTAAATCCAATTTCAACCATCCGGGGATCATAATCCTGGGGACGAATCCCAACATCGCCGATAAGTTTGTTGCTGGTGTTTTCTACAATGCCAAGTTGTATCCAAAATCCTGCGAGGCCAAAAACATTGTTTTTTTGGTGCTCAATATAGTCTACCGCTTGCTCAATGGCTCTGAGTGGCGAATACCCCTGTAAGATATTGGCAACAGGATCCGAGCGGTATTCAAAAAAATCCGCAGCATCCCGATCCTGAAAATTCCGGAGGGTAACGCGTTTCAGTTTCAGGTAAACTTTGTCTTCAATCATTATTTGCCCACTAATTTGATCAACATGCCTTTGGTGACTGGTTCGTTTAATTTCATGCCATTGAGAATAGAGAGCTCATCCATTCTGGCAGCAGGTGCATTGAAAGCTCTAAGGGCGTCTGCTAAAGTGCCGTTTTTCTCCACGGTTTTGATGTGGATTTTTTCCGGTTGCCGATTGATCTTATCCGGGTCGGTCAGGGTGCGGAAGTATTGCATGGTGCCCAGAAAGCGTCCGCTGTATGTATTGTAATCGGCTTCAGCAGTAACGCCTAAAAAAGTATAAATCAGATTGTTGTATTGGATCAAATAAGTCAGCACGCGAACCTTTTGCTGCGGTTGCTGATTTTGAGTATTCGCCTGATCCTGTGTCTGGGTTTGCGTTTCCGGCACTTGTTCGGCTAAAACTTCCATTGCCGGAAAACCGCCTACTGTGACATTTTTCGAACTGAGCTGTCGGAGTTTGTAATTCGTCAGCACGGCCCGGGAAGCGGCATCCAGTGTTTTTTCGGAAGATAACGTCATGATCATCAGGGCTTTTCCGTCTTTTGGCGCCATTTGCACTTGTTGTGGTGAATTCGCCAACTGCCAGCCCTGAGGAACCGGAAACTGAAACTTGAGTTCCGGGTGGTAAAAATTGTCGTTTTCAACATAACCCTGGCGGGGGTCTTCCCCATAAACAAGGCCGTCGATCATGCGAAGGTAGCTGTCGCGGTTTACATTGTATTGTTTACCCGGGTTCACACTTTGCATCTCAGTCGCCATTTTCGCAACTTTCACATTTCGGTCGGCCGGGTTGGGGTGGGTTGAGAGAAAAGAAGGGACGCGACCTTCCGGGCCACCACTGAGGCGGTCGAGGGTATTGAAAAAGCCGGCCATTTCTTTGGCATCATAGCCGATTTTCGAAGAATACTCCACACCGAGTTTATCTGACTGGCTTTCATCATCGCGGCTGAATTTGAGAAAAAGCAGCTGGGCGCCGGCGCCCGCAATGTCGGCATACTGTTGGAAATCTTTTGAAACAACCATCCCGAGCATCAGGCCGGCAGATACCAGAATTTGCTTGCTTTGTTGCGACGCTCCGTGTCGTGCGGTAATGTGGCCGATTTCATGCCCCAAAACGCCGGCAAATTCCGCCTCGTTGTTGAAATGCGCCATGATACCACGCGTGAAATAGACATAGCCCCCCGGCAGTGCAAATGCGTTAACTACAGGAGAATCGAGTATCTGAAACTGATACTTCAAATTAGACCGATGAGAAATACGGGCCATGTCCTGCCCTTTGTCATTGATGAACTTTTGAAGGGTGGCGTTTTCATAAACCCCAAATTCAGCAATGACACTGGGATTGGCCTCAATTCCAAGAGCAATTTCCTGGTCTTCCGACATAAACATGAGCTGTTTTTTTCCGGTCACCGGATTAACAGCACAGGAATCGGCCATCATCAGAAAAAACAACAGCCAGATGTGTGGACGCATGAAAAAAGCAAGCAACTGTTTCATGGTATATTTTGGTATGTAATTGAAAAAAAAATCGATGGAAGTTACGCTATTTTCAGGAGCATTACAAGGATCATTGGCAAATTCAGGCGCCGGATCGGGCGAGTTTCATCATCCAATAGGTTTCGAAAGCGGTAAAAACCAGATAAGTAGAAAAAAAAGGCAGTAAAAACCACCTCGATTCCGGTTGGAAAAGGTTGTAATAAACCAACACAATCGCGGCACAAAGCAACATTTTGACCATGGTAAAGCCCAGAACGGTATTCGTAAAGGCATTTTTATTGGCGCTCGAAGCAGATTTTTTTCCGGAAAAGTACATCAGCGCACTAAGTGCAATAAAAAAGACCAGACTAAGCCAGGAAAGCATAGCGTGCGGCTGAACCTGTGGCAGACGGTTCATAAAAAAAAGGCAAACCACCACAAGGGCAGCCAGGATGGTCAATTGTATAAGAAAATTTTTACTGGTCATGGACGCCGGATTAAATCTTTAAGCACGATGTACAACGCGATAAAGATAGAAATCAAAGCCAGCGCAACCGTAAACCAGGGTTTCGAGGCCTGAACGCGTTCGTCTATTTTTTTACCACACCACGTGCCGAGCAGGATGATGATGCCCATTTGAAAGACCATTCCCGAATACTTCATGTAATCACGGCCTTTCGATTTGATCCTGTTTGAATTAGAATCAGGCTCCTGCTGACTGGGTTTCTCTTGTTGCACCTGAATTTTCTTTACCTGCCCCTACACTACTGCCGGGTGTTATTTTTTTTCCACCTTCCATGGAGCACGTTACGTTGAATACCGCACCGGATTGAATGATTAGTTTTCCGGTTGTTACATCGCCCGAAATCTGTGCTGTTTCGCGCACATTCAGCAATTCTGTGACGTTAAGAACGCCTTCAAACTTACCTTCAATAACGGCATTCTGGCATTTTACTTCGCCTTCCACTACGCCGGTCGGGCCGATGATGACTTTGGCATCGCAAAACAACTTGCCTTTGATGGATCCGTCTATCCGGATATCGCTGTCGGCTTTGATCGTTCCTTCTACGGAAGTACCGAGTACCAGACTGTTGAGCGAATGGGTAGAAGTGGAAGAGGGAGAAGATGGCGTTCCGGCTTTACTTTTGCTTGTTGCCTCTTTGCTGTTGTTGCTGCCAAACATAGCGCTAGTGTTTTTGTGGATAATGTTTTTTAATGAATCCGTTCGGTTCTACGGACTTTTAGCACAGAATGTTACACTGTTTTTTGTCAGAAATGTCTTGGCAAGATACGCCTTTTGAGCAATTTTATTACCAAAGTCTCCAATTTTTAAGGAATGCCTTTTCTCCCTTTTTACAGACCAGCAGGGCTGTAATGAAAATAGAGCCTGAATGAAGTGGAATAAACAGGGGTATCCGGTATTTTATGCAGGTTGCACTGTTCCGGATGTGTTCTAAATGACAGGAGACATCCGGAAATTCATCCGGATGTCTCCTGTATCTCTGACAAAACCGCCTCGCGGTGGACTAGAAGTTCGGGCAATAAACGCCGCGTCTTTCAGGTCCGCAAATTTTATAAATCAAAGCAAATTCAAAACCACCATTGGAGTTGGTGGCCGGCTTGAGCGGCGACACGTTGATGTCGTAGCTGAAACCAAGGCTGAAGCTGTCATAGTCGAAGCGCGTAGAGATGATCGCTGCGTCGTTCAGAACGCCGGTTTCGATCTTGTTGGAAATACGCGTCCAGAGGCCAAACTGGAAAGCCTGATAATTCTGGCGGCTGCCCAGCAGGAATTTAAAGCCGGTACCTGCATTTACCTGGAAAGAAGGTCCCTGGCTCATGACGATCACACCCGGCGTAAGGCCAAAGCGGTCGCTCATCATAAACTCCCCACCGGCATGCACGGTGAAACGGCTGTAGAGCAGGTCTTCGCCATTGCTGTCGAAAGACTGATTGGCGCGGTTGAGGTGGTGGAAAGCTCCGCCCAGATAAAGGTTGTTGTCTTTATCAAAAACCATAAACCAAAGCAAACCTGCTGCCATATCGGCAAAAATGAAGTTGTCGCGGTCGAAGCCCGTTTCCTGAGAATCGATGTTGCCATCGAAGCCACCCAAACCATCGTGCTGGGTGCCCCAGCGCAATTTCAGGAAGTCAATACTGCGCTGTGCTACGCCACCTTCTGCACCAAAAACGAGGTAGCTGCCGTTGTTGCGACCACCGCTCATTTTTTTGCTGTAAGAAAGCGATAATTTTCCCGTCAGTGTCGCAAAATTAGCTTCACCGGCGCGGTCGCCCCAGAAAGTTCCGCCAAGACCGAAGTAGTCGTTACGTCCAACCGGTACGCGCTGGTCATAAGAAACGGAATAGGTATTATAAGCATTGCTGCGCAGCGCACTGGCCCACTGGTTGCGGTAGTTGGCGGCCAGACGGATGTTGCAATTCATGACGCCGGTCATCGCCGGGTTAAGGTTCAGCGGCGACATATAGAATTGCGAGAAGTGAATGTCCTGCGCGTTAAGCGAAGACAACCCTGCCACAAACAGGCAGGCGATCCAGAGCGATTGAATTTTCTTCATAAAGAGAGGTGGTTTGTAAAACACTGCTTCGATAAAAGATTCTTTTAAGTTTGCGAAACGGGCTACAATATTAAAGAATGTCGCCGAAACAAAGACAAATTTTATTGTTAAATTCCCATTTCGGCAATTTCATGACGAACCCGATATTTGTCGAAGACACTTGTCGGGCCATAAACGCTGCCTTGATGTCCGATATTATACGGGGCATTTTTGCTAACAAAACGAAAATCAGAAGGGAAATAGCAGGATGTTGCTGGGACAAATGTAGGAATTTCGGTTGAGTATTCGCTTTTCCTGAAAAATATTTCCTTGGGTTAACTAAATTATTAACCGCTCAGAGATACCCTGCTGAAAAGACGGGGTCTTATTTTTACAACAAAAAACGCGATGACACCCTGCCACCTCTCTCCATCCGAATACTACCAAAAAGTAATTGCCCTCTTTCAGGAACAAGGCGACCCCGACCGCGCCCAGGGTCAGATGTGGTACATGCGTTATCAGTTTGAATACTTTGGTCTGAAAGCGCCGGAGTGGGTGACTTTGGCCAAAGGCATATTTGCTGAATACGGTATTCCGGAAGGAAATGCCCTGCTGGAAACAGCGCGCCTGTGCTACCAAGACGACCATCGGGAAGCGAACTATTTTGCCATTGAGATGGTGCAAAAAGTGGTGAAACAACAGCAGGAAGACTTCATTGATTTTTTGGAAGAGCTCATCGTTACCAAATCCTGGTGGGATACGGTAGACTGGCTCTCAAAGCTGGCAGGATGGCATTTTCAACGCTTTCCGGTATTGACTCAACCGGTGACCGAACGCTGGATGGCTTCGGGCAACATCTGGCTGCAAAGAGCCGCTATTATTTTTCAGCTGAAATTCAAAGCCAAAACGGATACCGCCATGCTGTTCGACTACATCCGCCGCGTGGCGGATTCCAAAGAGTTTTTCCTGCAGAAAGGCGCCGGTTGGGCACTCCGCGAATATTCCAAAACCGATCCTGAGGCTGTCGAAGAGTTCATCCGCGAGACGCCACTTTCAACCCTTACGAAGCGGGAGGGGATGAAGTGGATAGCGAAGGGGCGCTGATTTTGGTTGAAATCGTTGAATTGGTTGAAGTTGTTGAATTGGTGATGCCCCAATTCAACGAATTCAACAACTTTTACAAATTCAACTACATTAATGCGCCAGCAGCCAGTCAATGTCGTCCATAAATTTTGTCACCGCTTCTTCTTTGGTACCATTACAGTAGGCCCGAATGTGCCGGTCTTTGTCAATCAGCAGGAGCCAGCCGCTGTGGTCGAAGCCACCCGGAGCATCGGGATTTTCCTTTGCAATGCTCATGTAGTCATCGGCAATCTCGTAAATCTTGTCTTTATCTCCGGTAACGAAGTGCCATTTATCAGAAGAGACCCCCATGCGGGCCGCGAAATCGTGCAGCTTGCCCACGGTGTCGCGTTTAGGGTCAATGGTGTGGGATAACAGCAGGAGACGATCTTCGTTTCGGTATTTTTCGTACAAACGCATCATCTGCTTTTTTACTTTCGGGCAGATGGTGGGGCAGGACGTGAAGAAAAAATCAGCAATGTAAATTTTTCCGGCAAATGTGGCATTGGTGATCTCGACGCTGTCCTGATTGGTGAACGAAAAATTGGGGATGATGTGGTAAATGGTATCGCCGGTCGCCGGGTCAACGTCGTGAAAGCCCAGCATGGGGAGTGTTTTCGGCCCTTCAATTGTGTTGCAGGACAATACCAGTAATGCGAGTACAGGAACGATCAGGTATTTCATAACACGTACAGTTTTGTAGTAAACAACGAAAATAGGAAAACGGTGGGGTTGTGGGTGGGAATTTAATTAAGGGGCAAAAGGCAAAAGGCAAATCGGCAAGTAGCAAATGGGCAAGCGGGATCCGGTCAAAAACAGGTTATTGGGGGGAGTAATGTATGGGTGCAACGTTTTCCGGCAATCTTCTTAGCTTTGCCGCTCAAATTAGAAACTGTCGCGCATGAAAACGCATCGCATATCCAGTAACCTGACCCTCTTTTTCAAGTTTTTTGTGACCATTTTCTGGGTTGTCTTTTTTGGGGCATTCACCATCGCCGTTTTTGCCTACAACTACGAATACTACGGCAACATTCCCGGAACTTCGATGCGCATCGGCACTTTGTTCTTCTTTTTGAGCGGGGTTGCCATGATCTGGCTGACTTTGTGGCGCCTCAAGCGGGTAGAAACAGGCGATGATTTCTTTTACATCACCGATTATTTCCGGCACCGGAAATACCCCTTCAGCGGCGTGGAAAAGATGCATGAAAGCAATTTCCTTTTATTGAAAATTGTCAGCATCTACTTCGAAGTGCCGGGCACTTTCGGCAAACGCATTTTTTTCATTGCCAGCGGGCAGGGCTATCGGGATTTTTTGAATAAAAACCCGGAAATGATCGCAAAGTGGCTTGACGCAGGGGATTAAAGTAGCAAAAAGGCAAATTGGCAAATAAGCAAGTTGGAAAGCCAGTTGTTGCCCTCCCGCTGAGCGGGACAGGTTTTGCCCCTTACTTCCTCAAATCCCCTCCATTCCCTCCGACAGATAATTGCGCAAATCAGCGCCGTTCATTCCGCCGGCGGATTGTACGAATTCCAGGTACAGCACGCGGATTTCATTGGCCTGTTCGATTTCCCGGATCGTTTGTTTTTCACGGGCGATTTGCAGTTGCAGAAGGTCGTCGCCACTCAACAGATTCAGTAGTTCGGGTTTATCGAGCAATTTACGGATGGCGCTTTGTTGCCAGCGTTCCTGATCTGCCTGATATTGGGAGATGAGCTTTCCCAGTTTGCTGCGCAATTCGGCACATTTTCGCTGCTGGTCGCCCACTTCAGCGAGGTAGGCATTTTGATCCAACCGCCATTCCAGAGCCTGTTCGCGCGCTTTGGGTTTGTCGCTGCCGGAAATGGGGATATTGAGTCCGATGCGTGCAGAAAAATCGCGGTTAAAATCAAAAGGGTCGGAACGGTTGCGGTAATCTATCTGGACAAAGTTGAGGACATTGAATTTGCGCGAAAGAATGAGTTTCCATTGGGCTTCAGAAAGGCTGCTTTCGACCAATTTCAGAGAAATTTCTGCAGTTGGCGCCAGAGTTGTGGCTGCATCTGAAGCCTCTAAACGCCGGGCGATGCTTGCCACACTGACCATGCTTTCAAAATCCGGGATGACCACATCGGTACTTCCGAGGTATTGCCGGATGCGTTCCTCCAGCAGGGCTTTCCGGTCTTCCCATTGGCGCAACTTACTGCGGGCATCCTGCCAATCCTCCTCGGCTTCCACCAGCTTTACGGCATCTACTGCTACTCCTTTTTCGATCAGATAAGAAAACACCTGACTGCGTTCATCTTCCAGTTTTTCCATACGCCGCTGTGATTCAGTCATTTGCTGATAGAAATAAGCATCTGAAAGCGCCGAGTACCGGTCAAACAGCGCTTCTTCCAGCAAGAGGGATGTTTTGGCATGGAGGCGTGCCAGTTCCAGTTCGTTGACGGCACGCTGGCGTTTGATTTCCGTTAAGCCATTGGTAGAAAAGCGAAAAGCAATGCGTTGTTCATCCAGATAAAGGTCATCAGGACCCAGGCGAAATTCGAGCTCATCAAAAAAAGGCAGTTGAATCGGGTTTTTACCCAGGTAGGCGGACGCTGCTTCCTGCAAGCGAATGCGCTGGTCGGAGCGGGCAGAAGCCAGCACCATTTGCATGGATACTTTGGACGAATCTACCCCCGGCACAACCGTTGCATTTAACAGCGAACAAAAACAAAGTATGGTGCAATTCATGGCGGTCTTTAACTATAGGTTTCCAAAATACACCGGCCTTATTGCTCCTCCCCGGCGGCATCCATGGTGATGAGCATTTTTTCACCGATATAGAACGGATTGTCCGTCGGCAAACGGATGAAAATTTCACGCCCCCAGGCTTTGATATCCGGGTATTTGCGCAAGCGGGTAGGCAATTCGATCAGGTGTGGGCTATTGCCCGTCAGGACGCCGCGAACAGAGTATCCCGGTCGGGCGCCGGAAGTAACGGTTACCGAGTCGCCCAGCTGAAAAGTCATGTCCACGGTTTCATGAATAAACCCTCTGACCTTAGTGGGTTTCACCGGATTGATGCTGACCATGGTGGTGTGCCCGTTTACTGCTTCGCCTTCGCGGACAGACAGGTTATCGATGAAGCCGTCAATCGGCGCCAGCAGCACCAGCCGGACTTTTTCATTTTCCAGGGCTGTAATTTCACGACGGAGCTGCTGAATTTGTGCCGCTTCCAGAGACAGGTTGTCCTTTTTTTGGGCTTCGAGCATGCGGATTTCCTTGCGCAGAGGTTCTTCCGACTGCCGGATGACTTCTTCCACAGCAGTTCGCTGGGCGGTTTGCAAATTCCCGGGTGTAGCGGCAGTGGAGATACCCTGTCTTTCCGCTACGATCTGGCGAAGTTGCTGCTGTATTTGTGCTTCGCTTTCATCGACACCCAGTTCTGCCCGCATTTCGCCGGCTTTGGCAGCCTGTTTGGCCTTCAGCAGCGCAATTTCATTGTCAAGGTTGTTGTTTTTTGCTGTCCGATCGAGGGTTGTTTGCCGGATTTCGTCGAGGCGTTCGGCAATTTCTCCATCCAGATCAGTGCGGAAAAGGCGCATCAGCGTATCGCCGCGTTGCACCTGCATGCCTGGTTCTATGTAAATATTGGTCACCCACACCGCATGATCCTGGCTTAAATCGCGCTCGTCGGTTTCTGCAGAGCCAAAAAAGGCATTTACATTCTGGTGTTCAAAGCTGTTTTTGATCCAGAACAGGCCCAGCAGCGCTGCTGCCCAAAAGACGTATAAAATATTGAATCGCATCAGGCGAAAGGATTGATATCGGTTTGTTTGCTGAAGCGCCGAATGCGGGTCTGCGCTTCTGAAAGCGCATGCACCAGATTGCGGCGTTCCTTTTCATGGCGCATGATGACGACGTAATCATACTCTACCATGGATTTGCCGCCTGATTCGGAGAGCGTTCTCATACCATGCTGGTTCCAGTGGCGGCAATATTTCGACAGTAATTGCTCGAAAGCCTGAAGTTCCGCTTCTTCATCCGGCATGCGCACCCGCAATTCCCACAGCGTGTTGTTTCCGATGTGGTAAGGACTGATTCGGAGCACGAATGCCGCAAAACAAAATCCCACCGTGCCAATGATTGCAATGTAAAACCCGTATACCCCACAGGCAAGCCCGGCGCCGAGTGTGGCAAACATGAATACGATGTCGCGTGGGTCGCGCAATGTGGTGCGAAAACGAATGATGGCCAATGCCCCGAGCATGCCCAATCCTGTTGCCACGCTGTCGCCAATGGCCTGCATGATGGTCGAAGCCACCAGCGCACTCAGGATCAGCGCCTGCATGAAGTTGGGATTCCGGATGGTGTGGGGCGACGTACGCTCATAAGTGAACGCGATCAGGCCGGACAGTAAAAATGCCAGCAAGAAGGTGAAGAGAACCATCTCGAGGGTAGGGTGCTCTATTTTGGAATAGAGCGATAAAAACTCCTGCATTTGTCGCTTAATGTTTATCCAGACGCCATTCTAATTCAGGAAATGGTGTTGGATTCAACTGGTCATCGCTTTCCAGTCTTCAATAACGGCCAATGTTAAGAAGTTTTTTTTACAAAAGGGCAAAGAATCAGGAAATCGAAGTAGAGATGACATATTAAAGTTACACAACTTAAAACTCAGCATGGTATTTTCGGGAAGGATGCTGTATATTTGTACAAAACAGAATAATGACACTTGATATTAAGTTGGCAAGACAAATTCAGCGACTTGATGCAAAAAGCCTTGAAGAACTTCAGCTTTTTGTCTCGATTCTTTTGCAAAAACAAAATACAAAGAACGGAGATAGTGAACAGCCACCGGCCTCATGGAATTGGGAAAAATTCCCCGAAGACTTATCCTCATATGCTGTTTTGGAAAAAGACCTCAATGCTTTAACGGAGGTATTCGAAGGTGAGCCTTCAGCAGAAGAACTTTGTAAAATGTTGAATGCCTAATTTACACACCAAATGGATTTTCTTTGGGATACCAATGTTCTTTTGCACCGCATTCGAAAATCTTCCAGTTTTGAAGAACTGGAAAAACGTTTCCAGTTTACAAGTAATGGCAATCGCCTTTTTTTATCCATTATTAGTGTTGGAGAAATTGAGTCTCTAGCCTATCAATTGAATTGGAGTAGCCTTAAATGGGAGTCTTTGGAAAGAATATTACGATCCATTTCGCTTCTTGGTATTTATGAAGAAACCATTCATGCTTACGCCCGGATAGATGCCTATAGCCAGGGGAAATTGAGAGATACACCTTTGCCTGCTAAGATGACTGCCCGGAATATGGGCAAAAATGACCTCTGGCTTGCAGCTACTGCCCATATTGGAAATCTCAATTTTGTCACTAATGATAGTGATTTTGATCATTTAGATAAGACCTTCATAAAGTTATTAAAGTATTGAAATTCCTGTTTAATTTAGGGTCAGCCCAATTTTAGTTAGTATCCAGATTTTATTGGCTTGTTGGCGAGGCAATCTGGTGAAGACAGTCTTTATTCCCCAAACATCAAACCCTCCATATTTTTCTCCACAGCCTCAATCGGCGTCTGCCCTGTCATCAGATAAGCCCTGTGGAAAGCGGGCAGTGAAAAGGTTTTTGGGTGTTTCTTTTTTAAGTCGGCGATCATTTGTTCAATTTTCCAAGCGCCGACTTTATAACTGAGGGCCTGTGCCGGCCAATTGGTGCAGCGCAGCACTTCCCGTTCAGCGATGGCATCCTGCCCCGGAATGTTCTTTTTCCAACACGTAATGGCCTGTTCTTTGGTCCAGCCAAAATGATGAATGCCTACGTCAATCAGGATGCGGGTAGAACGAACAAGGTCCCATTCCCACTTACCGAGCTCTGACCAGGCGTCGCGATATAGTCCAACCTCTTTGCCCAGGTATTCCACATAGGCTGCCCAGCCTTCAAAATGGCCGGGATAATAAAAATGGCGTTTGAAAGCAGGTTGCTCAGGCAGTTGCTCCCTTAACCACCACTGATAATGGTGCCCGGGTATGGCTTCGTGAATGAACAACCAATCCATCGCCCTGCGGTTGTGGCGGTTGTCGTGGAAATTAAAATGGAAAGCCGGCTTGTCGTTGGGGTTGTCTGTCGCAGGACTGTAATAGCCTGGCGGGGTGAAAGGCCCGGCGTTGGGCCATTCCATAATGACAACATCGGAAACATCGGTGTCAGCAAAAAACTTGCCCAGGTTTTTGTGTACGATAGCCTTCATTTCCTCATATCGGCTCAGAATGGCGATTCTGTCGGTAAGGTAGAACGTATCCGATTGCAGGTATTGATAAAAACCGGCGCTGTCGGCGGCATACCCCAGTTGTGCCTGCAAGCGTTTGATTTCGCTTTTTACGCGGGCAACTTCCTGTTCACCGAAAGCATAAAGCGCTGTTGGCGTTATGTCTACGCCGGTATAGAATCGGATTCGGTATTGATACCGCCCTGGCGGGAAATGGCTGAGGCCTTCCCCGGACATTGGTACGGCGTCTTGCTTACGCCAGGCTTTTTCCCAGGCCAGGCGGTCAAGATGCATACGAATTTCAAAATTGAGGTGGTCGTAATGCAATCGGTTCTGCAGGCTCAGCTTCTTACGGGCGACGCCGCCCAGACGCGTTTTCATGCTTTCAAAAAAAGCCAGTTGCCTGTCGATGTGGGCCAGATCGCCGATGGCTTTTATTTCTTCTTTGAAGTCAAAATTTGGTGTGGGAATATCCAGCGCAACATATCCTTCATCGAAATCGGCCATCAATTGGTCAAAAGCAATGGACGGCCCCTTTGGCTGTGCGTGGCAACACAGCGGAAGGAAAAGGAGAAAGATTAGTTTTTGCATAAGCTCTATTTTAATTTTTCATTGTTGCGATGCCGTTCTGCATCGCGTTGCGTTTTTTTTGTCAGGTTTTTTTCCAAAGCCGAAGTGAGGTCTATTCCGGTTTGATTGGCCAGACAGATCAGAACAAAAAGCACATCTGCCATTTCATCGGCAAGATCTTCCCGTGCGCTTTCTGCTGCTGTCTGGGTTTTAAAGGATTGTTCGCCGTAGAGTCGGGACATGAGTCGGGCTACTTCGCCAACTTCTTCTGTCAGAATGGCCATATTGGTCAGTTCGTTGTAATACCTGATGCCAATGGTGTTGATCCAGTGATCAACGCTTTCCTGAGCTTCTTTTAAAGTCATGGTTTATTCCCTGTTTTTAGAATCCATGAGGATGGTTACGGGGCCGTCATTGATCAGGCTGACTTTCATATCAGCGCCAAATTCTCCGGTTTGAACATCTACTCCTGAAGTGGTGCGCAGCCACTTTACAAATTTTTCGTAAAGCGGAATGGCCGTTTCAGGCCGGGCAGCTTTGATATAAGAAGGCCTGTTGCCTTTTTTGGTGCTGGCATGCAGCGTAAACTGGCTCACGACAAGCAAAGCGCCGGCAACATCGGTAACGGAAAGGTTCATGACGCCCGCTTCGTCATTAAAAATGCGCAACTGCGTGATTTTTTTACAAAGCCATTCGATGTCTTCGTCTCCATCTGATTCTTCAATACCCAGTAACAGGAGTAAACCGCTGCCTATTTTGGCTTTTTCATGCTCATTGATAACGACGGATGCTGTAGCAACCCTTTGAATGACAATACGCATATTTCTTTGTGAAATTGAGTAGAACTTATGAATCTTAGGACAAAGGAACGTCTTGAAAAGCGTATTTCCATGCATCGCCAGTTTGGATAAAAATATTTTGCTGCATAAATCTTTGTTTATCCGTGGACTTCTGTTTTACTTTGCACCATAATTTTGTAAACCTAATAAAGCGGATTAGACCATGTCTAACATTGCAGAAAGAGTAAAAAAGATCATCGTTGACAAATTGGGCGTTGACGAAGCGGAAGTAACTTCTGATGCCAGCTTCACCAATGACCTCGGCGCTGACTCGCTCGACACGGTAGAACTGATTATGGAATTTGAGAAGGAGTTTGGAATTTCCATTCCCGACGAAGAAGCTGAAAAGATTCAAACGGTCGGACAGGCTGTTACCTATTTGGAGGCGCATCCTAAGGAAGCAAGCACTAAGTAGTATATCAAGTTCATGCCCAAACGGCGGAGCCCTTAGGGAGCCCGTTGTCTCAAACCCACAAGCTGTGAAATTCTGTTTCCGGTTTGTGGGTTTTCCCTCTTTTTGGGAAAGCCAAAAAATAACGCTCGATGAATAGAGTTGTCGTTACGGGTCTAGGAGCGCTTACGCCCATTGGCAACAACATCAAGGAGTACCTTGATGGTTTGCAAAATGGCGTTAGTGGCGCCAATCCCATTACTTATTTTGATGCCAGCCAGTTTAAAACGCAGTTTGCCTGCGAATTAAAGAATTTTGATCCGGAGCAATTTATTGATCCTCGCGAAGTACGGCGGCTGGACAAATTCAGTGTTTATGCATTGATTTGCGCAGATGAAGCCTTTGTGGACGCTGGTCTCGATGTTTCTGCATTGGATGTTGACCGGGTTGGAGTCATCTGGGGGTCAGGTATTGGCGGATTGCGTTCGCTGGAAAAAGAAATTGAAGATTTTACTTTGGGCAACGGTGTACCGAGGTACAACCCTTTCATGATTCCCAAAATGATATCGGACATTGCAGCCGGGCATATTTCCATTAAATATGGGTTCCGCGGCGTCAATTACGGAACGGTTTCTGCTTGCGCCTCTGCCTCTCATGCACTCATGAATGCCTTCGACTCTATTCGTTTGGGACGTAATGACATCATCATTTCCGGAGGCTCTGAAGCTGCCGTTACCAAAGCGGGAATCGGTGGTTTTAATGCCATGAAAGCCCTTTCCACGCGAAACGACGATTATCTGACCGCATCGCGCCCTTTTGACCTCGATCGCGATGGTTTTGTTTTGGGTGAAGGCGGCGGGGCCATTATTCTGGAAGAACTCGGACATGCCCTCAAACGCGGCGCCAAAATCTACGCTGAAATGGTAGGTGGTGGCGCTACTGCCGATGCCTACCACATCACGGCACCCCATCCGGAAGGGATGGGCGCCACCAATGTCATGCGGATGGCCATGCGGGATGCAAAATTGAATGCCGACGAAATTGATTATATCAATGTTCACGGTACATCTACCCCACTTGGCGATATTGCTGAAACAAAGGCCATTCAACAGGTTTTTGGGGAGGATGCTTATCGACTGAACATCAGTTCCACAAAATCCATGACGGGCCACTTGCTGGGCGCTGCGGGCGCCGTGGAAGCAATTGCCTGTATTTTGGCGATTGGCCATAATTTTGTTCCTCCGACGATCAATCATTTTACGGACGACCCCGGTTTAGACAATAAGTTGAACCTAACCTTCAACCAGGCACAGGAGCGCAAAGTCAGGGCAGTTATGAGTAATACTTTTGGATTCGGCGGGCATAATTCGTCGGTTGTTTTCAAACAATTTGAAGCCTAACATCTTTAACCGGAGAAGCCTTGCGATTCATATTCAGATTATACAACTACTTCATATCTGAAGATAAGGAATTGGCCAAAAGGCTGAAATCCCTTATTGGCTTCACCCCTGCCAATCTTTCTACCTTTAAGCTGGCTTTTTCTCACCGTTCTTCTGCTTCTGATAAGGCTTATGCCATGCAGAACAACGAGCGGCTGGAATACCTCGGCGATGCGGTTCTGGGGACTATCGTTGCGGAATACCTTTTTAAGAAATACCCCAATAGCGACGAGGGTTTTTTGACCAAAATGCGTTCCAAAATTGTGAAGCGCAACGCGCTCAACAAGATAGGGGACAAGATGGGGCTGGACATGATTCTGGCAGAATACAACAACACCCGCCTTAGCCGATCCATGCTTGGAAATGCCGTGGAAGCGCTCGTCGGAGCCATTTATCTGGAATGCGGCTACCACCTGACCAAGCGGTTCGTCGTCAGGAAAATTCTTCGCAAATATGTGAATGTTGAAGAATTGGAGAGCTTTGATGACAATTACAAAAGCCAACTGCTGGAGTGGTGTCAGAAAAACGGCCATACCGTTGCCTACAAGTTGATGGCGCGCTATAAATACGAAAAACGCGACCGGTTTAAGGTGGCTGTGCTCATCAACAATGAACGCGTCGCAACCGCCGATGATTTCAATAAAAAGAGTGCCGAACAGAGCGCTTCAGAACGCGCGATGATTAAATTAGGAATCCTATCGGAAGAAGAAGTAGAAGAGGATGACGAATAATCCTCTGTCTTAGCCTGCCTTCAAACCATTATATTCCACTTTCAGAATTGTGAATAAGCACGATTTAGCTTAGGTTTGTTACCGGAGCAACGTAATCCGCTTCATGGCAAGTATGGAAAAGGAACAAGATTCAAAATCCTCGGGCGCTGCTGCAGGGGAGCCGGAAAATGGCCCGGGCAAGGGGCAGGTAATTAAGCGAACGCTTGGCCGTATTGGCCGCCGCATCAGCATCAATCCTCAAAAAACGGATGCCAGTTTGACTGCGGTGACGGGGATTATTCTTCGCATTCTGGCCTTGGTGCTGCTCGTTTTTTCCCTGTTGGTCATCTGGCGTTTACTGGCCAACAAAGGCTATGTGCTGGAACCGTTTTCTGTTCCGCAAAAAGTGGCTGAGGAAAGTGGTCTGACCGGAACCGTGGTTGCTGCCCGCTTTTTTGATGCCCTTAACGCGTTGAAAGAAGAAGCCGCATCCGTAAAAACGGATTCCCTGCATGTGGGCAGCGACGATGTTACCAACCTCAACCTCAGTCTGATGGGGGTAGACATTTCACTCAACTCCATTGCCTATCAGCTTGGCCGGGTTTTGGGAAAGGAAGAAAAGCGCATCACGGGAGAAGTAGTGCGATCGGGCGATTTGCTGACCCTGAACTTTCGGATGAGTCGTTTTCAAACCGTTCATTTTAGAGAAAAGATCATTGAGGGGAATGTAGAATCTGCAACGCAGCGCATGCTTGAAAAAGCTGCAGAAAGTGTGCTCAAAAACACCGACCCCTACCGCATGGCCATCGTTTATTATCGCCGTAAAAACTTTGATCCTGCCATCGAACTCGTACGCCGCATCATAAAAGACCGACCTTATGAGCGCACCTGGGCCTACCATGCCTGGGGCAATATTTTAGTAGAAAAGAAAAATCCGGAAGAAGCCTGCCTGAAATTTCAAAAAGCCGTTGAACTGGATTCCAATTTCTACATTTCATGGATGCAGTGGGGTTATGTCCTGCTGAAAATGAACCGGGCAGAAGAAGGCGCTGAAAAATTGTGGCGGGCGGCAAAAATTAACCCCGAACATCCTGATGTGCTGGCGACATTGGGCTGGATTCACAGCAACCTCGGACAGTATACACTCAGCGATAGCGCGTTTGCCCTGGCGGTGAAAGCGGCGGAACCGTTTCAAAAAACCGGGGATATTTATCTTTCCTGGGCAGAAGCCAAGTTTTCGCAGGACAGTTCGGCAACAGCGCTGAACCTGGCCAAACTCGCAGCAAATGCATCCTCGGAAAGTGCCGAAGGATACCTCGCCAAAGCCACAGCCCTGTTGTTGCAGAAAGATACATCAGGGGCGTACCAGGCGGCACTACAGGGCTACGAACTGGATCCTGAGAACCTGGGGGTTTTGAGCATGCTGGTCAGGTCGGAATATGCCATTTATAAAAACTATCCTTCTGTGATCAGCCGGGTTCAGGGCCTTCGCTTTGAGCCCTGGCAGCTTGAGCAGCAAATGATGATGCAAAACATGCAGGCCATGTCCTATAATAACCTTGGCAAGCACGACTCCGCTTTTGCTGTGATCCAGCGCACCATTGCTCTGGATCCTCTGATCGCCATTCCTTACACGACCCTGGCAGAAACGTATGCCTATCAGGGAAATACAGAAGCGTTTTACAGTAATCTTGAGAAAGCGCTGCAACTGGGTTTTCAACCACGATTTTTGAGCCTGAATGAAGCCCCGTACCGGCAATTCGCACAGACGCTTCGCTTTAAAAAATTGCTGGAAAAGTATAGCATCAAAGGATAAAGCGGCGACAAATCAGGTGCCGCCGGAGCGGTTTTTGTTTTTTGCCCGGGCCGCCCACCCTTCCAATATCTCCAGGGCTTTTACCACCCGATTTGCTTTGGCATCAAGGCTTTTGACTTCGGTCAGGTAATTGGCAATCCAGCGTTTGGAAGAAGGCGGACTCTTTTCATAGGCTGCTTGTGCTACAGGGTTTTGATCCAGCTCGTCTTCGAAATAATCGGGTAGTTCCACAATCCGATAGGTTTCGTCCGGCTCGATTTCAACAACTACCGTACTGCCCGCCTGTTTGCCGATGCGGCGGCGCATTTCCACATTGGTGACAATAAAATGGCCGCCCTGGCCATCTGAAAGCAGGGTGCGCTGAAAAGGAACGCCGTCGATGCGTCCGCGCACATCCAAACGCGTTTTTGCGCCAAGCGCCTGAACGATTTCCGGCGGTACCATCACGACCTTCCAGATCTCATTCATGTTCATGGCAGTGATGCTGGATTCGAAGCGGTACATCATGCTGCTCAGAAGCTGTCTACGGCAATATAGGCGTCGATGACGGCCTGATCGCCGGGTTTGTCGGAAATGGAGTTGCCGTGTTCCATCCCCAAAACGCCTTTGTAGCCTTTGTTGTAGATGTGTTTGAAAACGTTTTTGTAGTTGATTTCGCCTGTGGTAGGTTCCTTCCGGCCAGGGTTGTCGCCAATTTGGAAATAGGCAATTTCGCTCCAGGCCAGATCCATGTTGGGAATGAGGTTGCCTTCCTGAATTTGCGTGTGATAAATGTCGAAAAGGATCTTACAGGCGGGGCTGTCTACGGCACGGCATATTTCGTAAGCCTGTGATATGTTGGTAAGAAACAACCCGGGGTGGTCGCGGAAATTGAGCGGTTCAAGAACCATGGTCAGTCCGTGGGGCTCCAGAATGTCGCTTGCCTGCCTCAGGGATTCCACCACATTAGCCGTCTGATAGCCCATGCTCAGGCGCAGATCCAGAAAGCCCGGCACTACAGTCATCCAGGTGGCGTTGACGCGCTTGGCAACCTCTACCGATTCGCGGATGTGTTGCAGAAATTCATCCCGCAGGTCTTGTTTATCAGAAGCCAGATGAGGTGTATTCCAGTAAATTTTGTGCGCCACAAAAACCCCCATTTGGATGCCGTATTTGGCCATTGCGTCGCCCATGGTTTTTTGCAGCCTGACCTCCCTGTTCTTCATATCGTTGTCTTCAAATGCCGTAAAACCAGCTTCGGCCATAAACCGCAATTGGTCAATGGGGTCTGTTCCCGCCAGGTTTTCGAACATGCCCAAATGAGGGGCGTAGCGAAGTTTGAACGGATATTTGTCGCCGGGGACAAGGGGATTAATCGCCTGTACGCTTCCGGTAGAGGCAGCAGCGGCAGCAAGAAGGCTGGATTGAACGAAGGTTCTGCGTTTCATGATGTTGTGTTAATTTGTTTCCGGCTTTATCTTCCAGCAGGCAGGAAAAGCCGGGGCACTCGGACTAAATGGACGGACCTGGAATTGGCCATGCCTGACAAAGATAGCCGCTGAATTGATAAAATTCCGGGTTTTTGCCTTATTTAGAGCCGCCAAAAGACCAAAACCTGTGTGTAGAAATTCTAAAACCACAAATCAACAGCATGTCAGCAGGAATCCTTTTCTCATTTGTCATAGGCTACTTTGTCGTTTTATTGTTTGTAGCCTGGTACACTTCCCGCAATTCGAACAACGAGACCTTTTTCATTGGCAATAAAAACAGCAACTGGATGCTGGTGGCCTTCGGTATGATCGGCACCTCCTTGTCAGGGGTTACTTTTGTCAGTGTTCCCGGCGGGGTGGGAGATGTGGCGGGCGGCGCCTTCAAAGGATTTGCCTACATGCAGGTAACCATTGGCTACTTCTTTGGTTATTGCGTCATTGCGTTTGTGCTGTTGCCGCTTTATTACCGGCTCAACCTGACTTCGATATATAATTACCTCCAGCAACGCTTCGGGAGGGTGGCTTACAAAACGGGCGCTTTGTTCTTCCTCATCAGCCGGACGGTGGGGGCCACGGCAAGACTTTATCTGGTGATCAACATTCTTCAGTTTTTTATCCTCGACCGCATGGGCGTTCCATTTGTGGTCACCGCATTTTTCATTTTGCTGATGATCCTGTTGTATACCTTTGAAGGCGGGGTTAAAACCATTGTGTATACCGATACCCTGCAAACTTCACTCATGGTAATCGGGTTGATTGTTTGTGTGGTTTATATTCTGAATCACCTGGGAATCAGCGGAGGCGAAGCGTTCAGCCAAATGAGTGAAAGAGGCTATCTCAATATCTTCAATACCGATATCAACAGCAAGGGATACTTTATAAAACAGATTCTTGGAGGCGCCTTTATTGCCATTGCGATGACGGGGTTGGATCAGGAAATGATGCAGAAAAACATCAGTGTCAAAAAGCTGGGGGATTCTCAAAAGAATGTGATGACCATGGCCGTGGTACTGATGGGCGTTTTGTTCCTCTTCCTGATGCTGGGTGGTTTATTGTACCTGTATGCCGTTTCAGAAGGTGCTGTATACACCGATGTGGAAGTTGGCGGTAAAATGGTTAAGCAATTGTTGATCGCAGATCCATTAAATCCGGGCCAGACCCTGAATGTCATCGGTGATAAAATCTTTCCTTCGGTGGCCATCAACTTTTTACCACCAGCCATCAGCATCATCTTTATCATTGCGCTGATCTCTGCTTTGTTCCCCAGTGCAGATGGGGCTTTGACTGCCCTGACTTCATCCTTCTGCATAGACATGCTTGACCTGCAAAAGCGGGATGATCTGGACGAAAAAGGCAAAAGGCGGACCAGGCTGACGGTGCACTTTACATTTGCTGCCATTTTTCTGGCCTGCATCATGGTCTTTTATGTGCTGAACAACAACAGCATCATTGATGTCATTCTCGACCTGGCTGGTTATACCTACGGGCCCTTGCTGGGGCTGTTCTCATTTGGCATACTGACGAAAAGGAGCGTCAACAACACGATGGCCATCACCCTGATTTGCCTGGTTGCGCCAG
Organism: uncultured Saprospiraceae bacterium; assembly: GCA_937926205.1. Lineage (GTDB taxonomy): Bacteria > Bacteroidota > Bacteroidia > Chitinophagales > Saprospiraceae > JABWAJ01. The sequence goes on from CALEYL010000052.1 coordinate 108,047, forward strand.
TACTTTCCTACCTGCTCGCCAGGAACGCCGCAACCCTTTTTGGAGGCTATCAGATAGGCATTGAGTTGCTGATCATCAATGGTTTGCTGACCTTTCTGGGATTGCTGGCCATTTCTCATAAAGCGCCGGCGGAGCGCTGAAGTGCATTTCTGTATATCAGTCGCCGTGGTTAATCGAAATAAATAGGCTTCCCGGAAGGCCGGATGTATATTCGTCTTTCCGTTTGAACCCTTAATGTTGTTGTTTATGAATCTCGGAGAAAATATCAAAATCGCTTTGCGTTCTGTGCGCTCCAATTGGTTGCGCGCCATCCTGACGCTGTTTATTATTGCGATCGGCATCATGGCTTTGGTAGGCATTCTTACGGCTATTGACAGCGCCATTTATTCTCTGAGCAGCAACTTATCCTACTTAGGCGCCAATACTTTCGATGTCGATCCGAAAGGAGAAGGTTCCGACGGTCACCGTGGCGGCAGACGCGAAAAACAGGGTGAGCCTTTTACTTTCAAACAAGCGCTTGCTTTCAAAGAGCAGTACAATTTTCCGGCACACGCCTCGGTGTCGCTCAACTGTACAGGAACTGCGGTCATCAAAAGCGGCGATAAAAAGACGAATCCCAATGTGCTCATTTTTGGCATAGATGAAAACTACCTGGAAGCCAAGGGCTTTGAAATAGAACTCGGCAGAAGTTTTACTGCCCGGGAAGCTTTGAGTGGCGGCAACATCACCATCATCGGCAAAGATGTTGTAAAAGACCTGTTCAAAGGAAAACCCGATAAAGCGCTGAACCAGGTAATCGCTGCCGGCAACATCAAACTGCGGGTAGTAGGCATCCTGAAAAGCAAAGGGTCGAGCATGAATCAAAGCGAGGACCGTCGCATCCTCATTCCACTGCAAACCGGCAAACGCTACTACGGCTCTCAGGATGAAAACTACAATATTCTGGTTGCCGTCAATGACCCCAACCAGATTGACCAGGCCATTGCACAGGCTACTGTCGTCTTGCGCAACGTGCGCTCCCTCAAAGCTTCGGAAGACAACGACTTTGAAATTTCCAAAAGCGACGGCCTTATCAGCATCATCAAAGACAATACCGTATATTTTCGCTGGGCGGCGGTCGGCATCGGCCTCATTACTTTAGTGGGCGCTGCCATTGGTTTGATGAACATCATGCTGGTCTCTGTGACCGAACGCACCCGCGAAGTAGGCATTTGTAAAGCCATTGGCGCCACACGGCGCAGCATCATGATCCAGTTTCTGACTGAAGCAGTTGTCATCTGCCAGTTGGGGGGGCTGCTTGGCATCTTCCTCGGCGTCATGATCGGCAACGTCGTAACCCTGCTCATGGGCGGCAGTTTCCTTTTCCCCTGGCTCTGGATAACCGTTGCCGTACTGACCTGCACGGCGGTGGGTCTGATTTCGGGCTTGTATCCGGCGTTGAAAGCGGCAAGATTGGATCCGATTGAGTCGTTGCGGTATGAGTGATGGTGAGCGCCGTCGTTTTAATGCTTTTATTTTCCATTTTAAATTCAACTCCAAATTTAAAACGCATTACTTCCTGAAAAACTTCCTATTATTGTCCCGGATATTCCCTTGCATCTAAAACCCGGAACAATGATGTCTCCATTCATCGGCGAAGTTTGCGGCACTTCCATGCTCATCCTGCTCGGAAACGGCGTGGTCGCCAACGTTCTGCTCAAAGATTCCAAAGGCAACCACGGTGGCTGGATTGTCATTGCCCTCGGCTGGGCCATGGCTGTTTTTGCAGGCGTTTATATCTCCGCAGCCAGCAGCGGCGCCCATCTCAACCCGGCGGTTACCGTAGCGCTGGCGGTCGCCGGAAAATTTTCATGGGCAGATGTGCCGCTTTACACAGGTGCACAATTACTAGGCGCCATGATCGGCGCCAAGCTCGTATGGCTGGCTTACAAAAAGCACTACGACGCCACGGAAGACGCAGGCCTCATTGAGGCGACTTTTTGCACATCGCCGGCCATTGACAACCCGTTTTTTAATGTGCTGACTGAAGCCATCGGCACCTTTGCGCTGGTTTTTGGTGTACTGCATATTGTCGCGCCGCAGTCAAGCCTTGGCGCGCTGGATGCACTACCGGTAGCGTTATTGGTACTCGGCATTGGCCTCAGCCTGGGTGGACCCACCGGTTATGCCATCAATCCGGCTAGGGATTTGGGGCCGCGAATCGTACATGCCCTTTTGCCTATTAAAGGAAAATCGAACAGCAACTGGAAGTACAGTTGGGTGCCCGTAGTGGGGCCTTTGATTGGAGGCGCTGCCGCTGCACTGGTATTTGGCGTTTTGTAAAAAAAACACAAAAAACGCCGTCTGAGGTGCAAAATTTGCCGGAATTTCCATGCAAAAATCTCTGAATAAGGACGCATAAGCATACTTACTCAAGCATTCATCCTTTCGCCATTTGGAGGGGGTATCCCTCGGTATTTGATTTTTGGGCGCTGCTTACCGCAAATCTCCCCCTCCACCCCTGCCACACTTTTTTTACCTTTACAAAAAAACTGTTGGTAATGAAAAGAATACCTAAAATGGCAAACCCGACTGCCCATAGCCTGCGTACCCTGCCGGCTATTCTGATTGCCCTGTGGATGAGCTGTAGCGCAAGCGCCCAGGAATCCCCGCTTTGGATGCGTTATCCAAGCATTTCACCTGACGGACAAACGATTGTTTTTAGTTACAAAGGAGACCTTTACCGCGTTCCGGCTTCCGGTGGCGCGGCTACGCCACTGACCTTGCACGAAGCACACGATTTTATGCCGATCTGGTCGCACGACGGCAAGCAAATTGCCTTTGCCTCTGACCGCTATGGTAATTTTGACGTTTTTGTAATGCCTGCCAATGGCGGAGAAGCCCGACGCCTGACGTACCACTCAGGCAATGACATTCCCAGCGACTTCTCGCCGGATGATAAGGGCGTTATTTTTACGGCCAACCGGCGTTATACTGCTGAAAATGCGCAGTTTCCACGATTTTCTCAGTTGTATACTGTTCCAGTCACCGGCGGGAATGCCCGTATGGTGATGGACAACCAGGCCGAATACGCGCGTTACAACGCGAGCGGAACTAAAATCCTCTACCACGACTGGAAAGGCTACGAAGATCACTGGCGGAAACACCATACGTCTTCCGTAACCCGCGACATCTGGATTTATGATGTTCCGACTCAAAAATATACCCAGTTATCCACTTTCGCAGGAGAAGACCGCAACCCGGTTTTCGGCCAAACCGAAAAAGAAATTTATTACCTGAGCGAAGCCTCCGGTACGTTTAACATCTGGAAAAGAACCCTCGAAGGGCCGGGCCAGGCTACTGCCGTGACGACTTTTGAAAAACACCCGGTTCGTTTTCTCTCGAAAGCCAACAACGGCCGCCTTTGCTTCAGCTGGAATGGTGAAATTTATACGCTGGACAACGGTGGACAACCCCAAAAAGTGGCGATCCAAATCAATATAGATGGACGCCTGAATATGGAGAAAGTTTTGTCCATCAACGGCGGCGCCACCGAGTTTTCATTAGCGCCAAGCGGCAAAGAAATCGTTTTCGTTTTCCGCGGTGAAGTTTTTGTTACCTCCGTCGATGGCAGTGTCACCAAGCGCATCACCAATACGCCCGAGCAGGAACGCAGCGTAAGTTTTAGTCCAGACGGCCGGTCGGTCATTTATGCCGGCGAGCGCAACAACAACTGGAACGTTTACCAAAGCAGCATCGTGCGCAAAGAAGAGCCTTATTTCTACGCCTCTACTGTCCTGAAGGAAGAAGCGCTGGTGGCGACCGATAAAGAAGAATTTCAGCCGCATTATTCACCGGATGGCAAAGAAGTGGCCTACCTGGAAGAAAGGACGACCCTGAAAGTCCTGAACCTGGCTACCAAAACCAGCAGAACGGTGCTACCCGGCACATACAACTACTCCTATTCGGACGGTGATCAATACTACTCGTGGTCGCCCGACAGCAAGTGGCTGTTGGTAGACTTTATTCCGAAAGGCGGGCAGGTTTTTGTGGGTGAAATTGGCCTGGTAAATGCCGATGGAAAAAGCGAACCCGTCAACCTGACCCAGAGCGGTTATTCCGATGGCACCTCAAAATGGGCGATGGACGGAAAGATGATGCTTTGGTTCTCAGACCGGGACGGGATGAAAAACCACGGTTCCTGGGGCGGCGAATCGGATGTGTACGGCATGTTTTTTACCCAGGAAGCTTTTGATCGCTTCAACCTGAGCAAAGAGGATTTTGCTTTGGTAAAAGAACAGGAAGAAAAGGATAAAAAAGACGGCGATAAGTCGAAAGAGGACGATAAGAAAGACAAAAAAGACGAGGCCAAAAAAGAAGTGAAGCCCATTCAACTGGAGCTGCCGGGCATTGAAAACCGGAAAGCAAGGCTGACCATCCATTCTTCGCGGCTTTCCGATGCGGTATTGTCGAAAGACGGAGAAAAGCTGTTCTATCTGGCGCAATTTGAAAAAACGAGCGACTTGTGGGTGACCGAATTGCGCACCAAAGACACCAAGCTGTTGTGTAAAGACGCTGGTTCAGCCATGGAAATCAGTGAAGACGGCAAATCCCTTTTCGTCATTTCCAACGGCAACATCGTTAAAATTGAAACCGAAGGCGGCAAGCGCGAAAATGTGAACATCAAAGGGGAGATGAACCTCAATTACCTGGCCGAAAAAGCGTATATTTTTGACCACGCCTGGCGCCAGGTGGTGAAAAAATTCTACGTGACCGACCTGCATGGTGTGGACTGGGATTTTTACTACCGCGAATACAAGCGCTTCCTGCCTTTCATCAACAACAATTACGATTTTTCAGAAATGTTGTCAGAAATGCTGGGCGAACTGAACGCTTCGCATACGGGCTGCCGTTTCTCGCCGCCACAGGTGAATACGGATGCAACGGCGTATCTGGGCGTTTTTCTGGATGAAGGTTATACCGGCGATGGGCTGAAAATCACCGAAATCATTGCAAAAAGCCCTCTGGACAACGCCAAATCCAAAGTTAGGGTCGGGCACATCATCGAAAAAATAGATGGGCAGGCGGTACGCGCCGACATGGACTTTTATCAGTTGCTCAACCGGAAAAGCGGGCAATTGACCCTGCTTTCTGTTTTTGACCCTAAGGCCAATACCCGTTTTGAGGAAACTGTAAAGCCCATCAATCGTGGAGAAGAAAACGAACTCATTTACCAGCGCTGGGTAGAAAATCGAAGGAAAGAAGTGGATGCGGCTTCTGCCGGTAAGGTCGGCTACGTCCACGTCCGCGGCATGAATGACCAAAGCTACCGCAACGTGGTGGAAGAGGTACTGGGCAAAGACATCAACAAAGACGCCCTGATTGTGGATACGCGCTTTAACGGCGGCGGCTGGCTGCACGACGATCTGGCGACTTTTCTCAGTGGCAAAAAGTACATGGACATGGTGCCGCGGGGTCAGAAAATGGGCCTGGAGCCGATGCGCAAATGGACCAAACCGACCACGGTGCTGGTAGGCGAAAGCAATTATTCCGATGCACACCTGTTCCCGGTCACGTTTAAAGCATACGACATTGGAAAAACGGTGGGTATGCCCGTTCCCGGAACCGGAACTGCTGTTTGGTGGGAGCGGCAGATCGATCCAACGCTGGTTTTTGGCATTCCGCAAGTCGGCATGGTGGGACTGGATGGCCAGTACATGGAAAATACCCAGTTTGAACCGGACATTAAAATCAAAAACGAACCAGCGGTAATCCTGAAAGGGAAAGACCAGCAGATCGAAAAGGCGGTGCAGGATTTGTTGCTGCAAACGACACCGAATCCGATTGGGGTGAAGGATTAGTGGGTTTTTTCAAGAGGCAAAAATGAGTCATCTCGAATTTTTTGTTGCCCCGTTAGGGGCAAAATATCGTTAGAAAAATCATCAACCCAAGAGGTTTCGTGCCGTAGGTACGCAATATTGCGTACCTACGGCACGCTAAAAACATCCCAAATGATTTTAGCTAACGATATTAGGTTTCTAACGGAACCGGATTCTCAAAATTCGGAATGACTCATGTGAATCAGGGGCTATTTTTATCAGGGAATGCCCCATTAGACGCTGAAGCGTCAATGGGCAAGTCTCTGTGGACTCTTTTTGGTCGCGGAGTTCCGCGGAGTAAGGGAGTCTCGCGGAGTAATGCAAGCTGTTTTACGAAGAGCCTCATAAAACTCCGTGAAACTCCGCGTTTACTCTGTGAAACTCCGCGTCATTTTTAAACGGCAGATCAATTCGTGGCGCATGCCAAGGGGTTTTGCCCCTAATTCGCATGACTCATGTTTGAAATTTCTCTGGCATGTTCCCTAAGAAGGCATCCATTGAACCTTTGAAAACACATAGAACGCAGATTCCGTGGATAGTACATAGTGTTCCAAGGCAGATAAGGCCTAAGCATTGATGCGAACAGCGCGTCGGTATGATCAAAAGAGGAAACAGAAAAATTTGTCATTAAATAAAACAACAATGGACGCAAATCGAAAAACACCAGGCGTATACATACAGGAAGTTCAGGGCTTCCCAAATGCTGTAACAGCCGTTGAAACAGCCGTTCCTGCTTTTATCGCTTATACGCCGCAGGTCAATCAAAAAGCAGGTGCAGCCTTGTTTGAGCCTGTACTGATTGAGTCCATGGTTGAGTTCATGCGCCTCTTTGCCTTTCCTGCAGATTCAAAAACGGGCGTTCCTCCACCGCAATACGCTCCGGTTTATTACATCACCAAAGTAAATAAAGCGCCCGACAAAGGAACCGCTTATCCCTTCAATGGCGAACTATACGCCATCGAACCCGATCCGGGCACCATTTGGTATTTCTACAACAGCCTGCAGCTGTTTTTTCAAAATGGCGGTAAAAAGGCCTACATCGTGCCGGTTGGGACATACGGTTCTGCTTCAGGTGCTCCGATCCAACCGGGAGGCTCCATCGTGAATCCGAATGTCAAACTGGCGGATTTGCAGAAAGGACTCGCTGCGTTGAAAAAAATACCCGAGGTGACGATGTACGTTTTCCCGGAAGCGACGCTGCTCTCTGTAGCTGAAAACGGAACGCTGATGGAATCGGCTTTGCTGCAATGTGAAGAAATGCAGACAGCCGTCGCTATTTTTGACGTCATCGGCGGCAGAGAACCTGATCCGGTGATGTGGGGAAATGATATCCAGACTTTCCGGGCGAACACCGGTAGCAACGGACTGAAGTACGGGGTTGCTTATTATCCTTTCCTGAAAACAACAGCTGTACCCATCGATAAAGTAACAAGGGCCAATATCGGCGGCGACAAGACCGTGCTGGACCCCTTGCTCAATGACCCTCAATCGTACAAACAAATCCTGGCCATCATTCAGGAAAAAATAAACGTTCTGCCACCCAGCAGCATTATGGCAGGCATTTATACCCTCGTGGATGAAACCAAAGGCGTGTGGACAGCGCCGGCCAATATTTCGCCCATCGGAGTCCACGATGTCACGATTCGTATCAACTCCAATCAACAGGGAAATCTTAATGTTGATGCGGTCAGCGGCAAATCCATCAACGCGATCCGCTATTTCCCCGGGCAGGGCATATTGGTTTGGGGCGCCCGCACCTTAGACGGCAACAGCCAGGACTGGCGCTACATCAATGTTCGCAGAACCGTTACCATGATCGAGCAAAGTGCCAAATTGACCTTGCGCTATTTTGTCTTCGAACCGAATGACGCCAACACCTGGACCACAGTAAGGGCCACGCTCGAAAATTTTCTGACCATTCTCTGGCAGCAAGGCGCCTTAATTGGCTACAAACCACAGGATGCTTTCGGGGTTCAGGTGGGGCTGGGCTCAACCATGACACAGCAGGATATTTTGGAGGGCCGCCTCCGGGTAAATATACACCTTGCTTTAGTGCGTCCGGCCGAATTTATCGTGATTTCGCTGGAGCAACAATTGGGGAATACGGCATAGACGGGTGGGGTTTCGACATCAGCGCCTACTTTTCTCTTAGCGTTGGAAAATTGTCCAGGTCAATGTCGCGAACATCCTCATTACAATTTTTAATCAACTTGCCTAAGAAGTTGCGGGAACTCTCTGTTTTTCCAATCCGAATGGCCGTATGGCAATCGGAATTTGCGGTGGTAAATTCAGTCGCAAAATAAGATGCACCGGAGGCGTCGTCTTCATCTGATTCGGCGCCGAGGAAAAAGAAAGGGCTGATGTCTGCACTTCCGGTTTGGGTGTAAGCAGGCTTTCCAGACTTCATCATGTTTATGGTATAATCCACCGTAGTTTGGTTGATCCTTTTTAATTGCAAGGTGATGGCAAGCGGCTCCTTTTGTCCATGTAATACGATCGTTTTTCCAATGGGTGGTTCTGACGCAAAATAGGCAGAGTCTGTGCCATTGATGACCATGAGGTTGCCATCCAGATAAAAATTTTCAAAATCGGTGTTTTGGCGAAGCAAACTTAAAAAAGCAGGCGAATAATCGGCTTCATTTTTGACGATCAGCTTAGCAGAGGCGCCTTCCTGTTCCCCGGGATTGCTTTGAGAGGAAGTATCGGAGGCCTGTGTTTCAGGGGTGTTTTTATCCGTAGTGGACGATGACTGGCAGGCCATTATCGCGATTAGAAAAATCAGAAAGACGTTTTTCATGGACCAAAATTGAAATGAAGCGCTAAATATACCTTAATTTTCTCTTCAAAAAACAAACCATGCGCCTACACCGACCGCTGCCGCTGACTAGTTTTTTCCTGTTGTTTTCCTGTTTGATTTTCGCACAATCGGCTACATCCTGGATACGCATCAACCAGCTCGGGTACCTCGAACAGGATCTGAAAACAGCAGTGCTCGTCAGCAAGGCAGCCTTATCATTTGATGCCTTTGAACTTCGCGATGCACTCACCCACGAACCTGTTTTCAGGGGTGACAAAATCGGCAAATACGGCGCCTGGTCTGCATTTACAGAAGCTTACCGGCTCGATTTTTCGGCGTTTGATACTCCGGGCGCCTACTATGTGCAGGCGGCCGGCATTCGATCGCCTGATTTTCGAATTGGCAATGAAGTGTATGAAGGTACGGCCGATTTCATTCTCCGCTACATGCGACAGCAGCGCAGCGGTTTCAATCCCTACCTGAACGATTCCTGTCACACGGCGGATGGCTTCATCATTTACCACCCCGACCCGGCCAAAGATTCAACAAGGATTGATGTTTCCGGTGGCTGGCACGACGCTTCGGATTATCTGCAATACCTGCCGACTTCTGCGAATTCCACTTTTCAGCTTTTGTTTGCTTACCGGCAAAATCCCGGCGCTTTTGGCGATGCCTTTGCGGCAAATGGCCGTCCCGGCGCAAATGGCATTCCTGACATTCTCGATGAAGCCAAATGGGGGCTGGACTGGCTCCTCAAAATGAATCCCGGGCCCGGCGAATACTACAACCAGATTGCCGACGACCGAGACCACCAGCGCATGCGGCTGCCAACCCTCGACTCCATCCGCTATGGCGCTCCCGATGGCAGTCTGGCCCGCCCGGTTTATTTCATCACGGGCGAACCGCAGGGCGCTTTTAAATACAAAAACCACACAAAAGGCGCCGCTTCTTCAGCGGGCAAATTCGCTTCGGCTTTTGCGCTTGGCGCTCAGGTACTTCGACCATTTTACCCGGATTATGTGGCGCAATTGCCCGTCAAAGCCCTCGATGCCTATCGTTTGGGACAGCAAAAACCCGGCTATACCCAAACTGCGCCTTGCCGGGCGCCTTATTTTTACGAAGAAGAGAATTATGTGGACGATATGGAACTGGCGGCAACCCAGCTGGATGCGCTATTCCCCGGAAAGGGCTACCGCCAGCAGGCAGGAGGCTATGGCCGGTCCGAACCCATCACCCCCTGGATGGGCAGCGATACCGCCCGACACTACCAGTGGTACCCTTTTGTGAACCTTGGACATTATTTCCTCGCAGAAACACCCTGGAATGCCGACTATGCTGCTTTTCTGGAATTCATGCGCCGGGGAGTTGACAGCGTTTACCAGCGGGGCAAAACGAATCCTTTTCTCTACGGCGTACCTTTTATCTGGTGTTCCAACAACCTCAATGTAGCCATTTACACCCAGGCCCGCCTGTACCGCGAACGCAGTGGCGACGATCAATATAAGGAAATGGAACTGGCGCTGCGCGACTGGCTGTTCGGTTGCAATCCCTGGGGAACCAGCATGATCTGCGGCCTGCCTGCTTCCGGTGTTTCCCCGCGCGATCCCCACTCGGCATTTACCCATCTTTATCACTACCCCATAGACGGTGGCCTCGTGGATGGCCCCATCTACGGCAGCATCTGGAACAAACTCATTGGCATCCAATTATACGCACCCGATGAATTTGCCGATTTTCAGTCGCCTTTGGTCATTTACCACGACGACTATGGCGACTATTCCTCCAATGAACCTACCATGGACGGAACGGCCAGCCTGAGCTATATGCTATCAGCATTACAGATGGAAGGAAAAGCCCGGGAAAAGCCCGTCATCAAAGACGCTGCGGGTGCAGTGGTTCGCGGCGACACAACTCAAAAAGTCATTCACCTGATTTTTACCGGCCATGAATATGCGGAAGGTGCGACATCCATTGAAAACAGTTTAGATAAAGCAGACATCAAAGCTTCGTTTTTCTTCACCGGCGACTTTTGCCGCAAGTACCCGGAAACGGTCCGGAAACTGAATTCGGCAGGACACTATATCGGCGCACACTCGGATAAGCACCTGCTGTATTGCGACTGGTCGAAACGGGATTCTCTGCTCGTAAGTAGAACGGACTTTATGAACGATTTGCGGCAAAATTTTGAAGCCCTTGCTTCTCTGGGGGTCTCCAAACAGGAAGCGCCCTTGTTTATGCCCCCTTACGAGTGGTACAACGATTCCATTGTCGAATGGAGCGGGCAGGCCGGTCTGACCTTGGTCAATTTTACGCCCGGAACGCGCTCGAATGCCGATTACACCACCCGCAAGATGAAAAACTACCGCAGTTCAAAAGTTATTTACCGCAGCATACTGGAATACGAAGCACAGCACCAGAATGGGCTGAATGGCTTTCACTTGTTGATGCACATCGGCGCAGGCAAGGGGCGTCGCGACAAATTTTACAAGCGCCTTGATGCGCTTACAGAGGAATTGAAAAAGCGGGGCTACCGCTTTGAGCGGCTGTAGTTTTCAGGCCTGTTCAATCATCCCGATTGCGACACCCTTTGCCTGCCAGGCCTGAATCACTTTTTGAAGTTGTTCTGCCCGATAGTTTGAATCAATGACAAAATCGTAGCGCTTTTTGAGGCGGCCTGAATCGTAAACGATGTAGTTTTCAAGTGCTTTGCCTTTGACTTCCCGAAAAAGTTCAGAAATCGTTTCGGCAGGCATGGCGTAAGCTTCTTTGACTTGTATCTGGGCAGCATCGGCGATTTTCAGCTCTTCAAGCAATTCGCCGGAATCTCTCAAAATCCGGATCGCGTCGTTTGAAATTTCAATTTGCTGTCCCTTCGAAGCAGCCAGGGTTTTTTTGTCAACCCGGAGCCGCCAGACATCGATGCCAAGAACCAGCAGGAAAGCAGGAACGGCCCAATACCAGGGAAGGTTAACCATTAAGGTGATGACAAATACAGCGGGAAAAAAGAGGATAAATCCGAAACGGCGCCAACGATAATAGGCTTTATTGGTAATCAGGTTAGCTTTAAACATCACGGAGATTTTATGCAAATAAAAAGGGTTTTTAAGTTGGAATCAATGCCTTTGGCTTTTTCCTGAAAAAAAGCTTGTGCAATTTTAAGATTAAGGTAGAAAAAATCAGAAAGCCCCTCCCCAACTGTCGCAATCAGGACTTTCCACCCACTCTTCCGCCACAAGACGCCAACTTCTGGCCGGAACGCCTGTTCTTTGTGCTTTACACACAAAAAAACAAAGCATGAAAAAGTCACTGATTTCAGCGCTCGTCTTGACCTTTTTCTTTTCCATAGGCCTCAATGCCCAATTGCCCACCAAAGCAGAAGAGGTCTCCCCATTGTTAATTGGCGAAGCCATGCCGAATACGGTTTTGACCGGCACAGATGGCAAAAGTGTCGCCTTTCTGGAGCTGGCGAAAGAAAAGCCAACGGTGCTCCTGTTATACCGTGGCGGCTGGTGCCCCTATTGCAACGCGCATTTGGCTGCCATTGGCAGGGCGGAAGCAGAAATTCTGAAATTGGGTTTTCAAGTCATCGCAGTGAGCCCGGATGCCCCCAACCACCTTCAGGCTACAGCCGAAAAAGACAGCGTTGGCTACCGCCTGTTTTCGGATGCTACCGGGGAATTCACCAAAGCGGTCGGCATTGCTTTTCAGGCTCCGGAGAGATACGGAAAACTGCTGGTAGATTTTTCCGACGGCAAAAACGAGGGCTTCCTGCCCGTACCTGCTGTTTTTGTGCTGAACAAAGAAGGAGAAATTCTCTTCGAATACATCAATCCGAATTACAAAAAGCGCCTCGGTGAAGACCTCTTGCTGGCAGTGTTGAAAGCTATTGTGGCGGAGGAAAGGTGAGGGTGTTGATCGTTGATCGTTGTTCGTTGTTCGTTGTCCGTTGTTCGTTGTTCGTTGAGCGCCTGCCTACCCACAGGTAGGTTGTTCGTTGAGCGTTGTTTGCCTGCCTACCGGCCCGCCTACCGGTGGTCAGGCAGCTACGGTTTATACACATCTTTATTTTGTATCCTATGACCACGTTTGATTCTTTTCTCGGTTATCGTATTTTGTCATCAAACGGCCACACTGCATTCTGTTTCCACGCAGTTGAGATGCCGATTGTTATCTCAACTTTCACTCCTTACCCGTTTTGTCATTCCCGCAGGGCTATGGTTTACACACAAGTCCGCAATTTGTTCTGTAAGTATTTGATTTTCAATGAATTAATGATTTATGATATGATTTACAAACCATTGAAAATCAATAAGTTGCCAAGATGTGTGTAAACCATAGCCCGCAGGGAATCTGCAAAAGCGCGACAGTTGATTAAATTAGATTGCAAATGACTGTCTATTAATATTTTAAACACAAAAAATGTCAGTGTAAAAACCACAAAGCACCTTGTATGACGTCGCAGATTCCCTGCGGGAATGACAGGTGCGGATGAGATATACATCGTAGTTAGCCGATAAATAGTTCGGTACCATGATTCACGGCAATGGTAATTGCTAACAAAAACTTGTGTATAAACCGTAGCTACTGACAGGTAGGTTGTTCGTGAGTAGCTACTATGATCATCCAATCCCCCAATTATCCAATCATCAAATTCCCCAATCATCAAATCATCTTCATAGTTTGCCTACTTTTACGGCAATACAAAACGAAAAAAGCCATCGGAAATGAAAAAAGCCATTACAATCTGCCTCTTTGCGGGCCTCCTGCCTGCAATTTTGCCCGCGCAGGCGCTTCAGGAAAACCAGGCGCTCAGCACCGCTAATCTGGGCCTGCAGGGAAAAGTCAGCCATTATCGGGAAGTAATCCTTCAGCCTGTTGCCGGAACAGAACGTGTCGATACCCTGAGCATTTCCGAAGCCTACTTCGATGCCCGGGGCTACGAAACGCATGCCCGTTTTTGGAGCAATTTTTTTAATGACCTGCGTAAAGGAAGCGCGACGGTGACCTTCGATAGCCTCGGTTTTCCAAAAGAACACGTTTACAAAGACGAGCGGAGCAAAGCACACACCAATTTTAAATATACCTGGGATCAGCAAAAACGGCTCGTTTTTGTGCGAAAAGAACAGTACAACGCTGCCAGCCTGGAATATTCAGTCGAATGGCAGCAAGCCTACGACAAAGCCGGGCGCCTGACCATGGAAACCCGGGTGTCGTCCCCCGCAAATACGGGGCATTATAAAACCTACAGACGGCAATATCTCTACAATAAAAAAGGCGTATTGACCAGTATGGTGGAGCACGGCAAAATAGACCGCGATAATGAGCTCAGCAAAACCATTTTTGCGGTTCTGGAAGATGGAAAAACAGAAGAAAGAATTTACAGGAATGAAGCCTTGCGGGAGTTGGTTGTTAAAAATAAAAAGGGACTGACCTTTTCTGAAAAAAATTACGACCCCGAGGGTAAACTCTTAACGGAAAGTAGGCGCTACCTGTATGACCGGGCAGGCAATGAAATCAAAATGACGCAGCAATATCGATCTGGCGCCAAACTGCAGACCCTCGAAGTCACCAAGACTTACCAATATGATAAATTTGGAAACTGGACGATGCGCAAGAACGCGGTAAACGGAGCAACCCAGTTGATTACATACCGATCATTTTCTTATTACGATTGAATGCGTATTCAAAGGGCAAAATAGGCAAATGGGCAAGGAGCAAGACCTGCATTGCCCATTGCCCATTTGCTTTTTGCCCCTTGCCCCTCGCCCCTTACTTTACTCCTCCACCTCTATCCCGGCTCCCTGTGCGGAAATATAGTAAGCCCCCTGAAGGACAATTTTTGCGCCTGCTGGAAGGGCCGTTTCCGGAATCACTGCCGTAAACGTGCCGTCTGTGGCGCCGCTGCGCACTTTTACCTTGCGGAAAAGCGTCTCTGTGGCGCCGGGGTTGACCTGAATGAAAATAAAATCTTCTTCTCCTTCCCGGATGATGGCTTCTTTGGGCAGGGCATTAACCGGCGCGTTGCCCGACAACTCAATTTTGGCATCTAAATAAGCGCCGGCAATCCAGTTTGCCGGTGGCGGCGCATTGAAACGGGCATGGACGCGCACGGCTTTCCGTTCTTCATCTATGGTTCTGTCTGTATTGTAAACTGTCGCCGTCAGGGTCTTTGACGCTTCTGCAGGAAAATTCAACAATACCTTTTGGCCTTTTTGCACCCGGAAAATATCCTTTTCAAAAACATAGACCACCGGGTGCAGGTAACTGAAATCTATGATTTCGCACACCGGTGTTCCCGGCATCAGCGCCGTTCCGGCAGCGGCCTGAATGCGTGTGACGGTACCCGAAACCGGCGCCAGAAGTGGAAATTCCGTTTTCAGGTGGGCAGCATCAAGGCGATCGGGGTCAATCTGGTACTGGCGCAATTTTGCAGCGAGTACTTTTCCGGTTGTTTGTGCAGCACGGAGATCGGATTCAGCGCGCTGGAAATTTTTGCTTGCCGTAGCGTCCGCATTTTTAAGGGCCTGGTAGCGATCGTATTCGGTTTGAAGAAAAGAGAGTTGGTTGCGGTTTTCCAGATACTGCTGCTGCAAATCCAATAAATCGGGTTTGCGCATCATGGCCACCACGGCGCCTCGTTGAACGGTTTGGTTGAGCGAGACGCGCAGGTCCAGCAAAACGCCGTCAGAAAAAGCGCTGACGATGGCGCTGTGTTCTTTGTCTACGACCAATTCCGCAGTAGCGGGCAGGGTTTCGGAAAGGTCACGCTGGCTGAAACTACCCGTTTTGATGCCTGCGCGTTCGACTTGTGCTGCGGTCAGGATGATTTCATCCGATCCTGCCGCGCCGGTTTCTGCTTCCATAGGCATGCTTTTTTCTGCCTGGTTCTGGCAACTGCTGAAGAGGGATGCCGCTATGATGAAGGTTGCAAAAATTATCTTTTTCATGTTCTTGAATGAATGATTGTGAAAAAAATCAGCGATTGACCGGCACGCTGGCCCGGTAATGACCATTGGTCAACCGCAGGGTGTAGTTGCCCGGGGTAAAAAAGCTGAGGGAGTAGTCGAACACGTGCTGGCCCGGCGCTACGGTACCTTCGATCAGCGTACCTACGACCTCGCCATCTTCGTTGAACAACTCCAGCAGGATGTCTTCTAATTTTATGGTATTGAATTGCACCCGGATCCAGTTTTCGCGCGGCGCCGGAGATGCCGTCAATCGGAACACGGAACTGCCATCAATAAGCAATGGCGCCGCCTCCGGTTTTGCTTTTTCAATAAAAACCCTGAACACCCGGGTACTGGCCTTGCTTTGTGCGCCGGTGTTGACCCAAAAAATATTGCCGCCGCTGCTTTCTATGCCGCCGACCAGATACCCGACCAGGGTTTTGGTTTGTGGCAGGCGCGCAAAATCGAGCACGCCGTTTTCAAACGCAGGAACATTAGCCTCCGGCAGAAACCACGCTGCTGCACCGAGATAACCCGGCATTTCCAATGGAAGCAGCGCTTCGCTCATCTGCCCGTCTGCACTGCGGGTAACAACGCTGACAGCTTTGGTAAACGGCACGTCATAGTCGTTGAGCAAAAGATTATTTTCATCAAAATAAAACTGGCTGATGCCCCCGAAAAATATCGTTTGCATGGCGCCGCTTGCGGCATCGTAAAGTGGCAGATTGGCACTGTGGTAGGCATTCAGCAATTGCTCAAAACCCGATTTGGCCTGATAACCGCTTGTTTTGACATCTACCGTGTTGAGCCAGGGAAGGTTGGCTTCAGGGCGAAAAACGCCTGAAAACGCCGTATATCCGGTTGTTTTATCCGGGAAAACTTGCGGTACAAGATTGTAATCGCGGCGATGCCATTCAAGGCTGTCTAACCAAACTTCATATTCTTCCAGAAACGGTTTTCCTTCTGCGTTTTGAATCCGGAAACTGCGCACGGCGTTGGTGTATTCCTGCAAAAAACCGGGGCCGTTGTTGGGGCCCATCGGATTATAGGCGCCGTCGAAGCGGTGGCCGCCTGCTAAGTAAAAGCGGTCTCCGATTTTGCCCAGCGCGCCCCCGGTAACGGCAAGGCGCTCGTCTTCTGTTTGCCTGAAAAAGGACGTCGTTTTTTTGCCTGCTACGATGGCTTCTATCAGCCCCGGCACGTCTACGGCGGTCAGCAAGGGGTAGGAAATGAAGGCTTCCCGCAGCCTGCTAAAGCCGTAGCCACCGAGCAGGTAAAGTGTGTTTCCATCCTGATAAAACTGGATATTGGTAGCGGCCAGTTGCTCTGCCACGGATTTGGGTAGTTTTTCCACGCCTGCAGACCAAATTTTACCACTGGCGGGTTCCACGACAAAAATCAGGTCATTGGCGCCTTCCGGTTCAAATGCCGCAAAAGGCTGACGACGGTGCAGGCCATCCTTCCTGCCGCCGATCAGCAACCAGCGGCTACCGTGTTGTGCCCATACAAAAGACTGAAGGCCGGGCATTCCGGGAATGGCTGTTTCTTCAACAGTCAGTTGGTATTCCGGCAGGTTTTTGCCGGATTGGGCCAATGCGGGAGTACTGAAAATGCACAGTGCAATGGTCATGAAAGGAAGTAAAGCGTATAGATGATGGGTTGATTTCATGCTGTTTTGCTTTAAATTCATATAATAATTATCAGAATATGGGCGGCGGAATCAATTTCCGACAAGCGCGCGGATTTCAATCGTTGTCTGGTTGAGCTGGTAAGTATTTTCCAGGTATTCCAACTCGATGCCAATGGCTTGTTCCAGCAATTGCGCCAGCGCCACATAATCCATTTCCCCGGCGCGGTAATTGGCAATGCCGGAGCGGAGCAGTTCCTCCGCAAGCTGGCGCCCCTGCGTTTCGTAGTACTGCAGTAAAATTTCAAATTTTTCCTGTTCATGCAGCAAATGGGCCAGCATGGTGCGTTGCTCCAGCAGCAGGTTTTCGTGCTCATTTTGAGCAACTTGCACCTGTAATGCAGCTGCTTCGATGGCTTTTCGATACCCTTTTTGTGCAATGGGAAGGTGGATTGACGCCTGCCAACCCGGGTATACAGAGCCATTACCCAGATATTGCCCCAACAAACCGATGGAAGTGGAAGGCTTTAAGCGGGCCTGTTCAATGCTTTTCTGGGCTTCTGCCAGGGCAATTTGACTGCCACTGACCCGGGCCAGAGCAGCCTGTGTAATTTGGGCAGTATCGGAAAGCGAAAAACTCATTTTCCGGAATGGTCCGGTAACAGCTTTCACCGGTTCGGGCAAACCCAGCAATTGCGCCAGCACGACCCGGTCGAAAGCGATTTCGTGGCCGATGGTTTCGCGCATCAGACGGATTTGAGCCGCTTTGTCCTGCAGCGTGAGTTTTTCCGCAAGGGCCACCTCATTTAAGCGGTAACGGGTTTCGGCAATATGAGTGAAGTTGCCATAAATGCTGTCTAAACGCTCGTAAAGCACTGCCTTATCAGCCAGATAACTCAGGTGCTGGTAGAGGTCGCGCACCTGCCGGATCAGTTGTTGTTGTGTCAGTGCCTGCAGGGCTCCGGCTTGTTGTTCTTTTTGTTGAAAATAAGAACGGGTCGCTTTCACCATACGGCCTGCCGGCAAGTTTTGGCTGATGCCTAAAACGGTTGTCCCAAACAGGCCCAAATCCGGATCAGCACTGATGTTGTGAAAAATCTGAGTCGGTTCCAGCGTCCGGGCTGTGCCTTGTAATATTTGCTGCTCCTGAACCCGCAGCGCTGCTGCTTTGGCCGCAGGATGTTGTTTAAGGATCAGGGCGATGGCCTCGGATTCGCTGAGTTCTTGTTGCGCCTGCAGCGTCAGCGGCAGGACGAGCAGAAATAGCAGGATATTTTTCATGCGCTTGTTTTCTTGTTGAAGAATAATGCATACAATACAGGCAAAACCAGCAGGGTCAGCAGGGTTGAGGTAAGCAAGCCACCGATGACGACAGTGGCCAGCGGACGTTGCACTTCAGCGCCGGCGCCACTGGAAAGCGCCATGGGTAAAAACCCCAGAGAAGCTACTGCTGCTGTCATCAGTACCGGGCGAAGCCGGATCAGCGCGCCCCATTTGATGCGTTGGTGTACATCGCTCATGCCTTCTTTTTCCAGTTGATTGAAGTAGGCGATCAGAACGATGCCATTTAAGACAGCCACTCCGAATAAAGCGATGAAACCGACTCCCGCAGAAATGGAAAATGGCATGCCCCGACCAAGTAGCGCAAATACGCCGCCGATGGCCGACATCGGAATGGCGCTGAAAATCAGGATGCCTTCTTTCAGGGAGTTGAACGTAAAATAGAGCAGGATGAAAATCAGCGCAAGGGCAACCGGAACAGCTATGGACAGTCTGGTTTTGGCCGCTTCCAGATTTTCAAATTGACCGCCATAGGCCAAAAGATACCCCGGGGGCAGGCGAAGCTTTTTACCCAACATGGCCTGCACATCGGCGATCACGCTTTCAACATCCCTTCCGCGTACATTGGCGCTCACCACGATGCGTCGCTGGCCATTGTCCCGGTTAATCTGTGCAGTACCTGTACGGTAACCAACTTCTGCAACCTCTGATAGCGGCACCAGTTGCCCGTCGGGTGTGGAAACAGGCAGATTCTGTACATCCGAAAGGTCGGTACGCTGCGCTGCTTCGAGGCGAACCACCAGGTCGAAACGGCGTTCATTTTCAAAGACGACGCCTGCTGCCGAGCCCGCAAAAGCCATGCGCATGGTTTCATTCAGATCGCGGATGTGGAGGCCGTATCGGGCAATTTTTTTGTAATCATAGCGCACCACAATTTGCGGTAAGCCTTCCAATTGTTCCGTTTTCAGGTCTTCCACGCCGGGAATGTTGCGAATGATGGCCTCAACCTGGCTACCCGCACGAACGAGGCTGTCGAGGTTTTCTCCGAAAATTTTCACCGCAATATCTGAGCGTACCCCCGTCATCATTTCGTCGAACCGCATTTTGATGGGTTGGGTAAATTCAAAGGCCATGCCCGGAACTTCGTGGACTTTTTCCTGAATTTTTTCTACCAGCTCGTTTTTTGTCTTCGCTTTGGTCCACTGGCTTTTGTCTTTCAGCAGGATGATGTTGTCGGCCGTTTCGATGGCCATTGGATCTGTTGGGATTTCTGCTGAGCCGATTTTGGAAATGACCTGCTCGACTTCATCCGGAAAACTTTCCGTAATGACTTTTTGCGCCAGCCGGTGACTTTCCAGAGTCTGCGTGAGCGATGCCCCGGGCTTTAGAAAACCGTGCATCATGATGTCGCCCTCGTCGAGGGTGGGAATGAATTCTCCACCCATTCTTAAAAAGAGGGCAATGCTGAGGAGGAACACGCCTAAGGTTAGAGCTACGACTGTTTTTTTCCAGTGCAGTGCTGTTGCCAGCACAGGCGCATAGATTCTTTGGCAAAAAGCAATGATGCGATCGGCTATGGTCGTGCGATTTTCAATTTTTTTACTGAGCATCAGAGCAGACACGGCCGGTACATAAGTCAGCGAAAGGATCAGTGCGCCGATCAGTGCGAAAGATACCGTTTGCGCCATGGGTTTAAACATCTTCCCCTCGACCCCAGTCAACGATAAAATGGGCAGGTAAACGATGAGAATGATGATGACGCCGAAGACAGAAGAGCGCATGATGCGACTTGCGGAAGTATAGATGCTTTGATCCATTTCTGTCTGGGTAAACCAACGCTTTGAAGGCTGTTCCTGCTGATTTTCAAGGTGCACGATCCGGGTATGCAGGTAATGAAGGGTAGCTTCCACGACAATGACGGCTCCGTCAATGATCAGACCAAAGTCTATGGCGCCCAGCGACATCAGGTTGGCACTTACCCCGAATAGACGCATCATCCATACGGCAAACAACATGGACAAAGGGATGACTGATGCGATGATCAGTCCTGCCCGGAAATTGCCAACCAGCAGAACCAGTACAAAAATGACAATGAGCGCCCCTTCAATCAGATTGGTTTTAACGGTGTTGATGGTGCGGTTGACGAGGCGTTCCCGATCTAAAAAAGTCGTAATGGAAATGCCTTCCGGCAGTGTTTTTTCAATGAGCGTCAATTTTTCTTTTACCCGGCGGATCACGGTGGCAGCATTTTCGCCTTTCAGCATCATGACAATGCCCAGCACGATTTCACCTTCGCCATTGTGGCTAACGGCGCCAAACCGCGGGGCATATCCGAACTGGACGTCGGCGATGTCGCCAACTTTAATGCTGTTGTTGCCGCCGGGCATGGCTTTGACCACGATCTGGCGAATATCATCTAGGTTTTTGATCAGGCCTTCGGCGCGGATGAAATAGGCGCTGCTTGTTTTTTCAATGTACGCGCCGCCGGAGTTTTCGTTTGCATTTTCCAGTGCTGTAAAAACTTCCTGGATGCCAACGCCGTAAGAACGAAGGCGCGTCGGGTTGATCGATACTTCGTATTGACGCAGATAGCCGCCGAAACTGTTGATTTCAACCACCCCGGGAACGCCGATGAGTTGCTTTTTGACGATCCAGTCCTGAATGGTCCGCAATTCCATCGCAGAATACCTGGATTCATAGCCGGGCTTAGGTTCGATGCGGTAGTGCAGGATCTCGCCCAGACCGGTGGAAATCGGCGCCAATTCCGGCACGCCAAAACCCGGCGGGATGTTTTTTTCCGCATCCCGGAGTTTTTCACCCAGCAGTTGACGGGCACGGTAGATGTCGAGGTCTTCGTCAAAAACAACCGTTACAACACTGAGTCCGAAACGACTGATGGACCGCAACTCCACAACTCCCGGCACAGAACGCACGGTACTTTCTATGGTAGCGGTTACAAACTGCTCAACGTCCTGTGTGGCCAGCGTGGGGCATACCGTCAGAATTTGAGCCGGATTGTTGGTGATGTCGGGAATGGCGTCAATGGGAAGCCGTGTAAATGAGTACCCGCCCACCACGATGAGCGCTGCCGTGAACAGCCCGATGAGGAGCTTATTCCGGATGGAAAACAAAATGATGCTGTCAAGCATAAATTTGAAATTAGAAATTTGCAGGGCACTGCGCACTGATGCGACATGTAGTACCTCACAAAATGGGTTTGCTGATAGGGGAAATAAAATAACCTCAGAACTGCAGGGTGCAGCCTATTGCATTTCCAGACGGTACAGGAAATACAGCATCAGCAAAATCGGGGTGGTTGCCAGATGTCGGCAGAAAGGGCGGAGCTTTTCAGGTAAGGATCACAGAACAGCTTTTGGCGACAGGCATTATCCGGCGGCGCCAGATAAGGAATGACCGGGGGAGCCAATAAACCGGCATGTGTTGCTGTACAGAAAATGCCGTGAGCCGGCGAACTTTTCATCGGAAGTTTGGAATGGTCGTGGTCGTTCTGGTGGGTATCGAACAACCTGCCGTAGTGTTGATCTAAAAAATCGACAAAAGACAATCCGGGCGTTTCAGAACGATGCTCGTTGAAATGGCGCAGCAGCGAAGGCAGTTTGATCCATTCTTCTCCCGGCCCGCTCAGTGCGATGGCACTGAAAAGGTGAATCGGAATCAGAATAAGGGCGAAAAACTGCTTCATGCTGGTTATCAGACAAATCTCTGTCCAAAAAAGTTGAGGTGCAAAAGTACAAAAAAATCAGGCAAATCAAAAGCCGAATCATACAGCAGTTGTGCTGTACAATCCGGCCAATTGATTGGATTATATTGGCGTTTTGCGGTATGGGAGAATAACCTGGCGCCCGTTCTATCGAGCCGATCAGGGCGCTGCTCAGTGCGGTGGATTTGGTGCCGTTGTAGGAAGTATAACTGATGTTTCCGGACGGCGCATTTCCGGAATGGCAGCCACCGGTGCAGTAGGTTTGCAGAATAGGAGCTACTTCGGGCAAAGGCATGAAAGGGTTGCCTTGGAGTTGGCAGAAAAAATTAACAAATTGATCAATAGAGGGGAGTCGTGCGAATCAGGGGCTATTTTATCGGGAAATGCCCCATTAGACGCTAAAGCGTCAATGGGCAAGTCTCTGTGGACTCTTTTTGGTCGCGGAGTTCCACGAAGTAAGGGAGTCTCGCGGAGTAATGCAAGCTGTTTTACGAATAGCCTCATAAAACTCCGTGAAACTCCGCGTCATTTTTAAACGGCAGATCAATTCATAGCGCATGTCAAAGGGTTTTGCCCCTGATTCGTATGAGGAGGAATACATATTTATCCCCTGAAAGCCTGCATTTTTATCTAAAATTCATACATCAGGAAAGCCTTTAGTCCGTAAAACTGCGGAATGCCCACCTGGCTCCGGGAGGCTTCCACATCGTAAAAACCACTTGTCTGAATGTCCCAGCGTTTCGCAATTTGGTAACTCAGGCCAAATTCGAAATGCAAAAACGACAGCGGCTTATAGCTTTCTTCCACTTCAAAGGATTCGCTGTACTCTGTACCGCTTGGCAGGTGGGTATATTCGTATTCCAGTCTGTATTCCGGATGCCATTGAGCGGCAAATCCTGCCCCAAAAAACGGACTCAGCTTTTTATCGCCGATGAACCGATAGCGCATGGCGGTGGTTAGCTGGGCCATGGGCTTTGGGTTATGGTGCGTTTCAAAATATTTAAAAGCGTAGTCGTCTCCCGGTGGGTTGGGGGTAGGCAGGCCGATGCTTTCGTCGTAGACATAGCCCTGGAACGATAGGCTGCTGTACGTGCCTTCAAGCAACAGGAAAAGCTTGTCGGAGAATCCAATTTCTCCTTTTAATGCAACGGAATTACCCTTTTTGTTGGCGATGACATTCGCACTGGGCAGGGTCCAACCGCCACCAACACCGGCATGAAAGGTTTTGGGAATCAGGGGAAAAGGCTTTTTCTCTTTTGGCCTGACGGTTTCCCAATCAGCCAGAGGCGGTAGTGGAATAGGCGGATGAGTCCGGCGTACCAGTTCTTTTGGATGCAGCAAAGGAATGGGATCCAGGGCAGTAACCGAGGTCTGCATTTGAGCCATTTCGGCGGTAGAAAGTCCTTCCTCAGCGTGGGCCTTATCGGCATCACTTCCGGTCTTCGCAGCAATGGCCTCATCACCCGCTGTTGTTGAGGTAGTACCTGATGTTGAACTGCCGGATGGGGGTGTCTTTATGTCGGAAGTATTCAGGTTTTGAGTGTTTGAATTAACTGACGTCCCGGATGAAGCAATTGCCTGGCCGGAAACCATCGAATTTTTTGCAGGAGCTGTATTGGCAGCAAGAACTTCATTCCTGTAAGTCTGTAAAACAACTGTTTTGTAAATGGTATCGTATTGATAGACAACGCTGGTATGGTAGATGGTGTCAAATGTGTTTACAATTTGAGAAGCTTTATGTTGTAAGCCTTGTTGCAACAAAAGGGAGATTTGAGCATGCGATTCGCGCCAGGTTAACCACCACAAGAAGTTAGAGAGCAGCAACAGGCCACTCAGCGCACCCAACCACCACAGGGGCAGTACGCGCCAGCGTCGGCGCTGCCAGCCGTCTAGTCTTTGAGAAAGCGGGTGCCAGTCTTCCTCACTAAAATCGTGAGTCGTACCCCCTTTCATTTTTTCAGAAAATAATTTGTCGAAGTCTTTTTCGTCCATACACGATGTATTTCTCTCAGATCACTTGAAAATTTATACCTGCAAAATGAAAATGAGCTTAGCGGCGAACCGCTTCCTGCCGGAACATGAGTTCTTTCAGCTTTGCTCTGGCTTTGAATAAATTCGACTTGGATGTACCTTCAGTAATGCCCAGCATGTCTGCTATTTCCTGGTGGTTATACCCTTCGATGGCATAGAGATTGATTGCCATGCGATAAGCCGGAGGCAATTGCTGAACCAGTGCGCGTAATTCTTCCGCAGACAGATTGCTGAATACCTGGCTGTCCGTTTTTACTTCCACGGCATCAGCAAGGTCCTCCGGGTGCGGTGTTTGGTGGTATTTCCGGTAATAATCGATTGCTGTGTGAACTGCAACTTTATTCAACCAGGCTTTGAAGGGCAGTTCAGCATTGTAGTTGTCTATTTTCGTAAAAACCCTGAAAAAAACATCATTCACAATTTCGCGCCCTTCTTCGATGGAAGCCGTATAGCGCATAGCAGTAGCCAGTGTAAAGCTATAGAAAAGCTGATACAGTTCTTTCTGACTGGCTCTGTCCTGACGGCGGCAGGCCTCAATCATTACAGCAAGTCGGTTCTCTCCTGCAGGCATATAGTACTCTATTTCGCAAGGTTTCCGCAAAAGGTTGCCTGAACGATAAAAAAACGCAGGGAGAAACTGACTATTTTGAATTCAGCCGGGTTTCATCGCTGAGTTTGAATAAATACCACGCGACACCGATGGCCACAGCTGCGCTGATCAAAAATGTAAAACCGGCGCCTGCCCAATACCAGATCATGCCCGCCAGCGTGCTGGCCAGGAGGGCGGCTACACTTTGAAAAGCAGTAAAGGTACCAATGGCTGTGGCGGTATCCTTTTTTTCGCACAAGTTGCTGATCCAGGCTTTGGCAAGGCCTTCTGTTGCTGCGGCGTAAAGTCCATATCCAAAAAACAGGAAAAGGAAAAGGGGCTTGCCGGCAGCAAAAATCATTCCCGCATAAACGCCTGCAAATAGCAGCAAGCCTCCTGCCAGCAGGCGTTTCATCCCGATTCGGTCGGCCAGTATGCCAAGTGGATAAGCTGCCAGTGCGTAAATGATGTTGTAAAAGATATAGACGCCGATGACAAAACCGTCACTACAGCCGCTTTCTTTCATTTTGAGCAGTAAAAAGACGTCGGAGCTGTTGAATAAGGCAAACACCAGCAGGCCGCTTGTCAATTGCCGGTACCTTTCCGTGCTGCTGCGCCAGTATTTCAGGAAATCCAGAAAACCCGGTCTGGGAAGGGGTTTGTCCACAGCGCTTTTTTGCTCCCGAATCCACAGCGTAAAAAAAATAGCGGCAACACCGGGTATAAAGGCCAGCAAAAACAGCGATGTGTAATCGCCGGGGCGCCATTGCAGGAAAATCAAGGCGATCAGCGGACCCGCGACAGCGCCAAGGGTGTCCATCGAGCGGTGAAAACCAAAAACCCTGCCTTTGTTCTCCGGTCTTGATTCCGCTGACAGTAAGGCGTCCCGGGCTCCGGTGCGGATGCCTTTGCCAAGGCGGTCCAGCGTGCGGGCAAAAAATATCCAGAGCGGAAAGGCAAACAGAGCCATCATGGGTTTGGAAAGCGCGCTGAGGCCATACCCGAATTGCACAAAAGGCAACCTTTTTCCCATGGTA
Source organism: uncultured Saprospiraceae bacterium (assembly GCA_937926205.1). Taxonomy (GTDB): domain Bacteria; phylum Bacteroidota; class Bacteroidia; order Chitinophagales; family Saprospiraceae; genus JABWAJ01. The sequence goes on from CALEYL010000052.1 coordinate 133,935, forward strand.
TCGCTGAGGTTACCAAAATACCCCTTGCTTAATCCTGCAGTCGCTTCTGCCAGCCCTTCCAGTACGCCAATCAGGACAATTGAAAAGCCAATGCTTTTTAGATAGACCGGCATCACCGGGTACAGCATTTCACTGGCCATATCGGTAAAAAGGCTGACGAATGAGAGTATCCAAACGTTTCTGGTAAGGTGTCGGCTCATGGTAGTATAAATACTTGCTATGATTACTGGACTGAAGGCGCAAACTACGGGTAAATTCCGTGATTCGCGCCAATCGGAGTTTTTGGAACAAGTTCTAAGGCCGAGAATACCTGTTTTTTATCGCTTAGCACCTCTCTTCATTTTGTATATCCGTTGCTCGGCGTATCTTAGCCCCGTGGGATATTTGCCTCCCCGACAATTGTTTGTTGCATGTTTACAGATAAATATTACCCCGACAGGATTGCGGCTGAATCGTTGGATACTTATCTCGAAAAGGGATGGTATCGCATGGGGCAATCTATCTTCACAACCCACTTTTTGAGCTTTGACCGCCGTTTTTATTCGGCCATATGGATTCGGTTACCTCTCCAGGATTATACTTTCAGCAAACGCTTACGCAGGCTATGCCGCAGAAATGAAGCCCTCTTCCGAAGTGAATATGGCCCAATGCGCCTGGACGAAGAAAAAGAGGCATTGTACCAGCAATACCGCAGCGTATTCCCGGGCGTACTTTCTTATTCGCTTAAAGAAGCATTGCTGGATGATGAAGATACCAATGTGTACAGCACCTGGGAGGTTCGCCTTTATCACGGCGACAAATTGGTGGCTTTTAGCTTTTTCGACATCGGACAATCCAGTGCAGCAAGCATTCAGGGGGTTTATTCTCCTGATTACAAGGAATACAGCCTTGGGTTTTACACCATGCTGCTCGAAATTAAGTGGTGCATGAATAATGGTATGAAGCACTATTATCCGGGTTATGTGGTGCCAGGTTATGAGCGCTTTGAATACAAAAAGCGGATTGGCCCGGTGGAGTTTTACGATTTGCGCTCGGACGACTGGCTACCTTTGCCCCAATTAAGCGAAGACCATGTGCCGCTTCCCAAAATGCAGGCGCGTTTGAAAATGCTGGAAATGGAGTTGCAAAAGCAACAGATTCCATGCCGTTTCCTGCATTATCCCTTTTTTGAGGCCAACTTATTCAGTTTTTTTTCGGCGCCATATCTCGATTATCCGGTATTGTTGTGGTGTTATCCGCAGCAGGGAGTAAAAACGTTTCTGATAGCCGTTTTTAACGTGCGCGAAGATGCCTGGCAATTGCTGAAATGCGCTACCTACGAAGACATGTTTCTTTCAATGAATGCTTCTTATGCAGCTTCTTTCGATAAAAAATTGTTCTTCCTGGAGTTGGCTTCTGTTGATGCCGTACTTTGTACGACCAGTGATGTCCGGGAATTAGCGGATGCTGTTCGTACCTTTGCAGAACGGCTTAGTCCTCCGGCTCCTGAAGGGGGGAGGTAAAACCAGCAACTAAATCAATCAACAAAGGCGCTATGAATTTTTCATCAAAACGTATTGAGGAGGCCGTTAACGCCTTCGCTACCTTACCCGGAATCGGGCGCAAAACAGCGCTGCGTCTGGTGCTGCACCTGGTGAAGCAACCTCTTGAATACGGGGAGCAGTTTACAGAAGCCATCATGGGCATGCGCCGCAACATCAAAACCTGCCGCGTTTGCCATAATATTTCTGATGAGGAGGTCTGTTCCATCTGTACCAACCCCCATCGCGAACAATCTGTGATCTGTGTGGTGGAAAGCATCCGCGACATCCTTGCTATTGAAGCTACCGGGCAGTACAGGGGGCTTTATCATGTGCTGGGCGGCATCATTTCTCCTATCGAGGGAATCGGACCGGCCGAACTGAACATCGATTCGCTGCTTGAACGCGTTCGGGAGAAAGCACCCAGAGAAGTCGTCATGGCCATCAGTCCCACGATTGAAGGCGATACAACGATTTATTACATTTCCAAAAAGCTGCAAGGGATGAACGTACAAATCAGTGCTATTGCCCGTGGCGTATCTTTTGGAGGCGAGTTGGAATACGCTGACGAACTCACCCTCGGGCGTTCTATCGCGGCACGTTCACCTTATAAGTTACAGGAAGATTGAGGTTGCCGGAAAAGGCGGAATTCAAATTGGCAATTCAAAAAAACAGACATGTATAAATATAAATGGGTTTTTACATTCCTGATACTTTCCGGTGTTTTTGGCTGCAAAGAGGACGAAAAAACAAAAGCCCCGGAAAGCCCCGGGATCGTACAGGATTCAACAGCGTGGATCATTGAAAAAACACTTGAAGCGCATGGAAGTCACCTGTTGAATAAAAGTATCACAGAGTTTGATTTTCGGAATGACCACTTTAAGGTGACCCGAAAAGGAGGTTCTTACAGCTATGAACGCACACGTACCGACAGTACGGGGAATCAATTGCACGACGTGCTTACCAATGCTGTTTTTTACCGGGAACGCAACGGCCAGCGCGTGGAGCTGACTGAAAAAGACAGCAGTTCCTTTTCGTCGTCGGTCAACAGCGTGGTGTATTTTGCCTTGCTGCCTTATTTTTTGAAAGACCGCGCTGTCAGAAAGACCCGGCTCGAAAATGTGATGCTGAAAGGAAAACCTTACTTTAAAATTGCCGTGCACTTCGATCAGGAAGGCGGCGGCAAGGATTTTGAGGATGAATACGTCTATTGGATTCATCGCGAACATTTTACCCTCGATTATCTGGCATACAATTACCAGGATGGCGCCGGCCCGGAAACAAGAGGCGCCCGTTTTCGGGAAGCCTATGGCGTTCGCACAGTGAATGGTGTCCGGTTTGCCGATTATCGAAATTTCAAACCCAAAGCGGCAACGGAACTGAACATCGAAACATTTGACCAACTGTTCGAAAATGAAGGCATGGAATTGCTTTCCCTGGTAGAATTGAGTAACCTGAAAGTGCACCTGCTGGAATAGCCGTTTTTTACTAACCAAAAAATTATTGAAGACCGTGTTGTCATGCCATTGATTCTAAACATAGAAACTGCCACGGATGTCTGCTCGGTTTGCCTGGGTCAGGAGGGAAACTTATTGGCTTTGCGCGAAAGTGCCCCCACGCAGGACCACGCCGCTCAAATTACCCTGATGATCGCCGATTGTTTCAGTGAGGCCGGACTGCCCATGTCGGCGCTTGATGCTGTGGCTGTAAGCGACGGCCCGGGTTCCTACACATCCCTGCGGATCGGCCTTGCCACTGCAAAAGGCATCTGTTATGCCCTCGACAAACCATTGCTTGCAATCAATACGCTTCAATCCATCGCAAAAGGCGTTCAGATGGAAATGCCGGGAGCAGACCTCTACGTCCCGATGATCGATGCACGGCGTATGGAAGTTTACTGGCAGCCTTTCGACCACAGCAACGAGGCTGTCCGCGAAGCAGAGGCTTTAATTCTTCACCCGGACATCTTTGAGCCCTGGCTTCAGGCCGGACTATCTGTTGTTTGTGCCGGAACAGGTAGTGAAAAAGCTCAGCATTTACTCTCCGGACCAGGTGTCAGTTTCTCGGACTTGCGCTGTTCGGCCCTGCACCTCCTGCCGCTGTCGGAAGCCGCTTTTGCAAAAGCCGCTTTTGCTGACATCGCCTACCATGCCCCTTTTTATCTCAAACAACCCAACATCACAACGCCCAGAAAAGGCTTGTGAATGATCTTGTGACAGGGTGTTCAAAACATTGGATTTGGCAAATTACAGGTCCTTATACGGATAGCCGGCTTGAGCGAATGCAAGCGGCTCAACACGTTATGTATAACTTTCTTCAAACACTTAGACGAATATTTGAGTTTTTTAATAATTGATTTTTAATACTTTATACATATATTGATAAGTAATCTCCCTCTCCTTAAAAGTTTGGCAAGGTGTTTGCAAACTCTAGGATAAAATACCTCCCTGTTTAAAATAATCCATTAGAAAAATTCGCACGGATGCAGTAATGAGCTGCATGCCGGGCAAGAAAGCGCCTTTGCTTGACAGCAAGGGGTGAACTCTTATTGTCATTTTATCGCAATCAACAAGGTTAACAGGAAGTACTATGAGAACATTGATGATCAACCAGGAAGAAAGACCCGTACAGGTTCGGCCATGCCGCTTCCGGGGTCTGCCCCTAAAATTAGGTTTGCTGCCTTTATTCGCAGCTTTATTGGCCATGGCGCCTGCACTTGCACAGACGCCGCAGATTTACCTCGGTACCACACCGGGCGCGACGCCAACATGCAATTGCCTGAACAACGCCACAACGTTAAGCAATGGCCAGTTCAGCGACGACATCACCATCGAAGCGCCATCGGGGCAAAACTGGACGGTGATTGGCGGTTCCGGCTTTTTTAGTGCCAACAGCCCTGCCCCACCCGCAGCGCCTTTGCCGATTCCCGCAGGAACACCCATCCCGGAAACAGCGCCGGGATCCGGAATTTACCGGATTTCCATTCGGCATGTAGATGCTGTTGGTTTTACGATGACCACAGGCAACGGCGTTCAAACGCTGAACATCAGCAGCACCTGCCATTACCCGAATCCACAAATTGTGGGCCTTTCAAGCCAGTATTGTACCAGCAGTCTGCCTGTGACCCTTAGCGGGAATGCCAGCGGGGCTGCCGGCTCTGGAAGTTTTACGATTGATGGTCAGGCGGCAACGGTTTTTAACCCACTGCTGCTGGGGCCGGGTTCTTATACGGTGCGCTACACATTTAATGCGGGCGCCGGTACTCCGGGCAATGCCGGAGATCCTGCCTGTACTGCTTTTGTGGAACAGACCGTGGCCGTGTTGGCAACCCCAAATATTGCTACCAACGATCAGGTGAATGTGACCTTAAATGCCAATTGCCAGGCGCTCATTACGCCGGCTATGATCCTGCAGGGAAACTATCCATGCATCGATCAGGATTATGTAGTCACGGTTTTCGACCAGTTTGGAAACGCCATCGGCAATACGGTTAACGGAAGTCACGCCGGCCAAACTTTGCTGGTGCGTGTGTCTACAGTTGCCGGAGGGTTCAGCGGTGTCGGCACTATTTTTATCAGCGACCCTTTGCCCCCGGCTATAACCTGTCCGCCCAATACCAATACAGCCACCATTGCACAGCAGATTCAATTTCTGAATGGCGCTCTGGATGTCAACAGCAGCACTTTTGTTCCCATGAACTTCAGCTGCTTTACTTCTCAGGTAAACCCGGGTATCGGACAGCATTATTATCGTCTCGACACTTTTACGGTCACACAGAATGACCTCTATGTTTTTGAGCTGGACGCCACATACGGGCGGGGGTTGGGCGCTATTTATGAAGGCATCCCAACGTTTTTTAACTCTCCCTGTCTTTCCCTGCTTACAGCAAGCAACCTGATGCCATCGGGCATGGGCTATTTCAGCGATTCTACAGACATTGTCCGCATTGCCATACAACTACAGGCCGGACAAGTCTACAGCATCCTGACGAGTTCATTTGAAGCAGCTCAAACCGGTGCTTTCCGATGGGCGGTTTATTCCGCAGGAACGGGCAGATTAAGTGGCCGGCCGATAAGCAACAGCAATATCCGGAGCAAATTATTCTGTACTGACGCAGCTTCTCTGACCAACATTGCAGGAAGTACGCAATTCACCGGCGCACCGCTGGTACAGGACAATTGCAGTACACAACCAGCCATTACTTTCACGGATCAGGTCGCCAATAACGGCATTTGCGGAAACACGACCATTACACGCCAATTTACCGCAAGCGATGGCAGCAACAATTCCGTGCAATGCACCCAAACCATTACGGTGGCAAAAGCCAGCGTATCAGACATTGTTTTTCCGCCCAAAAGCGTGCTCATCAACTGCAATACAAGCCTGCAAACGACGCCAGCAGGCAATCCAAGTCCGGTGATGACAGGCCGTCCATTGGTGTACAGCGCTTTTGGGGTTCATTATCTGGATTCGCCTTTCTGCAACCTGATAGCCTCGTTTGCCGACCAGCCACGCACGAGTACCTGTGAAGGCAATTACCAGTTTATCCGCCGTTGGTACATTTATGACGACTGCAGTCCGGCGTCTACCACCAGCTATGATCAGGTAATCCGGGTAGCAGATACCACGCCGCCGGTGATTACCACGGCATCCGATACGACCTATTATTCTACGGGAGGAGGTTCCTGTACGGCCAGTTTTGAAGTGCCGCTGCCTACGGTGACCGACAACTGTTCGTCAAGCTGGCAAATTCTGACAGAAGTACTGACGCAGGTACCCGTTCAGGTGCTGAACGAAGTGGGGCAGGTTGTGGGCACGATCATGCAAACGCAGGTGCTGGCTACTTTTCCTCCGGGAGCAAGCAACCGCACGGTAAGCAATATTCCAATCGGCTGTCACCGCATCCGGTACACCGTTACAGATGCCTGTAGTAATGTGGCAACCAAAGAAATGACCTTTTGCATCCGCGATCAGGCTTTGCCTACTGCAGTGTGCGACGATCAACTGATTATGTCGCTGGGCGGCAGCGTCGGCACTTTGCTGGCGACCGACGTTGACGAAGGCAGCAACGATCCGTGTGGTCTGGCCTCTATACAAGTGCGCCGTATGATTGATAAAGACCCGGTGTCATGTCAGCCTGTAACGCCTTATTACACCAACTGGGGCCCTTCCGTTCAGTTTTATTGTTGCGATGCCGGTTCGACCATGCACACAGAATTGCGCGCCACAGATGTGAACGGCAACCAGAGTGTGTGCATCACCCAGGTAACGATAGAAGACAATACCCGCCCGACTTGTGTGGCGCCTCATGAAACATCGGTGCTTTGCAACGATTTACCTTCGAATTTCAACCCGGACAACCCGGCACAACTGAATACACTTTTCGGTGTTCCAACGGCAACAGACAACTGCTCCGGCGCTACCATAGAAGAACTCAGCCCGATCGTGAACCTCGCGCTTTGCGGCAGCGGCACAATAACCCGTCGTTTTCGTGCGATTGATTCCTTTGGCAATACTTCTTTGGGTACCTGCCAGCAACTGGTAAACATACAACCCTCTAATATTTACAACTTGAAGCTTCCGAAAGACCTCACGGTCAACTGTGAAGTGCCGACGCCGGACACAGCTCAGATGGTAGCGCTTGGATGCGATCGTTTCAGCATCAGTGTGCAGGATGTACAGGTGTCAGCACCGGGAGAAGCCTGCTTTAAGGTCTTCCGAACTTACCACATCATCAACCATTGCGAATACAACAGCAACGATCCGGCTGTGGAAATTAGCCGGGATGAAGATTGCGATGGTGTTCCGGGGGATGAAGACGTCTGGATTTTGCGCCGAGCCAACGGTATTTTTTCTGACCGCGATAACGATCCGCTCAATGCTATTCCTGCAGCGGGGACGCGCGGAACATCTTGCCCGGGAGGCAACAACCCGGCCGGATACTGGCGTCAAATCACCAATGGAACCGGTTATTGGACCTATACGCAAATCATCAAAGTACAGAACAACATTCCGCCGGTCATTACCATTAACCCCGGAGGTACTTCCTTCTGTTCTTTTGACAACAATACCTGTCTGGGAGAAGCAGTCGCTGCTTTTTCGGTACAGCAGTCCTGTCAGACCGGCCCTGTGAGCGTTAAAATCTTTATCGATTTTGGCAGAAACGGCACGCTGGATCAGGAAATTACATCGACGGCTTTATTTGGCGCCTATCCCAACTACAACATCCGGGGCAATTTCCCCATTGGCCTGCACGCTTTTGTGCTGCGGGTAGAGGACGCCTGCGGCAATCAGGTACAAAGTACCCTGCCATTCCAGGTTAACGATTGTGTGGCGGCAGCACCGGTTTGCCGTACTAACCTCTCGATCGTTTTGCAGGCATTGCCTCCCGGTACCGACATCGACGGCGATGGCGATGCCGATAGCGGGTTTGCCGTATTGCACGCTTCAGATTTTATCGCAAGCCCGGTTACAGAAAACTGCTCCGGTCCGATCCGTTACTCCATCCACCTGGCTCAGGAAGTGCAGAGCGGTATAGACATTCCGCATCCCGGTCACGACAGCATTTTGCTGACCTGCGACGATGAAGGGGTGCAATTGGTGCGGCTCTATGCGTGGGACAATGCATTTAACCCCTTATTGATTCAGCCTGGAGGAACAATTGGCGGGCCCAATTTTACTTTCTGCGAGGCCAACCTCACCGTTCAGGACAACCAGCCCGGGGTTTGCGGCGGCCCGCTCATCACGGGTGGCTTGGCCAGCGTGGCAGGCCTTATCATCAGCGAATCCGGTGAGCCTGTCGAAGGCGTGAGCCTGCGACCTGCAGAAAGTATGCCCGTAATGGCTACAACAGGCGCTGATGGGGTTTACGAATTTGGCGACCTTGAAACCGGGCACGAATACTCGATCCGGCCGCAGCGGTCCGGCGACTGGTTAAATGGCGTGTCAACGATAGACCTGGTACTGATTACCCGGCATATTCTGGGCACGCAGCTGTTGAATTCGCCTTACCGGCTTATCGCTGCCGACGCCAATGGGTCCGGCTCGATTACAACCCTTGATGTGGTCTTGTTGCGCAAATTGATCCTCGGCATTGCCAGCGAGCTTCCGGGCGTACCCAGCTGGCGCTTTGTGGATGCGAATTACGCTTTCCCCAACCCGATGAATCCCTGGCAGGAAGTTTTTCCCCAGGTGATCAATTTGGCCAACCTGAGCGCTAACATGAGCAATGAAGATTTTGTCGCGGTTAAAACCGGTGACATCAACGGCAGCGCGCAGTACAATTTCCAGCAGGCAGAACAACGGAGCAGCGGAACGCCTTTTGTGCTTCAGGCTTCCGATCGTCATCTGGAATCGGGTGATATCTGCCACCTGACCATTAAAGCCCCGGGTATTGAAGGCCTGGAAGGTTTGCAGGGCACCCTGCAGTTTGACGCAGACAAACTCGAACTCATCGGCATCGAAAACGGCATCCTGCAGGAGGAACACCTCGGTTCGAAAGAGTTGCTGGACGGCTTGCTGACTTTTAGCTGGAACTGGCCGGGAGAAGCCGCGGCTCCTGAAAGTGAAGTGTTGCTTACGCTGGTCTTCCGTGCCAACGACAAAGTGACCGTATCCGAAGCTTTTGCACTGCACTCCGGCATCACAAAAGCCGAAGCTTACGACGAAGCCGATCAGGCATTGCCGCTGAATCTGGTTTTTCTGCCCGATGCAACACCGGACAATCGAATCGAATTGTACCAAAACCGCCCGAATCCTTTCCGCGACGAAACGACGATTGGCTTCAACCTGCCTTCGGCTTCCGAAGTGCACCTGGTGATCAGCGACCTTTCAGGGAAAACGGTTTGGGAACTCAACGGGTACTACGAAGCCGGTAAACACGAAGTGGAATTCCAGGCGGAGCGCCAGCTTGCTGCAGGTATACTGCTCTACCGCATCGAGGCGCTGGGGCATACGGCGACCGGGAAGATGGTAAGGATTGACTGATAAAGACGCACAAAACAAAACGAAATACAAGGCACTACAACGCGCAACGTCAGGCGCCGGTGTCAAAGACAAGCGATAAAATGACGTTATCGGCCGCTCCCGGACTTTCCCGGGGCGGCCTTTTTGTAACGTCAATGCCAAAGCATGCATTTATTAGTGTCCCGAAAGCAGTACCAGCACACGGTTTCCGTAAAGCCCCCGAATCACCGGTTTCGAGATGGCAACGCCGGTAGAAAGCATGCTGACTCCGGGTGTTCTGGCCATCAAATCGGTCAGGTTGTAATTGCCATAGCGGCTTAAGCTTTCTATTTTGAGGATGGAAAGGTTCAAAGATGTTTTCCGGACGGGCTTTTCCTGATAAGCGATGATGGTGGCAGATTGCAGGGTATACGTTTTCAGGGTATCGGCTGCCTGACCAAAACCGTCGATGCTGCAAAAAAGCAGGGTGACGCTTAACAGGCTATTTTTCATGATGAATCCATTCGCTGCTGCGAAAGCTTCCGATTACAAACCAGCCCTTGCCCCTTGCACTTTGCCAATTTGCCCTTCCTCTTACCTCCCCACCACAAACTTCCTCGTCCCAAGCACCTTGCCTTCACTGCGCACAATGGCCACATAAACCCCTGCCGGAAACCCTTGCAGGTCGATTGGCCAGGCATGTTTTCCGGCGCCTTCCAGCTGCGTTTTCAGCAGCACTTTGCCGCTAAGGTCCGCTACAAAAATGCTGGCTCGCTGCCCGGGACGGAGCTTGTCTACCGTGATGGTCGTAGTTCCCTGTGCCAGACTGGGTGTTACAGAAAGCAGGCTGCCAGTCAGACTGCCGGGGCCATTTACCGCTGTCGGCGGATCTAAAGCCAGGGAGTCAATGGGGAAAGTCATCACACTGCGGGCGTGGGTGCCGGCAATGAGCGTATTTTGAGTCAGGTTGTGGTCGAGGTCGTAGACCGGCACAATGGGCATGCCCGTGCCAAGGCGATCCCAGTGCCCTCCGCCGTTGATGGTGACGTAGACGCCGCCGTCGGTGGCCGCAAAAATTACCTGGTCTTCTGTTTCAGGCAGAATGTACAGGTCATTTACGGCGAGGTTGGGCAGGTTGCCGGCAATGGGCGTCCAGGTGACACCGCGGTCGTCAGAGCGGTGGATACGCGCCGTAAAATCGTTGTCGCGGTAGCCTGTTTGGGACACAAAAACGCGGTTGGGGTCGGCGGGCGAAGCTTTTACTGAAGATACATAGCGATCCGGTAGTCCGGCATTCAGGTTGGTTTTTTCACCTGTATTGGGGTTCACCAGCCAGACATTGCCATCATTGGTGCCCACATAAACCTGGTCGGGGTCGAGCGGGCTTTCGTCCAGGGCACTGATGGTGTGAAAGCGCGGGGCAAAAACGAGGCCGTCCGTCAGGTCTTCGGTGATGGGAACCCAGGTCGGCAGGTGGCCAAAACCCTGATACAGACGGTAGGTGCCGGTATACATAATATCCGGGTTGTGGCGACTCATCACGTATTGCATATCCCAATGGGTTCGGTCGGCTGGATCTAATCCGTTTGTCGCAAGGTTGAAGTTACCACCTCCGTTGGTTGACCCATAAATGGCGCCGTTTTGGGCTTCGTAATAATAAATGTCGGGCGTCGGGTGAAAAACAGCCTGGAAACCATCGCCTCCAAACAGCCTGTCCCAGCCATTGGGCTGGCTGGCGTTACCGGCTGTAGTACCATTGTCCTGCGCGCCTCCGTAATACAGGTCAGGCTGATGGGGATTGTAGGCCACGCGATAAAATTGCGTTGCCGGTATGTTGTCTGCACGTTGCCAGTTTTGGCCATTGTTATTGCTGCGGTACAAACCGCCATCGGTGCCCAGCAAAAATTGAGTCGGCCCCAGGAAAGCCAGGTCGTGGTGATCCACATGGATGCCATTGCCATTGACGCCTTTGGCCCAGGTTTGGCCGCCATTTGTGGATCGGTAGGTTTCCACGCCTAAAATCCAGATGTCCTGGGCATTGTAAGGATTGATACGTATCTTCCCGAAATACCATGCAAAATTCCCCTGCAAGTTGGCGCTCAGTCCGATTCCGGGGTTTTGCTGCCAACTCATGCCACCATCGAAGGTTTCGTACAAACCGCCAAAAGTCAGACTGGTATTGGCATAAGTTGCCAGCACGTGCTGCCCGTTGTTGGGGTCTATGGCCAATCCAATCCGGCTTTGCGGACCAAGTGGGAGGCCGCCCGACAGTACCGTCCAGTTGGCGCCGCCATCGGTTGACTTCCAGATACGGGCATTTTCGCCTGATACCGTAGATTCCGAGTTATTTCTAATGCGATCCCATGCAGCAGCATAGAGCGTATTAGGATCTGTTGGCGACACTTCAAGATCAATGATGCCGGTCTGATTGGAAACGAAAAGAGATTGCTGCCAATTGGGGGCTGCGAGACTGGTGCTGTAACAACCCCGGTCATTGCTGCGCTCAAAGGGAAGCCCCATGGTTGCTGCATAGAGCTTTTGCGAACCGGAGGGATTGACAATCAGCTTGGATATGATGCGCTGGCTTTCGAGGCCAAGATATTGCCAGCTTGCTCCCTGATCGGTGCTTTTCCAGACCCCGTTCCCGATAAAAGGATAGCCGCCGATGTTGGGGTCGCCCGTTCCGATGTAAATGTGGTTGGGATTGGCCGGGTCAATGGCAATGTCCCCGATGGCCAGGAAGTCCTGCTCATCAAATATGGGATTCCACGTGGCGCCGCCGTCGGTTGTTTTCCAAACACCTCCGCCGGAATAGCCGACATAAATGATGTTGTTGTCGACAGGGTCAATGGCGATGGTGTTGATGCGTGCGCCGATGTTGCCGGGACCTTCTAAAGTCCAGGGGGTATCGAGGCCGCCTTCTCCATTGCGTGCGCCTGCAGAGGTCGCGCCTGCGCGCGCTTCAGCTATGGCTTCGGCATACGCCCGGATGTCGGGGCGGAAAAAGGGATAGTCGCGCATGGCATAAAAGGCTTCCATTGGGCGGAGGCCTTCCCCTTGTTTTTCGTTTTCTTCATACTTATAGCCTGTTAATTCACCTGATTTAACCGACTTCTCGCTTCCTGCAAAGAGCAGGAAAATACCGGTCACAAACAGGATTAAGGCGTAGTTTTTTTTGTCAAAAAGGCTTTGGCGCGTTGCATTTGATGGCATCGGATTGGTGGTTTTGTTTACGTTTTTTTAGATGATATCCTTTGTCTCTAAAAGGCTGTAATGCTACCATATACATTTGCTCCAGCACTTTTATTTCTTTATTGACGTCGGTTTTGCCCTCGTCGTCCTGCTCTATTTCCGGGCAAGATAAATGAAGCCTCCGTATATTGCAACAATCTCTGATATCTAACTGGCAGACTTGTCTGCCTGCCGCCAAGATTTAGGCCTTTAATATCTCCGGAATGCTTACTTTTGCACCACTTTAAAATCAACCTATTCCTCGCCGATGGATTTTATCACCGCGCTCATTGATTTCGTATTACACATTGACGACCATTTAGTCGAGATCGTCAGCAATTACCAGTCCTGGACCTATCTGATTCTGTTCCTCATTATTTTTGCGGAAACTGGGTTGGTGGTGACGCCGATTCTGCCGGGAGATTCTTTGTTGTTTGCGGCGGGCGCCATCATTGCAAAACCCGAAAGCAACCTGAGTATTTTATTGATGTGCGGGTTGTTGATTGCAGCGGCTATTCTGGGAGATTTGGTCAATTACCATATCGGAAATTACATCGGACCAAAAGCTTTTAGCGGGCGATACAAACTCCTGAAAGTAGAATACCTGAACAGGACCCAAAAGTTTTACGAAAAATACGGCGGCAAAACCATCATCTATGCGCGTTTTGTTCCCATTATCCGAACCTTTGCCCCTTTTGTAGCCGGCATTGGCACAATGAGTTATAGCCGGTTTGCAACTTTTAACGTAGTTGGCGGTATCGCCTGGGTGAGTAGTTTTTTGTTTCTGGGTTATTTTTTTGGCGGCTTGCCCATCATCAAGGACAACTTCACTTATGTCGTCTTCGGTATTATTTTTGTTTCTATTCTGCCGCCTTTTATTGAGGTATTCCGGGAGCGGAGGAAAGGAAAAGGGGAAAAGGGCAAATAAGAAAATGGGCAAGAGGCAAACAGGCAAATAAATAGGCAATAAGGGCAGGAGTTGTCCTTGAAGGGAAATCCATGCCCTTATTGCCTGTTTTGCTATTTCTCGCCTATAAAATAGTTTCCTTTGTAAAAGAAATTAAAGATACCGGGCCCCGGTTCCCAACTGGTGCCGAAATCAGGAATCCAGTGTGCATCTATATACGCTGTTATTTTCTTGTATTCGTCCTCGGTCATGCGCGGCATACAACGGTCTTTGGCAAACCTCTGTCCATTTTGAAAGGCTGTTTTCGCTTCATCCTTAGCAATAATACCGGCCCATCCTGATTTTAAGACATTATAGGAGTTGCGGGCGCCATCAAAGCATCCTCCAAGTCCCGGACTACCTTCGGGCCAGATATCCTGACATATTTTGCACATATTGATGGCCAGGGCTTTATCGGCATAGTCTTTCCAGGCGTTTTCTTTGCCTGCAGGGGGCAAGGTAGCATACATCACATCGTGAATATAGCATGCAGGTTCCCAGTTATCTTTATCCCCTTGGAACATCGGTCCGCTACAATCCATTCCACGGTTCATATAAAAGCTAGCCAGGCGTTTAAAATTTATGCCGTTTTCGGGGCCAAAATCTCTGATTCCAACAGGGAGGGTGCGGTAGTCGAAAAAATTATTGTTTTGGCTGTCTTTGACTTTGTAGGTGTAAATATTAGAGAGTTGGCTCCCTTTTTTGCGTTCCGCATCCGGCAAAGAACTGAGTTCGTAGTCTATTATGTTTCGCCCGGTTTTGCTTACGGTCCCACTTCCTTTTTTGCCTTCTTCAATGACATGTACTTCAAACGCAGTAGCAGCAATATCAGGGGCGGATCGGTAGGATGCAATCAAATGATTGATCCCATTCTTCATCCCAACAACGGGTTGCCCGGGCCCACCGGGTCTGTAACGACTCCAGTATTTGTTGCTGGTTGCATTCTTGATGGCGTATTTGCCATTCTCGAGCAAAACGGTTGTAAATAAAGCAGATGGTCTTACTTTTCCGTCCTTCAGCGTTTCTGTTGCTACAATAATGCTTCCTGGGTTACCACTTTTTCTGCAGCCGCCACATTCGCCCAGGTATTTTCCATCTTTGTGTTTCAAGCGAATTTTGCCATCCTGTTGTTCCACTGTAAAGATTTCCCACTCATCAGGTTTAACTGTTGCCGTGTTGTTAGCGGTTGCCGTATGGTCAATAGAACTGTATTTCAATTCCTGGCAGTCATAACAAACCCTGACCCAGTACCCAATATCTGTTTTAAGGGCGATTTTGGCGCCTGTTACAAACGGGTTGATTCTTTCATTTGAGAAGTCATTCGTAAAAACCTGTACCTCGGCAAGAGACAAAATGCCCGCCGGATTATTCAATTGTAGCCTAACATATCTTGCCTCTACCGGCACTTCGCAAAAAGTGATTGCATATTGTTCATCTCCCGGCTTGTAGCTATAGTTCTGCGTTGAGTAAGGCTTCCAGTCTTCTTCTGTTGTGCCTCTGGTAAAAACCTGCAGGTTGTTTAAACGATCAGAGCAGCAATCTGTCCGATTCCAAATTGTGATTCGACTGATGCTATAGCTGCTCTTCAGATCTACTTCCCAATAGGGATTACTTTCTTTTTTTGTATGCGTCACTGACTGGTCAGACCATTTTCCGGAAGTGTTCCCATCTACTGCTTTCATCGCAAGGCCATTAACACTGTTGTAATTGCTGGATTGTGTTGTCGGTTTTCCTTTGGCAACTTCATACTCTATCTGTGGCGCCAACACCTGGGCCTGCAACTGGATATAAAAAGCGGATAGTAAAAAGAGCAAACCATAAAGTTTGCAAGAAAATGATACATTGTGTTTCATCAAAGTTGTATTTAGTTAAAAAATGGCTTGGATTCCAAGCTTAAAAGAGGCTGTGCAAAGATGGCCGCACGGGCGCTTAACCTTTTTGCACTTATTTTACAAATGCATAATTTTTGTCCAGAGGAGCTTATTCCGGTACCCCGATCAGGGCTTCAAATGCCTGGATATCGGAATCCTCATCAAAGCGGGAAACCGTTGCGAGGTCAAGTTTTTGTAAAAAAACCGGCAAAATAACTACAAACGGAAGTAGAAAAAGGCCCCTTGAAAATAAACTACCGCCTGCTTGAGCATAAGTAGATCAGGCTACTTTTCCGGGGAGGAATAGCGCTTGTTTGCAGCTTTTGTTTTTAAATTGTGAGCCGATAGAATCTAACCATATTAGGCCGTTCTGCTCTTTCGCGCGTCAATAAAACTTTTGATGAACACCGTCAGTGCAATGCCGTTGCTGAGGATACAGGCCAGAAAGATGTATTTTTTGGCATCCCAGGCATCTATTTTAACAAAACGGGAGATGCAAACGACCAGAAGCAGTAAGGTCAGCACCACAACCACATGGGAAACTACTTTCGGAGCTTTTTCCCAGAATAATCCCAATACGATAAAAACGACACCGAATGCGGCCGGAATCAGCGCAGTAGGCGAGGCGGTTCCGCTGGCCGTAGCCACACCGAAATAGCCGTACAAGCCCGCAACAATCAGTACAAGCGCATTAATTAGGTTGACCCTTACTGGTTTCATTGTTCTGTTTTTATAAAATTAAAGTCCGTGTTCTTCGATTTCCAGGATTGCTGCAACATGTGCGTCGGCAATTTTCTGACGCATGCTGTCGGTCATCAGTTTGGCGGCTTCTTCTTTGTTGTTGTAAAAGCCGTTTTCCGTAAGCACGGATGTCATGTTGGTTTTGCGCAAGACGTAAAACTGGCCGTCTGGTTTTGACTTTAGGCCCCGGCTTTTCAATCCGGAGTTTTCGATCAGGTGCTTTTGAAAAATTTGCGCCATTTTCTGGCCGCGTTTGCTGCCGTGAAAGAACCAGGTTTCGATGCCGTTTATGGAGGGGCTTGACCAGGACTCGGAACCGGCCGCAGGCGCCGCATTGGAATGTACGGACACATAAAGCTTGGGTAAGGCCGATTGCTTTTTGTTGGCGCGCCCGACGCGGCCTTCGAGGAAGTCCCCGATCTCGACTTCAGGTACCACGTTGAAACAAGCCACACCGGCAGCTTCCAGTTTTTTGATGATGCGGGCAACGATGTCGCGGTTAAAGGCATATTCAAAAAAGCGGGTATTACCGTCGTCAAAAAGGGGGGACCGTTTGCCTGGCGTTTGTTTGCCATGGCCGTTGTCAAGGCACCAGAGGAAACGCTGGGTATGATTGCTTGTGGGTCTCGGAGCCGGGTTTTCTTCTGCCTGAGGCCTCATTGTTTCTGCAGCAGGGACTTCAGCTGCCGTGTCCATTACTGCTTCAGGCTCAGGCTCCGGAATGATGGGTTCCGGATCGTCTTCCAGTTCCAATGGTTGTTTTGTATCTTCGGCATCGGGTTGGTTGGGGAGCACGGTAACGTGTTCCATCTCGTTTGTCACGATCACGATGGTGTCGGCTGTAATTTCAGCGCCATCCTGCGGGAAAGGATCGATTGTTTCCGGGCGCGGACGTGGTTTAGGCGCCGGAGGAGGTGTAGTTGGTTTTTTTTTGCGGCCTCCAAACAGGGCGGCAAAAAGATTTTTGATGGCCTGGAGAATTTTAGAGAACATAGGTATGCGGTGTTAATGTAGGGTAAAGATAAGAATTACCCAACATTCTGCAAGGGCAACCCTGTTGTGTTCCAACCAAAGTTTCCTTCATTTGTTGCATGTTTTTGTAAAGGAAAGTGAATATGAAAGTTGCTGTTTATCGAAAAGCGCATTTCAATGCAGCACATCGGCTGCACAATCCAAATTGGACCGATGCGCGCAATCAGGAAGTATTTGGGCTGTGCAACAACCCACACTACCATGGGCATAACTACGAACTGGAAGTCCGAGTGGCCGGCGAAGTAGATCCTGAAACCGGGTATCTGATTGACTTGAAAGTCTTAAAAGACATCATTGCCGAAGAAGTGGAAAGCCGCTTTGACCATAAAAATCTAAATGTGGAGGTCGCGGAATTTCAAAACCTCAACCCTACCGCGGAACACATCTGCTATGTCATCTGGAACCTGATCCGGGCAAGGCTGGACGCCCGGTATGAACTTTCGGTACGCTTGTACGAGACACCGCGCAATTATGTAGACTATCCGGCCTGAAAAACACCGGGAAAAGGACTCAAAAAAGAAACACCCCGCAAGCCATGACCTGCGGGGTGTTGTTGTTCGTAACTTATCAATCAATAAGTTTTATGCTTCTTCTTCTGGAGCGGCTTCTTCTGCAGCCGCTTCCGGTGTTTCAGTAGCCTCAGGAGCAGTTTCAGCAACTACTTCTTCCACTACTTCCGGTGTTGCTTCTGCAACAACTTCCGTTGTTTCAACAGCTGCTTCCACAACTTCCTCTGCAGCCGCTTCAACAGCTTCTGCTACAGGAGCCGCTTCAACAACCGGCGCAACCGGCGTTACTTTAGGCGTACCGGAAACACGTACACGGAAAGCTTCCGTTTCGGCAGCAACAGCTGCTTTACGGGCAACAACTTTTGCTTCTTTTGTTTCAATCCACGCCATGTACTGGGCATCTGCCGCTTCCGGCGTCAAAGCGCCTTTTTTAACACCGCGGTTGAGGTGTTTGCGGAACAGAACGCCTTTAAAGCGAAGAATGGAGCGAACGGTATCCGTAGGTTGTGCGCCTTTCATCAACCAATCGTAAGCTTTTTCACGATCAATTTCGATGGTGGCAGGCACCGTCAGCGGATTGTAAGTACCGATCTTTTCGATGAAACGGCCGTCGCGGCTTGCGCGGGCGTCGGCGATGACAATGTGGTAAAACGGACGCTTGGAGCGACCTTTACGCTGTAGTCTGATTTTTACAGCCATTTGTTTAACATAAGTTTGGTTAAACCAATACCTGCGTCCCTTGCACAGCAAGCAGCAGGCTTTTTAAAGCGGGTGCAAAGATAATCTTTCTTTTGAAAAGAAAAAGGAATCCGTAAATGATTCTCATAAAACAGGCTTTTTCACCACCGGAAAAGCGGGGTCAGAAGACAGGAAACTCCATCAATAATTTTAAGACAATAAGAGTCTTGACAGAATTCGCTCATTTTCCAAAGGCTTATTATAACTTTAAGTCTCAATTTCAATCCCTATGCATAAGCAATTCCGAAAACTTGCCGGCGGAATTTACGCCGCCTTTTTGCCTTTTCTGGTCTATGGGCAAACTGCTATTTCCGGGGTCATCAATCATTACACGACGGTTACCGCCATTGATTATTGCCAAAACAGTGCAACGGTTTCCGGTACGGCCAACTTTAGCCCGGGTACCACCGTACTGCTCATTCAAATGAAAGGCGCGACGATCAACACTTCCAATTCGGCCGCTTTTGGCGACATCGCTGATTTGGGAGATGCCGGGCGTTATGAAAAAGCAGTTATCGCTTCCCTTGCGGGTAACACCGTTTTTTTTGAAAATGCACTGCTCCATACCTATAATACGGGAGGTAGTGTCCAATTGGTTGATGTTCCCTTCTATGAAAACGCCCTGGTAACCGGCACGCTGAGCGCCGCTCCCTGGAACGGCCAAACAGGGGGAGTGCTTGCCCTGGAAGTCAGCGGCACGCTCACCCTCCAGGCAGATCTGGATGTCAGCGGGAAGGGCTTTCGTGGCGGCATCGCCGATATTACGGCAACAAACAATTGCAACTGGCTCATCAGCATCAATGGCTACGCTTATGGCCCGAATGACTGGCGCGGTGCGGCCAAAGGGGAGGGCGTTGCGGCTTTTGTAGCCAGCCAGGAAACCGGACGGGGCGCCCAGGCCAACGGCGGCGGTGGCGGCAACGACCACAACTCAGGTGGCGGTGGCGGCGCCAATATAAATGCCGGCGGTAAAGGTGGCAACAACGACGAACCATCTTTTTTTGGTTGCGATGGTTTTTTTCCGGGCAGGGGCGGTAAAGCCATCTCGACCAATTCCGTCCGTTGCTTTTTTGGCGGCGGTGGCGGCGCCGGGCACGAAAACAATGGCGTCGGTACCGACGGCGGTAATGGCGGGGGAATTCTGCTGCTGAAATCAGGCGTAATTGTTGCCAATGGGTTTGCCCTGCGCGCCAACGGCCAAAATGCGGAAAGCACTTTTGGGGAAGGCGCGGGTGGCGGTGGCGGTGGCGGAACAATCCTGCTCGATGTTTCCAGTGCAAATGGTGCGCTGTTGCTTGAAGCCCGTGGCGGCAATGGCGGCAATATTGACAACTTTGGCCTTGATCGTTGCTCCGGCCCGGGCGGTGGCGGCAGTGGCGGACGCCTGCTCTATACAGCTTCTGTTTCACCTGTGAACAATGTTTCAGGCGGTGCAGCGGGCATAAGCAGCAATTCAAGTTCCTGCGCAACCGGAAGTAATGACGCCCAGGCGGGAAGTGCGGGTACAACCGGCGCTTTTACCGGCATTCCGCAGGGGTTGGAACCAAACCTGCCACCCCAGATAGCGGCAGCTTCGGAAATGGCCCCGGTATGTGCCGGAGACTTATTGACGATTCCCTTGTCTGTGCAGGGGTTTGGATTAAGCTATCGCTGGCAATTAAACACGGGTTCCGGGTTTACCGACATTCAGGATGGTAGTTTGTATGCCGGTACGGGCAGTTCCGATCTGGAAATTTCCGGAGTGACCGAATCGATGAACGGCTATATCTTCCGGCTAAAGGTGAGCAGCAATTGTTTTCCGACTGTTTTTTCTGATGAAATTGCGCTGGAGGTAGTGCCGGCGCCGCAAGCAGTTTTTTCATATACTGTTTCCGGGCTGATGGCATCGTTCAGCAATGGCTCTTCATCTGCGAGCGCTTTTTGGTGGGATTTCGGCGATAACGGGAACAGTTCTGGTTTGAATCCCCAACACACCTATGCTGTTGGCGGCGAATATACTGTGACCCTGTTGGCCATTAATGCCTGTGATACCGCATATACCACCATGCTTGTTGAGGTGTTTCTTGCTCCCGAGGCCGCTTTTGTCGCCGAAAATACCGAAGGCTGCGCTCCCCGCACGGTAGTGTTTGCCAATCAGTCGACCGGGAATTACAACAGCCTGTTGTGGCTTTTCCCCGGTGGCGCGCCTACCT
Source organism: uncultured Saprospiraceae bacterium (assembly GCA_937926205.1). GTDB lineage: Bacteria > Bacteroidota > Bacteroidia > Chitinophagales > Saprospiraceae > JABWAJ01. Next base: position 154,659 of record CALEYL010000052.1, read on the forward strand.
TTTCAAACGAAGAAAACCCTTTGGTTACCTATGCTCAGCCCGGCGAATATGATGTCACCCTGATTGTCATTGGCGCCCTCGTCAACGATACCCTGACCCTGCCTGCTCTGGTTTCTGTATTACCTGAACCAATAGCAGATTTCAACTTTCAGATCACGGGTAATCAGGTCATTTTTACAAATTTATCATCCAACGCAACCGCCTTCAACTGGGATTTTGGAGACAACAGCATCAGCACCGAAAGCAACCCACAACATACGTATGCGCTTACCGGTGTTTATTCCGTGACGCTGAATGCTCAGAATGCCTATTGCGGGCACGCCGTCAGCCAATCTTTACTCATCGGCGCGAATGGGGTCGCTGAAACCGCCTCCGGGAATGAGGTTTCTATTTTTCCCAACCCCGCAGCGCATGAATTTTTTATCAAAACAAATGACAATCAGGCTATTATAGAGGCAACGCTGCTGACGTTGAACGGCGTAAAGCTGATGCAGCAAAAGCAAGCTCCGGGAATGCCCTTTCGTATCGGGCAGTTTCCATCGGGAAACTACCTTTTGCAAGTGAAGCAGGGAAAGCTCAAACGGACAATATCCTTAATAAAGCATTGAAACCGATTGAATAAAGATTTTCTTTTCTGACAAAATTTCCTTTGCTTTGCGGCCTGAAAATATGTGAATGCAAAAGCATAGAAATTGAAGGATATTACCTACTTTCAGCGTTCCATATTTTAACAAGCACAAGGAAGTGCTCTTTTTTTCGTTTCCTAAGCGTTCTAAACAGAGGATAAAAAGTTAAATGAGACTTTTCAGTTTTTTCAAGCAAGAAATTGCCATTGATTTAGGCACAGCCAATACCCTGATCATACAAGACGATAAAGTGGTCGTTGACGAACCTTCTATTGTTGCAATCAATAGGAAAACGGGGGAAATCATGGCCGTTGGGAGGAAAGCCATGCAAATGCATGAAAAAACCCACGAAGACATCAAAACGGTCCGTCCCCTTAAAGACGGGGTGATCGCTGATTTTCAGGCTGCTGAGAACATGATCAAAGGGATGATTGAAATGATGGGCAAACGTCGGCGTTTCCTCTCACACATGAAAATGGTCATTTGTATTCCTTCGGGCATCACGGAAGTAGAAAAACGCGCTGTTTTTGAATCTGCCGATCACGTTGACTCGAGGGAAACCTACCTTATTTATGAGCCGATGGCTGCTGCATTGGGGATAGGCCTTGATGTGGAAGAACCGGAAGGCAACATGATTATTGACATCGGAGGTGGTACTACAGAGATTGCCGTTATTGCACTTTCCGGTATTGTATGCGATCAATCCATCCGTATTGCAGGCGATGAACTGACCAACGACATCATGGATTACATGAAACGCCAGCACAATGTACTCATCGGCGAGCGCACAGCGGAGCAAATCAAAATACATGTCGGCTCGGCACTCACAGAATTGGAAGATCCACCTGAGGATTTTGCCGTTAATGGCCGCGACCTGATGACAGGTATTCCGAAACAAACCAAGGTGACGTACACTGAAATCGCCCAGGCGCTCGATAAATCTATTTCCAAAATCGAAGAGGCCATTCTCAAGGCATTGGAAATTACGCCTCCGGAACTCGCTTCCGACATTTATCGCAGAGGCTTGTATCTGACCGGCGGCGGTGCTTTGTTGCGTGGCCTTGACAAAAGGATTTCCCTGAAAACCAAACTTCCGGTACACATAGCGGACGATCCGTTGCGTGCCGTAGTCAGGGGAACCGGACTGGCGCTTAAAAACACAGATCGTTACTCCTTTATCATAGACCGGAAGAGCGTTTAATCCAAGAGCCATTGCCAACTGTTTGTTTGGATGCTTTTTGCTTTTGCAGGAAATGGCATCACGATAATACCATTAACCGGGTCGAATCTAATTAAGAATCCTGTATGGGCAGCCTGCTTCAGCTTTTCGCGAGGTTGGGAAATTTCCTGACCCTTCTGTTTCTGGAAGGGATTTGCCTGTTGTTGATTGTTCAGAGCGGAGATAAACAAAAAGACATCCTGCTCAATTCCACAGGTATTCTGGTGAATACCATCAATGAGCGCATCTCCAACCTCACCAGTTACGTCAACCTCGATAAGCAGGTGGCCGAGTTGAAAGCCATCAATACGGAGCTTCATAATGCCCGGCCTGAAAACCGCTATGGCAATAAAGTCGTCGTTGATACGATGGGCATCAGCGATTCCCTTTATTCTTACATCGCGGCGGAGGTAATCAGCAGAAGTGTATACGGGGCAAATAATACTTTAATCCTGAATCGGGGAGGCGCGCATGGGGTAGAAAAAGGCATGGGGGTCATTTGTGACGATGGAGTTGTAGGTATTGTAGAGGATACTTCTCATTATTACAGTAAAGTCATCTCCATCCTAAATACAAAATCGCGCATCAGTGCTTCCGTAATTTCCCGCGACACTTCTGAAGGGAAAAATAACGATACATTTGGCGTTTTGGTTTGGGAATACGGGAGCCCGGAATTTGCCAAACTGACTGATATCCCCTTGTATCATAAGGTATCTCCCGGGGATTCCATCCAAACCAGTGGGTATTCGTTTGCGTTTCCAAGAGGTGTTGCCATTGGAAAGATATTTGAAGCGCCTGCGCCTGATGCCGAAAAAACGAGCATGCATGCAATTAAAGTAAAGTTGAGTAGCGACCCTGTCCGTGTTCAGCACGTTTATATCGTTAAAATGGACAACAGGAAAAAAACTGATTTATTAAGGTTAGAGCACTCCGACGGCTATGAACAGTAAAACGATTCTATCCAATGTCCTCCGGTTTGCCCTGCTGCTGCTGATTCAAGTGTTCATTTTGAAAAGAATCTATTTCACATTGGACGGCAGGCCCTCCTTTCAGGTGCTGCTTTATCCACTTTTCCTGTTTATTTTGCCGTTCAAAACCCCTCGCGTTGCACTCATGCTGCTGGGTTTTACAATGGGTTTGTTGATCGATTTCTTTTATACTCCTCTCGGGCTTCATGCCGGTGCGTTGGTCTTTACGGCGTATGCAAGGCATTGGATACTGGCATTCTGGGCGCCAAGGGACGGGTATAATATGAATCACAGCCCCACTGTCAAACGCATGGGCCGCGCCTGGTTTCTGAGATATGCATCCGTCTTATTATTCCTGCATACATTTGTCTATTTCTCATTGGAAGCTTTTACATTTGTATATATAGTTGATATTCTGTGGCAGAGCTTGACAAGTTTTGCTATTTCAATGGTTTTTATCATTATCTTTATGCTGATTTTTAATCCTGAAGACTGAACCGTTAAGCGCTTAAAAACACTCAGCTACTGTGTCAGACGTTCATCGTACACGACAATTGACCATTCAAATCATCTTCATCATAGCTGCACTGGCGTTGGTGTCACGGGCCGCGTATTTACAGGTATTCAACAAAGAACAGCAGAATCGCGCAAAATATGCTGCGATCAGTCGCCAGGTACTTTATCCGTCAAGAGGCATTATGTATGATCGGAAAAACCACAGATTGGTATACAACGATCCGATGTACGATTTGATGGTGACCTACAATAAAATCGACTTCCAGAATTTTGATACTTTAGGGTTTTGCAACCTTGTAGGGATGAGTAAAGAAGGTTTTGTCAATGCAATGAATAAGGATTGGCAAAGCGGTAAGTTTTCCAGGGCTGTTCCGTTTATTTTTAAAGGTAAAATATCCGCCCGTGAGTTTGCTTACATTCAGGAGCAACTTCACCGGTTTCCGGCTTTTACGATGCAGATTCGTAGCGCCCGGGGGTATCCACACTCCAATGCCGCTCATGTACTGGGCTATATCCGGGAAGTTAATCAGGATGAAATGAATGCGGACACCAGCTATCAACTGGGCGATTACATAGGCGCCAGTGGCCTGGAACGCTTCTATGAAAAAGAACTTCGGGGAGAAAAAGGAATCCGGCACGTGCTGATTGACAACCTTGGGCGGGAAGTTAACGATGCAAGCAATTCGGGGTATTACAAGCCACCCGTTGCGGGCAATAACCTGTTTACAACCCTTGATCTCGATCTGCAAAAGTACGGCGAATCGCTGATGGTCAATAAAATAGGCAGTATTGTAGCCATTGAACCTTCTACAGGTGAAATTCTGACGATGATCAGTTCGCCGTCCTACGATCCCAATCATCTGACCATAGATCAAAGTTCGCGGGCTCAGAAATACAGTGACCTGCTCAACGACGCCTCCAAGCCTTTTCTGGATCGCTCCATATTGGCACAGTACCCTCCCGGATCACTGTTCAAACCTATCGTGGCCCTTATTGCACTTCAGGAAGGTGTTATGAAACCCGACCGTCGTGTTTCGTGTAGCGGCGGGTATGTCTTTAACGGGCAAAAGCTTACGGGATGCCACAACCACGCTTCCTGCGCCAATGTTACTTCAGCCATACAGCATTCCTGCAATGCTTATTTTGTGACGGTATTTCGGGACATTGTTGACAAATATGGGTACTTACACCCCGATAAAGGCTTTAATGAGTTCAACTCCTATCTTGCAAAGTTTGGGCTGGGCAACAGGCTTGGTGTCGATTTTCCCGGAGAGAAGAAAGGCTTTTTTCCGAATTCCGAATATTACGACAAGGTTTATCAAAGTGATGGATTCTGGAAATCCATTTGGATAAGGTCATTGGGTATTGGCCAGGGCGAATTGCTGCTTACCAACCTCCAGATTGCCAACCTCGCTGCTACCCTGGCCAACCGGGGGCACTACATAACGCCGCACCTCGTTTCAAAAATCGGCTCAGCCGGGGGTATTTTTAAAACGCCAACTTACCATCGGGAAGAAATAGGCATCGACAAGCAGCATTTCATTCCTGTAATTGACGGGATGGAAATGGTTGTGCTGGCCGGAACAGCCCGATCAGCCTATGTTCCTGACATTCCTATTTGCGGAAAAACAGGGACGGCCGAGAACCCACACGGAGAGGATCACTCCATTTTCTTCGCTTTTGCCCCAAAAGAGCAACCTAAAATTGCAATTGCCGTATACATAGAAAATGGCGGATGGGGAGGCTCTTATGCCGCGCCTATCGCCAGTTTGATGATTGAAAAATACATCAGGGGGCATATATCAGAGGGGCGTTTATTCATGGAAAAACGCATGATAGAAGCCGATCTGCTGCCAAAACCGGAGAAGGTTTCGAATAAAACGAGTAAACCGAAGACTACTACTACTGTACCTGTTGAGCAATAAGGGAATCCGTAAATTTACACGCTCATTATCTGATCGCGACCTTTGACAGGGGAATCTTTTTCTGGAATCAACTCCTGTTACATACAGGGCGGCATCTCCATACCGAAATCATTGTGCTTTGATGGCTTGCAAAAATTCGTTGCGTGTGTATTCATTCAGAAATTTGCCGCCATATTCGGCCGTAGTTGTGCTTGCGTGGTCGTGATGAACGCCCCGTGCCTGAACGCACATGTGCTGCGCATCAATATAAACGGCAACATCTTCTACCCCAAGAACCCGACGGAGTTCATCTGCAATTTGCATGGTCAGGCGCTCCTGAACCTGTGGGCGCCGGGCAAAATGATCTACAATGCGGTTTAATTTGGAAAGCCCGATTACTTTACCGTTTGGAATATACGCGACATGCGCTTTGCCGTAGATAGGAAGAAAATGGTGCTCGCAGAAGGAATACAGGGGAATGTTGCGTTCCACCAACATCCGCCGGTATTGGAACTTATTTTCGAACAACGATATTTTGGGATAGCTGGCGGGGTTGAGTCCGCCAAAGATTTCTTTGACAAACATTTTCGCTACCCGCCCCGGGGTTCCTTTGAGAGAGTCATCGGTCATATCAAGGCCAAGGGTTTTCATAATTTCCTTGAAATGGCCCTCAATGGTTTTCATCTTTTCCCCATCGCTCAATTCAAAGGCATCTTTTCGCAGGGGGGTAGCATACGAAGAACCTTCCTGCTGAACCGGCGCCCCTGGCGTTGTTGACCGGGTTTCCGTAACCTCATCTTTGTGAGCAGTAGGGGGTAGGTTCGATATATCTGATATGACCATGGAGTTGATTTTGTATGGTTGTTTGTATAAAGGCTTTCCGGTTTCGGAGAGCAGATTTTCAAACAGACCCTTTACGTATTTTGTTTAACATTTGTGTGAATTAATAATGAATTCTTTAAACAAAAGTCTCGAACCCGACACCTGGCTGAAGGTACTTTTAGGGGTGCTGATTGCCCTGAGCGCCTGTCAGCCGGCCGTCAATCCCGATGCATTTGCCGGATGTGCCTACACCGAACCGGAGCCTGTTTTTAATGAAAATCTGCCCGGGGTAATCGACTACAGTTTTCAACCGGGCATCAAAGAAAGCAACGAACAAGTCAAATTTGACGACGGTCTCAACCTGAACATACGCCAGTCGGGTTGCGACCACCTGAAACAAGAATATATTTTTGAGATTCCCGGCAATTACACCTCGCGAAACACCCAATACTGGGTACGGCAAACGGTATTGCTGCTAAAAGAACTGTCGAAACTTGGGCCGGAATACGTCGTTTTTGAACATTGGTCTCTCGCCATTGAACGCGCAGGCGGAAAAATCAACCTGTCTCAAAACACCGAGATTGAAGAAGGATTTTATGTTTCGCTTGATCGGGATTTGTTTTCCGACCATGCCACTCTAATGCTTACACTATCCGATCAGCCGTAAAAAAAATTTAAAGGGCCGCTGAATTTTATACCTGACTGGTTTTCAGTTTTACACCTGCCCTTGTCTGATTAAGGCAAAATATTATTTTATTTCTAATTATCTGTTTATTAGTGAATTAAACAAATAAATTACATTTCTACGAACAATTTCTTTCGTCGAAATTTTCCCTCTATCCCTTGCTGAACGCCTTCTTTCTGAGTATTTTTACACCACGAAAGTAAAAGCAATCTATCATACAGGTCAAACCTGCGCTCTCTGAAAAAGTGCTTTCACTGTTTCAAAGCAGGTAATCAGGCTTGTTTGACCCTTTCCGGGTCAATATCAACCTTGTTGCTCCATACGCATAATGGCTCAGGCTGGAACTGGCAGGCCGTATTTAATCTTATTCGTCCGGATAAGCATGCCAGTGCTTTGGTCTAAAACATAATATTAGTATCAGTAAGTTGGATGAGCTCCGCCACAGTACTTGCGGCGGAGTTTTTTTTGTCCGATGTCGGCAGGGATTTAAAAAGATATTTTTTCTTAAATTCTGATTATCAATTTTTTACCTGTAAAAACCAGAAAGATGTAAATTTTTCAGAAAAAAATATTGGCAACATAAACAGGAAGACTGTATATTTGCATCGCTTTAGTGAAAAGCAACCGGCAAAGGCCGGAAATCATACGCAGAAGTAGCTCAGTTGGTAGAGCGCAACCTTGCCAAGGTTGAGGTCGCGAGTTCGAGCCTCGTCTTCTGCTCCAATTAAAAGCCTTCTTTTTTCGGAAGGCTTTTTTTTTTCCAGGAGCGCAGTATTTTTTATCTTTGGTTAACCGATAGCGGTATTGCGCCGATCTTACCCTTGCCCGGGTGGTGAAATGGTAGACACGCAGGACTTAAAATCCTGTGGCTTGTAAGGGCCGTGCGGGTTCAAGTCCCGCTCCGGGCACCCTCTTTTCTTTCCGATTCCTCTCGTATCTGCTTCTAAAGTTGGTAGTTCAACTATTATTTGCTACATTGAGACTATCCTTTGGTTTTATGGGCATTCAGACCTGGTTCAGCATGTTCGTAATACCCAAACTGGCATTCAAGCCACCACAAGCCCGGTCTCTATGCAAAACATCAAATTACCTCTTGGTTTCGCCAACTTTAAAGGCGATTTTTTTGGAGGCATCACCTCCGGAGTTGTGGCACTTCCCCTTGCACTTGCATTTGGAGCACAAACAGAATTAGGTCCTATCGCTGGTTTGTATGGCGCCATTGCCCTGGGTATTTTTGCGGCACTTTTTGGTGGTACGCCAGTTCAGATCAGCGGACCTACGGCTCCGATGACAGTTGTTTCAGCAGTCATCATTTCCGAAGCCATTGGCCGTGCCGGCAATCTGGAGGCAGCGATGCCTGTTATTGTGGGCATATTTTTCCTGGCCGGGGTGCTGGAAGGATTGTTGGGCGTTTTGCGAATAGGAAAGTACGTCAAGTTTATTCCTTATCCTGTGGTCTCGGGTTTTATGAGCGGGATCGGTGTGATCATCATCATCGGACAAATTTTTCCATTGACCGGGGAATCTGCTCCGAAGGGCAGCGCTTTGGGCACCATCCTGGCACTTGGCAGTTTGTTCAGGGACTTTAACCTGCCGGCAGTGCTGTTGTCAGTAGCCACTCTACTGATCATTTATTTGGCGCCCCGAATAACAAAAGCGATACCCAGCTCATTGATTGCACTAATCGCACTCTCTCTGATCGCCTTTTTTTTCCTGCCCGGAAAGGTATCAATCATCAACGATACGACACCTGGTGGGGTGCCTTCCGGCCTGCCCAAATTGCACCTGACGTTTTTTAGTACTTATTTGGATACCCAAATACTGATGCTGGTTTTTGAATACGCCATTACCCTGGCAGCGCTGGGGGCGATAGACTCTTTACTTACATCAATCGTTGCTGACAACATCACAAAGAGCAAACACAACAGCAATCAGGAACTGATTGGCCAGGGTATTGGCAATGCCCTGTCTGCCCTGATTGGCGGACTTCCGGGCGCTGGCGCCACCATGCGAACGGTAATTAACGCCAATTCGGGGGCTAAAACCAATTTGTCGGGGGTTATCGCCGGCCTTCTTCTGCTTGCCATTTTGCTTGGACTCAGCGCTTTTGTAGGACATATCCCAAATGCCGTATTGGCTGGTATTTTGCTCACAGTGGGCATCAGTATTATTGATTACAAGGGGTTTCGACACTTAAGGGCCATGCCCATGGCTGATGCAGTCGTTATGCTGGTTGTTTTGCTGATGACTGTTTTTATCGGATTACTGGAGGCTGTCGCCCTGGGCATGGTGATGTCTTCATTACTGTTCATGAAAAAGGTATCTGATGTGGTTGAACATGGAGCCACTTCAGCACCATTGAAATCTTATGCTGCCGAAATACCCTGGAATGATGAAGAAAATGTATTGCTTGAAGGAATAGGCAACCAGATTTACATCAAACACCTGAATGGTCCCCTGTTTTTTGGGTTTGCATCCCGCTTTCAGGAGATGATAAAAGCTTTACCGAAAACGAAAGTGTTCATACTTCGCATGGATCGGGTACCTTATATAGATCAATCCGGGTTATATGCGATGGAAGAAGCTGTGCAAGATCTTCAGGAACAAAAAGTTGGAGTACTGTTCACAGGGCTTCAAAGTCAGCCTTATGACATGTTGAAAAGCATCAATCTCGTTCCCGGACTGGTACCTGAAGAGCATTGTTTTGATGACTTCACCATCTGCGCGCAATGGTTAAAGGATTATCTTGAAAAATCAGGAAACAATTATGGCATTTGGGAACTTCAAACTCGCAAAATGGTTAAACCTTAGCGATTTTTGTAAAATATGCCCACCTTTGCCGGGAAGGATGCTATCAGACTCGCCGGGATGAAAGGGAAAAATATATGGATTTATGGCTGTTGGAATTTTCTTTAAACTCAACGAAAAGTTATACTTACGCGATCCTCAGGAGACCAAACTGGGGCGCAAAATAATTCAGGACAGCATTGTTTTGATCGATGAAATAGGTTTCGAAGCCTTTACATTTAAAAAACTTGCCGAACGAATTCAATCTACAGAAGCTTCCGTTTATCGCTATTTTGAGAACAAACACCTGCTTTTGTTGTATTTACTTTGCTGGTATTGGGAGTGGATGCGGTATTGCATTGAAATGAATATCCAAAACATAAAAGATCCCCGCCAGCGATTGCGGATAGCGATTTCAACCATCATCGAGTCCTCTCGCCGCAATGCCGCCATTGATTTTGTAGACGAAGACATCCTGCACCGGATCGTCATTTCTGAAGCCATAAAGGCATACCACACCAAGCAGGTAGATCAGGAAAATAAGTATGGTTTTTTCTTGACATACAAGGCTTTAAGCAATACCATTGCCCGCTTGATTCAGGAGGTTTCCCCGGCGTTTCGCTATCCGAAAGCCCTGGCGAGCACACTCCTGGAAATGTCGAATGACCACCCCTATTTTGCGCTCCACCTGCCTTCGCTGACCGATGTGAAAGTCATCGACGGCAACCTGGATGAGGTCGAACAACTGTTGGTTGATTTTGCTTTTGGTCTTATTGAAAATCCAAAAGCGAACCCGTTTTAAAATTTAAAAGGTAGATGTCAGATATCAGATTTTAGATGTTAGACAGGAATATCCTGCTCCAATGGAGCAGGATGCTCTACTTTAACCTTTAATGTGTTAGATGTCAGACATCAGATTTCAGACTTTAGATGTTAGACAGGGAAATACTGCTCCAATAGAGCAATCTGCCCTACTTTAACCTTTAACCCCCGCTAAGGCGGGACAGGCTTTTCCACTTTAACCTTCCTCTTTCTACTTTAACCTTCCTTTCTAAACCAACTCATCCAATTGCACCACAAGATCGCGATCCAGCAGATGCAGATCCGATAATTCAAACATGGCGATGGTGGTGGCAATACCAGTTACAATGGGCATAAGAATAGGGCCGAATACAGGGATTGTCATCAACAGTTGAGCGACCAGGCCCGATGCCAGGGCAATACCGACGTAATTTCTGGTGTATTGCATGCTTTCTTTGATACTCAGTCCAAAGAGTTCATTGTAGCTGTCCACAACGGCAAATCCGACAAAATAGCAGCTTACAAAAAAGACCGCAGGCGTTTGGAGGAAATCCAGGCTGCTGAATATGCTGAAAAAGATGCCGAGCGCGACGGAAGAGATGATCAATTCCATGACCCAGGAGCGGATAAAGACTTTTATGGCCCTGATTTGGTCTCTGACCGTTTTGTCAAAATCCAACTTTTTAAATGTCCGGCCTGAAAGTATGGTCAGTGTTTTGATGCTGAAATGAGCCGTTGCGACATACAAAAGGATAAACATGAGGTATTTCAGACCGCTGGCATAAATCAGGCTGTACCCGCTTTGGAAAACATCGGAGGCCAGCGCACCCATCTGGGTTACGGTATCCGACAAGGTATCGAAATGGGCCTTTGACCACCAATTTGAAAAAGTGCTGATCATTTTAAAGCCCACTACAATAGCGATCAGTCCCATGATACGGGACAACCAACGGTAATCCCATTCTCCTTCCCAAAGGCGGTATTTTTTGAAAAACTGATAGGTGCGCGGGTATATCGCCATGGTGTGGCGAAACTGGGTCAGGTATTCGTGAATGGTGCGTGGTAACATAATGGGTTCCGGATCGTTTTGTTAATCCAAATTTATGGGTCAATCAGGTTGATTTCCAAAAAAACAAGACGAGTGAACTGTTTTTTTGGTTACAAAGATTCTAAAATAAGGACAATGGAAATTTTGAGCTTATCTCAATTTTTCTGATAAGATAACCCACTTGTTTATACCCGGTTCGTCTTAAGCAGTGTCTGTCAATTTAGTCAGGTACTCACTTGCCGCCACATAAAATAAGCGGTTCCCAGTCCTCTGTTAATTACTGTGGGTGGCAGTGGAAATGAACCGTCCTGGTGCTGGTTCTGTTGGCATGATCAATTGCAGTAACGTTCAGCTCCATATCGGTGTGGGTAGCCACATTGTTTACCCAATGGTTGTGAACATGCGCTTCTGTATCGTGGCTGTGTTCGCCTTCTGAAAAGAGCACGATATCATCGTCAGCATTTTTCAACTCTACCAGATATTCGTGCAGCGCTTCTGTATGGGTAATGTTGACCTCGATGTGAACCGTATCACCAAATTCGATTGTTGCACCTTCAATCGGCGATTCAACGGCAATCTGCGGCAGCGGATCTTCTTTTTCGTTATTGCAAGCGCTGAAAAACAGGATGGTCGTGAAAGCCGCAAAAGCACAAATATTTTTCATCGCGATGAGTTTGTTTATCAGAAACAGTTCAAAATTAATCAGAAAAGGCGAAGCTGTTTTACTATCCCGATGTCTTCTTTTGTCAGATGCTAGACAAGGCAGTCTGAATGAAGGCTGGGGTTAAATCCATGCAAGTTCCGCTGAATTTCCCTAATTTTGCAATGAACCCATTATACCTTTTGGTTTGTTAACTAAATGATTATTATGGCCAGAGACTTGCTTCATGAAATAGTTTGCGAAGCGCTGTTGAAGGATGGCTGGGTCATAACACATGATCCTTATCGAATGACGGAATACGACCCTGAATGGGAAATAGACTTTGGTGCAGAAAAACTAATTGCCGCAGAGCGAGGCATTGAAAAAATAGCAGTAGAAGTCAAGTCGTTTTTAGAAATATCTTTTGCGAATGAATTTCACAGGATTTTAGGCCAGTACCTTAATTATCTGTCGGCATTGCGGCGTATTGAACCGGACAGACAGCTTTTTCTGGCCGTGCCTAAAGATGTTTTTGAAGAAGAATTTCATCGTCTTGGCATTGCCAATGCGGTCAGTGATTACAGCGTGAAAATCATCGTTTTTGACAGAAATTTAAAAGAAATGCTTTTATGGAAAATGTAGCTTCCAAAATAAAAACGCATCAAAAGGTATTGACGAACTACATCGAGCAATTGGCCCGTGAGCGCAATGAATCACTAGGGTCTAATGGTGGCTACCAGGCCATTACAGATTTGGTACACAATCATTTCCAATTGGTGCGTATGGGTTGGCATGGCGGGCAATTTTATTTTCATGTGCTGTTACATTTCAATATCCATCCCGAGACAGGGAACATATGGGTGCAGCAAAACAACACAGAGATTCCTCTTGATTTAGAACTTGGTGAGCTTGGGGTGCCAAAATCACACCTTGTTCTGGGCTTTCGGCCTACCGATATGCGGGCTTTATCAGATTATGCGGTGATGTAACGCTCCATGCTGGTTTGGCTTCTCTCTTTATTATTGAGAGATGGAAACTTTCCGCAAAGAATACCCTGTTAGCACGTGGCATATAGAGCATGCTGAAAAGGACTGTCACATAAAACTTCCGCCGAATTTCCCTAATTTTGCAACCAATCACCAATAACGAGTATCTGCCAAAGGCAATCTATGTTTCCAAAATACGATGTCATTGTAGTAGGCGCAGGCCACGCAGGCTGTGAAGCCGCCGTCGCTGCCGCCAATCTTGGGTCGAAAGTTTTGCTGTCCACGATGAACATGCAAACCATCGCCCAAATGTCTTGCAATCCGGCCATGGGCGGGGTTGCAAAAGGGCAGATCGTGCGCGAAATCGACGCGCTCGGCGGCTACTCAGGCATTGTCACCGATCACACCATGGTGCAGTTCCGGATGCTGAATATGTCGAAAGGTCCGGCCATGTGGAGTCCACGGGCGCAAAGCGATCGGCAGCTTTTTGCCCGCAAATGGCGCATGATGCTGGAAGCGCACCCCAATATTGATTTCTGGCAGGAAATGGTGAACGGACTCCTCGTAAAAGATGGCGTGGTGTGCGGCGTCCGCACCAGCATGGGCCTCGAGATTGAAGGCCGCTCGGTCGTGCTCACCAACGGCACTTTTCTCAACGGGATCATACACATTGGCGAAAAGCAGCTTGGCGGTGGTCGGGCAGGAGAAGGCGCTGCGAAAGGTATTACCGAACAATTGATCGGCCTTGGTTTTGAAGCAGGCCGTATGAAAACCGGAACCCCGCCCCGTGTGGATGGCCGCTCGCTCGATTACAGCAAAATGGAAGTGCAGCCAGGCGATGAAAATCCTGCTAAATTTTCTTTTACCGATACGCCGCCGCTACGGGAACAGTTGCCTTGCCACATCACCTATACCAGTAAAGCGGTTCACGAAGTACTGCGGACCGGGTTTGACCGTTCCCCTATGTTCTCCGGAAGGATTCAAGGTCTGGGCCCGCGTTATTGCCCCTCTATCGAAGACAAAATTGACCGCTTTTCCGACCGTGACCGGCATCAGCTTTTCGTCGAACCGGAAGGTTGGGATACCTGCGAAATTTATGTGAACGGTTTTTCGTCTTCTTTGCCGGAAGATGTTCAATACAAAGCCATGCGCATGATACCGGGCTTTGAAAATGCCAAAATGTTCCGCCCGGGCTACGCCATCGAATACGATTATTTTCCGCCTACACAATTGCGTTTGTCGCTGGAAACCCGTTTGGTAAAGAACCTCTTTTTTGCCGGCCAGATCAACGGCACAACCGGATATGAGGAAGCTGCCTGCCAGGGGATGATGGCGGGTATAAACGCCCACTTAGCGATCAACGAACAGGCGCCGTTTATCCTCAGTCGCGCGGAAGCCTACATTGGCGTACTGATTGACGACCTGGTCAACAAAGGCACGGAAGAACCCTACCGCATGTTTACTTCCCGCGCAGAGTACCGCATCCTGCTGCGTCAGGACAATGCCGATCTCCGCCTCACGCCGCTGGCACAACGCCTTGGGGTGATGAATATGGAAGACCGCATGGCGCGGGTGGAAGAAAAAGCCGCTGCTGCTAAAGCCATTTGCAAATATTTTGAAGAAACGAGCGTTAGTCCTGAGGCCATCAACGGTTATCTGGAAAGCTGTGATACAGCCCCCATCCGACAAAAAGTGAAACTACAGGGCATCCTGCTGCGTCCGCAAATTGACCTCAAATCCATGCGCAGGGCTTTACCCGAACTCGATGCTTATCTGTCTCAGTTTCACCCCGACTTTGTCGAACTGGCCGAAATCAACATGAAATACGATGGCTACATTCAGCGTGAGCAGGAACTGGCTCAAAAAATGAATCGTCTGGAAGAAGTGCTGTTAACCGAACAATTCGACTACCATAAAATTTCCTCTCTTTCAAAGGAAGCGCGCGAAAAATTATCGCGCATGAAACCCCGTACCATAGGCCAGGCAAGCAGGATCAGCGGGGTTTCACCGGCAGACATTTCTGTTTTGCTGGTGCATATAGGAAGGTGACATTCGCCCGCTCGTGCAGCGGCGCACAAATTTTTAAAGAACATGGCAGACCAACCATCACTCGACGGGCAGGCTATTTGGCAAAAAGTAAAAGCAAAAGCGCAGCAAGGCCTTGCTTTTCTCCGCTCCAAATGGGCAGCTTTCAGCAGTAAATACCCACGGCTTGCCAGGGCAACAGCCATTGTAAGCGGTTTATGCGGTATCGGTGTCGTTTTTCTTCTTCTGCTCTTTATGCTGGTTTACACAGAACTCCTCGGCCCTTTGCCTACCTATAGCGAGTTGAAAGACATTCAGCACAACAACGCTTCGGAAGTTTTTTCTGAAGATGGCGTTTTGTTGGGGAAATATTACGTGGAAAATCGCGTCAATGCTGCTTTTGAAGAAATTTCGCCGAATGTGGTCAACGCACTGGTGTCGACGGAAGATGCGCGTTTTTTCGAACACAACGGCGTGGACATGCGGGCCTGGTTCAGGGTGTTTTTTAAAACCATCCTGCTCTCTAATGAGTCTTCCGGCGGCGGCAGTACCCTGAGCCAGCAACTGGCAAAAAACCTGTATAAACGCAAACGCTACCGCCTGCTTTCCACCCTGGTCAATAAAATGCGGGAAACCATCGTAGCCCGGCGCCTCGAGCGCATCTACACCAAAGAACAGCTCCTGGCGCTCTACCTGAATACGGTACCTTTCAGTGAAAATGCTTTTGGCATTAAAGTAGCCGCCCAACGGTTTTACAACAAATCACCCCATGACCTCAAGATTGAAGAAGCAGCGCTGCTGGTGGGCATGCTGAAAGCCAATACGACTTATAATCCCATCCGGCACCCCGAAAAAGCGCAGGAACGCCGGAATACGGTACTGGACCGCATGAAGAAACAGGGACACATCAATGGAGAAGAATGTGCGGCATTGCAGAAATTGCCGCTTAACCTGAATTACCAGCCTGAAAACAGCGGCGACGGACTGGCAACCTATTTCAGGGAACACCTGCGTGTCGAACTCGAAAACATCCTGGAAGGCTTTGAAAAACCGAACGGTGATTCCTACAACCTTTACACCGATGGCTTAAAAATATACACGTCCATCAACGCGGAGTTTCAGAGTTATGCTGAAGCTGCGGTACGCGAACACCTCCCAAAATTGCAGCAGGCTTTCGACAAAGAGTGGAAAAATGGCAAACCATGGGGCAGCGACAGCGTATTGGAAGACCTGAAAAAGCGCTCTCCACGCTATCAGAACATGAAAGAAGAAGGATTTTCTGAAAAAGAAATTGAAGAAGCTTTCAATACGCCTGTGAAAATGAAGGTTTTCAACTGGGAAAACAAAGACGATGTGCGGGAAATGACGCCAATGGATTCTATCAAATATTACCTTTCCATCATTCAGGCAGGTTTTTTGGCCATCGAACCACAAACAGGACTCGTGCGATCCTGGGTTGGAGGCATTGATTATCAATACTTTCAGTACGATCACGTCAAATCGCGCCGGCAAATTGGCTCCACTTTCAAACCAGTCGTTTTTGCGCAGGCCCTCCGAAGCGGCATTCGCCCCTGCGAATATACCAGTGGCGCTCTGGTCACCTACGATGATGCAGAGATGCTGAACGGCGGGACGGGAAAAACCGTGCTTGCCGTGAACGAAGCGCCGGCTGAAAATGCGGAAGGCCAGTGGACCCCCCGAAATTCAGACGGCAGTTATGACAACGCCTACTCTATGGAGGGCGCCCTGTGCAAATCCGTCAATACAGTCGCCGTAAAAACCATCATGCGCGTTGGCGTGAATTCGGTGCGCCAACTGGCAAAAGACATGGGCATTCAGGCGGAACTGCCCAAAGATGCCTCCATTGCGCTGGGTACGGGGCAGGCTTCACTGATGGAAATGCTGCAGGTTTTTGGAACATTTGCCAACCGTGGCCAAAAACCGACCTTGCATTATCTGGATCGCATCGAAACAGCTGATGGAAAAGTCCTGATTTCTTTTGACCGCCCTAATCCGCAGCAATTTCCCCGCGTATTGACCAGCCTGCACGCTGATATGATGTCTCAGATGCTCAAATCGGTTATTGACCGCGGCACTGGTTCGCGGGTTCGTTGGGAAAATGGCCTCTACAATGTGGATATGGCCGGCAAAACGGGGACCACTCAAAACCAATCAGATGGCTGGTTCATCGGCTTTACCCCCAACCTGATTGCGGGCGTCTGGATTGGCGCATCTTTGCCTTCTGTCCACTTCCGAAGCATGTATACCGGACAGGCTTCCGTGACGGCAGTGCCGGTTTGGGGAAAATTTATGGGGCAGGTTTATAAAAACGACAAATACAAAAGCCAGGTCTTTACACGCTTTGTATCGCCACCCGATACGACTTTAGCCTTAATGAACTGCCCTTACACCATTGCAGATTCCACTTTGCTGGAGGAGATGGAAGAAGAATTGTCCGATTCCTTAAAAACGGAGCAATTGATGGAGGCCCGACCCCGGAGAGACTTCGAAACAGACCAGGAGTATGCCGAGCGCATTGAAAAACTGCGCCAGCGACAGGAGCGACGGGAAGAAAATCGCGAAAAGCTTAAAGAGTTTTGGAACAATAAGCTTTTTGGGAAGAAAGGGGATAAAGAAGGAAAAAAAGACGACAACAAAAAAGATGATAACAAAGGCGGGTAAGCCCGGGCAATAAAACAAATCTCATATCATGAAGCGACTCTTTACCAGCGTAAACCTTTTTGTGCTCTTTTTTTCCGGCGCTTTCGCGCAATCCTTTTATAATACCGGCGAGATTCAGGAAATCCGCATCTTTTTTGCCCAGCAAAACTGGGACCATCTGCTCGACTCTCTGGCTGCTGCCGATGAAGACGCGCGCCTGATTGCACCTTTGGTTATTGTGAATGGCGTTGAATTCGACAGCGTGGGCATCAAATACAAAGGCAACAGTTCGTACAACCCCAACCGGCCGAAAAACCCTTTCAGCATCAATCTGGATGAGGTCATTGGCAGCCAGGACTACGAAGGACACGATCTGATCAAACTTTCGAACGCTTTCAAAGATCCTTCTTATGTACGCGAAGTGCTCGGGTACGAAATTGCACGAAACTACATGGCGGCACCCCGTGCCAATTATGCGAAAGTGTACGTGAATGGCGCCTATCACGGTCTTTATTCCAATGTAGAAAGCATCAAGAAAAAATTTTTGAACGAGTATTTCTATTCCAACGACAACGCGCTGTTTAAATGCGATCCGACACAGGGCTCAACTTCTCCGCCGGGTTGTCCTCCGGGCGGAGGCGCAACGTTTACCTATATCGGCGCCGATTCCAGCTGCTACCGGCGTTTTTATGAAATCGAATCGGATTATGGCTGGAATGAACTGGTGAGCGCTGCCAGCACGCTCAACAACAACCCGATCAATGCCCATCAGGCTTTCGATATCGACCGTATTTTGTGGATGCTGGCTTTCGACAACATTCTGGTAAACCTGGACAGCTATCTGGGCTCGGGCCACAATTATTATGCTTATCAGGATGGCAACGGGCGTTTTTGCCCCATTATCTGGGACATCAACGAAGCTTTTGGTAGCTTTGGTAACGCCGGCACCGGTCAGCAGCTGAACCTGGCCCAGATGCAGCAAATGGATCCTTTGCTTCACCTAAACAATCCGGGTAAACCTTTTATCAGCAAACTGCTGGCCAACCCGCTGTATCTGAAAAGCTATGTTGCTCACATGCGCACCATCCTGGCGGAACAATTTACCAATGGCGCTTACCTGAGTCGTGCCATGGCCTTACAAAACCTGATCAACAACGCCGTTAATACCGACCCCAACGGGCTTTATTCCTACAATGATTTTCTGAACAATCTGAACAACAACATCCCGGGCGGGATGCTGATTCCGGGGATTACTACCCTGATGACGCCCCGCATCAACTACCTGAATTCACACCCGGAACTACAGAAAGTTCCCCCGGTAATTTCGAACGTCAGCGTTGCGCCGACACAACCGGTTTTTGGCAGTCTGGCCTGGGTAACAGCCGCTGTCAGCAATGCAAGCGGGGTTCGCTTGCGCTACCGTTTTGGCCATCCGGCCGTTTTTCAGGATGTTCCGATGTTTGATGATGGCGCTCATCAGGACGGCGCTGCCGGGGACGGGGTTTACGGGGCCTCGATCATGATGACAGGCAGCCTCGCGGACTATTACATTTTTGCGGAAAATGCCAATGCGGCCCGATTTGCTCCGGAACGCGCAGAATACGAATTTTACCTGATCGAAGCAGAAGCCGTCGCCAACATACCCGCAGGTGCGGTAGTGATCAATGAATTCATTGCAGACAACGAAAGTGGCGCTACCGACCCCAACGGACAATTCGAAGACTGGGTGGAATTGTACAATACCACTGCGTCGCCCATCCTTCTTTCCGGCGCTTTTCTGAGCGACAAATCCGATAACCTGACCAAATGGCCTTTCCCATCCACGGCCACCATCCCGGCCAATGGCTATTTGATCGTTTGGCTGGATGAAGACCAGAATCAGCCGGATTTGCATGCCAATTTCAAACTTTCAAAAGATGGAGAAGCCATCTACTTCAGCAATGCCGATGGTTCCATGATCGATCAGATTGAATTCGGACCACAAAGCACCGACATCAGTTTCGGGCGCTGTCCCAACGGCACCGGGCCTTTTGCAGCCATGAATGCCGTTAGTTTTAACGCTGCCAACATTTGCACAACCTCGACCGGGGAGACGACAGGCGCTGCATTCCAGCTCAAAACTTTCCCGAATCCTGTGCTTGCCGGCCAGGATTTTGTAGTAGAAATAACCGCGCAGGAAGCCCTGCCTGCAAAAATTCGGCTTTTTAATGCATTGGGCGTTCCCGTTCATGAAAAAAAGGTATTTATGACGCAGGGAACACAGCGCTTTTCAATTCCCTCAGGCGATTTTCCTTCGGGGGTTTATTGGATGCAGGTGGAGACGGAAAACGGGAGCCGGGGGATGAAGGTAATCTGCCAATAATCATGGCTGAACCTGCTTTTACATCTTTCCCCGTTCTGACAAGTGAACGCCTGATCCTGCGGCAATTGATCCCGCAGGATGACGCGGCACTTTTTTCCCTGCGGGCTGACGATGAGGTCAACCGTTATATCGGAAGGTTAAAGCAAACAGACATTAAAGAGGCCCGGACATTCATTCAGGAAGCCAGGCAGGGTGATTGGCTTTATTGGGCCATTTGTACAAAAGAAAGCAATAGCCCGATCGGCACCATTTGTTTGTGGAATTTTTCAGAAGACACGACTTCGGCTGAATTGGGGTATGAGTTAATGCCCAAATTTCAGGGACATGGATACATGAGTGAAGCTGTAAAAGCAGTTCTTGATTACGGTTTTTCCACGCTTGGGCTTCAATCGCTATATGCCTACACGCACATAGAGAACAAGCCTTCCAGGCGGGTACTCGAAAAAAACAACTTCAACTATCTGCCGGATGTAAAGGACGTTGGAGGAGTCGACCATGTCGCTTTTAGACTACCGGCGCCGGTACATTAAAGGAGGCTGGAAGGGGATAATACCTGCCTTTATTACTTCGCACGGTTCAATTGATCCTGAACCCTGAATGCCACAATGTTGGAGATGAGTTCCAGCGGAAGCGGCTGATTCAGCGGAAATTGTACTGATCCTTTCGCGCCTTTATAAGGAGCCAGAGCCTCCTCAAAAGCGACAATGCCACTTGGCGCCGGATAAAATCCGATGTGGTTTTTAAAAGCGGCAAAGTGAACCAGATTTTTTCCTTTTAGCTTAAAAGTCGGCATCTGATAGGCGATGGCTTCTTCTGCCTCAGGAGCCGCTGCGTGGATGGTCTCCCGTACGGCCTGTAGCCGCTGTTGAATGTCGGCGGGGAAAGCTGTGATGTAAGCGTCTATGCTGGCTGGTTTGTTTTTTTCCGGCGTCATGCGATGGTGAATTTGTTTAGAGTAGTCCGTTTTTGTATACAAACACTAATTACACTCAAAGATAGGCGTGTTTGGGGTATCAAATGACCGGCAATGCCGACCATTTAGCAGGGAGAATGCGTCAAAATTGAAATGTCCTGCTTGTCCCTACCTTTGAAATAGCAACATTCCGGAACTATCGGCTCATT
This sequence comes from uncultured Saprospiraceae bacterium, assembly GCA_937926205.1. GTDB lineage: Bacteria > Bacteroidota > Bacteroidia > Chitinophagales > Saprospiraceae > JABWAJ01. Next base: position 175,831 of record CALEYL010000052.1, read on the forward strand.
ATCAATTGGTCGTTACCCGCCGTGGAACCTTAGACGAGGTGGAAGTAAAGATAGAACTTTCGGAAACGCAGCAACAGGCACTGAACCTGCATAACCTGGCTTCCGTTGAACAACTGGCGGCCAATTTGCAACGCAAAATTAAAGACAATATCGGCATCACGATGCAGGTGAAGCTGCATGCGGTAGGGGAAATCCCGAGGAGTGAAGGTGGGAAGCTGCAGCGGGTTTTGGATTTGCGGAGGTAAACAAAAAGGTGAAAATTACAAGAAATTCAGGTAGTATGACGATTGAACTCACCTTTCCACCTTAATCACCTTAATCGAAAAATACATCATATTCAGCAACAGTCCCATCAAAATCGTCATGCCCCAGGTGGCAGGATGGTTAAAAGCACTGTTGGTTTAACGCCCACCACTTCTACTCCAAGCCGGGTCAGCGTAGCGATTTTGTTGGGGTTATTGGTCAGCATGCGAATGGATTTGACGCCCAGTTGGTGTAAAATTTCGGCAGCCCGGGTAAAGTCACGCGCCTCCTTTTTGAAGCCGACTGCCTCGTAGGCATCTGCCTGAGACATGCCTTCCCTTTTGTGCGCAACACTTTTCAGGAGGGCAAAATGACCATTGCCTTTGCCCTCCTGATCGAGCCAGATCACGATGCCTTTGCCTTCCTGTTGGATGAGTTGTTGTGAAATTTCCATTTGCTCCCTGCAGTCGCATTCGATGCTGTTGAAGTGGTGGGCAAAGATGCAGGAAGAATGAACCCGGCACAAAACGGCCTCTTCGCCTTCGACCTCTCCCATGACGAGTGCAAATGATTCTTTTTGCCCGTCGTAGAAGAGGATTTCGCGGTATTCTCCGAATTTTGTTTTGAGGTTTCCCTCAGCAAGTTGAACGATCATAATGTTTTTTTATCACTGCGGCAATCCAACCAGATCTTCCAGTACCTTGGGTAGCTGGTAAATATTCCCATAGGTTTCTCTGATGTATTCATCGTAGGAAGACTCCAGAAAGCCTGACTGTGTGGTCGCTTTGCATTGTTTGATATGGAAGCGCATGTCTTTCACAAATTCCTGTTTTTTGATCACCCTGGGCTTTTCCATAAGATCCAGAATTTGGTAATCGGGTACTATGAAATCAGCAGGAATTTGCTGGAGTGTATCATAAAAAGGCATTGCTTCCATTAATGCTTCAATGGTGGAAAAAACGCCGAGCAGGGAATCCAGAATTGCCGGATCCCTGGCCTGTAGAATGGCTGTTTTCAGGATCTTTTGGGGCGCATTTTTTCCCTTGCCGGGTTCAAAATCTCGTCTGAGTATGACCAGTTGCGAACCCCGATCGATTTTTACCTTCCGGTGGATAAGCCCCTTTTCCGTTTCGTGCACATAAGCGATGGTTTGTCCCTTGGAAGTGAGTAAAGGGTCAATAATCAGCACTGTGTTTTCAATAAAGGAATAATACTTGCCCTCCAATCTCCAAAGACCACGGGTGCTGGCAGGTCTGGACATCCTTGCTGTTGATCTGGGGCGAACGCTGGGGAACAGTTCGTTGCGCAGGGCCAGTAAAAATTCACTACCTGAAGCTACCCCCATATCCGGTGTCAGCGTATATAAACCGCCCGGCCCGGAAAGTTTGACATAACTGTCCCCATTTTTAAACCGAATATCGCCATTTGGGGCAACCTTGTCTTTCTTCTTCAGCAGTTTATCCTGATAATATACTTCGCCTTTGACGACAGCAACATAATAGTTCTGGGCCATTGACCAGCCCGCAAACAAACAAAGTGAAAGCGTGAAAATTAAAGATTTCATGAGCAATGGATTTAGTTTGCAGAAGTGTTTGTTTTTTTAGGAAATACAAACTTTCCCAATAAGTAAGTCATAAGTTTCAGGTAAATCAACAAGATCAAAATATTGATGTGTATGTTGAACAGGAAATAAGAAAGAACGGTGCCCAGTGCCAGGAAAAATGTTTCATCAATGCTGTCTGCAATGATACGCCCAACGGCAGACTTCATCCCGGGGCGTGCTACAAATTGTAAATTTGCCACCTCTTTATAAGCCCTGAAGGACATCCAAAAGAACAACAGGTATAACAGCAGCAACCATTTCCAGGAAATGATGCTTTCGCCCTGGACCAGGGTCAGGTAAGCATTGTGCACGACCAGTGGTCCGGGGATGTTGCCGAATACTGTTTCGTGTATGTCATCCTGAAAGTCGCCGATGATGATGGTCTTGTTGTTGAGGAGTGCCCGGATGTCTGCTTCTTCCCAAAAGGTCCATTCGTATAATAGAGTTCCAAGCGTACGCAGGGTAAATCCCGATGTATCTGCCGTATTGCCGGAATTAAGGTCGAATGGTCGTATTTTAAAATCAATGATTGGCTTCAGCAGGCTCCTGTGCCCATTCAGCCGGGGCCAGATTCCTTTGTTATTGTAGTCTTTCCCTTCCGTCATGCCCCAGGCTACCAGTGGCAGGGATGGCAGCGTATCCTGAAGAAAAAGGGGGTATTTCATAAACTGGTTGTCTGCGCTCAGGTAGTTGGCGACCCCTGTGCGCAGCTTGATGACATTCGGCGCAAGCTTTAACTGATTGTCTACCCGTTGAGCGCCGACCAAAGGAAAAGGGAAGTGATCGATGGCCGCCTGAAGCAGGGAGTCATCCGGACCGGGTTTTTCAAAGGTGATGTCTACGACGACCAAAGGAATGTTTTTTCCGTATTGGCTTACCTTCCGAAAAAAAGCTGCCAATTGTGCACGGTCCGTGATGATGATGTGGTGATATCCGGTACGTTCTTCGTAGATGGGGTCCGGAACTTCGAGGCTTGTTTTGCTACCCGAAACATCGACATAGAGGACACTTTCCGGCGAGGGTTTTTTGTCGATGCCAAAAAGCGACTTTTTCACCAGACTGGTCCATTTAATGAAGATGGCTTCGTCTCCGAAAGTTCTCGGCAAGCCCAGCCAGAACAAGGCCAGCGCCAGCATCACCCCGGCATTGAGCAGCGAAAAAAACCAGGCTTTGTATTTGTTCAGTTTTGGCATGGATAAGGGATCAGCTCTGGCACCAAAATGCAGATACAGATCAAAGTTAGGGATTATTTTGAATTGGACTGTAATTCAACTGTCGGGCAAATTCGACGGAGTTGATGATGTTTATATTGAAATGGTTTTGAAAAAATCCTCTTCCAATATGGCGTAGGAATAGTTGTCGATCCATTGCTGTGGTGGAGAAAGGATCGTAAGCTATAGCTACTTCCTGCCCAGCCACTTTAGAGGGTTTCTGCTCCCATGAATAATTGCCAGAATATAGATTTTGGAGTCCATTACTTTGTATATCACGTTGTATCCGAATCGATGAATAATTGCTCGACGGTTTTCACCATATACTTTTTGAAAAAGGAGAGGATTATCTTCCAATAACGCAATGATGTCAGAAAGATCGGCTAAAAGATCAAACCCAAGGCCATGTTGTTTGTTTTCAAGATAAGCAAAAGCTTCATCCAAATCCCTTTCAGCTTCAGGCTGAATGACAGCAATATAGACCGACATCAGCGAGCTCTATATTTTTCAATAACCTCATTGGCTGTCCGCCCAATTGAGGTACCCTTTTCCAGAGCTGCTTCCCTCCGATCCAGTTCTGCCTTCCATTCTTCGGATAGTTCAAAATCGCCTGAGGCAAGGAGTTCGACCATATAGTGCATCAATTCTGCCTGTTCGGATTTATTGAGTTGATATACTGCTTCTTTGATTGCCTGAATGCTCATAAAGAATTCTGGTTTAATAGACAAATATACCGCTAAATGAGCGGAAAATCAACAGACACCTGGCCAAAGCGGTTCGCATGCCTTAAAACAACATCGACTTAATCGGCTGGCGCGAGGCTCGGTAACTGAGCGACGCCGAAGTTCCGGCCTCGTGCCCTCTATTCATTGGGCTTTGCCCGATTCATCACGCTCCAAACAGCACCTTCACCAATCTAAATTTCAACTCAATATCATCCTTCATCCCCACCGCGTTTTCGATGCTGGAAATCAGTGATTCCACGGTGCGGAACATGATGAACGAAGTAAAGTGCGGGTATTTCTGCTCAATTTCTTTCCACCAGCTGATGCGGCCACGCCCTGTCGTGATCACAAGGATAAAATTGTCGCGGATGGCGCCGGTTTCCGGGTTGGTGAGCACCGGCAGCAGCTCCTGCTCGAGGAAAAGCTGGATGTTACCGCCTTCGGTATAATCCGGGTGGCTGGCGTATTTTTCTTCGAGTATACGTTCGATGTAGGACAGGTGCAGCACGAGGAAATGGCAATCGCGGATGGCGTGCTGCTTTTCATATTCCCAAAGGTTTTGAAAGCCCTCCATGCCTGCCTGTCCCGGCGTTTCCTCTTTGTGGACAACGAGGTGGAGCATGTCGCGGTAGATGTCGCTGCGGCCCAGGTCTTTGATGCGGTGCCAGATGCGGTTGTCGAACATGCACACTTTGGTCGTCAGGGTTTCGAACAATTCGGCCTGGCGTTCGGCAGGGATATGGCCCAGCGAAATACCTTTTTCAGCGCGGAAGGCCTGGTCCACAAAATAAGTTTTCAGGATGCCATTGCTGCGATAGCTGATGCGTTCCTGATCCGTATCGGAATCTACCCGATGGGCATAACGCAGGTGGGTGGTTTTCACCGGGTGACCGTTGCCCTGCAGGTATTCCATGGCTTCCTGCATGTTGTAGTAGCGCAACACCTCTGCTTGTGCCGGGGTGTAGACAAACATGCCGTCGTCGATGTTGTTGTCTTTTTGAAGCAGCAAAACCTGTTTTTCATCGCCCAGCCACTTTTTCAGCCAGCGGTGATAGGTTTGGGTAAGGCTGTCTTCCGGATGCAGTTCTTTGGATTGCAGGATGCGCACCACGCCCTGCCGCCGCACGTTTTCAAAAGCTTTTGCCGATTGGCCGGGCACGCTGACAAAGCGGAAGCGTCCGATATTTTCCCAGGTTAAATCGGTATTCTCGTGATGTTTGCAGAGGTTTTCCCCTTTCCAGACGTAGAAGTATTTTTTGATATAGCCGATTTGATGGGCATATTCCTGTTCAAATGCTTCCAAATACGCCTTGGCCATGGGTTCGATTTCTGCAGTTTTACGCCGGTCGAAATAGCCGTAAACCGACCGTGCTTCGCGCAGGTTGAGTTCTACATCGTCGTGAATGCCATCATCGCCGGGCAAAGGGCAACTGGCCGGAATGAGCCAGGGATAATAGGCGCGGTCGCGGTCAGTATCTTCATTTTTGCTGCGGCTGGTGCCGGTGTCTCCTTTTTGGACGCTGGCAAAACGGTTGTTGAACAACATGGCTGCGCAGATTTTGTCCTGATAATTTCCACCAAGTCGGGGCAAAAACTCCCCTTCGGTTGAACTCATGACATCGCCGCGCAAAGCATTGAATTTTCGCGTAATCAGGGGCTGCATTTCATTTTCGGGGCCTTTTTTCAATACCGTGGGCGCTTCCAGCCAAATGCCTGTTTTGTATAGTTCATGACTGTTAGAGCTCGATTTTACCGAAGTTTCCTGTATGGAAATGTTCAACGTCAGCCCTTCTGCGTGCATTTGCTTCAGCGCATCACCTTTGTAATGTTTGACATTGCGAATTTCATTTTCCAGTATGGTAAGAAAAGCATGCTTGCCCACCAAATCCCCGGGGAAAAAGATGCGAACCGATTTAAGCGCCTTTTTAAGGGCGACGTACTGCAATCCGGGTTCCACAAAAACGCTGCGGTTTTTCAGGGATGGGTGGTCTTCATAGTGCAGGACTTCGCCGTCGGGCATGGTCAGGTATTCCGCTTCGCCGTTAGAGGCAGCCTCTTTGGTCCTGATGCGGCGAAGATCAACGGAAGCAAGGATGCCCTCCTGAATGATGCGTTTGGGGTTGTGATAAGGCGTTTTGAAGCGGGAGGCCGGGGCTTCCGGTTCGAATATGGTAATTTTCAGGTTGATCCGCTCGATGCCTTCCGAACGGGCGATGGTGCCAAGGTAGAGTGGGTTGTTGATAAAGTCGTTCCAGAGCAGGCCGTACAAGCCGATGATTTTTCCACCAAAGTGAATGTCGCGCGTAACGCCACTCCAAAAGGCTCCTTTTTCCAGCATAAATTTCAGGAGCACGTGGATTTCTTTGTCGAGGCGCCCGGAATATTGCACCAGCGGATGCTGGCTCACCATTTCATGGAGGTTTTCGTCGTCGCTTACTTTTCGTTCAAATAACTGGTCTTCAATCCATTCTGTCATGTCACGCCGCCAGCCTGCGCCATTGTCTACCGCCGAAAGCAGCCGCGATTTGTAGGAGCTCCAGATGGCGTCGCGCTGGTGGGCGCCCTGGCCGGCGTATTCAGAACGCAACTGGAAATACCAGTTGAGCGCCACTAAGCTGTGCGCGCTGACGTTGTGCGCGTAGGAGTCGATGAGGATGTGCACGATGGCCTGAAGCAGGTAGCGCTCATAAAAAAGGGCAGGTACCTGACGGCCGTATTCCACGCGGCGCTTGTAATAGTGAAAATGATTTTGATAGTACTCCAGATAGCGCAACTCCCGAAGAATAGGGTTGCGGTTTTTACGTTCCTGGAAAGCAGGGTCATTGCTGTAGAGCAGGATATTGTCTACGATTTCGCGCTTTTGGAAGTTGCCTGATTCAATATCCCAGTCGAGGATGATTTCGTCGTACAGGTTGTTGAATTCTTTGATGAGTTTTCTAACAACAGAGGTATCGTGTAATCCCTGGGGGAATACTTTTCTGGAGTGTTTCCGCTTGTAGATAAAGTGCAAAACGCCGTCAAATTCAAGGTATTGAATCAGGGGCAGGGAAAGGAATTTATCGGATAAGCGCGTATCAAATTGGAAGTGTTCGCGCAAAATCCAGTATTCTGCTTCTTTCAGGTTAGCAGGCGCTTCCGGGCTCAGGGGTGGGTTGGCGCGTTGGTCTGTGAAATAATCGAACAAATCCCCTGAAAACTTGACCGGAATATCCTCGATGGAATATTGCCCGGCTTCCAGTTCGTTGAAGGTGTTGCGCGTCAGATAGGTCTCTTCGGTGTAGAATTCCTCGTATTTCAGATAATCCCAACTGGCTGCCGTGTTTTTGATAATGCCGTTTGGCTCCAGCAAGCGTCGTTGGGCATCCACTCCTCCGTATATGAGTTGTTCCTGTTGGAGATAGGGGTTGATTTCTACGTCCTGACCCCGGGGAATGGTTACCATAAACATGGTATAATCTCCTTCTTCAATGTCGAGTACCCGGTGGATGGCGCCGTGAAGGCGGTCGAGTAAAAGGTCGTGAAATTCTTCCTGATTCGCAAAGGATACAATTTCCCTGAGTTTAATTTCCGACATGATTCCCCTGTTTTTTTGTTTTTCCCAATGCTATCGGCGTCTTGCCGTGCCCAAAATTAGAGAAAATGCCTGTAATACAAACCGTTGCACCCAAGGAAATTGGATAAGGGGAGAAAGCAGCTTGTTGCAAACTGTTTTTTTACCCCTTTTCAGGGTTTAAATCTGCCCGGCGAGGATTTGCCGTTGTTTTTTTGCAGTGGAATTGCTGTCGGACTGGGTTTTTATTTTTCCGATAAGCGCTGAGACAACTGCATACATTCCACTTTCTTTATAGCGTTTGCGCAGGCGCTTGTTTTGCGGGTCTCTTTTGTTGTAACAGTCGTAGATGTATCGATTCCAGTCGGCCACCTCACAAAGCGACAACAGGTTTCGGCAATCCACCGTGCTGTCGTTCAGGCATTGCCGGGCCATGGCGCCGAAGTATTTGCCGATATCTATGGAAAAATAAAGCGCACCGGAGGCTCTCAGCTCCAGAAACAGGTATTCTTCTTCACTATTGGTTAGTGTGATGTGAAATGGACGCAAAAGGACAGACTTCACCAGGTCCGGTTCGTTGCTTTGCGCGGCAAGTCGGCGGCTTTCGAGGTGAAGGAATAAAGGCAGTGTTACGTTGTGGTTGCGCGCATCGCTGAAAGCGTCGCTGGCCGTTTTTTCGCAGGTTTCATGGTTGAACCTGGAGGGAACGACGTCCGCATTGTCGTTGATGACCTGTTGCATCATCCCATAGCGCCACGAAAATTCCAGCAACTGCCGGCGGGCTTTGCCCTGATAAGCGCTAAGCTCCAGGATCATTTCTGCACTCAGGGAAAAGAGGGCCGCTGAAGCGAGCGCTATACGACGCAGATAAGCAGCGGCATAATCGCTGCGATCCGGAAAGAAGCAGCGCAGCATGTCCAGAAGAGGCGCAGCCCTTTCCGGATTTGCAAAAGCTTCGATCTCAGGATGCAGGCGCATGGATTTATAGAGGCCCTGATCGTAGCTTTCGTAAGTATTCCACTTTTTTTCTATCTGTTGGCCAATGTCAACATATTTGAAGATGCGGCGAACATATCGGGTAATGATGGTTGCCTGTTCAGGGCTGCATTCCTGATCGATGTATTCGTAAAGGTACTCTTTCAGCAGGTTGGCGGAGAGCAGATTCTGATCGATCCGGGACTTATTGCCAGGGGTAACGCCGGCTTTGCTGTCTAAAATCTGGTTGTGGAAATACTGAATGGAAATGGCTACTTCAGCTACAAATGGAATGACGCGAAGAAAAAGGTGTTCTTCTTCATTTTGCAGGAGAAGCCCTTCCTGATTGGCGCACCGCTTGATATAAGCATACATTTCACCTGCAAAATAAGCGCGAACAGGCTTGTCGGCAATTTTGCGTTCCAACAATAAAAAAGTATGCGCATCGTCGGGCGACCCAACGTGCAGACTTTTAAGCTTCGAGAGTTCGTCTTTAAGATACGATTCCAAGCGAAGCCGATAGGCAGGAATCTCTTTTTTTCCCTTCTTAGGAATCAAAGGGAGATGCCTTGAAACATACCTTGATGCTGTCATGGCCACTCAATTTTTTTTCAAAAAAGTGTGTGTGTTCACTCATTTCGTTGTGTGTTGCTCCGTCGTCAGCTCCGAATGAATCATGAAAAGCACGGGGAGGACGCGCTTGTCAGAATACTTGTTTAATTTGCAGATGCGCCTGAATAAAACTGAAGTAAGGAGGAGTGGTTTCTCGTTTGATACAGTCGTGTTTTCTATTTGCGTAAGCGTCAAAAAATATGCCAATTCAAGACTTAAAATGAGTTTTGCGACACAGGACACAAAGCGGTCTGAAGCAAATTGCCAAAATGAAAGGCCTGCGGTGAAAAGACCGCAGACCTCCCTAAGTACATGAGATTTCAATATTTAAGATAAAGCTCCGCCTTGTTGATGGGCCCTGTTGCTGCGCGTCCTTTTTTCTGCATAGCGCCATAGGCCAAAGTGATGATGATGAGCAATGAAAACAGGAGTGTTGCTGTAACTCTATGATTTCCACGCTTGTATTCGTTGTTTCTTCCCCTTTTTCTGCGCTCGTACCCTTTGCTGTAGGTGTCGTTGTACGTTCCTTGTGTATGGGCAGGCATCGCCAAAGCCCGATCTGGGTAGCCACGAGGCAACAAATTGCGTTTACCAAACGGGATAACCTCTTTGTAATTTTCCTCATAGTATTCAGATCGTTGCTTTGCATTGCCATCCATGCTTGTTATCAGCCCGATAACAGCCAAAGCTGCCACCAGTAAGATGAATGCAGTTGCCATGATCTTGAAATTTGTTTCCGAAATAGTGTTTCAATCAATTTCAGTTGCAACTGATAATGAACTTATATTGAAAAAATAGCGCCAAAAGAAGTAAACTGAAGGGTATTCTGTTTTTTAATCTATAAACTCCTGATTTTATAAGGATAATGAATTTAATTATCTGGTCGATGTAAAAACAGGCTAAATGAATTCGGAAATTTTTCGGGAGTCATCCGGAAAATTTCCGAAAAAATCAAAGAAAACAGGGTCTGGAATTTTCAAATCAGAAGTGAATCATGAACTCCGTAAGGTTGGCGTCGTTGTCTAAATGCACTTTTTGGCGCAGGCGATAGCGCTTGTTTTCCACGCCGCGGACTGAAATGTTGAGTAAAGGGGCAATTTCTTTCGATGACAAATTCATTTTCAGGTAAGCGGCAAGCTTCAGATCGCCGGGGGTGAGGTCAGGAAACTGTGCTTTCAGGCGGTTTAAAAAAGCTTCGTGCACCTGATTGAAATAGGTTTCGAAAAGCCTCCAATCCTGCTCGGAAGAAATATTGTCGTCTATCAGGCGCTGAAGTTTTCGGTAATTGTTTAATGGAAAAGCGCCGCCGGCATTTGATTTGGCGAGCATGAGTTCTTCCTTGATTTCCATCAGGATTTCGTTCTTGCGAACGAGGTTCATCGTGGAATTGGCCAGCTCCTGACTTTTTCCAATGATATCGGATTGCAGTTTTTCATTAGCGGCCCGGATGCGCTGCTGTTCCAGCTCGCGTTCTTTCTCCAGCAATTGTTGCCGGTGCTGTTTTTCCAATCGGCGCTGGCGCCAGATAAGTCCGGTGGCAATCATCCCCCAGCCAAGCAGCAGAAAAAGTACCATGGCCCATGAGGTTTGATACCAGCGGGGCCGGATCACGAAAGAAAATACAGCGATTTCATCAGACATACCGGAGCGCGCGCGGAAAGTGTAGCTTCCGGGAGGGAGGTTGGTGAATTCCTTTATAGAAACTTTGCTCCAGGGCGACCACTCCGGGGAAAATCCTTCCAACTGGTATTGAAAATCGGGAACTCTGGTATAAACAGGCAGCGTGAAACGGAAAACAAAGTTGTTCTGTCCTGCCAAAAAAGTTCTCGTTCCGGATTGCCTTGCAGCTTTAATGAACAAAGGTTTTGGGCCGCCGACCTCTATCTCCAGAATCATGGGGGGCAGGGTACTTTCCCCAAAGCTAAGCCGGATCCGGGCGCCGTTAATCAATGCATAGCCATCTTCCAGACAAAAAAGATAGCTGCCGTCTTTCAATGAGATAATGTTTTCAAAATCGGGAATCAACGACAGCGGAATCGTGTGAATGCCTTTGGTGCGTACCCATTTTACAACATCCGGATATACTTCAAACCACTCTCCCGGTACAAAGCTAAAGGCTCTGCTTGCGCCGTTTAATAAATCAAAAGGTTTCCATCGGGCATCTTTATCGTATTGGTACAGCGCTCCTGCAGATCGGGTGATGAAGGCGCCATTAAAACGAAAAATATCAGGTTTGAATTCAGAAGGCAATCCGTCTTTGAGGCCGAATGGTCGAATCTCCGACCATTTTTTCAGGTCATCTGACAAGCGCAACCGATACAGGCCTTTGTACGGATTGGCCACCCATACATTCCCTTCCGCGTCGAACAAAAGGCGTTTAACCGGCTCAATAAACCCTTCAACCCGGTGTGAATAACGCCATTGCCCGGCTTGATTCTTGCGCAAAACCACAACGCCGGTATAGGTACCCTGGAGGAGAACGTCCGCATATTCGGGGTGGGGTTGCATCGTCCAGCCGCCGGTCACTGTAGATATCTGGGAGACCTGGTTGTTTTTAATGACAAAAGTACCATCATTGTGGCCGCAAAGCATTTGGCCGTCCATAACCCGGAGTTCCCAAACCTGGCCCTGTGTGCCTTCCAGCAGGCGAAAATCGTCCCCTTCAGAAGGCCACGGTTTATAGAAAACCCCCTGATTGGCGCCGATGTAGAGTTTGTTTTCAAACACCGCCGCTGTATAAACCGCGCCGGGTTTCCCTTCCTTATCCGTATAATAGACGACAGGCGAATTCAATTCAATCAAATCAATGCCCTGATCCAGGCCCAGCCAGAGATTGCCGGTCTGGTCTTCGTGTATGGCCAAAACTGAATTGTTCTGAAGGCCGCTGCTGTGGTTGAGGTGGAACAAAATTTCTCCCCGGGTGTCGAGAATGAATGCCCCGTCGAGAATGGTACCAAATGCATAGTTGCCATTAGACAGCCGGATCCCTTTATTGATTTGATTGGTTCTGGCAATGGCGTCAAAGTTGTTCTGCCAGCTCGTTAACCGGCCGCTGGCATAGCGATAAATCCCGTTGTGTTCGGTAGCAACAAGATAGCTGCCGTCGTCTGCAGGCAAAATGCACTTGACGATGGCTTTATTAAGGGCCTGGGTACCTTCAAGAAAGATGAATTCGTTGTGGGAACTAAGCTCATAAATCCCTTTTCCAATGACCTGTACCAGCAGTTTTTCACCAAGATCATGAACAAACATGATGTTTCCCGGTGGCGTAATGGCTTCCAGCACATTGCTTTTGGGATAGTATTTATACAGAATTGCAAAAGACTGAAACAGCACAAAGTCATTGCGGATCAGGATGTTCCAGATTTCTTCCCTTTGCGCCTTTTGCAGATCAACCGTGTCGCGCAACAGGCGCCAGAGCTGTTCTTCGCGTTTGCCAGATTCATCCTGTTCTACATAACCAAAAGCGCCAAAAGCACCCCAATACAAGCGGCCGTTTGCATCACAGGCAATCGCTCTTGGCGTTCGCCGGTCGGCAATGGGCTGGAGGCTCCATTTTGTTCCGTCAAAAGTCATCAGGCCCGCAGAGTTGGCAAAATGCATGCGCCCGTCGCTTCCCTGTGCGATCATCCAGTTTTGGTTTTGAGCCTGATATTGTGCTTTGGAAAAGTTAATGACTCTGGGCGCTTCACGGGCAAATAACAATACCGGGCTACTCACAAAGAGCAGGAGCAGCCATATTTCAAAATGCCGGTGTTTACTGGACGGGTTCTGCACTATTTATGATGACGTGAGATCCTTAAATATTTTCAACCTCTCACACTATTATTATTGCTGCCGGGTGACCATTCCGGAGAAAAACGCAAACAAATTTCATTTAAAACCCCTTAAAACTCAGGTACCCTCCGTTTTTTTCAATTTCCTGAAACTTGATCCAGGCTTTTTCTGCCAGCAAGGTCGTCAGTCGCTCGATGTAATAACTGCCGGCAGCAGGATCCACCACATAGCCGAGGTGACTTTCCAACTGGAGCAAGTGCTGCACATTTCTTGCGATGCGCTGGTGGAAAGGATTTGCTTCTGATTCCAGAGATGCGCCTGCTGGGAGTACATAAAGCCGGTTTGCGCCTCCAATGATGGCCGACATGGCTTGTGTTGCTGCCCGGATCATGTTGGTATGAACGTTTTCGTCCTGCGACTCTTTGGCAAAATGGGCTACGATGCTCACATCAGGGGCATTGCTGACGCCGTAACCTGCCAGTACGTTGGCCCATAAGAGCCGGAGTGCACGGATTTTGGCTATCTGGACAAAATAACTGTTGCCAATGTCTACGGCAAATTGCAGGTGTTGATTCACCAATGCAGGATCCAATCCTCTTTGCCCCAGCATGTTTAAGTAATCGCTGCCTTTTGCAATGGATAATGCCAGTTCATCCGTAGTCGTTTCAGACCCGCCATAGAATGGGCCTGTATTGATTTGCAGGGGCTTGAAAGTCGGCCATTCACTGGCGCAACGGGCAATCAGGTCGGCCAGCACATCCACCGGTGGCTCGCTCCAATCAAAAAAAGGATCAAAATCGATGGAACCCTTTACTGCAGCCGGATCCTTACCCATATCCATAACCCAGGCCAGCAGCATGTCGAAAAGATGAGCCGGGTCTTTATCAATGTGGTATTCGCCAAAATGCAGGGATACATATTCTGGTTCGATTCGTTGGAGCAGCCGCTGAAGTTCATTCGCTTCCAGGGTGTTTTTTAGCTCAAAAAGCGGCGCATTCACCCCGCCCATCAGGGCTTCCAGGGCTTCTGTATTGGCTTTTGCCACATCGTGCACATCGATGGCTTCACCGACTTCCCAATCGTTGAAATCCCTTCCGGCTGTAATGGGCGCATGCATCGGTTCACCATCTTCCGGATGGTAAAAGGGCTCTAAGGCAAGATCGGATTCCAGATGCCAAAACAAGTCGGCATAGGGCTTTCCTTTAAGATCTTTACTGATCTGTTCGATCCATTGCGCCTTGGATATTTCCGGAAACGCTTCAAAAAGATAGGTAGATTCGCTGGCCATGAAGTAAGGAATATGGGGTTAAAATTACACAACCGGAGGCATACTGCATCGGGAAATGATGCTATCTTTTTGAATGCCCCCAATTTACGCAGGTTACCGGGATGATTATCTGGGAGTTACCACGCACTGGATTTCCGGTAAACGACGCCTTTAAACAAGCCTACAACATTGCCGGTTTGCTCCTCCAAAACCCGTACACGGTAAAATGCTACTTTGTTTCCGAGCTGTTCTTCTTCTGCAATGGCAATAAGGGTATCTCCTGCCTGAACGGCATGGGTATGAGAAATGCTCGTTTCAATAGAGACCGCGTGTCTGCCCTGCGAATTGCAGGCAAAAGCCAGCGCACTGTCTGCCAGCGCATAGGTAATGGCGCCGTGTGCAATGCCAAAACCATTGAGCATTTCAGGCCGGACGGTCATTCGGAGTTTGCAGGATCCGACATTCAATTCCAGTTGCTCAATGCCCAGCCACTGGCTGAAAGCATCTTTGGCGAACATGTCCCGGGCGATTTTTGCAGCAGCTTCTTGTGTTATCATGGATGAAATAGTTTGCAGTTTTTCAGTTGGCAGTTGGCAGTTTTGATTCTGCTAATGATTGGTGTTAGCAGCTTTGCGGCCTTTGCGAGCCCTTCGCGTACTTTGCGGGACACCTTTTATAGTTAGCAGTTTTTCAGTTGGCAGTTGGCAGTTTTGATTCTGCTAATGATTGGTGTTAGC
>CALEYL010000053.1 GCA_937926205.1 uncultured Saprospiraceae bacterium
GACATAGATAATATCAATTGGCCGAAAAGAACAGATTAGTTGGCAGTTTTTCAGTGGGCAGTGGGCAGTTGTCATTTTGCTACGGATTGACATAGATAATATCAATTGGCCGAAAAGAACAGATTAGTTGGCAGTTTTTCAGTGGGCAGTGGGCAGTTGTCATTTTGCTACGGATTGACATAGATAATATCAATTGGCCGAAAAGAACAGATTAGTTGGCAGTTTTTCAGTGGGCAGTGGGCAGTTGTCATTTTGCTACGGATTGACATAGATAATATCAATTGGCCGAAAAGAACAGATTAGTTGGCAGTTTTTCAGTGGGCAGTGGGCAGTTGTCATTTTGCTACGGATTGACATAGATAATATCAATTGGCCCATGAGGATAGATTAGTTGGCAGTTTTTCAGTGGGCAGTCGCAGATCGGGAATCAAAAAAACGAATCTGCAAATGACTGAACATTCATTCTTCTATTCCAGAAAGCATAAATTTTATCCCAAGCAGGCAGATCCTGCCAACTGAAAAACTGCAAACTGCAAACTATCAAAAAAAGCGAATCTGCAAATGATTGAACATTCATCCTTCTATTCCAAAACGCATAAATATTATCCCAAGCAGGCCATTCCTGCCAACTGAAAAACTGCAAACTGCAAACCATCAAAAAAAGCGAATCTGCAAATGATTGAACATTCATCCTTCTATTCCAAAACGCATAAAATTTATCCCAAGCAGGTAGATCCTGCCAACTGAAAAACTGCAAACTGCAAACTATCAAAAAAAGCGAATCTGCAAATGATTGAACATTCATCCTTCTATTCCAAAACGCATAAATATTATCCCAAGCAGGCCATTCCTGCCAACTGAATAACTGCCAACTATCTCATCCCCTATCCTTTCTGATAAACCCGAACATAATCCACCTCCATCCGTTGTGGCCAGATTTGATCGTCCACGCCTTTTTTGCCGCCCCAGTTGCCGCCAACAGCAGCATTCAGGCTTCCTCACTCTGGTCATTGTATCAACAAGAATCTGTCGCTGCGAAAGATAATAACAATCAACCTCCTTCATTCGGGAAGGGGCCCGGCAAGATCAAAGATGTACGCATTGACGTCACAATATCGCAATTATTCAAGGTATCGCCCTAAAAAAGACCTGTCTGAAGGTAGGTTTTCAAGTAGCCATCCACTGCTGGTTTTCAGATCAGAGGCATCATAATCGACAAGTAGAACAAGAGTACCAAATCCCTCTCTAAAAAAAACTTTGAGGTAACCACCTGGTGCGTATGTGGTTTTCGGAAATACTTTTGAACCGCGTGAACATTTGGCTTCTTATGGCATTAAGTATATACCTTTTATTTCAAAACCATTTTAGGAAGCAGAAGCGAATGTGCGCTTAAAGTATCGCCAAATATTGGTTTTGCTTGTTTTTTGTTTTGTCTAAGAATGTGCTTTTCCTCTTTGTATATATGAAATATAGATGGTTTATTGAATTGTAAACGCTAAATTCACACAAGGTTTTTAGCCTTTTTAAGCTGCTAAACAAATAAGACAAAATTCATGAAGGCACTACATTACATTCTGCTGTTTGTTTTTTCCAATTTTTCCATTGCATTACTTGCGCAAGCCGACCGGGTAATGATTGAGCAGGGCGCTGCCGGGACTAAATTATTGGTCAACGAAAAGCCTCTGATGATAAACGGTATGAACTGGGATTACTTTCCAATTGGTACCAACTACTCCTACAGTTTGTGGAACCAACCTGATGATTTCATCAAAAAAGCACTTGATGATGAAATGTCTTTGTTGAAAAACATGGGTGTCAACACGATCCGGGTGTACACCGGCATCCAAAAGAAGTGGATACAATATATATATGAGCAATACGGTATCTACACCATGCTCAACCACTCTTTTGGTCGTTATGGGTTGACCCTTGATGGCGCCTGGGAAAGCAATACCGATTATGCCGATCCCAGAGTAAGCGCTTTGCTGCTTAAAGAAGTAAAGGAATTGGCAGAGGAGTATAAAAATACGCCCGGGCTGCTGCTGTACTTGTTGGGGAACGAAAACAACTACGGACTTTTTTGGGACGGCGCCGAGACGGAAGACATTCCGATGGAGGACCGGGTGTCCACACAAAGGGCCGCCTATATGTACCAACTCTTCAACAAGGCTACGCTGGAGATGAAGCGCGTTGACAAAGCACACCCGATAGCTATTTGTAATGGTGATTTGTTGTTTTTGGACATCATTGCAAAGGAATGCAAGGATATTGACATCCTTGGGATCAATGCTTATCGCGGTATTTCGTTTGTTGATCTTTTTGATCGCGTGAAAAAAGAGTATGGAAAGCCGGTTTTGATGACTGAGTTTGGTTGTGATGCTTTCAACGCCGTGACGAACGGGGAAGATCAGCAAGCGCAGGCCATTTACAACATGTCCAACTGGAGGGATATTTATGAAAACGCTGCCGGGCTCGGAAAAGCGGGGAATTCCATCGGTGGATTTACCTTCCAGTTCAGTGATGGCTGGTGGAAATACGGACAAACCAGAAACCTCGACATTCACGACAACAATGCGTCCTGGTCAAACGGCGGATACCAGGCTGATTATGTTCCGGGGGAAAACAACATGAATGAGGAGTGGTTTGGGATTTGCGCCAAAGGACCGACCGATGCTGCAGGCTATTACGAATTGTTTCCTCGGGCAGCTTACTACGTACTAAAAGATGCACATCAACTAAATCCCTATGCTGCGGGAACCTCTTTAGCTACCATTCAACAACATTTCGCCAGCATTCAGATAGTTGATGCCTACCTTAAGGCACGCGGAGACAAAGCAGCCCAGGAAGGCGAGCAATTAAAGAAAATCAGCTTGAGCCGGCTAAGTGCAGAATTTTCAACGTTCAACACCGGCGGCGACCTGATAACAACACCCAATTCCCCCATCCCCGGCAATACGACTTATCCTGATCAGGTAGGATTCGACCACATGCAGTCCTTTTTTATAGGGGTTGAAGCCAATCCGACCCCCAATTTCCGGGCAAATGTGGAAGTGAACGTTTTAGGAAACGTGGCAAACAATCCGATAGACCAGATATTTTATGAAAACCGGGGCCGTCGGACTCAGGTAAACAGCACGAACGGGAATTTGACCGTGGAGTCATTTAACAGGGTTCAGGTTTACCGGGCAAGTTATGAGTGGAATCACAAATTATTTGACCTCAGGGGCTTCTACAGAACCGGCCATTACCACTGGGGCTACGAAGGGGACTTCTTTGGCCTCTACCCTGAAGCCAATTACGGCCCTCAGATTGATATCTACAATGGTATAGCGCCTTTTGGGTTCGAAATTGACGGCAAAAAAGAGTTAAAGGATTTCAAACTGGCTTTTGGTCCGCAGCTTTGGTGGGGAGCAAACCCGGCATTGCTGTTGAAATACCAAAAAGCATTTGGCAAGTTTAACATCGCCGGTGTTTTTCATGAAGATTTGGCTCAGCTTGGCCTTACCGAGAGTTCTTTTGCCATCCCGCAACCCAAAACCAGAAGACTCGGCCTTCATGTCAGCCGTGCTTTTGGCAAATTCGCCGTGGAGGCAGGAGGCCTTTGGGGCGGACAGCCTCTCGTTGGAAGGGAATTCCAGGTAGTTCGGGGCGAAGAGGGACAGTATGAAGTGTACAAAGACCAAATAAAAGCTGAAGACACCTTTGGCGGTAAAATTAAATTAACCTACACCGGTGGGCGATTTAACTGGTACGGACAAGCGGCTGCCATGGGATTGGTGGCCAATGGCGGCGCCGACAATACGCTGACATTTACCGGTTGGAGACTGAAAGACAGCGGTAGCGGGAACCAGTACAATTTCCTCTCCGGTTTCACTTATACCATAGGTAAACTGCAGATTGCACCGAATTTCCTGTGGCAAAAGCCGATTGAAGGCCCTATCCCAACCGACGTCCCTGTGCCTGGCAGGCCGAGGAATATCCTCGAAGACCCATTTGTCGTAAGGGGTAACCGGGAACAAGTGGCTGGTGAGCTTTTGTTCACCTATGACCCTACACCCGGCAGCTGGATGTACAACTGGGACAGCGACCGGAGCGAGGACGCTAAATTTGCCCTGAGTGCCGGTGTGGTGTACCGCCACTTGCCGACCACACAGGATGCGGCCATCGGTATCTTGCCGGACGGTCGTACTACATTTGCCTTCCCGGGCGCTGCTCCTGCTCAGGATTTGTGGGAGGTAAATGCCCGTCTGGTCTCCAAAATAAGTAGTAATTTTGGCTTGATAGCCAATGTATACGGCGGCGATGCACAAGCCAACGGCAGTGATGCACGCACCATCAACCGCTACGGGGTGGATCTGCGAATGATCTACAAAACACTGAAAGTTATGTCATTTGCCAGGGTGAACGACTGGGGGCCTTACGACTATCACCGCGACTTTAACCTCACTTTCCCGCTTCAGTTGATGGCAGACGTGTCGGTATCTTTGAGGAAACCCGATTGGTTCAATTTGCCGGATACCCGCCTTGGTGTTCGTGGGACCTACCGCACGCTGGACAGATACTCGCCGCGGTATGCACCTACGCAAACCGTCAACGGCGCCGGAAATCTGGTTCCAGACCCCAACGCGATTGGCTTCGACGATGGCAACGAGTGGGAAATACGCACTTATTTATTCATAAACATTGGCAAATAAAACTTGTGACGATATGATTATGATGATATATAACCGTTTGCTGAAGTACGCTCCCGCCGGGATGCTGGTATTTCTAATGTTGGGCTGCGAACGCGAGCTCAATGAACTGGAACCCGTTACTTACCCTACTAATCCCGAAGTGTTCATCAACGGCTTCAGTCCGGGATTGAACTATGCCGCTTTTGGAGGCTCTGTGCCCACAGCGTTTGATGTAGACAATCAAGTGACATACAACAGTATTTCTACGACATCCATGCGCTTTGAAGTCCCTGATGCAGGCGATCCAAGGGGCGCTTATGCCGGTGGCACCTTTTTTACTGAGGTTGGTCGGGATTTGTCGGGGTACGATGCCCTGACATTCTGGGCAAAAGCCTCACAAGCAGCGAACATAGACGTCCTTGGCTTCGGCAACGACCTTGGTGCATCCACTTATCAGACGTCCATTTCGGGTCTGGCGGTGACGACCAACTGGCAGAAGTACATCATTCCGATCCCCGATCCATCCAAATTGACGGCTGAACGCGGGATGTTCTTTTATTCAGAAGGGCCGGAAAATGGTCGGGGTTACACTTTCTGGATAGATGAACTGAAGTTTGAAAAGCTCGGCACCGTAGCCTATCCGCAATTTTCGATTCTGAACGGAGAAGACCAGGTGGAGACTTCATTTGTCGGTGTTTCTAAAGCAATAGGCGGATTGAGTTCTACCTTCAACTTACCCTCAGGTATAAACAGGACTGTAAATATAGGTTCTGCCTATTTTGAGTTTTCCTCATCGAACGAAAGCATTGCTACTGTTAATGCAGCCGGGCTTGTTACGGTTGTGGGCGGACCAGGTAGCGCCGTTATTACCGCTACGGTAGGCGGGGTACCTGTTAAGGGCTCTTTGACCATCCAATCCGTGGGGGATTTTCAGTCGGCGCCGGTGCCTACGCGTGATCCGGCTAAAGTCATCTCCCTGTTCAGCGATGCTTATACGAATGTGCCAGTAGACTACTACAATGGTTATTGGGCGCCATTTCAAACCACGCTCTCAGCTGATTTTGACGTAAACGGAGATCATGTGCTGAACTATACCGATTTCAACTTTGTCGGGATTCAATTCTCTTCTCCAACCGTGGATGCTTCAGCCATGACGCATTTGCATGTGGACATTTACCTTCCAAACACGTTGACGGCCAATGCCGCGTTCAAAATTGAATTGGTTGATAATGGAACAGGCGGTACGGGCTCTTTTACGACCAATATCCCTGTGGCGCAGTCCCGGCAATGGATCAGCCTGGACATCCCATTTACAAATTTTGCCGGGCTAAGCAACAGAGCCAAGCTTTTCCAGGTCATTTTTGTTGATGACAATGACAGAATTCCAAGTTTTTACGCGGACAATGTCTATCTATACAATGCGGGCGGAGGACAACCTACGGCTCCGACTACGGCGGCCCCCACGCCTACTCACCCTGCTGCAGGTGTGATTTCAGTATTCAGCAACGCTTACACCTCTATTCCCGGTACGGATCTAAATCCAAACTGGGGACAGGCCACTGTCGTGTCGCAGTTGTCTATCCAGGGAAACAATACCCTGAAATATACAGGTCTCAATTACCAGGGCATTCAACTTGGAAGTCCTCAGAACGTCTCGGCACTGGGTTTCCTTCACCTGGATTTCTGGACGGCTAATTCGAGCTCTCTAAAGGTGTACCTCATTAGTACGGGGCCAGTCGAAACGCCGGTTACGCTGAGTGTTCCTACTTCGGGCTGGACGAGCATTGACATCCCACTCTCGTCTTTTTCACCCGTGAATTTGAGTGATGTGATACAACTCAAGTTTGATGGCAATGGCGACATCTTTTTAGACAACATTTATTTCCGCAACTAAAATTTTACGAGCCATGAAGGCAAAAAATATATTAGGGATTATCGCCATTGGTACGGCATTTCTGTTCTCATTGACTTTCTGGGGCTGCAAGCCCGATGATTTCCAAAAATTGCCCCAACGCGATTGGCAACTGGTGTGGAGCGATGAATTTGACGGTGCTGCCGGCGAATCGCCCGATGCATCAAAATGGGTGCCCGATCTTGGAACCGGCCAGAACGGCTGGGGCAATCAGGAACTGCAGGTATACACTGACAAGTCTGAAAATCTATCCACAGATGGCCAAGGCAACCTCGTAATTACAGCGTTGCGTTCCGGCAACAGCTTCACATCAGCGCGGATCAAAACGCAGGGCTTATTTGCCCAGCAGTATGGCCGATTTGAGGCCCGGCTGAAAACGCCTTACGGGCCGGGTGTGTGGCCTGCATTCTGGATGCTGGGTTCCAACATTGAGACGGTAAGCTGGCCTCAGTGTGGTGAGATAGACATCATGGAGCTTCGCGGTCAGGAGCCCCACATCATACACGGAACCATCCATGGTCCCGGATATTCAGGCGGCAATCCGATTACCAAAGGTCATGCCCTGATCAATGCCCGTTTTGACACGGACTACCACATTTTCGCAATAGAGTGGGATGCTGAGAAAATTGATTTTTTTGTTGACGACTACCTGTATCAACGCATTGAGCGGGGTGATGTCCCGGGTGAATGGGTATACGACCAGCCGTTTTTTATGATTCTCAACGTGGCTGTCGGCGGCAATTATGTAGGATTCCCAACCGACCAGACCCCTTTCCCGCAAAAAATGATTGTTGATTATGTGCGGGTTTATCAGGAAGCGAATTGACTTTTTCTGTAAGTATCTACAAATTAATTTAAGCAACCGTGAACCAGGCTTCTACATCAGATAAGGCAACCTATGCAGCAGGCAATAAGGTTGAAATGGAGATGGTCGTGCATGAAACAGAGCACTACCTCAAAATTTCTAATTGTGATGCCATGCCCCCTTTCTTTATGAGCATCGTGAGCGATTCCAATCACTGGATGTTCCTTTCGAGCAATGGAGGCATTACTGCCGGCAGGAAAAACCCCGAGTTCGCTTTATTTCCTTATTATACAGACGATAAGATCACGGAATTTGCTGACCTCACAGGGAGTAAATCTATTTTTCAGATACAGACAGAGGGTGGTGTTTTGGTTTGGGAGCCTTTTTCAGAAAGGTTTACAGATCGTTACACCATTCGCCGCAACCTGTACAAAAGCATCTATAGCAACAAGGTCATTTTTGAGGAAATCAACCTTGATCTGGGTCTGGTATTCCGTTACCAATGGAATACGAGCAAGACATTTGGCTTTGTCAAAAAAGCCGAACTGATCAACACTTCCGGTGTCGAGTGTAAAATCACCCTTTTAGACGGCATACAGAACATCCTGCCTTACGGCGTTCCAAGCAGCCTGCAGGCCACAACCAGTAATCTCGTTGATGCCTACAAAAGGAGTGAACTGGATCCGGCTACTGGTGTCGGTATCTTTGCACTTAGCGCCATCATTGCTGATAAAGCCGAGCCAAGTGAAGCCCTCAAGGCCAATATCGCATGGTCTCTCGGCATTAAAAATGCCACCTATCTGCTCTCCTCGGGGCAACTCGGAAAATTCAGAAAGCGGCAACCCATTCAGAACGAACACGATGTAAAAGGCGAAAAAGGGGCGTATTTCATCACCACAGATATTTTGCTTCCCGCCAACTCAGAAAAGAAATGGGTAATCGTAGCCAATGTGAATCAAAGTCATTCGCAGGTCATCGCTCTTTGCCGGTCTATTCAGGAAAATGCGGGTCTCGAAAAGCAGATACAGGAAGATATTGATGCGGGAACACAAAACCTGATTCAACTCGTTGCGAGTGCAGATGGGCTTCAGTTTTCCTCCGACAAACTCAATGACACCCGGCATTTTTCCAATGTGCTGTTCAACATCATGCGCGGCGGCATTTTTGACGACAACTACAAAATAGAAAAAGCAGATTTCGTCCGGTACCTATCCAAGGCCAATCGCGATGTCGTTGCCCGAAACCAGGACTTTTTAGGTGATTTGGAAGCAATATGCGCTCATTCAGAACTTCAAAACCGCTTGTTAAAGAGTGGGGATGCCGATTTGATCAGGCTGGGCATAGAATATTTACCCCTGAAGTTCAGCCGCAGGCACGGAGACCCCAGCCGCCCCTGGAATTATTTCACCATCAACACCCAAAACGAGACAGACGGCTCAAAAGTGCTGGACTACGAAGGCAACTGGAGGGACTTGTTTCAAAACTGGGAGGCTTTAACGTATTCCTACCCGGAATTTATATCGGGAATGATCTTCAAATTTCTCAATGCGACCACTTTCGATGGCTACAACCCCTACCGGGTTACCAAAGACGGGTTTGACTGGGAAACGATAGAACCTGACAACCCCTGGTCTTATATCGGCTATTGGGGCGACCACCAGATTATTTATTTGCAGAAGTTGCTGGAACTCATAGAGCGTTACCAGCCCGGCGCTTTGCAATCCTATTTTGACAAGGAATGGTTTGTTTATGCTGCCGTTCCCTATATCATCAAACCTTACGATCTCATTCTAAAAAACCCTAAAGAGACCATTGAATTTGATCACAAATGGGACACCAATATCCGAAACCGTCGCAAGGCACTCGGAGCAGACGGCGCGCTGCTTACGGTGGAAAGCAATGCGATTTACCGGGTAAATTTTTTGGAAAAAATATTGGCAACACTACTGGCAAAGGTATCGAATCTGATCCCGGAAGCAGGTATCTGGATGAATACCCAGCGCCCGGAATGGAACGACGCCAATAATGCGCTGGTGGGCAACGGCGTTTCGATGGTAACACTCTATTACCTGCGCCGTTTCCTCAAGTTTTTTAACAACATTTTGGAGGGCGTAGACACAGAAAGCATCAAGCTCTCAGACGAATTGGCATCATGTTACCATGGTATCCGGGAAACTCTTTTAGAATTCAGCCCTTTGCTTGCCAAAAGCATTACAGACAAAGACAGGAAAACGATACTGGATCGCATGGGCCTGGCTGCCTCCACTTATCGTCAACACATTTACCAGAATGGCTTTGGGGGCAATAAAAGCGGCATATCCCTTTCGGAGCTGCAGGCATTTATACAAGTGTGCCTCGATTTTACAGAGCATTCCATTCGCGCCAATCAGCGGGCCGACAAATTGTACCACGCCTATAATCTGATGACTGTCAATGACACAGGCATTTCCTGTTCCCATTTGAGCGAAATGCTCGAGGGCCAGGTGGCGGTCCTGAGTTCGGGCTATCTAAGTTCTGAGGAGGCTCTGGAGGTTTTGGATGCTTTGAAAAACAGTGCTTTATTCCGGAAAGATCAGTACAGTTACATTTTGTACCCAAACAAGGACTTGCCCGGTTTTTTACAAAAAAACACCATCCCGGCTCCGGATGCCCGCGCATCTGAATTGATTCAAAAGTTGGCTGCGGATGGCAATACGCAGGTTATCGAGCGGGATATTCTGGGGGAATTCCATTTTAATGGCAATTTTAAGAATGCTCAGGATCTGGATCAGGCACTGGCAGCCCTGTCAGAGGGGACATACAAAGAACTCGTGGCCAGGGAAAGGGCATTCCTTCTGGATATTTTTGAGAAGATTTTCAACCACAAAGCATTCACCGGCAGGTCGGGCACCTTCTTTTCCTATGAGGGTTTGGGGTCCATTTATTGGCACATGGTATCCAAACTGGCTCTTGCGGTGCAGGAATGCTGCCTGAAAGCCATTGAAGAGCACGCCGACCCGGTAGTGACAGGCAGGCTGCTTGAGCACTATTACGAGATTGAAGCTGGTATAGGCGTACACAAATCCCCTGCATTGTACGGTGCATTTCCAACAGATCCTTATTCGCATACGCCACAACACCGGGGCGCGCAGCAGCCCGGCATGACTGGCCAGGTGAAAGAAGACATATTGGTTCGGTTTGGTGAATTGGGCGTTTTTGTACAGGCAGGTAAACTGTTTTTCAATCCTTGCTTACTTCGGAAATCAGAGTTTTTACAGGAAGCTCAGACATTTGAGTACATTGATGTTCGCAACGAACACAGACAAATTCACCTGGAGCCGAATTCGCTTTGTTTTACTTTTTGCCAAACCCCTGTGATATACAGAGTCCGGGAGCAATCCGGATTGGAAATTGCCTTTTCCGATGGAAAATCGACCGTTTTTGATTCCCTGGAATTGGATCCGGAAACCAGCAGAAAAGTATTTCAGCGAAAAGGAGCGGTGCAACAGATTTTCGTTTCCGTTTCTCCGGCGATTCTGAAAGATTAAACCGTTTTTTGATAAAGACATGACATGAGGGGTATCTGTCAAATATTGATTTTTTCTATGGCAATGACGTTGTTGACTTCGTGTGCTTCCATACCTATGGCTGCTGACAAAACTGCAGCCGAGATATTGGGTAATCCCGACTATCCGGCCATTTCTTTTGGCGCTTATCGGGACAAAACCAGAGACATTCAGCCGACCATCTCTCAACTGAAGGAAGACCTGTTGATCTTATCAGCTTTAGGCGTTAAATTACTCAGGACTTACAATGTCCAGTACAATGAGGCATCCAATCTGCTGGAAGCCATACGCCAGTTGAAGCAAGACAATCCCAAATATGAAATGTATGTGATGCTGGGCGCCTGGATTGATTGTAAAAACGCCTGGACGGCACTCCCCCCGGATCACGAACTGGAAAGCGAGCACAATGCAGCAGAAATTGCCCGGGCTGTCGCCCTCGCAAAGCGGTATCCTGATGTTGTGAAAATTATTGCCGTGGGGAATGAAGCGATGGTGAAATGGGCTGCGCTTTACTACGTACAACCCGGGGTTATTCTGAAGTGGGTGGAACATTTACAAGATCTGAAAAAGCAGGGAGAATTGCCCAAAACCCTTTGGATCACCAGCTCTGACAATTTTGCCTCCTGGGGTGGCGGCGGCCCCGAATATCATGTAGAAGACCTGAACAAGCTGATTAAAGCGGTTGATTTCATCTCCATGCACACCTACCCCATGCACGACACCCATTACAATCCGGAATTCTGGGGTGTACGGGAAAATGAAGCAGGCTTGCCGGACCTGGAAAAAACCCATGCCGCCATGCTGCGTGCAAGGGATTATGCCATCAATCAGTACAAGAGCGTGGTCAAATACATGAAAAGTCTTGGTGTAAATAAGCCGGTGCATATTGGCGAGACTGGATGGACGACGAGCTGTAACGGGCATTATGGCGATAAAGGCTCCAGAGCAGTAGATGAATACAAATCGGCTTTGTATTACCGACATATGCGTGAATGGACGACTAATGCTCAGATTGCCTGCTTTTACTTCGAAGCCTTCGACGAGCCCTGGAAAGATGCGGCCAATCCGGGTGGCTCGGAAAACCATTTTGGGCTTTTCACTGTGGATGCTCAGGCAAAATATGCCCTTTGGGATTTAGTAGATTCCGGTACGTTTGACGGACTGATGCGAGACGGCAAACCCATTACCAAAACATACAACGGCGACAAAGAGGCGATGATGAAAACGGTAAAAGTGCCTCCTTCCAGGAAATAAACGATTCGCGATATGAAGCTTATTACGTTATATACGACTTCTCTACTTTTCATAGTGATCCTGATGGGTAGCTGTGCAAACCCGACGACGATGCAGGTGGATATATATGAAACATCTGAAAGCGGCAACAAGCTGACCAAACTGACCGAATTCCCGGAAGTTGCAAACAAGGTGCAGCTTACCATTTTACCTGAAGAAAAATTCCAGACGATAACCGGTATTGGCGGATCTTTTACCGAGGCTTCTGCCCACCTCCTTAATCAATTGAGCCCGGAAAACCGGAACAAGGTTCTGGAGGCTTATTTTGGAGAATCGGGCGCCAGGTATTCCCTGACCCGCACACATATGAATTCCTGCGATTTTTCGCTCGGCAATTACTCCTACGCGCCGGTTGCAGACGACATAGAATTGAAGGATTTTTCTATTGCGGAAGACCTGAACGACATTGTCCCCATGATCAAGGACGCTAAAGCCATTTCTCGTGAAGGCTTCAAAATCATAGCATCCCCCTGGACAGCGCCTCCGTGGATGAAAGACAACAATGACTGGCGCGGGGGAAAATTATTACCCAAATATTACGATACCTGGGCCTTATTTTTTTCTAAATACCTGGACGCGTTCAGCGCAGAAGGCATTGATATATGGGGATTTACAGTTGAAAATGAACCTTTGGGAAACGACAGCAACTGGGAAAGCATGCTCTATACGCCTCAGGAAATGACTGATTTTGTAAAAAATCACCTGGGGCCAAAATTGAAAGCTACCGGCCACAAGGTGAAAATTTTAGGGTTCGATCAGAATCGCGACGGAGAGCTGAAAAAATGGGTGGATGTGATGTTTGCGGATGAAGCAGCCAAAACATACTTCGATGGCACGGCAGTGCATTGGTATGCAAGTACCTATGATTATTTCCCGGATGCGCTGCAATACGTCCACCGCAAAGCGCCCGACAAACATTTGATCCACTCGGAAGGCTGTATAGATGCTCAGGTTCCAAGGTGGAAAGACGATGCCTGGTATTGGTCGAAAGAAGCCAAAGATTGGGGATGGGACTGGGCGCCGGAAGACCAAAAGTACCTGCACCCAAAATATGTGCCGGTATTCCGCTATGCGCGCGACATCATCGGCTGCCTCAATAATTGGGTAGACGGATGGATAGACTGGAACATGGTGCTGGACAAACAGGGCGGTCCCAACTGGGCAAAGAATTGGTGTATAGCCCCTGTCATTGTTGACCCTGAACAAGATGAAGTGTATTTCACGCCCCTGTATTATACCATGGCCCACTTCAGCCGGTTCATAAGGCCCGGCGCTGTCCGCATCGGTTTCCGAAACAACGACGAATCACTCATGGTGACGGCGGCACAAAACCCCGATGGCTCCATTGCCGTGGTGGTGTTTAATCCCGGTGAAAATGATAAAACATTCTCTCTATCACTCAGTGAAAAATCCGCCCACATAAACATCAGCGCAAAAGCGATTCAAACCATCTTGATCAATAAACGAAACATCAGCCATGAGTAACGCAGCAAATACTTCGCACAAAGTTCCTTTAGGGCAAAAGGTCGCCTTCGGATTAGGAATGCTCGCTAACCAAATGTTCCCTGCTGCCCTGGGGATCTTCATGGTCGTTTTGGTGCAGGATTTGGGCTTCCCGGGCTGGATGTGGGGCATCCTGTTTTTCCTTCCACGGGTCTATGATTCTCTTACAGACCCTATCATGGGTTTTATCTCCGACAACACCCGCTCTGTGTGGGGCAGGCGCAGGCACTACGTTTTTTTGGGTGCTCTTATTATGGGGATCTCGTTTGTTGCGATGTGGCAGTTGCACCGGGAAAATGGGGTGCAATACAACTTCACCTACTTCCTGCTTTGGTCCATCGTATTCTATACAGGACTGACCATTTTCAGTGTGCCTTATGTAGCGATGGGCTATGAGATGAGCGATGATTTCCACGAACGTACCAACATCATGGCTGTTGCGCAGTGGATTGGGCAATGGGCCTGGGTGATTGCCCCCTGGTTTTGGGTAGTCATGTATGACCCCTCCTGGTTCGAAAATGCAGATACAGCGACCCGAACCCTTTCTGTCTGGGTTGGCATATCTTGTATGATTTTGGCCATGGTTCCTGCTTTTTTTATCAAAAGCAGATCCACCAAAGACGATAATAACCTTATTCCATTGAGCATGAGGAATATTGGAGGCAGCCTTAAAGAAATAATACGCGGGTTCAAGGAAGCTTTCAAGATTCGTCCGTTCAGGAAATTGTGCCTTTCGACTTTTTTCATTTTTAATGCTTTCAATACCGTCGCCTCTTTTTCCTTTTTCATCATTGTTTATCATTTATTCAGTGGCAATGCAGGAGCAGCGGGCCTTTGGCCGACGCTTTTCGGGAGCGTGGGAGCTTTAGTGACCACTTTTGCGGTAATTCCCACCGTGGCATGGATGTCCAAAAAAATGGGCAAAAAGAATGCGTTCATGCTCTCGCAGGCAATTTCCCTCATAGGATATACTTTGTTTTGGTTCTTGTTTGTGCCGGGCAAGCCCTATATGTTCTTTTTTGCGCTTCCATTCTTTTCCTTCGGAATCGGCGGTTTATTCACCCTGATGATGTCTATGACGGCAGATGTATGCGATTTGGACGAATTGAACACAGGTAAAAGACGGGAAGGCATTTTCGGTGCGATATATTGGTGGATGGTGAAGTTTGGTTTTGCCATTGCGGGGTTGTTGAGTGGCGCCATTATGACTTTGGTTGGGTTTGTTCCCAATGCAGAGGTTCAGCCGGAAGGTGCTGTAGCTGGATTAAGGTTTTTTTTCTCGGCTGTTCCCATCATCGGCACATTGGCTGCCATGTGGATCATGCGCAACTATGATGTGTCCGAAGAGCGGGCTCATGAAATACGGGCAGAAATAGACCGGAAAAAAGCAGCGAAGAATGGCTCTTCTGCTTATTTGCCAGGCAAACTCCTTTTACTGAAAGAGAAAGGGTTAAATTTGGATGCGATGGCCGGATTGGATTTCAGCGGGAAGACGACGGCGGAAATTAAATCCCTGTTTTCCGGGACGCTTCAAAACGGCATTCATGGATTGTGTTTCAGTCCATATACCGAAGGCCAGAAAACGGGCGATATTTTGTCTGAAGCCCAGATCCGGCGGCGGATGGAAATCATCGCTCCCTATACGAAATGGGTACGTTCTTTTTCTTGTACCGAAGGCAATGAATGGATTCCAAAAGTTGCACGGGACAAAGGCTTGAAAACCATGGCGGGCGCCTGGATTAGCCATGATGCGGAAAGGAACGAAAGAGAAATTAAAATGCTCGTGAAACTTGCGGAAGAAGGATTGGTGGACATCGCCGTTGTGGGCAATGAAGTATTGCTCCGCAATGAACTTTCCGAACAGGAAGTGATAAAATACATTCAAAAAGTAAGGGCTTTGCTCCCACAGCACATTCAGGTCGGATATGTGGATGCCTATTATCAGTTCGTGGAAAAACCGGCTTTGATCAATGCCTGCGATGTGGTATTGATAAACTGCTATCCATTTTGGGAAGGAGCCGATAGTGATTTTGCCCTGCGCTATATGCAGTACATGTACGATCTGGTAAAACAAAAAGCCAACGGCAAAAAAGTAATCATCTCTGAAACGGGATGGCCGGGCAAAGGGGAAGACGTAATGGAAGCCAAACCAACGGCTGACAATGCGATGAAATATTTCATCAATACCCAACAATGGGCCAATAGCGAAAACATCGAACTGTTCTATTTCTCCTCATTTGACGAAACATGGAAAGTGCATCACGAAGGTGAAACAGGCACACAATGGGGGCTGTGGGACAAGGATGAAAAATTGAAATACTGACCGGCGGTTAGTCCAACAAACAATCAAATCATCAAAAGATTATCAACCATGTCATTCAGGGCAGAAAAATACCTAAGTTTCAAGAAGCCAGGGCTGGCTCAAAATGAAAGTTTTTTTGACGACAAGTCCGAAGAGGACATCCGTAGTTTGTTTCTGGAAGTATTGCACGGTGGTGTTCATGGGTTCTGTTTCAGTCTCTATGAAGAGGGCCAAAAACCCGGCGATATTGTCTCCGATGCACAAATCAGACGCCGGCTTCAGATTTTGAAACCCTATACGCAATGGGTCCGCTCATTTTCCTGCATTGAAGGCAATGAGTTGATCCCTCAAATTGCCAGAGAGCTCGGCATCAAGACTTTGGTAGGCGCCTGGCTGGGAAAGGACGAAGATAAAAACCGCCAGGAAATTGAAAACCTGATTCAGTTAGCGAAGGATGGGTTTGTAGATATTGCGGCGGTAGGAAACGAGGTATTGTACCGAAACGACTTGTCGAAAGAAGCGCTTCTGAATTACATCGCCCAGGTAAAAGAAGCCATTCCTGGTATTCCCGTTGGCTATGTGGATGCTTACTACGAATTTGTACAGGAGCCTGACATAACAGCGGCTTGTGATGTGATTTTATGCAACTGTTATCCCTATTGGGAAGGTACCGGGTTCAGGTATTCGCTTCAACATGCGCAGCAGATGTTCAATCAGGTCCTTCAGGCAGCAAATGGAAAGCAGGTCATCATCACAGAGACCGGCTGGCCGAGTCAGGGAGAAAGTTTGGGCGATGCCGTCCCTTCTCACTGGAATGCCATGAAATATTTCATCAACACCGAATTATGGGCAATGGATGAAAACATCGAGGTCTTTTATTTTTCCTCTTTTGACGAGTCCTGGAAGGTGGGCGCCGAAGGTGAAGTAGGCGCCTATTGGGGTATTTGGGACAAACACGAAAAGCTAAAATTTTGAAATAGAACAGAAACCTGGTCACTGATTCGTAGTGAGAACAAATCGTGAGGCTTCTGGTCATCATCTATCTAAACAGTTGAATTATGAAAAACTTTACATTTATTTTTCTGATGCTCATGGCATCACTAACATTTGCTCAAAACGCACCCATCAATTTTGAACCGGGCGGACAAGGTGCTTCCTGGACCTGGGCTGTCTTTGAAAACGCCACCAACCCGCCGCTGGAGATCATTGCCAATCCGGATGCAAGCGGGGCAAATACTTCTTCCACCGTAGCTAAGTTCACCGCTTTGCAAGCTGGAAATCCCTGGGCGGGCTGTGAGTCCCTGCATGGCGCTGACATTGGCCCATACGTGCTGAGCGCCAGCAATTCCATCATCAAAATCATGGTGTGGAAATCCGTCATCAGCGATGTGGGCATCAAGTTAGTTGCCACTACCGGCTGGGCACAACCGGAGAAAAAGGTCGCAAATACATTGATAAACCAGTGGGAGGAACTTACGTTCGATTTTTCCAACTATCCAAACCCGCCCGCTTCGGAAGGTCCGTACGACCAGATCGTCATTTTTCCTGACTTTAACCTGAGCGGAAGAACACAGGACAACATTGTGTATTTTGACAACATCACATTTAACCAATCGGGAGGCGCTGTCACAGAACCCGCCACGGCTGCGCCGACGCCCACTGTCGATCCAGCAAATGTAATTTCCCTGTTCAGCGATGCTTATACCGATGTGACGGTCGACACCTGGAGAACGCCATGGTCGAACGCCACACTGGAAGACATTACCATACAAGGCAATCCAACTAAGAAATACTCCTTGCTGGATTTTGTGGGCATAGAAACCATAGCCAGTCAATTGGACATCACCGGCATGACACATTTCCACCTTGATGTTTGGTCGGCAAACTTCACCTTCTTTGGGGTTAAATTAGTGGATTTTGGCGCTGATGGCGCTTTTGGCGGCGGCGATGATGTCGAGCACCAGGTCAACTTCGATGCACCGGCCCAGGGCCAGTGGATAGGCCTGGATATTCCACTGAGCGATTTTACGGGGCTGACAACAAGAGAGCACATCGCCCAGTATATTCTGGTGGGCCAGCCTACCGGAGCGAATACGGTCTATGTGGACAATGTGTACTTCTACACGGGCAACTCCGTCGCCACGGAACCTGCTACTGCTGCACCTACGCCCACCGAAAATGCGGCCAATGTGATTTCCCTGTTCAGCGATGAGTACACCGATGTAACAGTAGATACCTGGAGAACGCCGTGGTCAAGCGCCGAGCTGGAAGACATTACCATTCAGGGCAACCCAACCAAAAAATACTCCCAATTGGATTTTGTGGGTATTGAAACGGTGGCCAGCCCGCTGAACGTTACAGACATGACGCATTTCCACATTGATGTTTGGTCGGCAAACTTTACCTTCTTTGCGGTTAAATTAGTGGATTTTGGCGCTGATGGCGTTTTTGGAGGTGGTGATGACGTAGAGCACCAGATTAACTTCGATGCGCCGGCCCAGGGCCAGTGGGTAGAATTGGATATTCCGCTCAGCGATTTCACCGGCTTGACGACAAAAGAGCACATTGCCCAGTATATTCTGGTTGGCCAGCCCACAGGAGCAAATACCATCTTTGTAGACAATGTGTACTTTTTCAAGGATACAGGAACCAGTACGTATAATCCAAATTCAGATCAAAACCTCATTAAGGCTTTCCCTAACCCAGTACAATTGGGCGGACAAGTTCAGTTAAGTGACCTGGCAGCACAGGTTGAGGTGTTTGATGTTGCCGGAAAACGGATCTTTACGTTGCAAAACACATCTGTCATTCCAACTTCTGCTATGAACCAGAAAGGAGTTTACCTTGTTAAGATGCGTCTTTCTGACGGTGCAGTCGAAACAAAGAGGCTCGTTGTAGAATAATTATAGTATATTTACAACAATTGCCGACGAGCAATTGATTTGTTCTACTGCTAAGAAAGCCGCCTCTGAAGAGACGGCTTTCTTTTCTTATAACGTGATTTTCGTGATCATGCCTAACTCGTTGAAGAAACTGGCGGTGTTGCTTCCTCTGCTGCTGCATGGGGTCCTCTCTGTTATTGCCCAGGTTCTTCCTGAGAAGGGCGTTCCGCTGCTGGAAAACTTTACTCCTGCTCAATACAACAACAAAGGCAAAATCTGGGACATTTGCGCTGCTCCCAATGGCATCGTTTATATGGCAGCCGACAAAGGGTTGTTGGAATTCGATGGCAAAACCTGGAATGCGTTCAAAGGCAGCAAAGGCTTTACCCGTTCCTTGCTGGTGTTGAACGACTCTCTGATTTACACGGGTTCCGACCTGGATTTTGGCGTCTGGCGGAAAAACATTTATCAGCAATTCGAATACACATCTTTGTACCCGTTTCAGGAAGTTGTTCAGGATATCAATGAAGAGTTTTGGGAGATTCACCGGCTCAAAGAGGCCATTATTTTTGCATCGTCTCAAAATATCTATGTCTATAAAGAACAGCAACTTGTCAGAATTGCCGCCCCGCACAGGTTTGTAAAAAGTTTTTCGGTGAATGGCGCCTTGTATTTTGCCGATGAACAACTGGGTCTGTACCTTTTTGACGGCTTTGCACTCAAAAAGCTGTTTGATTACCCTCCGAATTCAAAATTCCATATTTCCGGCATTTATGAGGATGCATCCGGACTTGTTTTAGTCACCCGGGATTTGGGGTTGTTCCGCTTTGCATCCGGAAATTTGAGTCGACTGGACAATGCTTTGTCGGAACAGCTAAAAATTGCCAAAGTATTCAATTTTGAGCCGCTTGGCAAAGCGTATCTGGCTTTTGGCACGGTGCTCAAGGGCCTGTATATAGCGGATGCCGATGGTAACATCATTCATCATGTCAATAAGTACAAAGGATTGCCCAGCAACACCGTGTTGTCTCTGCACTACAGCCCATCCGGTAAATTGTGGCTGGGAATGGATTATGGCGTTTCCTGCCTGAATTTAAAAAATAGTTTTACCGCATTATATGATTACAGAGGAGATTTTGGCACAGGCTATACGGCATTGTTGAAAGATGGCACCTTTTATCTGGGAACCAACCAGGGACTGTACCGCTCTGCATGGGAGGATTTAAATGACAATGTGGAGTTTTTCCGGTTTCAACTCATTCCCGGAACAGAGGGGCAAGTCTGGGACCTGGAGAACATAGACAATGCTTTGTTAATGGGACACGACAAAGGGTTGTTCTTAGTGACCGGAAATACAGTCGAAAAGTTGAGCACCAATGACGGCGTGTGGACAATTTTACCATACAAGGATTATTTACTGACTGGAAATTATAATGGCATTTCCATCTTCAAAAAATCCGGCGGCAGGTGGAATTTCCAGAAAAAAATGGACCTCATCGCGGGATCCTGCAACCAGATGGTCCTTGAAGAAGACAATATTCTGTGGATCAATATCCCCAATTTCGGCATCATAAGGGCTGTTCTTTCCATCGATTTATATCCAAATGACCGTTTGATTTTTCAGGAGGCAATTTTTGAGGGCAGTGATTTGCGTTTACTGAAAGATGAAAAGGGGCTGCATATTATGACCAGTCAATTTCAATATACTTACGATGCCGGAAACAAAAAATTTGTCAAACAGACATTGCGGTCAAAAGATTTGGAGGAATCGGCGTTTATGATGTCCGGGATATATCAATCACGCGTCCTGCATGCCGACTATGCCTTCCATCCTACCTACAATGGCTTCTTTCTGAAACACCTAAAATCTGGCAGCGATACCACTCAGGATAGCGTGGCCTTGGTTTTCAGGGAAGCCGAAGCCTTCAACAACGACCAGAGTGTAGCGGTTTTTCCGGGAATGGAAGTCCCTTACAGGTTCAATAATTTTGAAATATATTACATTGTCCCCAATCACAGTAACGTCTTATATCAACACAAATTGGATGATTCCGACTCCTGGAGCGACTGGTCGCCTGAAACCTCGGTGAAGCTGATTGGCCTGAGCGCAGGGAACCACAGCCTTTTTGTAAGGGCAAAAATCAACGACAACATCATCCGCGCCAAATCAATTTCAATTCGTGTAGCCCCGCCCTGGCACCGCTCGTGGCTTGCCTTTCTTGTCTATTTCATCCTGATGTCTTTGACCGTATACGCCGTTCACCACTGGAAAAAACAATCCCTGCGAAAACAACAGGATAAGCTGTTGCAGAAAAAACAGGACGCTTTACAGGAACAAGCCGAAAAGCACCAACAGGAACTCTTGTTTCTGGAACAAGAGCGCATGCAGAACGAATACAACCAATTGAAAAAGAACCTGCGGAGCAAAACGATAGAACTGGCGAAACAGGCCAGGGAAAATGAAGAAAAAAACAGATTGCTGCTTTCCCTGAAAGAGAAATGTGAGATCGCTCAGGAGAATCCTTCTCTTTTCAAGATCAAATGGAGAGAGATCGAAATGTTGCTGGAATCCTACATACAAGCCGAGGATCAAATTTTTGAAATTCAGATCGACGAACTGCACCAGGAATTTTTCAAAAAACTGAAAGCGCAATTTCCAGGTCTATCGACCCACGACCTCCGCTTGTGCGCCTACCTGAAAATAGGGATCAGCTCTAAGGAAATCGCCGAAATTTTACAAATCCAGCCTTCCAGTTTTTACATCAGCCGCTCCCGTATCAGAAAGAAGCTCGATATGAAGGGGGACGAAAATTTGTACGATTTTTTGAATAAGATATAGTAAATCTGCGCCGTAAATATTGAACAAATCCTGTGATTTTCCACCTGCGGATGCTATTGTCTAAACGGGCGCTCTCTGTGTGGTGCGCACCGTTGGGTCCATATTGAGCAGGTCGCCAATCAGGTGGTTCATCTAGCTAAGTTTTTCAGCGGGCAGCCGCAGTTCGGTGTTAAAAGGCTAATCCACTAATGATTGAACATTCATTTTTCTAAAACAGAAAACATGAATTCCCTCCCAGGCAGGCCCATCCTGCCCACTGAAAAACTGCCAACGACTTCATTCACTACCCTTCCTGAAATACCCGGATATAATCTACGATCATCCGCTGTGGAAAAACCGTCGTTGCATCAGGAGATCCCGGGAGATTACCGCCAACCGCCACATTGAATACAAAAAAGAACGGCTGGTTAAACGGATACGGTTGTCCGTTCAGATTGGCCGGCGTTATTGTATGGTAAAGCTGGTCGTCCATATACCATTCGATGATGTCTTCCTTCCAGATGATGGAGAAGACGTGGAATTCCTGAGAAAATTTTTGCCCTGAAGGCAGGAATTTAGCGGAGGTTCTAAACTGGTGCTGACTGAGATCGGCGCCAAAATGCGCCGTGCCAATTATTCGGTTAGGTCGTTCGCCGGTAAGCTCCATGATGTCAATTTCGCCACAAGCAGGCCAGGGGGTAGTAGTAATATTAGAGCCCAATGCCCAAAGAGCCGGCCAAAGTCCCTTCCCTTCAGGTAAAACCGCCCGAATATCTACACGCCCAAATTTGAATGCCTTTTTACCCTGAGTCGTTATGCGGGAGGACGTATAATTTCTACCGCCAAAGTTTTCTTTTCTGGCTTCAATGACCAAATGGCCACGCGTCATCAGGGTGTTTTCCTGACGGTAATATTCCAGTTCGTTATTTCCCCAGCCGCAGTTTCCCGGGCAACCATCGCCAAGTTCCTGATTCCAGTTGGAGGAATTCAGCGTTTCGCCTTCAAAATTGTCTTCCCACACCAAATTGTAACCAGGATAGCTGGTGGGGGTGGAATAGCCCGTTTCCGGAATATTGATAAAATCGGCAGGGTTGATGTCGTCATTCAGGATCGTGATGGTGATGTGATCCTTAACCAAATCAGCATTGGCTGCATCAAAAAGGCGCAATTCAAAAGTTTCATCTGGTTCTTTGACCAAATCTCCCCGAATGGTAAGACTGATTTCCTTTTCACTCACAGAAGGACCAAACAGGTATTTTTGATTGTCTATCAAAATGAAATCATTCCCTGCTACAGCCGTCCCGTTTACGGTAGCAACCGTTACGATTACATTGGTTAGGTTCAGACCTTCTAACTTTATTTTAAAAGTAAGTGTGGTATCGGCATTGCCCTCTGTCAAAACCAGATCGGCAGCATCAATCGTCAAGTTTGGCTTGGGTTGTGTTGGCAAACCGGTATCATCGTCTTCTTTGATGCAAGACCAACCCGCTATAAGTAGCAAAAGCGCAGACAATATATAATTTTTCATGTTTTGTGTTTTACCCCTACCCTCTATCGACTCCGCACAAGGGCGACAAAAGGGAAATCAGAGTTGCTTTCGAAATAAGTATTACCAATAATCAATGTCAAGTCAAAGAGGTCAATTGTGTTCAACTCGTTAGACCAGACCAAGCTGTAGTTGGAGGGTATTGGTGTTGTTGAATTCGCGGATTCCACTATGCGCCAAACCGGCTGGTTCAAACTACCTTGGGGATGCAGGAGCAGTGAGGCCAGCAAAGCTATTGTCAACAGTGAAAAGTCCATTTATTTGTGATTTAGTATTAATCAGCCGCTTCGAAGTACAATTCAAACCAACCGCCTCCATTCAGGAAAGGTGTGCGTACGATCAACTCCGTTTCCGTCAGCACCACAATATCGTAGTTGTTGGAAGCATCCCAGACTCCCATGAAAGCGCCGACCGGCAAATTGATCTGCAACTCACCGCCTGCGCCGCCGCCAGGCGTCAGTTCCCAGACATAATCAGTAGGTGGATCATAAGGCACCGGAATGTAGCCGTTGAAAGGGTCTATGGTCATCCCGTTGTTGAGATAGCGGAACGAATTGTCCTGGTAGTAGAAACAGAATTTGTCGTCGTATTGATCAGCCTGTAGGCCATTGGCGGTAGACCGGAACCACTCTCCGGAACCAGGAGTGGGGCCAACCGTCACGGCGCCCGCAGCGTGGCTGAATGTCCAACACTTACTACTCGTTTCTTCGCATCCTCCGGCCAGCAAAATCAGCTCGTCGGTACAAGGAGCAACCCCATCCTGTTCGATGACAATACTCTGGCTGGCGCTGGAGGTTCCACCACCTTCTTTAGAAGCGTAGAGCGTAATGGTGTACGTACCTGCGCGAGGAAAAAAGATTGTATCCGTCGCCAATTCCGATTTATCCGGGCGCGCTCCAGGAATGCTCCAAACGCGGTCAAAGATACCTTGTGAAGTTTCGCGAATCACGATACGGTTGGGGTTATCAGCCAAAACTTCATACGTAAACTGTGGCGGCTCCGGCAGCGGGCCCACAGCAATATCGTCTTCGATGTAGGGTTCGCAGGCAATGAGTGCCATTAATGCAACCCCGAGTATATGTGGTATTTTCATGTGCTTAATTATTTGAAGATTTGATGATTGATAATTTGAAGTTTCATTTAGGAAGCCCCCGTCAGTTTGTGATTCGAAAATTCTATTTTCAAATTGACGCTTTATCAAATCAACACTTAATATCCGGGATTCTGTACCAGCGCGCCATTTGTCGCCTGAATTTGCGACTGCGGAATAGGCATTACCCGGTGAATATTGTCTATATAGCCCAGTCCGCCAAGTGCTGCAGCAGCCTGTCCGGTACGCACGAGGTCGAAAAAGCGGTGTCCTTCGAGGCCCAGTTCAACGCGGCGTTCGTGGTAGATGGCTTCTAATAAAGCTGGCCCGGAAACTGTTACCTCCGCAATTTTAACGCGATCGCGCACCTGATTAAGAGACTGGCGGGCTGCACCCTCGCTACCAACGTGGTAAGATGCTTCGGCGTGCATTAACAATACATCAGCATAGCGAATGACCCGGTCGTTGGTGCCGCCATTCGGATTAGGATCGCCAAAAGAAGCTTCTTCCGATTTGTTGTTGAAAAACTTCTTAGGATAAAAATCATGCGCATCGCCACCAACCGCTTCTTTAGTAAAGATGCCGCGATCGCCCATCTGGTCGCCTTCGCGGAACACAGTAGAGGCGAGACGTGGGTCTTCAAAGCCTTCTTTAAAAAATTCATCCACAAAGTTCTGGGTTGGAATATTGAATCCATACCCCTCAAATTGACCGCGCGCCCGCTGGAAGACATTGGTAAAAGTACCTTCATTATTGGAGTTGTAACCCCAGTTTCCACCCGATTCGGTCATGTATTGGATTTCAAAAATGGATTCAGCGTTGTTTTCACCAGCTGTCGTAAAGATATCCTTGTATTCAGGCACCAGAGTATATTCGCCGGAATTGATGATGACTTCAGCGATCGTCTTGGCTTCGGCCCAGTTCTTTTTCCACAAGAGTGTTTTAACCAACAGCGCCTGTGCAGCCCCTTTGGTAATGCGACCAAGGTCGGCGGCGGCATAACCACTACGTAGAGGCAGGCGATCGGCGGCAGCACGCAGGTCTGATTCTACCAGTGCCCAAACTTCTTCTTCCGTAGCACGGGGCATATTGTATTCGCTGGGCGCCAACACGTGATCCGCCAGGGGTACTCCGCCAAAAATGGTGACGAGGTTGTAGAAAAACCAGGCGCGGATGAAATACGCCTCGCCGAGGATGCGCTGTTTGAGTTGCTCGTTCATCGCAATGCCCGGAACTTTTTCCAGTACTACATTGGCCCGGTAAATACCTTCGTAATCGGCAGCCCATTCAGATTCCAGATACTCTGTATTGGTTGGCCCCTGAAAATTCTCGAGTGCTGCCAACAGTGGCTGATCATTGTCGCCGGAGCCGCCTTTTTCGGAATCATCTGACATGATGTCTCCCCAAAACCAGCGAAAATGGCCACCTGGTGTTAGTTCAAATTGCAAGGTTGCATACGTGGCATTGATCGCCGAAATAGCATCCGACTCTGTTTTGTAATAATTGTCGAGCGTAGAACCTACGATGGGATTGCGCTCCAGAAATTCCTTTTTACAGGAAGCTAGCGCCACGACAAGTAAAGCCACGATCCCAATTCTGCTGACTGTTATCATTTTGATGCGTTTCATTTTCGATTATTTTTAAATCTCAAAAAGTCAGATTTACGCCACTCAGGAACATCCTTGCCTGTGGGTAGAAACCCTGATCAATTCCCAACTCCAAAGAACCGCCAACCGTACCAATTTCAGGATCAAGGCCCGAATATTTGGTAATGGTGAGCAGGTTTTGCGTGGCAACGTAGACCCTCAATTTTTGAATTTTCAATTTGCCCAGCAAACTTTGCGGCAAACTGTAGCCCAATTGCATGTTCTTGATTCGAATGTAAGAGCCGTCTTCCACAAAGCGGTCAGAAGCACGGGCATTAAAATTCGGGTCGTTTAGGTTTACACGTGGCTCTGAGTTGGACGTACCGGCGCCCCTCCAGCGGTTTAGCGCCGATTGTGGCCGGTTGGTGTAGAAAAAGTCGTAGCGGAAGATGCCGTTGTAGATGTCGTTGCCTTGTGAGCCCTGGACAAATACATTGAAGTCAAAGCCCTTGTATTGAACATCTGCAGTAAAGCCATAAACCAAATCCGGCGTCGGATCGCCAATAAAAGTACGGTCGTCTTCATTGATGATGCCGTCTCCATTAAGGTCGAGGAAACGGATATCACCGGGCGCTGTGCCTTCATTTTGGAAGGCATGGGCTGCAATTTCCTCTGTGTTCTGGAAAATGCCGTCTGTCACGTAGCCGTAAAATGCTGCGACCGGGTGGCCCACTTCTGTTCGGGAAACATTACCTGCTGAAAAGACATTGCCGGCAACGATGGGTTCGCCGCCTTTCCCAAGGCTGATAACTTCTGTTGATCCAAACGTAATGTTGCCGCCAAGGCTGTATTTGAATTCCCCGGCTTTATCGCGGTATTGCAGTGAAAGCTCCAGTCCGCGGTTTTCCATGGTTCCTACATTCTGAAACGGAGAACGCACGCCCACAACCAGTGGAATGGGTACCCTGGACAACATGTCTCTGGTTTCCTTGATGTAATAATCTGCGGTGAAGTTGATTTTTCCGTCCCACAATTCCACGTCAAGTCCGAGGTTCGTCTGAACGCTGGTTTCCCATTTCAGGTCAGGATTACTGGCTTCCAGTGGCGCATTGCCGTTCGTAATGACCTCACCGGGGCCAAAGGTATAACTCTGTCCGGCATAGACAATGGTGGTGAAACTGTAATCGCCAATTTTGTCGTTGCCGTTTTGTCCCCAGCTGCCGCGCAACTTCAGGAAGCTGATGTCCTGGTTTTTCCAGAAATCTTCACGACTTATCACCCAGCCTGCCGAAACAGAAGGGAAATAGCCATACCGGTTGTTGGCGCCAAAGCGAGAAGAGCCGTCTGCGCGAACCGTCAGCGAAAAAAGATATCTGTCGTCCAGATCATAATTGACGCGACCAAAATAAGACAACAGCGAAGCTTCAGAAATGGCGTCACCTGCTCCTTGCGAGGTACGCGGATCTATCGTGTTGCCAAGATAGGCATCAGCTACGTTGTTGCTCGGCAGGTTGGTATTGGATCCCGACAAGAAAATGAAACGGTTTTCGAGGGCGGTGGTTCCCAGCGTTACACCAACTTTGTGGCGTGTGCCGAAAGTGTGGTCGTAGTTGAGCACGTTTTCCCATTGCCAGTTGCGCCAGGTGAAATCGTTTTTCACCACTGTATTGACGATGCTTTGCTCCACTGCAGGTGCGTCGCCAAAATCAGGATCAATGCTCAGGTCAAATTTTGGAAAAAAGAGGTCCTGTTTCGCATAAGTGACGTCGAGACTGTAGGTGGATTTAAAAGTCAGTCCTTTGGCCAGTTCAATTTCCGCGAAAGCAGATCCCACCATACGGTTGCTGCTCCAGGTATCGTGGGTTTGCTCAATCGCGTTAAGGGGATTGGCGATGTCAGTATCGGCATAAACCGAATAAGCATAGGTTCCGTCGTATTTTCTCACCGAGGTAATCGGGTCAATATTCAGGGCCCGAACCAGTGGTGTGGTAAATTCGTTATTCTCCGGCAATCCATTCCGTTTCAGTGCTGTGAAAGCCAGGTTGCTGCCAAAGCGAAGCCACTTTTTAACCTGGTGGCTGCTGTTAATACGCGCTGTGTAGCGTTCGAAGCCCGATTTATTACCTCCAACAATACCATCTTGTTTAAAATAACCACCGCTGAAGGTAAACAAAGAACGATCTGAGCCACCGGTCATGCTCAGTTGGTGGCTCATAATGGGCGCCGTTTCAAAAAGCGCTTCCTGCCAGTCGGTGCCTTCGCCCAGCAAATCAGGGTTAGCAAATTCGGGACGTGGCACACGTCCTGCAGCAATGCTTGCTTCATTTGAAAGGATGGCATATTCGCGGGCATTCAGCAGATTCATGTGTTTCCAGGGGTCTTGCACGCCGTAGTAAGCATCATAGCTCACTTGTCCCTGTTGTTCTTTTTTTCCGCCCCTGGTGGTAATGAGCACCACCCCGTTGGCGCCGCGTGCGCCGTAGATAGCAGCGGAGGCGGCGTCTTTCAGGACGTTGATGGATTCGATGTCATTGGGGTTGAGGTAGTCAATGCCACCTACCGGGATGCCATCAACGATAAAAAGCGGGCTACTGTCGTTAATCGTGCTGATGCCGCGTACGCGCACGGTTAGAGCGCTACCCGGCGAGCCGGAATTTTGGGCAACCTGGACGCCTGCTGTGCGTCCCTGCAGGGCCTGTTCGGCTCGCAAAATGGGCAATTCCGTAATTTCTTCAGAAGTGATGGTCGAAACTGCCCCTGAGATGTTGCTCCGTTTCTGGTTGCCGTATCCAACCACTATCACTTCTTCCATCAAGGTTGCATCTGATTGCAATTCGACGTTGATGACACGCTGGGCGCCAACAAGTATTTCCTGATCTTTTAAGCCAATGTAGGAAAAAACAAGGATGGCATTTTCGTCTGGAACGGACAGTGTGTAAGTGCCATCCAGTTCGGCGGCAGTACCGGTAGTGGTTCCTTTGACAACAACCGTGGCGCCAAGCAGGCCGGCGGGGTCGCCCGCTTCGGTTATTTTTCCGGTAATCCGGATCTGGCCGTAAACAGCCGTCCCAATACCACCAAGCACGAACAGCAGGAGGAGGGATAATTTATGTTTCATAAGCTATGCGTTTCAAATCAGTCAAAAACAAGCGTGGGCGGCGGGCCCCATCAGTCCGCCACCCAGCTTTTCAAAAGCATCTTAGTGCTGAATAATAAACTTCTTCACGTCCATTTGCTGGCCATTGCGCAAAGCAAGGAAGTACATCCCTGATGGCAGATTTGCCGTATTAATGGTACGATTTCCCATGCCTTCCAGCTTGCGGTTCTCAACCGCCTGTCCGGCAATATTATAAATGTAAAGTTGTGATTCATTGCCTGCGCTGCGTTTGATATCGACGCGCAGTTCCTGATCGGCTACGGTAGGCGCTATGCTGAAAAGGTCACTTACCAGTTCAATATCCTGAGTTCCTGTAACACACGCGTCGCAGGAAGCGAAGCAAACTAACGGTAATTCCAGTGTTTCAGAGCTGATTTCGATCACACGGTTGGTGAAAGCGCCCGTCGTCAGGGTGCAGGATTCTCCGCCGGCAAACTCTTCCTGAGCACTCCAGCCATCCAACTGGAATTTGTATTCGTAAGTGCCGTAAGGAAGTACCAGTGTTGCGATCCAGATGTTGTCGAAATCGTCGTCGTTCATCGGGGTGGCATCGGCCGACCAGTTGTTGAACGAACCGCTGAGGTAAACATTGACAAAACTTCCAGTATACTGCGACATGTCTACCTTGAATGTGATCGTGCTGGTTTCCACGATGCCGCAATCCGTAGTCGTGGTGCAAATGCCAAAGCAGGTATTGATGACCGTATCCTGTGTGATTGGGCCCATGTGGCGGTCATTGAAGTTACCCGGGTTAGCGCAATCCTGACCTGCAATGTTTTCTTTACAGCTGTAATCCAGGCAAGCGCCGTTGGTAAAGGTATAGAAGGAGCTAAAGTTAGTCGGTCTTTCCAATACGATGCTGTAAACGCCATCACCATCCGGGTCGGTCAGGGGGTAATCGCCGGGCACACCGAAATTACCACCGCCAGCAATGTATACGCCGTCATCTGCAACCACGATGTTGCTGGTTCCAAGGTTCACAGTAATACGGATACTTTCGCCACAGGCATAGCAGCTGTTCCAGCAAACTGGTTCTATGTTCACGCCCGAAGCCGGAACAACAATCGTGCGGTTGGTAAATTCACCGCTTGTATCGGTCACTGTACAAACTTCCGTTCCAATAAACTGTTCCTGATCGGCCCAGCCATCTACCTGAAA
Source organism: uncultured Saprospiraceae bacterium (assembly GCA_937926205.1). GTDB lineage: Bacteria > Bacteroidota > Bacteroidia > Chitinophagales > Saprospiraceae > JABWAJ01. Next base: position 30,271 of record CALEYL010000053.1, read on the forward strand.
TTTGTATTCGATCACCCCCGGTTGAATTGGAATGGTCGTTGTCCAGACCCCGTCGCCATCAATGTCGGAAAGTGGGTTGGCCACATCCGACCAATTGTTGAAAGTTCCGCTGACGTAAACCTGAGAAAAAGTCCCGCTGTAGGTGTTCATATCCACGGCAAAAGAGACATCTGCCGGAACGGAAACCCCACTGGCGCAAACCCTAATGTCGTCGAAGTAAGATGTAGTTGCTACGCCCGGACCGTTAGCCCCAAAATCAAAAAAGAGAACGACCCGCTCGTAAACATGCCCGGCAGCCGGGGCAATCGGGGCTTCGATAGCTGGAAGGCTGACGTCGAAACAAAGTTCCTCCCACTCGTTGATTTTGGTGTTCGAAACCTGCTGGATCCAGTTGGTGCCGCCGGTGGTGGAGCCTTCCAGTTTTAAAGCCAGGTTGCCGATGTGATCCATGTGTACTTTGACGCAGATTTGTGCGCCGTCTGCCGTCACGTCTATCGGCGTCGCCGGATTTGGATTGGAAAATGCGCCGGCCCAAACCTGTGCATCAGCAGGCTTAACAAACTCTGCCACTGTAGCGCTGGTATTGATGCCTGAAGGGTTCGGGTTGGAAATGATGTTGTTCAGAGAGCCATCCAGAGAACTGCCAAAATATTGAAATGAGGTGGAAGTCGCCGGAGCTTCAAAATCCAGTACCGTGCCGCAGCTGGCAGGGACAACTGTTACGATGTCGTCGAAATAAGAAGTCGTAGCAACGCCCGGGCCGTTTGCCCCAAAATCAAAGAAGAGCACCACCCGCTGGTAAACATTTCCGGCAGCTGGCGCCGTCGGCGGTTCGATAGCAGGAAGGCTGACGTCGAAACAGAGTTGCTCCCACTCATTTACTTTGGTGTTCGCAACCTGCTGGATCCAGTTGGTACCTCCTGTTGTAGAGCCTTCCAGTTTCATTGCTAAATTGCCGATATGATCCATGTGCACGTTGACACAAATCTGCGTACCTGCTGCCGTCAGGTCTATCGGCGTTGCCGGATTTGGGTTAGAAAAAGCCCCGGCCCAAACCTGCGCATCGGCCGGCTTTACAAATTCAGCGACCATTGCGCTGGTGTTGATGCCAGAAGGGTTCGGATTGGCGACAATACTGTTTAAAGAACCATCCAGCGAACTACCAAAATACTGAAAGGAGGTAGATGTCGCCGGGCTCTCAAAATCCAGCACGACGCTTTGGCCGGAAACAAACTGAAAAAATACCACAACAGTGGAGAAAAGAAGTATTCCTTTTTTCATAAGCAAATGCTTTTTTCGATTTGGATGTAAAAATTAATCAAAAGTAGCTTTCAATAAAATTATCTTCTACGATCACCGCCCTGCGTGGAACAAAATTACTTTATACAACCCTAAACACCTTTCTTAAAGCCCAAACACAAGTACAACAAAGGAAAAAATTGTCGAAATCACCACAACATCACCACAACATCACTACTTCATACAAAGAATTCCTACCTTTAATAATCATTTGTTTTATGAGGGCAACCTATACATGCATCATTCTTGGCATTATCTTTCTCGCTCCGGTTTGGATTACCCCAGCCTGCGCTCAGGGCATTCCTTTTACCATCAATTACAAAAAAAGTGATTACCTGGGCGGCACTCAAAGCTGGAAAATCCGACAGGGCATCAATGGATTACTTTATGTAGCCAACAACGATGGTTTATTGGAATTTGACGGATATGAATGGCGAGGGATACCTGTTCCCAACAAAACCATTCTCCGCTCTATCGCAGTGGAAAAGGATGGACGCATTTTTGCAGGTGCCCAGGATGAAATCGGTTATTTCAGTACAGAGGTTGAGGGTGCCATGCACTATAAAAGTCTGAAGTCGCTCCTGCCCAAAGGCAATGACCGTTTTGAAGACATCTGGAACATTGAAGTGGAGGGTGAAACCACCTATTTTCAGGCCAAAGACCACATTATTTGCCTACACGCCGATTCAGCAAAAGTCATTCCAGCCTCGGGCGAGTTTTCATTCATGGGTAAAACGGCTGCCGGGATTTTCGTGCAAGACGCCTCTGGAACGCTCTGGAAAATGGAAGCTCAAAAACTGCGACATCTCGCCGAATTACCCGTTGCAGCGGGACCAGTGACTGCGGTACTAGCTCTTGCCGCAGATACAACCCTGTTTACCACGGTTAAAGGCGGAATCTTTGCCCTGAGCGGGGAGCGCATTTCCCCCTGGCTCACGCCCATGGATGAATTTCTCAGTGAAAACAGAATTTATACGGCAGTGATGTTACAACAAGGCCAGTTGGCGCTGGGTACTTCCCGGGGTGGCATCCTGATTATGGACGTTAACAGGCACTTAGTCGTTCGTTTACACAAAGGTAATGGTTTGCAAAACAACAACATCCTCAGCCTTTTTTGTGATCGGCAAGGCAATCTTTGGGCTGGCACCGACAATGGCATCGACTGCATCCTGACGCATTCTCCGTTTTCTTTTCTTATCCCGGACGGCGAACTGGAGGGTACGGCCTACACTGCCATCCTTGCGGAGGACAGGGCTTATTTCGGGACGTCAAACGGTTTATACCTCAACAGCTGGAATCGCCGTTCAGCGCTTACCTGGCCGCTGTTCGAGCTGGTCAGGAACACGAAAGGACAGGTGTGGGGGCTTACTGAAGTACAGGGCGATTTACTGCTCGGGCACCACGACGGCCCGTTCCTGCTGAATGGCAACCAGGTTCGCCCAATCATCAGCTACCCTGGTGCATGGACCTTTCAGGAACTTAAAGGCCATCCCGGCTACATGCTGGGAGGCGGCTACAGCGGGTTGTACCTGTTTAAAAAACAAGGCACGGAATGGCGCCTCTTGCGCCGTTTGGAAGGGCTAAAGGAATCCTGCCGTTTTCTGGTGCAGGAAAGCCCGGATGTCATCTGGGTCTCTCACCCCTATCGGGGCATTTACCGCATTCAGTTTAGTGAAAATTTAAAGCAGGCTGACATTGCTTATTTCAATCAGAAAGATGGTTTACCTACCAATAATTTCAACCACGTTTTCCGCATTAACAATGAAATTGTCTTTACGACCGAACGCGGCATCCACAGGTTTGACCCTAAAACAAGTCGCTTTGAACCCCATCCTGCCTATGCAGAATTTTTCGCACCCAACACGCGGGTCAGCCGCCTTGTAGAAGGACCTGACGGTGATATTTGGTTTTCGGCGGAAGGCGAGATCGGCTTGCTGGATATTGACGATACTGGCATTCGCAAGCACATCAACAAACGCACCTTGCCGCAGTTGGCAGGAAAACTGGTGGGCGGATTCGAATTCATTTATCCCTACGACAAGCAACATGTCATTTTTGGAGCAGATCGCGGTTTTATTCTCTATGACAGGCAGCGCAAACAGGACAACGCCGGCGTAAAAGTTCTGATTCGAAAAATACAGGCAATGCACCCGGATGGCAGTTCGGTCAAGGTTTCATACCATCCTGGCGAGGAAGCGGGAAATGTTTTTCAGCCAAACCAGAATGCTTTCCGCTTTACGTTTGCCTTACCGCTTTTCGGAGAAACTGATTTTGTAAAATACAGCTACCGCTTAGAAGGTATAGAAGCATCCTGGTCGCCGTGGGCGGAAAAAAACGAGAAGGAATACAACAACCTACGATACGGCGACTATACTTTTTCGGTAAAAGCATTGATGCCGGATGGCAAAGAAACACCGGCCTGCACGTTTCGCTTTAAAATACTGCCGCCCTGGTACGCCAGCCGAACCGCCTGGGTGATTTACTTTTTGGCTTTATTAGCCGGATTAGGCGCGCTCGTTATTTGGCCGCAACGCCGTTTTCGGAAAGAGCGTGAACAGCTTCAAACGGAACACCGCATCAAAGAAGCCGCCGCAAAGGAGGAACTGGAGCAACTAAAAACGGAAAAATTACAGGCAGAAATAGAACACAAAAACCAGGAACTGGCGTCTGCCACCCTGCATTTACTGCAAAAAAGCGAAATCCTGACCAAAACCGGCTCGCAACTGCAAAAGATTGCCCAGAATTCAGAGGAAGCTGAAACGCGAAAGGCCATTCAGGCGCTGATCCGGGTTTTAGAACGCGACGCCGCTTTCGACGAAGAATGGGAACAATTTTCCCTGCATTTCGACCAGGTGCACAGCGATTTCCTCAAACGCCTGCAAGCCCAATACCCGCTGTTGACACTCAAAGACCAACGCCTCTGCGCCTACCTGCGCATGAACCTCAGCTCGAAAGAAATTGCGCAACTCATGAACATCTCCGTTCGCAGCGTCGAAGTGAGCCGCTACCGCCTGCGTAAGAAGCTGAAAATGGGGAACAGTGAGGAAAATCTGGTGGAATTTTTGATGCGGGTGTGACGTTTTAAATACACAGAAACAATCAACCTAAATGAGAATTCCTTTTTTCCCAAACAAGCGCATTGCGATAAAAACCTCCCTGACAGTAAGCCAGGCATTCCATAAGCTGGAAAGAGCCATTAACCCGTCGGAAAGGCCTGATCCATTTGCTATAGAAAATCCCTTTTCAGGCAAAATAACGCCTCCAACTTTCCTTATTTACGAACAGGTTCCCCGGCGGACCAACAGTTTTATTCCCATCATCAATGGTACGATCCGTCAGGAGCAGGGGCAAACACGCATTTCAGTAAACCTGAAGTCAGGTGGGTGCATCATCGCTTTTGTGCTGGTGTGGTGCTACTTTTTTGGTTTGATGCTCTTTCTCAGTTTGCTGTCCTGGATAAAAGGAATTAGGTTCGACCTTCTCTTACTTCTGGTTCCTTTAGTGGGCATCAGTGTGATGCTGTCGATGCTGCATTTCGGGTTCAAAAGCGGGGAGAAATCAGCAAAGGCATTTTTGGTAAAAGTATTTGAAGGGGAAATTATTTGACCGATTGACATTCAGCTGCTATAACAATCTTCCTCGTTGACGATCTAGCGCGCATCGTACAGGCAACCAAGCCATAATTCCAAATACCCGGCAATTTCCGGCTGATGGCTGGTTTTGGAGAGGTCGAGGAGGAGGTCGAAGGTGAATATATAGCAATTTTTAAATTAAGGTGGATCATACATTCGGAGGGTACTCCATCTGTTTTTCCGACTGCTAATGTCCCGAAGCTGCGCAACCTGCATTTTTAGCTCCCGCGATGGCTGGCAGATTTCCATATGAAATTGTTCCAGATCAGGCAGGGTCAGCATTTCGTCCGGGAAAGCGGCAAAAGCCCCGGTCGTTTGAACCTTGATTTTCCGAAGGCGCACACAGCGGGCGATGCTGTCTGGCAAAGCGGTAATGCCCGTTCCGCTGATATCCAGTACTTCCAGATTTGCCAAATCTCCAATGGAGGACGGGATGGTCACGGAATGTACAACATTGTACAGGCGCAGTTCCGTCAGGTTGCCCAGGCGGCAAACGGCTTCGGGAAATGTCGTCAGTCCCGGCATGTCGAGTTCGAGCAAAGTCAGGTCTTTGAAATCTCCGAGTGCTTTCGGCGCTTTGCGCGCTTCGGGCAGCGCCAGGATCAGGAATTTTAATTTCGGAAAAAAGGTGAGTAAAGTCCGGATGGATTTAAGCGATGGCTTGAATGAAGGAGAAGCCGGATCATAGCGAATTTCCAGCAATTCAAGGTCCCCAAACTGCCGCAACACAGCCGGAATCCGATCCAATTGGCAATTGAGGAGGCTCAATCCTTTCAGACGATCGGCAGGAATGGCAGCAAATTCCGGCATACGGGCCGCAAACGTCAGATTGCTCAGTTGCAGATTTACGTCATTTCCCGCATTGCCGAGTTGTGCCGCTTCTTTCAGTGAATAAGCATGCCGCAGGGTCAAGGCAGACGCATAGACCGCATTGGCATCATTAATTGAAGTAACGGTGATTCGAGAACCCGAAAGCGAATCTGACAGCACCAGCACCGGATACGAGCTTACCGAAATAGCCTCCGGGGCTTGCTGCAAATCAAACCCGCTTGCCGGAGCCTCCTTTTCCTTATTGAAATAATACCCGGCACTCCGCAGGGCTAAGCTATCGAGGCCATAAGCCGGATCCGGTTTCCCATCCGGCAAAAGCCGCAGGACAATCAAAGTATTCCCGTCAATCGCTGTTATCAACTGTTTATGCCCGGCAAGCGGCAGGATGTTCCAGGAGTACCGTTCTGAAAGCACAGGCGTTAAATTCAGCAATTTTCCGGTGGCGCTGAAGTACAGAATTCTGCTGCCATGCGCGCCATCCAGTGTAGCACAATAAGTCGTATCGTTCAGAATGGTTAGGTTTCTAAGATAATCCCCTTCTGTCCATCCATCACCCCCCGACCATTCGAAGCCGGAATCCAGGAGCCCGTTTGAATGATAGCGCAGGTTGTTGAATTTCCCGCCGGGTTGACCGGTTTCGCAAAAAATCGATTCCCTGCCGGAGATGAGCAGGCTGCCATCGGGCCAAACAGAAATAAAATCAGCATAGATGCTTTCTATACGCGTATGGACTACACCATAGCTGCCAAAAGAGAAGTCAGGCAAGCCATCGGCCGTAAAACGGTATAAACTCAGCCAATCCATATTGTAAGCCGCTACCACGAGGCGTCCGTCGGGCAGAAACTGACCGCTGAGAACGCTGGCAAGATTCAATACCGTCAACACACCGACTCCGGAAAAACTGGTATCGAGAAAACCATTGGCATCCAATTGTAAAATCCTGCAATCTTCAGATTGATTTTCATAGCGGCTGCTCAGGGCCATGCGTGCTTTGCCGTCAGGAAGCAGCGCAAGGTCCAGTATGTTGTCTTCTGTGGCTAAGTCGCTGAAAAACCAACAATAGCCATTTTTCCAAAAGGTAGCATCCGGACGACCATCCGGGAGGAAGCGCATCGCCAGGATGTCTCTTTGACGCTGCATGGTTGCGACCACCAGGACCCGGCCATCGGGGTAATGTGCGATTTTTATTTGCCTGAATGACTCCACGTTAATATCTTCCGGCAAAGTGTAATAGACCCAGCCGGAATTGCCATAAGTGCTGTCTATATTTCCGGCTGGGGTCATGCGAACGCTGCATAATGTATGATTATCTGTGACCGCAGAAAGACTGGGGGTGTCGTCGTTCCAGGCCCTGTTCCAGTTCCAGCGTTCTGTAGTAAAATAACACCAGGCCAGGAGGCTGCTGTCGGCTTGCAATTCCGAATGCACCAGCTCAAAACGGGTTGAACTGCCCCCTAAGGAAGGATCAGGGGAAACGGCAGCCGGAACCGTCAGCGGATATTTGGCAATGGCGGCTCCGGTTTGCAGGGATTGAGCGTGCAAACTGATTGCGCAGCACAACAAAAAGAAGATTCCGGAAAACAGCGATCTGGTCATCATAAGGCTGCCGATTTGTTTTTGCCTCAAGATAAGTTCCCCAGGCCGTAATAATCCAGGATGTGCGCCACGATTTGATCAAAATCGCTTTCGTTATTAAGCTTAGTTGAAAGTTCGATCATTTTTATCAGCGAAATGCCTGCCTCCTGCCGCCACGCATTGTATTGCATGGAAAAATGTAATGGGGGGCTCTTGATTTGAGCGATGGTTAAAGGTTCGCCAAACCAGGCTTTCATCTCGGCTATCGTTGCTTTAACCTCCAGCGTTTCCCGGGGCCAGTCGTTCAGCGCCATGATGAGCAACTCCGCTAATTTTTTGATGGTGTGACTTTCGGTATCAGCCCAAACGGCCATTCTCAAAGCTTCCAGGGTCAAAACAGGCTCATGCTGGTCAGGGGAAAAAACTGCCTCCGGTTTGTCTGCCTCCATTGGCCGCTGTTGCAGCGTTTTTTGGTCCTTTGGCGCAACTTCGCTCATTGCAAGCGCCTCCAGAATAAAACTTTCCAGAATTTCGGCCACTTTTTGTCCCGGATCTGCAACCCGGATCCTGCTTTCGTCCCTAAATCCGATGTACAAAGTGGTTCCATAACGGAAAGACAAATCTGTGAAATCATGTAAGTTTTTCCGGGAAACCGGGCTTCCCAAAAGCGTTACGCTAATTTCATTTTTTTCGAGATCGAAGACCACCTTTCGGGTCAGTCCGAAGGTAAAAGCGAATACCACTCCCGCCACGCACGCAACGACAAGCAGGTTGTACCAGCCCAAATCCCGGACACCTACTTCGCTGTAAGCCGTCAATAAAGTGAACAGAAGCACTGATACTTTGATCAAAAGCAATGCAATTTTCCAGTCAGGAAGCAGGCGGATGGTACGAAAACCGCCCGGAATGACCACTAACCAGTCTTCGAGGTCGTACTGCCGGATGGATTGGGAAAGCTGGTGTTCTTTTGTTTGTGGGGGCATGGTGGTTTCCTGCTCCTGCGTAGTGGTTGACATGATTCAAATGGTTTTTATGGTGGAATGGAGGCAAAACCGGCTTAAGGGTTGAAAAGTTCCCTTCTTTTATTTTTTCAATTGCTCAAACCGATCGCCTCAATAACAAAGCGCTGTAAATTATCCAGCGTACTGGGGTCGCGTAATTGCGCCAGGCGCAGTTTGCCGCCACCTTTGAAGTGCATGTAGAGCACGCCGCCCGGATCCACGCCATTGACGACGTAACCCGGATCGAAAGAGAATCTTTCAAAACTCCGAAAGGGACGCCGGAACGTAGTCTGCCCCAATACTTCTACCCTGACCTCCCCTTTTTCCAGGTCGAATATTAAGTCGTGATCCAGTTGTACAAACGGTAATGTTTGATGGATTCGATGAGGTGGCGTTTTTTTTCCTGGGTGGTCATGTGTGTGTGGATTTGACTGGGATGATGTGTATCAAATAATTTTTTTTAGTAATTCCAACTGTTTTGAAGCAATACCGTATGAATCAGCCAGCCGACAAAATTCTTTTGCTTGCAAACGAAAATACCCTCCTGACTTACTTTTCACATCACTTGAAAATTGATTAAATAAATCATCATATGATTCCTGTTGATTGAATGTAAATTTCATAGCATTCGATAGTCCAGAGTCAATAGCACCAATAACTGGCTCATACTGATCAAATAATTGCTCCATAACCGCTTCAGCTGCTTTCATTTGCTTCTTTTGTATTTTTTGCGTGTTCGTTCCAAAAGTAGCCAGCAATATTTCCAAATATTCATATATTTTCCCAATTCGAATGTAGTAAGCAATGGGCATTAATACATAATCCAGTTTCTTTTCATCAACAGGAGGTTTTGCTGCATACTGTGCCATTTTTTCACACCTTTCCAACAAGACAATCAAATTTGCCATAATGATGACTTCCAAAACAAAAGTAATAATATCGAATTTGTTGCTACTTTGATAAATAGTGCGAAGAGCTGAGTTATACAGAATATTAATTGCTGTCAAGTCCGCAATAACTTCACTTCGAATATGATCTTTTTCGATGAAGTATTTTTTTTTGTTTGAATTTAACCGATTCCTGGCTTCTTTTTTGATATGCTCCGGATAATAGTTAAAAACTAAGAGCGCATCTTCTAATGCCTCGTTCATTGCTTCATCAGTCAAAAAAGGATAATTCCTTATTTCATCTGTAAGTGGCACCGCATGGCCAATCTCATGAGCTAATCCATAAAACCAAGCTACGAAATAACTTTCGTCTATCGGTTCTAACTTGCTGTCCAACAAAATATCATGGTGTGGATTAAATATACCTTGCCCATTGATTGATTTTAAAAATGCTTTTACCGCAAAATCACCATTTTTCTTGGCAAGAGATAATTCAGCTATGGCTATTAAGCATTGTCTTTCTGCCAATTCGATGATTATTTCTTTAGGATCTCCGTTGATAAAAAGCTTTCGCAAATAAAAAGACAATTCCAGGTGACGGCTATGCCAGAGCACAACCCGGTTGGCATAGCCCTGTATAGCAGATAACGTAAACGTAGAAGGTACGCCGTTTTCAACCCAGTAAATATCACACTTAACGCCTGTTTGCTTTTCTGCTTCTTGTAATATAAGTGGGTAAGGGTCACCTTTTATATAATGGTAAGCGCTCCAGGTGGCATTGGAACCTACCTGGCTCTTAATCAACTCGTGTAGAAACTCCTTACGCATAATTAATTTTTTGGCGATGTATCAAATGTAAGGCTGCTGTTCTAAATTAAATTGCCAGAAATAATATCGAATAGCCGCCAAATGATTTTTCCAGTTCTTTGAAAAAGAAAGGCTTTTACGTACTAATCTGCTAACCCTGGCACGGACGCCTGCCCAAAACCCTTCAATATGGTATGTCTGATCCTTGCCCACATAATGGCGCTCAAATGGAATGATAGAGCAGTGCGCTTCCCATTCATCCGTTTCGAAGTAGCACCATTGGCGCATCTGGCGAGGGATTTTCTTCCACAGGGCCTTTGCACTGTCGATACCACGGCCACCAATATGGAAAGCGACTACCTGCTTTTTGGTGGGTTCAAAAGCAACCCAAATCCAGGCTTTGTTGCGCTTCTTTGCGACGAACGACCAAGCTTCATCTAGTTGCAAGCCCATAATTTTCAGCTTCTTGCTTGATCGAAGCTTTGATAATTCTGTGCTAACTCCCAGATCATCAGGCGCTGTAGCCCAGGTCTCAGCGGCGAAGGAACACATCCACGTCAAGCTCACTCCAATAAGCCGGCTGATGCCCCGTAGACTAAGCCGCTCACAAAGCGCTCGCCGGGCAATTTCACGCAACGTTTCGTCCACCGTGTGCTGGTTGTCAATTACAAACTGCCGTGTGCAGTCTTTGCATTTATAGTTCTGCTTTCCATAGTAGGTAAAGCCATTTTTTTTATCTTGTGGCTGTGGCAGTCCGGACAATTGGGCATTTTTCTTCTTGTTTGGTCACTTTAAGATAATGACCTCGCCGGAATGCCACTTCTTATTTCTTCTCAGCCTTACATTTGATACACCGCCTAATTTTTTATGGATGCTTCTTTTATTTTGTTTTGAATGAACATTCTAAATACCTCTAAATCTTTCTCTGCGGGGTTCACTATTTCAATATCCCCAAATTTAATGCGCGTGGGTGAGGTCTGTGGCTTATTTTTTGCTATAAAATCCAATATATGAGGGACTTGTGACAGTACCAAGGAAATAACTGCAATCCAGGTGCCCGTATCCCCATCCAGATTCTTTCGTTCTGAAATCAAGTGCTCGGTTTCCGGCGTTTCGGACAAAAAATCCCTTAGGATATCCATGAATTCCTCAGAACCAGAGATGGTTAGCAAGTTGTTTGAACTTTCCATGTTGATTTGTAGTTATAAATTAGTACAATTTTTTTTTGAAATTCAATTTCATTGTCCGTTTCATTTTTTTTCAAACCCAACCGATAAAGTTTACCTTAGCATTTGAGTAGCTATACTTCGTTTCCATAGGCTTTGTGTAAATCAAGCTGTTGGCTTTTAAAAAGCAAACAGCTCTAAAACCACAAATGCACAAAATCTATTGCCGTTGAGTATAACTCTGTCTTGTATCAATCCTTACAATACTGAAACCGGCCAATATCTTGTTAGTTTTTGCTTTTTTTAATACCTCCGCCTAAAGGGATAAACCCTTGAATTGTCGGTTTTGAAAATTTTTCAACCCGATCTAATATTATTTGCCAAGATTGAATATCCTCCCATTCATGAAAAGTAATTAAACTTACTTTCTTAAAAAAATCTTGCTGAGTAATTTCTTTTTTTTCAATTTCTCCTTTTTTCCCATCCTTCCCTTTTGCGCCACTTAGGCCATTTGCTTCTATTCTACTCTCAGGTATTAAAACCATTTCTTGTGGTTGTTTACCTATTTTTTTTGTTGCTTTTCCATAATAAGATATGCCGCCAGTTCCTCCATCTCCACCAAGACCGCCTTTTCCACCGGGAGCAATTAAATTAATACTCATACCATTATTTATGGTTTGAAGTATGATGTTTCCCCCATTACCTCCATTTCCTCCCTGTTTTCCATTCTCCCCTTTTGTCCCATTTTTCTTTGGATCATTTGTTAAAGCAAATAATTCATTTCCATTTTCGCCATTTTCGCCATTCTCTCCTTTACCCCCATCAGCTCCGGGTAGATGAAAATTACACTTACCAAAGCTATTACACCATAAAGTAATATTTTTTCCATGCGCACCCTCGATTACATTAGAAGAAGTATCAGGATAAACAAAGAAATTATTTGAACCCGTTTCAATATAATTGCACAACAAAGTCACATCAAGGTTTAAGAAGTAAATATTTTCAATCACTTGAATAGTATCTGCAACAATTGTGACGTGATTTGCAGAGTCTTGTTTAGCCTGAATATTAATTGAATTCACCAATCCAGAGTTAAGTAATAACGTCCTATTTGTTTGAATAGAACCGGGATTAGTTTGGCACATTAGTACAATATTCAATAAACAGAACTCAAAACTCAAAATCGCTTTATTCATTTCCTTTCTCATTAGTCTTGGTTTTTTAATTGTTGAATAAGTTCTTTAAGATCTGACCTGGAAAAAGCGGTATTCGGTTGATCAAGTAGTGGAGACGTTATTGCTTTGAACTCAGCAATAAGAGAATTGACCTTGTCTTTGGCTTCATAGAGCGCCACCAATGGTTGCGAAAAAACAAATTGCATGCTACTTTCATAAACCCAAGGGCTTATTTTCCCTTTTACACTCTGAAGCATTCCAGATGCCAATTTATTGACTTCACTTGTACTTCCTACAATACTTAATTCAAAATCGGGAGCATAACTCCCATTATTTTGTACTTTAATATTATAGTTACTTGAAAAAAATCTAGTAGTTTTTCTTGAACTTCCATTAACAACTTGAATTAGTTTATTCATTCCTATGTATTTATCAATTATATATGTCGTATAATTTTTCTTCAAGTATGGATTAAATTCAAATAATTCGCTTATTGACAGCTTATTGTCCAATGGACTGATCCAATTCTCAGGTATTGAATTATTTTCAAAAACCCTGTCCAGAATCTCAAAAGTACCATTTCCTGACATTAGAGATTGCTGAAAAATAGTATGTTCAAGAAGCTGCAAAGCATCTTTGAGTGCTCTGACCATTAGCTGCGATCTTTCTTTTACAAATCCTGGATTTTGCTCAATTTCATCAGGGGTTAAAAGCCGAGTATTTTCGTACAATTCCAGAAATGGGAGCATTGTTATTAAATAATCGACATATTCAATGACAAGCTTAAAGTTTCGATAATACTTGTCTTCTTGAGTGATATTAAAGTCAGATGAGTTAAGATTAATATTTGCTAAGACAGAATCTTTAAATGATCTTGCTATTCGAACATTGGTAGGTAAAAATAATAAAGAGCGTGTAGCATTAACGTCTCTGTTATCGAATAATTCGTTGAAAATAAATTCATATACCTTTTGTGGATGTGCCTTATGACTTTCGCCTTCTGTAAGACAACTTGAAAACCTAAAAGATGATTTGTCAACGAGGCTTTGACTCATGTATTCAAAAAGTGCCTGTATACAATTTTGGCACACACCTCCTCTGAAGAAATTATTTAAATCATCGTAATTATTAATTTCTCCTAGGCTAATCCTTTTTTTAAATTCTTCAACAGTAGCCTTGCAAAGATCTTGACCAGTTTCTTGACTTAGTTGCAATACCAGGTCTTTTATGCATTCATTTTGATTTATCAAATAATCTATTTTTGAATCTATTCTCGTCAAAGTCTCCAAGTTTTCATAATGCATATTCTTTATACCTATGCTTAGTTCATCAATTTTAGCATCAACTAATTGAAGCTGGTTACCTAGGTTCTCTTCGATGGAAAATAGTTGATCATGGACAGCTTTAAATTGCACATTCATATTTTGCTCTAAATTATTAACTTGCTCGCTTATTTTATTGAGCATCTTCAATTCAGGACTAGGTTCAGGTTTTTTAAATATCCCAAGTGCAGCCATCGCAGCTCCCGACCAATTACCAGTTGTGATATTTCCAACAATATCGGTTAAGGCAAATCCGATTTTTATCGCTTCTTTAATTTCTTCAGGACATTCTATTTCCTGACATATTACGCTATATGCTTCTTTTGCAACTTCTCCATATTTTTGAATGTCATTACAAACTGAAATTATCTCCTCCTTCCTTTTTTGAATTTTAAGCATTTCAATTTGCTCATTACGTTCTTCAATCGTAAACAATGTGCTAATAGGGTCATTGGGATCCATTAAAATTTTTATTTTTTGATCTGTTGGCGAACTAGCATATTTTTCTTTTAGTTCATTTTTTACAAGAAAAGATACATCTTTCGATACATTTTCTAATCTCAGGTCGATATCACCAAGTTTATTTTCTATATTATCTAATTTACCATGTACATCGCCTAAGCTTACTTCAATATTCTCTAATATAAAATTATTTTTTATGGTAAGGTCTAGATTTTTTTGAGTAATATCTTTTATCTCGTGTACGTTTTCCTGAATATCCTTTACGTCTCCTTTTATTTCAACAACATCTTTGTGCATTTTTTTAACTGATGCAAGAGTTGCCTTTTGAAGATGAATAGTTGTTGCAATAGCCCCTGCCATTTCTTCTTGTTTTTGTATGACACCATCTACCTTTTGGTTTAAATAAGCAGTACCCATAGCAACATTGTCTACCATTATCCCAAGTCCACCTAATTGAGCCCTGATTTGACCTGATTTTTCAAGATTTGCCCATCCAAGTGCTTCATCTACTGCCTGGTTTTTATCATAGCCGAGTGCTAAGAATTTCTTTGTAATCCCCTCGTCTTCAAAAACTTTCCTTATTTCCATTCGTGCACATTTAATATCGTCATTGCATTGATTTATAGCTCCTATTACTACACTTTTCGTTGCTAAGTCTAAATCCGATCTTTGCTCATATTTTGCAATTCTTTTAATATCTCCATATCGGTGTTCCCTATTCCAATCAGCCAACTTCTTTATGCCTAATAATTCGATTGATACGGCTTTCCCTTTTAGTCCACCCATAGACGATAGAACATTAGCACCAAAACCAGTTACTGCACTTACACCGCCGAGCCAAGCATCACCAGGTCTATCGGTTTTATGTTCATAAATTTCCCTTGAAGCATCAATTGCATTAGACAATCCATAAATCAAATCAGCTTTAGGCCGACTAATTGTAGGATTATCTTGAGGTTTAGTCAATAGAACTTGCGTTCCAATTGATTGATAATTTACTCCATTAACCTGAGATACACCTATTTGAGTGTATATGCCCAATAGTGTAAGAGTGAAAACAAGTTCCTTTTTCATTGGATTGTATTTATTTAAAACATGAAAATTTGAGTTAATCATCCCCTACCCCCGCACCACCTTCCCAACCTTCACCACGCCTCCTTTCACCACCGTCACCGAATACACCCCAGCCGGCAAATGGCTGATGTCCAAATCAATGGTCGAAGATTCCGTTGCCGGAATCGAGGCTGCATAAACCGTTTGCCCCTGCAGGTTGGTGATGCGAAGTTGTATCTCTTCCTGTTGATTTCCCGCCAGGTTGAGGGTTACCCGCCCGGTTGTAGGGTTGGGGAAGATCATAAGGTCTGTTGCAGCAGGCAACTCGTTTTCCTCCGTGCCGACAATCATAGGGTCGTACACAAAAACGCCGGGAGGGTCGCCGATAGAGGGGTGCGCAGCGGTAAACCAGAAACGGTTGTCCTGGTCTACGAAGGTGTGCCACGGCTCCAAATCGAATGCGGATTCGAAACCCGGGGGCACGAGTACCATCCACTCGCCGTTGCGGCTCACCGCGCAATTGGGGCCTACCGGATCAGGGATGTATCCGATGTACATACCGCCGGCCTGATCGAATACCACCGAATAAACATCATCGGTTGGAATTTCGGAATTACTTGTGGAGAGGTTCGTCCAGCTGGCGCCGTCGTACCGAAAAAGCCCATATTGGGTGGAAAGCCACAAGCTGCCGTCGGGCGCTCCACCAATTTTGCGGAAAGATGAAATCGCGGAGCTGGAGCTAACGGGCGTGCCTACATTTTCCCAATTTGTACCGTCGTATTTAACCAGGATGCCGGCGCCATAAAACCATGTTGTGTTGCCGGTAAACGCAATGGAGGTGAGCGCAAAGCCGGCTGGCATCGGGATGTCTTCTGGCGCGCTGAAGAAAGTCCAGTCGCCGTTCTGATACCGGGCCAACAGCGCTGAAAAAGGCGCTTTGACAAAAGAAAACCAGACACTTCCGTCGGGGCCGGAATCGACAAACCAGGTATCCCCGATATTGTAGGTCGTCGCTACGGTATCCAGTAAGGTCCATTCCGCGCCATCGAAACGAAGGATTTCGCCATTCAGCATGGCAAACCAGACGTTGCCGGATGCATCGCCGTGCGCCGACCACACCTCGTTGCTGGCGCCACTCACGCCCAGTTCAAAAGGGTCATAGGCTTCCCAGTTGTCGTTTGGGTCTTTTTTGGCAATGCTTTTGTCCCCCGCCCCGCCGAACCACATATTGCCTTCGGTATCCTGAGTGATGACGTATGCGGCAGGCAAAGTTGAATTTCCAGTTGCAGGCTGCGTCCAGCTCTGGCCGTCGAACCGGGTGAGGCTGCACCAGGAAGTCCAGAGGCTCCCCTCGCCGTCCACGGCTAACTGGAGGTTGAATGTCGGCGGCAGTGTACATCCGATTGCGGCTTCCAGTTGATGGGTCCAGGTACCGTTAGAGAACAAGGATATGCTCTTGGTAAACGAAAGCCACAGCCGATCTTCAGCATCCACCAGCACCCTGCCCGAAAAGCCTGCACCACTCAGCCCAATGTCGGCAGCGACGTATTCCGTCCAGGCGCCCGCTTCAAATTTGGCGAAGCGATTCAGCCCCTCGGTCACCCAGATCACGCCTGCTGCGGTAACAGCCACCGATTTGATGTTATTGAAATTGGTCAGCCCGGTGTTGGCTGCATTGTAAATGGTCCAGTTTGCGCCGTCCTGGATGGCAAGACCTGCGCCTGTGGCAAAATAGGCTTTGCCGTCTTGTCCAAAGGTAATGTCCCGGATATCGTTGGAGGGCAGCCCGGAGTTGGCCATATTCAGGGCAGTCCACGCGCCGTTTTGAAAGACAACGGCACCTGCCGAGGTTATACCGGCATAAAGACTACCGTCTGGCGCAGCACGCAGAAACCTGACTGTATTTAAAACCCCAGCCTCGGCATTGTTCCAGGTTTGCCAGTTTGTTCCGTCGAAACGGGCGAATCCTTCGGGGTAGTAAATCCACCAGTTTCCTGATTCGTCAATGGCGATCTGCCGGATGTCGGCTGCAGGAATGTCTGAATTAAAAGGAAGGAGGTGCTCTTTGTTCCCTAAGGTGTCAAACTGTATCAGTCCATTATTAGTGCCCACCAAAATGGTATTCCCGCTGGCTGCCACAGCGGTTGCATTTTCTCCGGGAAAATAATATTGCCATGCGCCGTCTTGCGCGGTCAGGTGAAGGGCTCCTGCAAAAAAGAAAAAAATGGATAGAAGTTTTTTCATAATCCGATGATGTTGTTGATAAAGAATCAAGTCAACTCCTTTGTTTGGGTAGCTCACACATGGTACAAGGAAACCGAAACAGGTAATTCACCGCCTGCAAATATTGCACGGCGGGAATTATCCGATAAATAACTTTTATTAAGAGCTTATTTGGGAATTCATCAACGGGCTGCGATCGGCAAATTTTATTTTATACTGCCTTGGATTTTTTCGCCGTAGCTGCTGGCTACGTCTGCAAAATCCGCCTTGTCTAAAACAAAATTTCTTCGCTCTCGCTCCGTCATGAAATCCCAAACAAGCTCTAATAATCGGTCTTTTGGGGTAACCATCCATCGTTTGGATGCGCTGAATATCCTTTCTACTCAATAGTACCGCCAAGGATGCTCATCTTAACAAGCCGGTAAATATTTTTTCTCAAAACGCCTCACACCGGTGTCAGCAATTGTCTCCTGCACAGCGTATAATCGGTGTTCCGCTCCATGCCGAACCGGAGCGGCCAATTCCAGGCTTGCCATTCATATTTTGTTCCGTTTTCCCGACCTTCATAGCGGGTATAGCAAAAGCGCCGCCAGACAGTCAGTTCGGTAAAAAGGTAGCACCAGCGCACCACTACCGATTCTTTTTTGAACGGGTAAGGGATGAACCCCAAAATCCGGCGCCAGTGCAGGCGCACCACTTTGACATCTCTTTCTACTGGCATGACTCCAGGTTAAAGTAATTCTGTTGGGCACAAGTATACGTGCCGCAGGAGGGCGGTTTCCCGGAACAATGATAAAATCCGGGGTCTGAACGATGAAATTAAGGCAGGTGATGATAAAATACGATGATGAAATGCTTAAGATTCGTCCAGCTTCAGAATGACTTTTAAATCGGCTAATTTCCCGGCGGAAACAGGCACTTCCATTTTATTGCTCATGACCGCAACGGTGACGCCGTCCTGGTTTTTGAACAACCCGGAAATTTTTTCTGTGTTGACCAAATAAGATTTGTGCAGTCGCTCGAAAACCGGAACGCCTTCAGAAAGCGCTTTGTGTGCATTGGTAAGGGTTTGCAGTACGATGATGGGCGCAGGGTGCCCTTCGCGGTACAATTTGATAAAGTTGGCACTGTTGCCGCCGCCTTGCATCAGGATGATTTCCGATTTCATCATGATTTCAAAACCTTTGTTCGTTTTGAAGGCTATTTTTTTGGGAATAAGTTCCTGTTGTTCGCCGGCGCCGGCTATGCTTGCAGGTCCTTCTTTCCCGTTGACCGACGGGGCTACCGGAAGGGGCGCCAGGCCCGATTGCCTTCGGGTAATGGCGACGGAAAAGCACAACATTTCCACCAAAACGCCAAATTGCATAATGGACATCCGGTTTATTGCGCTCCACGCTTCCAAAGCAGGATAACTTTTAGGCGTCGAAGCAAAAAACAGGGTCAACAAAATGGCAACCACGCCACAGACCAGAACCGAAAAGTTGCCGAACATAAAATACTTCGAAAAATAGCGGTCATTGGGGGTTTTAAGGTAGGTATAAGTAATGGCATACAACCCCAACGCCCCGACAAAAGCCCGCAACAACCCCTCAATAATGATCAGGTGCGTTAGGATTTTCGGTTCGCCCAAGGCATACATCGCTTTTTCTATCAACAGGCAAAGGATGATGGTGTAGATTCCGGAGTTGGCAATCCCATTGAAATACTGATAACTTTCGCGGTTCCGAAACAGGGCTTTTGCGAAAAGCAAATAACTGATGACAATTCCGGAGAAAAGCGGCGCTTCCAGTTGCTTGCCAATATTGAGGTGGCTGTAATTTGCGTTCACTACAAAATAAAGCAGGACAAACAGCAGGTAAGCTGAATAAGCGATATAAATGCTCCGCGTACTTTTCCCGGCCACAATTGCCTGAATGCAGGCATAAGCCAAGAAAAATCCAACACTGCCCAGAAAAGTAGGCGTAAATGTCATCATGCTTTTTGGCGTTTTTCTATTCCACCACCACAAATCCCGCCCAATAGTAAGGCTCGTAGCGCTGGCGGCGCATTTCGGCCTGCGCAGCCCGGAGTGCCTGGCGAACGGGCAGTTTTTCGATCAGCAGTTTTTGGTAAAAATAGGTCATCAATTCCTGGGTTTGGTTGTCCTTTACATTCCAGAGCGACATGACCACATTTTTCACCCCCGCAATTTTAAAGGCGCGTTGCAGGCCGTACACCCCTTCATTGCCTTCGATTTGCCCCAGTCCGGTTTCGCAGGCAGAAAGCACCACGAGTTCGGTGTTGCGCAAATCCAGCTGGCTGATTTCGTAAGCCGTCAGCACGCCGTCTTCCCGGTTGCCGAGGGGTTTGCCGGTTTTCCAGGCGTGGTTGGCGCCGGCAAGGATGAGGCCGGAGCGGATCATGGGGTGGTCCGAAATTTTAAAGACAAGTTCCACACCGTCTACCGTCCTCCCTGCCTTGCCGGCAGGCAGGCTTCTATCGTCTACCGTCTTTGGATCCGGAAAAAAGTAACCATGGGTGGAAACGTGTAAAATGCGCGGCGAAGGCTCGCCCTGACCAATTTTTTTGAACGATTCTTCGCTCGCCTGTAATCCCTTGTGCACGGTTGGGACATACCCGGCTTTCGCCAAAATTGACTTAACGTTGTCCGCTTCTTTTTCTGACCCTTTCAGGTAGTCCCAGCCCCTTTCGTAGATTGGAAGGCTTCTAAGGGTGGAATCCACTGCACTGAAGCCTAAACTGCCGCGATTGCCGCTTGGCGTTCCGCTTGGAGCCGTATTTGTATTTGATTTGTTATCGGTATCAAACTGTATGCCGCCATAAACGAGCGCGGTAGAAGAAAGGTTGCCTCCGGGTTTGTCGCCAACCACAAGTTGGCGGGTGCTGCCGAGGGTGACAATGTCGTAGCGGTCAGCAAGCGTGGTTTGCCCCCCGGAAGGCAGCGCCGAAAGGTTCAGCCGGTGCAACAGGCCGCCCGGCGATTGGTAAACCTTGCGAACACCCTGGAGGTGCGGCTCCAGCGGCGACCAAACCAGGTCGTACAGCGCGCTGTTGCCGTACAATTCGTTCACCTGGTCGCTGTTGAGTTTATCTCCGCCTGTTGGCAGCAAGGCTTCGAGTTGTTTTTCTTCAAATAAAGGCAGGAACAACGGCTGATCCATGCCGGGTTTTAGCAACAAAGCAGCATACAGCACGCTGTCAGTCGCCTCGGGTGTGTAGTAGTTAAAATGGATGAATTCCAGGGCGGCTTCTCCGGGCTGAAGGGCAGCTTGCACTTCGGGCCAGGCGACCTGGCGGGTGGATTCCCCAAAACCGGCGACAGTGC
This sequence comes from uncultured Saprospiraceae bacterium, assembly GCA_937926205.1. GTDB lineage: Bacteria > Bacteroidota > Bacteroidia > Chitinophagales > Saprospiraceae > JABWAJ01. Next base: position 51,029 of record CALEYL010000053.1, read on the forward strand.
GGGTGAGTTCTTTTTCGAGGGCGTTGGCGGCACTTTCCAATTTTTCGCGATCTGTTTGCAGCGCAGTTGGACTGGCGTATTCTTTAGCTAAGCGGCGCTGCAAACCAAGCCATTTGCGGTACACCGCCGTCGTATTCTCACTCGCATTGTCCATTGCTTTTTGCAAACGCAATTTGCCTTCCATCAAAAAGTTTTTCATCAACAACGCCAGATCATAAGCCTGACGATTGATGGATATATCCGGAAAATGGGCGGCTGCGCTGTAAAAATGATTTAACTGCTGTTGGTACAGCGCTTGGTAAGCGACCATGTCCTGCTCAGAAAAATAACGGGAAGCTTTTGCAAAATTGCGATCGGTTAGCTCTGCAAAGTTGATCAGGAAGTTTTCCATTTCCGGAAAAGCTTGTTTGAGTTGGTAAAGTTTAGTCAACTCCTGAACAACCGTCTTATATTCATCTAAACTTTCGCTTCCGGCATTTTTCAAAATTTCAAATGCGCCTAAAAGTTCTGCTTCTGCTTTATCGTATTCCTGAAGCGCAGCATAACACCTGCCTTTGCCCATTCTGATAACGGCAAAATCCCGGACATCTTCCATTGAAGCCGCCTGAAAGATAAGCGCGGCTTCTTCAAACATGGCTAATGCTTCTGAATGTTTTCCCTGCACTTCCTGGAGTACAGCAAGATTAGTTAAAGCCTGGGCGTATCGTTGATGTTTATTTCCAAAATGAATTAACATCAACTCTTTACTCAAGAGAAATTCTGTTGCTGCTTTGTCCAATTCTCCCCGTGCCTTGTAGCAAAGTCCTGCGGTTGTAGCCAATTGGCCTAGTGTATAATCGTTTTCCCCGAATGCCTTTTTACTAACCTCTTTCCCTTTACTGCAAAGTTCCAGTGCCGCTTCATACCTGCCCATTGTTTCATAAAGAACAGCGAGGTTCAGGATAAAGAGGAAATGCCGTTGTTCGTTTCTGGGTGTTGCTTTCTCGAAGTTATGCAGGGCGTTGACCATCACCACTTCCGCCTCCTGATACTCGCCACGTTCGTACAAAGACAAGCCAAGGTTCATGGACACCATCGCATAAAGCGGATGACTTTCGCCAAGGGTATCTTTTAATACAGACAATGCCTCTGTAAATATTTTTTCGGCTTCTTCATGCCTTCCCGTATTCCTGTAAATGCCGCCTAAGTTTTGTAATCCCATTACATAATTAAAATGCCGGACGCCGTATTGCCTGGCATTGATGCGCTTCGCTTCCAAGAGTACCGTTTCCGCTTCCTCGTATCTTCTCGACCGGGCGTAAAGTGTACCCAGAGCGTTCAGGCTCGTTGAAACAGCAAGATGATCAGATCCCAAATATCGCTTCCTGAGTTCCAGACCAGTAAGTAGCGGTTCTTCTGCCGGTTGCAATTTTCCCATATCATTGAGGGTCGCTCCGATCTGATGCTGACAATCGGCATAATGCAGGTTCTCTTTGCCAAACAGCCGTTCAACTTTCTGATTGGCTGTTTCAGCATTCTTCAAAGCTTCCGGCAGTTTACCACTGCGCATAAGCGTATTTGACAGCTTCAACAAACTATCCACCTCCCGCACCACCGCCGCCGTATCCACCTCCTGTCCAAATCCGGTAAAAACATAGAAAAGCAATAAAACCACGCAAAGGGTCTTTTTCATAGTGTTCGCATTTTGGTTGTTATAGAACTATTTCAAACTGTCCAGTAAGCGCATAGCATCTGCCTGCCGCGGCGAATTTGAGTTGGCAGCGATGGATTGAAATAAAGCCCGCGCCAATTGCTCCTGCCCGCTTTCGAGCCGTGCCAGAGCCAGATACCAGGGGGCCTGGGCTGTGAACCTGGAGCGGTCGTTTCGGATGATGTTTTCCAGCAGGGGAACCGCTTCACCGGCGTTTCCGGTAGCCAGTAAACAGTTGGCTTTGAGAAACAACAGGTTGTCGTTGTTTTGAGCAGTAGCGCCCATTACTTCAAAAGCATCAAGCGCCGACCGGTAGTCGCCAACCCAGTACCGCTGCTGAAAAACATCGGAAGGCGACGGTTCGGCATCGCCACGCACGGATGGTTCCAGCGTGTCATCTTTATAGGGATGGAACCAGGAGGCGAAAATCTGCGGCTCTTGCCGGATTTCCCGTTGTGGTGGCGCCTGCGGTTCGTGTTTTACGGGAGGATTGGCGGATGGCGGGGGTTCAACAGGTAAAGTCGGGGAAGCCGGTGCGGCCGGAATTTGCGGTGCGGCCGGCGCTTCTTTCAGTGCAGGTAGGGCCCACCAGACGACAACTGCACAAAGCAATATTGCTGGCAAGGCCCAAAGCCACCAACGATTGCTCCGCGGCCGTTGATGTGCATCCAACTCCCGTCCTTTTTCCGCTAACCTTGTCCGGAGCAGGGTCTCTCCTTCTAAACGTATGGCATCCAGAGCATCTCCGTGTAACAGCACCGCTTCCCGAAATGCCGTGTCGGCAGCCAGACGGCGCTGGAAGTCGACCTGCTCTGCTTCGTTCAGGTTGTTGCGAAAATGCCGCTCAATGAGTTCCAGATCTTTCTCTTCCATATTGGTTGCTCAGGCTTTTGCAAGGCTGGCTGTTTTGATCAGTTCTTTTAATCGTTTCAGACAGCGGGATAAAGTGGCGCTGGTCGTATTGGCGTTGCTGAGTTCAAAATCCTCCTGGATTTCTTCGATGCTCTTTTCCTGGTAATAGCGCTGCACCAGCATGTCCCGACATTGCGACGACATGGTTTTCATGGCGGATTGCAGCGATGCTTTTTTTTCTGTATCGGCCTGATTTTCTGAAATTTCCAGCTGAAAGGCAGGTTGTTGAAGTGTCTCGTCGATGGCATCTTTCCAAAGAATCCGTTTGACCTTCCGGTTGTTGTTCAACAGCCGTTTATACCCAACAGCAAACAACCAGGTACGGGCATCATAGCGCAGTGTAGTAAGTTTTCCGGAAACGGCTTGTGTATAAAATGCGACGACTGCTTCCTGCCAGGCATCTTCATAATCATGGCGATTGGCTTCAAAACGTTTGCCTGCCCATCTGAAAAACGCTTCGCGGTAATGAACATAGAGCTCGTCTATGGCATCCCGTTTGCCCGCGTGGATGGCTCCGATGATATCCTGGGTAGATGGCAATCGAGGAGTCTTCAAATTGTTGATTTTGGGGAGTAAAATACAAAAAATCTTTATGCTATATATCCTTGTAAAGTTTTACGAATGCAGTCAATACAAGGTTTGCTTCAGGATGGTCCATATGCTCTCCTTCTTTCAGTCAAAAGTCAGCGGTCCTGCAACCTGGGGTTGTAGGACCGCTTCAGTTTCCCTTCCCGCCCAAAGCGCCATACCCAACTTTTATTCCGTACCCCTGCCTGGCACTCTCCTTTTCCCCCGCATTGATATTTGTTTTCACCAACCTTGAGCTAAGTCATCTGCGCCTACCCTGAAGAGTGGTTAATTTTGGGGTGTTCGATACTTATTGTGATTTAAACAATAAGGAATCTTCATTCAAACAAAATCAATCATTCCGAATAAAAAAAAGAAAATCATGGACACAGCTGTTAAAGTTACCCGGGAAAAGGAAACAAAATCAACCGCCAGTCAATACATGTATTCCTTTCGCGAAGGCGATGGAAAAAACAAACACCTGCTGGGCGGCAAAGGCGCCAATTTGTGTGAGATGACCCAAATCGGGTTAAATGTCCCTCCGGGATTCGTCATCACTACCTCTACCTGCCTCATTTATCTGGCCGATCCAAAACGCGAATTGCCTGAAGGCGCGCTGGAAGAACTGCGCGAGCAAATGGCCGCCGTGGAAAAAGCTTCCGGTAAGCGCTTCGGCGACGCCGAAAACCCACTGCTGGTCTCCGTCCGTTCCGGTTCTGCTATGTCAATGCCGGGTATGATGGACACCATTCTGAACCTTGGTTTGAATTCAAAAACCCTGCGGGGGCTGATTAAACAGACCAATAACGAGCGTTTTTGCTACGACGCCTATCGTCGTTTCATCCAGCTTTTCGGCAAAGTAGCCCTTGGCGTTCCGGATGAAAAATTTGACGCGCATTTTGAAGAAGTCAAACACCGTGCCGGCGTCAAAGTAGACATCGGGTTGAGCGCAGACGACCTTCGCAACATCAGCGAGCGCTTCCTGCAGGTCGTGAAAGAACACACCGGACGGCCTTTCCCTGAAGACGTGTACGAACAGCTCGAAATTGCCATCAAAGCCGTTTTCAACTCCTGGATGGGCAAACGCGCCGTGGATTACCGCCGCGAATTTCACATCACACCCGATATGGCCAACGGCACCGCCGTCAACATCGTAGCCATGGTGTTTGGCAATATGGGCAACGACAGCGCGACCGGCGTTGGCTTTACCCGCGACCCCGGCACGGGCGAAAACGTGATGTTTGGAGAATACCTTACCAATGCACAGGGCGAAGACGTTGTTGCGGGCATCCGCACTCCGAAGCCCGTCAACATGCTGGCTGAAGAAATGCCGGAAATGTACCGCCAGTTGGAGGAATTGCGCAACAAACTGGAAAGCCACTACAAAGAAGTTCAGGACTTTGAATACACCATCGAAAACCAGATTTTGTATTGCCTGCAAACACGCAACGGCAAGATGAACACGACGGCCATGGTGCGCACCTCTGTAGAAATGGTGCAGGAAGGCCTGATTACCAAAGAGCAGGCGCTCCTGCGCATCAAGCCGGAAATTCTGGAACAGATGCTGTATCCCCGCCTCGACCCTAACCACAAACAAACCCCGCTGGCACAAGGCTTACCCGCCTCTCCCGGCGCCGCCTCAGGCCATTGCGTTTTCGACGCCGACCGCGCCGAATTGCTGGGTCGCAGCGGCCAGAAAGTTATCCTGGTCCGCGAAGAGACCAAGCCGGAAGACATCCACGGATTCTTTGCTTCTCAGGGCATCCTGACCAGCCGTGGCGGCAAAACCTCCCACGCCGCCGTTGTGGCAAGAGGCATGGGCAAACCTTGTGTGGCCGGCGCCGAAGGCATCTCGGTTGATGTGAAACTCCGCCAGGCTGTCATTGGCGAAAAAATCCTGCATGAAGGCGATTACATCACCATCGACGGTGGTACGGGCATGGTTTATCAGGGAGAAATCCCGACGGTAGAACCCGTATTTTCAACAGAACTCGAAACCCTGCTGCATTGGGCCGATGAGTTCGCCAGACTACAGGTGATGGCCAATGTCGACACGCCCGATGCTGCCCTCAAAGCAGTCGAATACGGCGCCATGGGCATCGGCCTTTGCCGCACCGAACGCATGTTCAACGCAGCCGAGCGCCTGCCGATCGTGATTGACATGATCCTGGCCAACAACACCGAAGACCGCAAAAAAGCGCTCGAACGCCTGCTGCCCATCCAGCGCGAAGATTTCAAACAAATCTTTGTCGCCATGGCGCCGCGCCCAGTGACCATTCGTCTGCTCGACCCGCCTATCCACGAGTTCCTGCCCGGCGAAGAAGAGCTGCGCGACGAACTGGAGCACCTGCAGCAACTGCGCACCACGGTATTGGGCGTCAACAATCTGTTCAGCAGTTTGCGGCTCCTGGAAGCCAACCCGGAAATTGCTGCGGCATCCCCCATTCCGTTTAATATGGAAGGCAGTGAACTGGTCAATCAGGCCATACTCAAAAAAGAGCGCATGCTGAAGAAGGTGAAGGAGTTGTACGAAGTGAACCCGATGCTGGGCCACCGCGGCGTGCGACTGGGCCTCACGTATCCTGAGATTTACCGCATGCAGATCCAGGCCATTCTCGAAGCGGCTGCAGCCTGCCAGCAGGAAGGCATTGAAGTCCATCCGGAGATCATGGTACCCCAGGTTTGCACCGTGGAAGAATTGCAACAGGTGAAAGTGCACGTGGATTCTCTGCGGGAAAAAATTGAAGCCAAAAACAACCTCAAGCTCAATTTCAAATTCGGTTCCATGATCGAAGTCGTGCGGGCTTGTATGGAAGCTGAAGAGCTGGCGAAAGAAGCCGAGTTCTTCTCTTTCGGTACCAATGACCTCACGCAGGCAACGTTCTCTTTTTCACGCGAAGACGCCGAAAACAAGTTCCTGCCGCTGTACACACAGCAGGATATTCTGCACGACAACCCCTTTGAAGTGCTGGATACCCGCGGCGTCGGCAAACTGATGAAGGTGACGGTAGAATGGGGTCGCAAAACACGCCCTGACCTGAAGATCGGCATTTGCGGCGAACAGGGCGGCCATCCGGATTCGATCAAATTCTGCCACAACATCGGCCTCAATTATGTGTCGTGCTCTGCGCCACGGGTTCCGATCGCGCGGTTGGCGGCGGCGCATGCGAAGCTGGAGGAACGGAAGTATGTTTTGAATTAAGCGAAAATTCGAGGACAGCGAAGGTGCGGGGCTCCGGCCTCGTGCCTTCAGTTTCGAATACCTACCCTACCCCCCTTCTGGCGCGAGACTTATGGTTTCGCGCCTGCTTTTTTGTGGCTGTGAGGCTGGTTTTTCATTTGCGAAGCTCGGGGTACTAAACCTCCGAGGGTTTGGTAACTGTTGCCAGAATCGGAATTCTATCTTAACCAGGAATGCTGCTCCTTTACGGTTACCAAACTTTTGGAAGTTTAGTAACCGGATGGTGGCTCCCCAGGGGTGGCCAGCCACACATGAGCGAAGTTAATCATTTTTACAAATTGCAACATGCTGGCGCGAGGCCAATGCGCTTATCTGGTTGCAAGGCTGTGCATATGAATCGTCAGGCGCAATTCTGGTTTGGATAGGTTGAACCGCAGAACAGCTGAATATCGAATTTCCAATGTCGAAGTGGCGCAGAACTGCTTACTTCTGCGGTTCCTTGTTCGATATTCAGGATTCGACATTCAAAAGTGTTTTGGATGTCTCCGCCCCGTGCTTTAGGAACGCTCCTGCCTGCCTGACCTCCGGTAGGCGGGCCGGCAGTCAGGGATGACGCGGTTAAACACAGGTAACACGGATTTCTGGGCGCCATTTCCGTGTTTTCAGCGTCATTGGTGTAATCCGCGTTTCCGTTGTCGTGCTTTAGGAACGCTAATGACGCGGTTAACCACGGGTGACACAGATTTCTGAGTGCCATTCCCGACATTGCAACGAAAGTAGTTTTGGCAGCCTGCTCCCCTACTAAAACGGCAGAACCTACTCAATTTTCCGATCCAGCCAATGCAGGATATTAAGCACTAATTGAAAGTTTTCAGGCGCATTTTCGCTATTCATTCCAATTTTCCTCCTCACCGGACCGGCCAGTTGAGCTGAAAACATAGCCGCCTCTCCGAAGACCACAATTCTGCCTTTCCCAAATTTTTTAAAGGCGCCCTGAGACCATCCCTGAGCACTGTGTTGGGGTGTTTTTTCATTAAAAACCCAGGCAGTATCCGGTAAATAATTAGAATACTGGTCATCAAAGACCAAAATGGGGGTAGCATCTTCCGGTATTTTAAAGCTTTGCCCAGTAAAAGACACAATTTGTCTGACATTTTCACTGTTATCCCTGCCCTTGGTAAGGGCGCTTTCTACAAGGGTACCCTTTTCCAGGCTGAAATAGTCGACGTTTGATCTTTCCTTTTGAATGGCAAACCCATTTGTAAATTCAAAACCAAAAGCGGCTGCCAGGTCTGCAGAAGCGCCTGCCATAGGCATGTGGTCGGCAATCAAAAACAAACTCCCGCCATCATACACCCATTGTTTTACGATTCCTATTTCATCCGCTGTAAAAGCAGAGGGAGTGGGTAAATACCAGTTTTCCACATTCATTTCATTCAGGGCATTGGAGATGACGAGTATCTTGCCCCGATTTAGCTTCTTCCTGTCAAAATTGCCTTCATAACTTTTAACGACATAGCCGTCTCTTTCTAAAAGGTTGGCAAAAGGCTTATATCTGCCCTCTTTGGTATGGAAATTATGGTGCCCTTCATCAATAAAAACCAAAGGGCCTTTTCCGGCTTTATAGGCAGGTTTTTTTAAGACGGGGTTGTAATCGTTATCAGAGATTTGTTGTGCCAACAAACCGTGCGGTAAAATTAAAACAAAGAGAAGGATCAAAGTTTTCATGCTTTTATATTTAAAGATTGACGAAAAGCTTGTGTATTAGCGCTTGTTCGGGTGAAGCAAGATCATCGCCTTCGTCATGCAAGATAATGTTTTCTGTTTTGCAATACCCGGCCAAAAGCCATACAACTCTTAGCCCCTGCTGGCGCGAGGCCAATGCGCTTATCTGGTTGCAAGGCTGCGCATATGAATCGTCAGGCGCAATTCTGGTTTGGATAGGTTGAACCGCAGAACAGCTGAATATCGAATTTCCAATGTCGAAGTGGCGCAGAACTGCTTACTTCTGCGGTTCCTTGTTCGATATTCAGGATTCGACATTCAAAAGAGATTCTGATGTCTCCAGCCCTCCCCATGCTGGCGCAAGGCTTGGTAACTGAGCGACGTCAAAGTTCCGGTCTCGTGTCTCCTATTTCCAGGGCTCCTGCCCTCACCCCGTATCCTTTATGCCCCTCCGCATTATTCCTGAAACCCAAACCCATGCGCTACCTTTATCCAATCTACTTCGCCATTCCGGTTCTGGCCCTTATCCTGTTCGGCAGCAGCGGAGCTACGGGGCATCCTGTAGTCCCGTCCACCGCGATAATGGCCTATTTCAAAAACATCAACTTAGCCTCCCGGGCCATTTACGACAGTGATTTTGCCGGCGCTTCTGCACATTACGATGAAGCTTTTAAATTCAAAGCGGCGCCATTTTATCTGGATTTAAAAAACGCCATCATTGTCAACAGCAAATGCGGTTTTTATGCCAAAAACAATGCGCTGCTGAAAATCATGTTGCAGCAGAAAAATGTCAATGTCTCCAAATTGTTTGAAGAATTTCCAGTGTATTTGCTGGATCCCGGCAATTTGGAAACCATCCGCAAGGTCCAGGCCCAGCCCTCAAAATCCGGTTTCGATCCGATGCTGTACAAAGCAGTTCTTCAGTTGTTTGAAGAGGGCCAAGCCATAGGCGGGTTTGAGCAACTTGAGCAGATAAGGGATGAAAAAGAGCGGAGCCGGTTGTTGAAACAAGCCTACCAGGCAAGGGACAGCCTGAATAACGTAAATGCGTTGAAATTCATCAACTTTTTGCTCGCGGATGTAGTCGTTCAATCCGGTGATTTCCTCGGCTGCATTTTTTGTGTTTAAGACCAATTCTATTTTCATCATTGTGTTGTTAAGCTAAAATAAATGTGTTGTTATACCATAAGCCGTCAGGCATTGTCCATCAGCCGAGTGCCAGAATTCCGAAATCTTTGAGATTTCGGAATTCTATCTTACCCAGGAATGCTGCTCCTTTACGGTTACCAAACTTTTGGAAGTTTAGCAACCGGATGGTGGCTCCCCAGGGGCGGCCAGCCACACATGAGCGAAGTTAATCATTTTTACAAATTGCAACATGCTGGCGCGAGGCCAATGCGCTTATCTGGTTGCAAGGCTGTGCATATGAATCGTCAGGCGCAATTCTGGTTTGGATAGGTTGAACCGCAGAACAGCTGAATATCGAATTTCCAATGTCGAAGTGGCGCAGAACTGCTTACTTCTGCGGTTCCTTGTTCGATATTCAGGATTCGACATTCAAAAGTGAGGGATGTCTCCGCCCCGGTGTTCCCGTTGTCGTGTTATGCCTCCTATACTGGCGCGAGGCTTGGTAACTGAGCGACGTCGAAGTTCCGGCCTCGTGTCTCCTATTTCCAGGGCTCCTGCCCCACCCCGTATCTTTTATGCACCTCGACATTATGCCTAAAACCCAAATCCATGCGCTACCCTTACCCGATCTACTTTGCCATTCCGGTTCTGCTCATTTTCCTGTTTGGCAGCAGCCGGGCAACGCAACATCCTGAGGCGCCATCCACCGCCACTATGGCCTATTTCAAAAACATCAACCTCGCTTCCCGGGCCATTTACGACAGCGATTTTGCCGGCGCTTCTGCGCATTACGACGAAGCTTTTAAATTCAAAGCGGCGCCATTTTATCTGGATTTAAAAAACGCCGTCATCATCAACAGCAAATGTGGTTTTTATACCAAAAACAATGCGCTGCTGAAAATCATGTTGCAGCAGAAAAATGTCAATGTTTCCAAATTGTTTGACGAATTTCCAGTGTATTTGCTGGATCCCGGCAATTTGGAAACCATCCGCAATGTCCAGACACAGCCCTCAAAATCCGGTTTCGATCCGATCCTCTACAAGGCAGTTTTGCAGCTGTTTGAAGAGGGCCAAACCATAGGCGGATTTGAGCAACTTGAGCAGATAAGGGATGAAAAAGAACGGAGCCGGTTGTTGAAACAAGCCTACCAGGCAAGGGACAGCCTGAATAACGTAAATGCGTTGAAATTCATCAACTTAGTCAAAAAAAGCGGGTTCCCAAATGAAGAGCGGGTTGGCTATTTTGTCGGAGAAAGCAACATCTGGACAATTGTGGAAATCCTCATTACGGGCTGGCTACGGCACGAAGTCTATGGACCTCAGATTCTGGATTTGCTGGAAACGGAATTCAAAGCCGGCCACATTCCGGCAAATGTATACGGCAACTGCCTCGAATACGCCTACGACAACTGGGGCAAAAAACGCAATCCGGCACACAACGTGATGAATGCCACCATCATCCACGTAGGAATGGATTATTACCGGCCATTCGTTTTTTATTCCGACAGCCTAATGAATCTGGTGAACACCAACCGGTTGGCCATCGGGCTGGACTCTTTCCACATTGCGCAAAAGCAGCTGGTTTGCACCAAATTTTGCCCGAATAATCCCGGGCATATGATCGCCATCATTCCCCATTACAAATACGTCAATATTCCGTTCGGTTTTGTAAAAAATGCCTTTAAAGAAGCAGGGATAGAGATGGAATCGTATCGAATTGATGTGAGGCGGATTACAGAAGAATGCCGGTGCGGGGAGAAGGGGTATTAAAAACAAGGAACAGTGGACGAGGAGTGTCTCAAAATTGGCAAAACTTGTCCCGCTCAACGGGAAAGCAAATGGGCAAATGGGCAAGATTGCAATAGATATTAAAACGTTTTCAAAATAATAAAGTCTCATATCGGATTGAATTTTGCCCATTTACCATCTACCAACTCAAAAGGCCATCTTCTGATAAATCAGATAAGCCAGCGCGCTGACGCCCACAGGCAGGCAGGCGGGGTTGACCTGAAAGCGTTTGTCGTGCAGGGGGTATTCAAATTCGGGCGCCCCACCGGATCCCAGTCTCAGATAAACAAGCCGGATCAGATGACTGAGGAAGGCCGCATCATCTCCGCCCATTTTGAGGTCGGCTTGTTTGACGTGTTCGGCGCCCAGCAAGTTGATCAGCTGTTCCCTCGACCAGCGGGTTAGTTCCGGGTCATTTTTCACTGTCGGAATGCCGGGAGATTCCTTAAATTCGACTTTCTGATCAAAGCTGTTGGCCACATTTTCAGCAACCTGCCTGATCCTTCGGGTCATTTCTTTCAGGTACTCCTGACTTAAAGTCCTGAAAATGACGGTGCAGGAAGTGGTGTCGGGTACCAGATTCGAGTTTTCATTGGCCCAGGTGTTGCTGTGGATTTTGGTACAGGCCAGCAAAATAGGCTGGAACGGATCGCTGTGCGCCGAGCGGATGATGTTCAATTGGGTGATGAATTCCGCGGCAGCATGAATGGTATTTTTGGTATTTTTTTGTCCTTGAACGTGTCCCGATTTCCCATAAAAAACCACATCCATTTCATTGGCGGAAGCCATGAATTCGCCTTCTGCAAGGTGGACATCGCCAGATTGATAATTGGGTGTAACGTGCAGGCCAAAAGCGCCTACAATATTCGGATAATCGAGAATGCCCTCCTCCTCGATGACGTATTTACACCCGGGGTCGGTGATGAGTTCTTCTGCAGGCTGCGCCAGGATTAGCAGACGGCCTTTCATTTTTTGGCGCAAAGGGAGCAGGATTTTCGCTACAGTCATGCCAATGGCTGTGTGCGCTGAATGTCCACAGGCTGCGCTGATGCCGGTGGAGTCAGACGGATACAATTTTTTGCCTTCATCCGGTACATTCAACTGGTCGATATCGAACCTCAAAATGACCGTTTGTGCATCCGGGTCGGAGCAATCTATGACCGCAATAAGCCCAGTCCCCCGTTTCAGGATGCGGTAGGGGATGCCCAGTTTGTCTAACTCAGCTGCCAGCATTCGGGTCGTTTCGAACTCTTTCCATGACAGCTCGGGGTGTTTGCAAAGGTGGGCGTGCATGTTCAGGGTGTACTCGAATTCCTTTTTGGCTGCATTGTTAAGGTAGGTAATCATGGTGGTGTCTGCGTTTACAGGTGAAGAATGATGCGCTTCCGCTAAAGGCTGCGCATTTAATAAACAAGGGGTGGTCAGCCCCGCGGCAAGCATGGTTTTAAAAAACTTCTTCATAATAGTAATTATTTAGTAATGGAATATATTGTCGAAGACATAGCGAGTAGAAGAATAGGAGTATTCGTCTCCTTCGTTAATGGCATGGTATGCTCCTTCGGATACTTCATGCGAGGAGCCATCTTTCAGGAACAACTCCCATTGTTCGAAAAATTTGATTGGGCCGGCGTCAAGCATGAGCTCCGATGCGGGCGTATGGCTTTTGCCACAGACAGCAGTCGTTGTTGTGGTTACGATTTTGGTTACGGAGGAGGCGTTCGCAATTCTTCTCACCTTACGACGCCGCGAGACCTCCCTCAAGACATCTTCAAAATTGGTACCAAGATGACTAATCTCAAAAATGAACAAACCCGACCACAACAAAAGCAAATCCGGGTACTTCCAGGCAAACCACACCGAGCCGCCATAGAGGAAAATCGTCCAGAAAATGCTTTTCCGTTTCAGGAAAACCCACTCACCGATCAAATCGGTATAAACCCGATGGTATTGAAGGATAATAAGGATAAGGCGCCCAAGAAAAAAGACAGCCATTATTTCGAGGATCGCCCTGGCTTCAAACGCTTTGAATAAGAGATAAAAAAAGCAGCCTGGTATGCCGATGATGCAAAGCCAAATCAGGTTATAAGAAGCCCCTCTGGTATTGGCTTTCAGTACCTCCACTTCTTCCTGAGTAAGGAGAAACCGCTCCGTTTTTGTGCGCTGTAAAGTTTCGGCAATTGTGCTCATACGCTTACATCATTAATTCGTTAAAGAATGATGCAAAGTTGGGCGCAACTTCGCCGCCGTCTAAGCCATAAAAAACTACTTTTCAAGACAAAGAATATTTATTGTCTTAGTTTTGTCCAAACTTTGTCCAAATGCAGGTTATTGATAAACCAACCAAAACGAACATCCTTCGAAAAGCCTACGAAACGGTAGAATCGAAAGAACGCAACGATTATCAGCGTTTTTTGCGTCTGACCGAAATGGTAGAAGAAACCATTCACCAGATAATGGCAAAAATACCAGCCTCGCTGCCGGCCGACAAGAAGGAAAGGCTGGATAAGTTCTTCAGGGGTTTATCCCGGGGCGAAAAATCATACACCGAAAGCTTTCACGGACGTCGGGAGATGAGCGACAACATTACCTACGGGCTCATTTGTTATTTAATTGGACCGCATGCTTTTAAGCCCGACTTGTTTCAGCAGCGTTTGTCGAATATTCGCGATTTTCTGAAATACGAAGCGGCAAGAATGCTCGATCCGGAAATGCCCGCCCGTCCTTCAGACAAACACCAGTACCGTTGCTTTTTCTTTAGCCACATCCGTTACGCCATCTGGGAAAGCGCTGCAACAATTGACTGGGCGCATAACTATGCCCGGGTGGAAGGTTTTTTCGAACCAAAACCCGGCACAGCACAGGTCTACGAGGGGCCAATAGAAATAGAGACTTCCGGCACATTTATGGACCTGCCCCAACACGAGCAGGGCGTCAAACCCAATCGCCTGAAAATCATTTTTGAAGGTAAAAATTTATCCGAGCGGGAAATCCTCACAGGCGCCTTGATTACGGTAAGTAGTCACGGCCCCTATGTTTCCGCTACCGAGGTGATATTTCTAAAAAAGGGGACAGCGGACACAGAAACCAATGTTAAAAAAATTGAACGCTATATGCGACTTCAGCGCTTTCGCTTTGGTTCCTACGGTGTGCGTTCCATTGACGGCCTCAGAATCCGGCCCGATATCAGAATGCTGGAAGGAGAAGAACACATTGAAATTCAGCGATTGGAGAGCCTCGTGGGCGTCTACCTCTGCTACAGCGCCCTTTCTGACGGGACTTATCTGGTTTCAAAACTGACGTTCAGCGAGCACTACGCCATTGCTTTTGAAACGGCCATTAACCTGAAAAACAATAAACTGAATTTCCAATACGGTTATCCCGAATTGACTTACACCGAAAGCGACGGCACCTTTATCATCATCAAAGGTTATCAGGCCAGTAAAAAAGAAGGAGCGGAAAAAGACAAAGCCAACATGCGCTACCTGCTGACGACTTTATTCCTACCTGTTCCTGCCGGAAAAGTTGAAAAAATTGAAGGCACGATCAATACACTGATCTGGCACGGCGGGCAAAATATTCATGCGGGGGAGATCACGCTTGTACGGCATGATTTCAGCGAGACGTCTCTGCGACCGGGTATTGTGAGTAAGGAGGCTTTGCTGGAGGCGCTAAAAACTATAGCTATATCCAATTCCTAAACATCGCTGGCGCGAGGTTTAGACTCGTGTCCAATATTATTGGGGCTCACGCCCCAAAACCGATTATATCATATTCATAAACACCTTCACAAACCAGTTTGAATCCGACTGCACCAATTTGTCCAGTGTGGCGTTGGCTTTGTTTGAAAAAAGCTTGATATCGCGTACGACCTGTACAAAATTTTCGGAATCCGGGTCGCTGGCTTCCACGGCAGAAAGTTCTTCCAGCGCTTTGAGCATGGGCTCCAGTTCCTTCTTTTTGCGCTGGGCGATGATTTTTTTCACCACGTCCCACATGTCTTTTTCCGCAACAAAGAACTCCTTCCGCTCGCCGGTCTTGAGCTCTTTGTATACCAGACCCCAGTCCATCAGCGCGCGGATGTTCATGTTCGCATTGCCGCGCGAAATTTTGAGATCCTCCATGATGTCCTCTGCACTCAGCGAATGGGGAGCAATGAGCAGCAGGGCGTGGATTTGGGCCATCGTGCGGCTGACGCCCCAGTTTGAGCCCAGGGCGCCCCATGACTGTATGAATTTTTCTTTTCCTTCCTGAACGTTCATACCGTGACTTCCTCCTGCGCCAAAAGTTTCAGAATTGATTGAAAATAAGACAATGCGAATCTAATCAATTTTTATGCCTTTTGGTTTACCTAAAAAGGTCTATTGTTTGTAAAAAGGCAACTTTACTACTTTGGCGGCCAGCTTTTTTTGTCCGGCTACGATAAAAATTGGCGTTTCCACGGCCGCAAATGCGCTTTTAACATACCCCAGACCAATCGGAATGTCCAGCGAAGGCGACTGCGTTCCGGAGGTCACTTCGCCGATGGTGTTGCCTGCAGCATCTTCAATCGGGTAGCCGTGGCGTGGTACCCGGCGGTCTTCCACCACAAAAGCAACCAAATTGCGGGTTACCCCTTCCGCCACCTGGCGTTTGAACGTTTCGCAAGAGCTGAAATCGCCTTTTTGCAATTTGGTGATCCATTTCAGGCCTGCTTCAATGGGCGAAGTGGTATCGTCGATGTCATTGCCGTAAAGGCAAAAGCCCATTTCAAGTCGCAGTGTATCGCGTGCGCCGAGGCCCACCGGTTTGATGTCAAGGTCTTTCCCGGCCTCAAAAACGGCATCCCAAAGCGCTTCTGTGTGTTCCGAAGCCACATACAATTCGAACCCGCCCGATCCCGTGTAACCCGTCGCGGAAATCAGCACGTTGTCCAATCCGGCCATGCGGCCTTTGGTAAAATGGTAGTATTTGATGCTGCTCAGGTCTATATCGGTCAGCTTTTGGAGGACTTCATTCGCACGCGGGCCCTGAACAGCCAACAGCCCGGTTTTATCAGAAATATTGATCAGCCTTGTATCAAAAGTATTGTGTTCGCTGATCCAGTTCCAGTCTTTTTCGATGTTGGAAGCGTTTACAACCAGCATAAAAGCCTGTTCCCCTTCTGCACACATGTCTTCGGCAAGGCGGTACACCAAAAGATCGTCTACAATACCGCCCTTGTGGTTGGGCAGGCAGGAATATTGGGCCTGGCCGATCTGTAATTTGGAAGCGTCATTGGAAGTCACTTTCTGAATCAATGCCAGCGCCTCTTTGCCCCGCACGATGAATTCTCCCATATGCGACACGTCGAATACGCCAACTCCATTGCGGACAGCAAAATGTTCTTCTTTGATGCCGGAATAGGAAATGGGCATGTTGTAGCCGGCAAATTCGGCCATTTTTGCGCCAAGCGATAAGTGGCGACTGGTTAGAGGTGTATTTTTCATGGATGCCTATTTAATAATCACATTTTCGATCAAATCCCCTACCCGAATCTGGTGCACTGCTTCCATACCGGAAACAACCTTGCCGAAGATGGTATAATTGCCATCCAGATGCGGCGTCGGAGAATGGGTAATGAAAAACTGGGTGCCTTCGGTATGATTGCCTGCAGAGGCCATGCCGACATAACCCTCGTCGTCGTAATGCAGCGGCGCCAATTCGGAGCGAATGGTGTAATCCAAACTGCCGTAACCATCGCCACGCGGACACCCGCCCTGAATGACAAAATTGGCGACCACCCGGTGGAAATTTTTATCCTTAAAGAACCCGTCTTTGGCCAGTTGTACAAAATTAGCGACCGACCCAGGGGCTTCTGTCGGCATCAGCCGAATGCGGATTTCACCGCGTTTCGTTGTGATGACAGCCTCAGGCTGCGCACTCAAACCTTCGAGGACCGACCAGGGGATGGGATGGTTGTAATCTACTTTCTTTGGCGCTGAAGCTTTGCGGCCACGCAAATAATCAATGGTTTGTTTCAATTCATTGTAAGTCTCAATTTCGCGGGGCAGCGACAGCTTTGCCAAAGCGGAATCCAGATGCTTCAGGGTGTCAACATACAAGGGATATTCCCGTTCAGGCTCGCGCAGTGCAGATGCTGCAACCGCAATCATACCCGGGTCGCCGCCGCGAATGGCTTCTTTGAAGCGCATGGCCAGTTCTTTGGCGATGCGGCGGTGGTTCACCCCAAAAAAGGTTTTAAAATCCGGACGCGAACTGATGCCTGCAAGCGCTTCCATGGCGGCAGTACGCACCACCAAGGGCTGGCTGGTGTTGGCGCCCTCCCGGAAAATGAAACGGTAGTTCCAGCCAAACTGGGCCAGCGCGCGAAGCGCGGCCGCTTTCACCTGTGGGGTTGGCGCCTGGACGTAACGGACCCGGAGTTCTTTATTGATGGCATCAATGTATTTTGCGTAGGTTTTTGACATGTATTTGTTTGCCGCAGCATACAACTCCAATTGTACCGGCCAGGGCAGCGAATCCTTCGCCAGTTTCCAATACAATCCGGCGTCTTCAGGTTTGCCTTTTTCTACAAAATACTGGGCAGCGCGCGTAGCTACATGGATGTTGGGGTCGGCCAGTGCCCCTTCTGCCGCGGCGTGAACCTTACTGTACGGATAATCGCTCAGGGCGCGGATGATGTTGCACTTTACGCGGTAATCCGATTCGGAACCCATCCGGTTCAGAAGGGCATCCAGCGCAGTTTGGGTGCGTGCCTTTCCCAAAGCAACGGCCAGCGCCATGCGGATATTGGCGTCCGGCTCCTGATCGAATGCAGCAATCAGCGGCATGGCCGCTAAGCTGTCTATTTTAATGTCGCGGGCGCGCAGGAGGTAGTTGGCGGCAACAACGCGCACCGGTTTCGGATAGCCATTATTGGAAGCCATTTCGATCATGCGCGCGGTACCCGCCTTGCTGGTCAGATTGCGCAGCGCGAAACGGTATATTCCCCGGGCCTGGCCCAACAGCAGGGCCGTGTCGTGCGCCTGATAGGTGCTGATGCTGCTGATTGCTCTCAGGATGGTGGTATCGCCACATTTGCCGACGGCTTCGAGGATGGCGCTGTTGGCGCCGTTGTACAGGCCAAAGCTGTCCTGCTTGTCGAATGCAGCAATGAGCCGGTCCTGTGCCCGGGCGCTGCCGATTTGTCCGATGGCGTATGCAGCGGCAGCACGCACTTCATCCACGGCATCGCTCAACAGCGGATATAGGCTGTCTAAAGCCGCAGAATCCCGAATGGACGCAAACGCGAGCGCCGACAAATACCGATAGCTGGGATCCTGGTCGCGAAAATAAACATACAGGCTGTCCGAAGCATGTCGATCCTGAAGGTCGTGGATCTTCTGAAAGACCGGATCCTTCAGGTCTATGCGAATGTCGGTCAGAATTTCTTCTTCTCTGCGCGGCACACAAGCCACCAGCAGGAGCAGCAGGGCGAACCCCGCAATGGTAAGCAGTCTGTTGAAAAGCATCTTTGGCGCTTTTGTTAAGCATTTACAGCGCCGTAAAAATAGAAAAAATTAGCGCTTGGAATGTAGTCGGCCTGTTTGGCTGTTGTTTATTTTTTATAATTTTTTGTTTTAAATATTGACAATTAAAAACAAATCGTGTATATTTGTATTCAAATAGTCCATGTTATGAGCGATCTGCAAATTCTGGTCAGCAAAAAAGGAACCAAAGTAGTTACAGCTACCAACCTGCATTATGTGCTTCAATTGCCCAATCACCACTACGGGATGAATGTCAAGAAGTGGCTGAATGATGTCTACGAATTCCAGGACGGCATCCGCAAACCGGTTGGCATGCAAGACTATGCCAGAAGACTGGTTAAAGGAAATCCGGTTTTGGAAGACTACTACCTCTCCATAGATTTTGCCAAACTGATTGTTTTACAATCGCGCAGCAAATTCAAACAAAAATATGCCCGACTGCTGTTGTCGCTGGAAGACCGCGCCGAAAGTGCTGAATTGTTGAGCAAAGAACAGGTCGTTGCCATACTCGACATCGTCAGGGCCATGGGACTTGTTTCCTGCCAGGAATCCTGCGAGCGTGGGCATCAGCTGGTTTTTGAACAGCAAAACGACGGCAGCCACCCGGCTGAATGGTGGAAACACCGGTCTGAAATTCTGGGCTATTCTGCAGAATCCCTGCGCGAACAAATGCGGGCGATGGGTAAAAACGCGCGCGGAAAATCGCAGCGTGAAATGCTCATCCACCTCGACAAGTATGAAATCGTCCGCGCTGCCGTGATCGACCTGTTTATTGCCATGGGCAAAACAGAACGTTATGCACGCTACGTCGGTGATGTGGCGAAAAGCTTTGCGGAAGAAATGCAGGTGGAGATTTTCGACGACCGCAATGCGTCGATGAATTTTATGCCGGAAACGGAGGCAAACGTAGCCAGAGAGGTAAGGAGTCTGGAGAGAACAGGGGTTTTGGCTGCGTGGGGATAATGGGTTTATTGACAAACTTTGATTTGAACGACCTCTATTCGACCACCAAAATAATCTTCCCGATATGCTCACTGCTTTCCATCAGTTCGTGTGCCTCTGCTGCTGCTGAAAACGGGAAAGTGGCGAATACGACAGGCTTAAACTTTCCACTTTCCAAAACCGGCCATACCTTTTTCTGAATATCCGCTGCCAGGGCTGTTTTAAAAGCAGTGTCCCTTGCCCGCAGCGTACTTCCTGTGATCGTGATCCGCTTCAGCATCATTTTCATGATGTTCAAATTTACCTGATTGCCCTTCATGGCATTAATGTAGACAAGCCGGCCATCGGGTCGCAGCAGGTTCAGGTTTTTATCAAAATAATCGCCACCCACCATATCCAGAATGACATCCATACCGACTTCGGCCAAAGCGGATTCAAAATCCTGTGTTTTGTAATTAACGTATTGATCGGCGCCTAAATCCATGCAGGCCTGCCCTTTTTCATCAGAGCCAACCGTTACAAAAACTTTGGCCCCAAAAGCTTTCGCCAGCTGTATGGCAGTAATGCCAATACCGCTGCTCCCGCCATGCACCAACAGAGATTCCCCCGCCTGCAATCGCCCCCGTTGAAAGACATTGTGCCAAACCGTAAAAACCGTTTCCGGCAAACCGGCTGCTTCCACATCACTGTAGTTTTTGGGAATGGGGAGGCACTGCCCGGCAGCAACCGCTACGTATTCTGCGTACCCGCCTCCGGCCAGCAGGGCACAAACCCGGTCGCCTTTTTTCCATTGGGTCACCGAAGCGCCACAATCTGCCACCACGCCGGCCACTTCCAGTCCGGGAATGTCCTGCGGTGCACCGGAAGGCGCAGGGTAGCGTCCCATTCGCTGCGCCACATCAGGTCGGTTGACACCGGCGGCTTTGACCTGTATCAGGACTTCATGAGCCTCTATTTGCGGCAGCGGCCGGTCCTGAAGCTGCAAAACAGAAGGCGTCCCCGGAGCAGTGATGATGATGGCTTTCATGCTGTTCTTTTTAAACGATTGTACTCAATAGTATTTGCTTCCGGCTGCATATCCAAAAGAGTTTTCCCAGATTTGATGAAACCGAAATGTGGTGTGTCCTTGCCTAACGTTTACTAAACTTTCAAAGTTTAGTAAACGCAATCCTGCTTCACCCTGATCATTAAAATTATCAAGTAGTATGTTTGTGTATACGCCGAATAAAACGTGTTTTATCCCAAAAGCGCCTCCGCAATAATATTTCGAATTAACGCTTCATTCAATTTATTTTTTGGGTTATTTACTGATTTATTTTTAATTCTATATAAAATATTGTTATTTTTATTATCTTTGTCAAAATCGATATTGCACACAAAAAATAATTTTCCGTAAAAATCATTGGCTAAATCTCAGTAGCTTCTACTGGTTTTTCGGGTTTTTCTCATCGATAACCTTTCCACGGAATTTCAACAATTTTATTGTTTTTACTCCCATTTAATGTGCAATTCATATTAAATTTTCTGTGTATTCTTATTTTCCAAAATAAAGATATCATTCATCAATGCCAACAGAATTAACCAATTCACAAAAACTCTTTGAAAGGAGAAAAAATATCGTAGCCAATGGCGTCGGTATATTCAATACCGCTACTGTTCGGGAAGCCAATGGCGCCTGCATTATTGATGAAGACGGCAGGGAATTGATTGACTTTGCAGGCGGGATTGGCGTAGTTAATGCCGGTCACTGTCCGGAACCCGTCGTGGCAGCGATACGGGAGCAGGCAGGCAAGTACCTTCATACCAGCTTTAACGTAGTCACCTACGAGCCTTATATTGAGCTGTGTGAGCAACTTGCAGCAATCCTGCCTCATGGAGAAAGCACCAAAGTTCTGTTGGTGAGCACGGGTGCAGAAGCGGTAGAAAATGCCATCAAAATTGCACGACAAGCCACAAAAAGGCAAGCCATACTTTGTTACACAGATGCTTACCACGGCCGAACCATGATGGCCATGACGCTAACCAGCAAAATTGATTACAAAATAGACTGCGGCCCTTTTTCCCCGGAGGTCTATCGATTGCCTTTTCCCAATTTTTACCGCTATCACGGCACTCAGAATTCCGATGATTTTGTGAATCAGGAATTAAGCCGGCTTGAAGAAAGCACCCACAATCTCGTCAACCCGAATGACCTTGCTGCCATCATCGTCGAACCCATACAGGGGGAAGGCGGATTCAATCCCGTTCCCCAAAAATACATGGAGGGCCTTCGGGCTTTTTGCGATAAGCATGGCATCATGCTCGTGTTCGATGAAGTTCAAAGCGGCTTCTGCAGAACCGGCCACTGGGCTTGCTGGCAACACTACGGGGTACAGCCTGATATCAGCACCTATGCCAAATCCATGGGCTCCGGCATGCCCATAGCGGCTGTTCTTGGCCGGGCAGAAATCATGGATGCTGCCGCTCCCGGGACCATTGGCGGCACCTACATCGGCAACCCGGTCTGCTGTGCTGCGGCACTGGCTACCATACAATTTATGAAAGACAATCGCCTGAATGAACGCGCCGTCGAAATAGGCCATATCATCACCACACGGTTCAAAAAACTGATGCAGGAATATCCCGAAATTGGTGATGTACGCGGTATCGGCGCCATGAATGGCATTGAGTTTGTAAAGGACCGCGATCCCGAAAAACCCGACGGTGAATTGTGTGGCCGAATCGTCAAAGCCTGTGCAAAAAGGGACCTGATCCTGATCAGTGCCGGAACATTTAAAAACGTCATCCGAATCCTTTCACCGCTGGTCATCACGAATGACCAATTGCACAAAGGATTAGACATACTGGAGGATGAAATTAAAAAAGAAACACAAAACAAGCAATGAAACCATTCGCTATTGCAGGAATACAAATGAGGATATCCGCTACGTATTCCAACGTAGAGATGATGAAGCTCAAGCTCGACATTACCATGAATCTCTATCCCTGGGTAGACATGGTCTTGTTTAGTGAGCTCTGCGCCTTCGGGCCACTTCTCCACACCGCGCGGGAAATACCGTGCTTGTTCGAACAGGAAATGCAGGCCATGGCTAAAAAGTATGGCATCTGGCTGATTCCGGGTTCCATTTTTGAAAAATCTGAAGGCAAAATTTACAATACGGCAACCGTAATCAACCCTCTGGGGGAGGTTGTCACCCGATACCGCAAAATGTTTCCTTTCTATCCTTACGAGGTTGGGGTCACCCCTGGAAGTGAATTTTGCGTATTCGATATCCCCGATGTAGGCAGGTTTGGATTGTCCATTTGCTACGACATGTGGTTCCCGGAAACCATCAGGACTTTGGCAGTGATGGGTGCAGAAGTGATCTTGCATCCCACCATGACCGGAACGATTGACCGGGACATTGAGCTGTCCATCGCGCGGGCAATGGCTACCGTAAACCAGTGTTTTTTCTTTGACGTGAATGGCCTGGAAACTGGAGGTAGCGGGCGATCCGTTGTGTGCGGACCTGATGGGAGGGTCATTTACCAGGCCGGAGAAACAGAAGAAATTATGCCCATCGAAATAAACATTGAACGGGTACAAAGAAGTCGGGAACTGGGTGTACTAAGGCTTGGTCAGCCTCTAAAAAGTTTTCGCGATCACATGGGCGATTTCAGTATCTATCAGGCGGGGGCAAAACACCCTTACCTCGATTCACTCGGACCACTGATCAAACCGACCAGACTGGATACACTCACAGCCCTTAAAAAGAAAGAAAGCGACATTCAATTGCCGCCATCTCCGGTTGAATACAAAGGCGATGGCTTGCAATAAGCTGATTATTCATTCATAAACAAAGAATTATGGGACAGATATCCACCAAACCTGCTACGGTAAAATTGAAACACTATGTCAATTGGTTTGAAATTCCCGCGCTCAATATCCATCGGGCCGTCGCATTCTACAACCACATATACAATATCAAGATGGAAACCATTGAATCCAATGGTTATTACATGGCTTTTTTCCCGGCAGAAAAAGGCATAGGCGGTGCGGTCGTCATGGGTCAGGGAAGCACGCCAAGCGAAACGGGTACACTGGTTTACCTGAACGGCGGACCAGATTTAAGCCCCATTCTCAACAGGATTGGAGAAGCAGGCGGCCGTGTTGTCATGGAAAAAACCCTGATCAATAATAAGGCCGGCTACTTTGCGCTGTTCATTGACACAGAAGGAAATAAGCTGGCTATTCATTCTAAAAACTGATTATGACATTAGACAAGACACCAATAAGCGCACCTTATTACAGCATTGGCCAGCTCCGGCTCGACCACTGGAAAGATCTCAAAAATGAAGCTGCTGAATTGGCCCAATCCCAACGGGGGTCGGCCAATGAAAAGCGGCACAGGCTAAAAGTGGAAGAACTGCTCCAACACTTAAAAATAGTCGAACAGTATTACGCTTTTCCGGGAAAAGTCATTGTCAGCAAACTATCCAACTCGCTGGTGCGGGAAGAACTCACTTCCCTTTCACACCATGTGGCCGACATCAACCGCCGCCTCGTGAGTGATTCTTACCGAAAGGGCTCCTCCATGCTTTTGGAAGAAGACGGGGAATATGCCATTGTCGAAGATACCCGGGAAGTGCCGGCCAAACACAGGAAAAACCATTTCGAAGTGTTGTTTGTAGAAGACCTGACTTCGATGGAAGAATCAGAATTGCAGGAAAACCTTCGCGAACTGCGCGATTCAAATGAGCAATTCACCTACGATGTCATTCTGCAGCGCTCTGTTCAGGATGCTTTGATCGCACTGCTTTTCAACCACAACATACAGGCAGTCGTCATTCGCTACGCGCCACATTTCCGGTCTTCAAATATTTCTACCCTGATCAAGCCCTACATCCAGAATGTACTGAAAATTGATTTGGAATCTTTTCCTGAATCATATCTTGGCCCCCTTTTAGGCAAACTCATTAAAGAATTCAGGCCTGAACTCGATACTTATTATGTAACTGATACCTCGCTGACCGATCTGAAAGACAGCACCCTGCAACTGTTCAGGCGAATTTACTACCGCCGGGAAGACTTGCAGGAACTGCACCTCGGCATCATCCGTGGAATCCGGGAACGATACGACACCCCTTTTTTCAGCGCCTTGAAAGAATACAGCCAAAAACCTACCGGCATCTTTCACGCAATGCCCATCTCCCGGGGAAACTCCGTTTTTAAATCGCGGTGGATCAGGGATTTTGGTGAATTCTATGGTAGAAATATGTTTCTGGCAGAGACTTCCTCCACGACGGGCGGACTCGACTCCTTGCTTCAACCAACGGGGCCACTCAAAAAAGCGCAGGAAATGGCCGCTACCGCTTATGGCGCACAGCGTACCTTTTTTGTAACCAACGGCACTTCAACGGCCAACAAAATTGTCCTCCAGGCATTGGTGGAACCGGGTGACGTGGTACTGATAGACCGGGATTGCCACAAATCGCATCACTATGGGCTGGTTCTCTCCGGCGCGTATCCGGTTTACCTCGATTCTTATCCGATTGAAGAATACTCCATGTATGGCGCCGTTCCGCTGGAACACATCAAACAGAAGCTGCTTCAACTGAAAACAGCCGGGCGCCTCGAGAAAGTAAAAATGCTGCTTTTGACCAATTGCACCTTCGACGGCATTGTCTACAATGTGGAAAGGGTCATGGAAGAAATCCTGGCCATCAAACCCGATATGATCTTTCTTTGGGACGAAGCCTGGTTTGCTTTTGCCGGTTTCACCTATACCTACAAGCAACGTACCGGCATGTTCACTGCCAATAAACTGTACAATAAGTACCGAAGTGAACAATACCGGAAAGACTACAAAGCGCATTTGAACGGGCAGTCAAACGGCAACAAAAGTGCCGCCATGCCCGACCCTGACAAAGTGCGCATCAGGGTCTATTCAACCCAAAGCACCCACAAAACCCTCAGCAGCTTCCGGCAGGGGTCCATGATCCATATCTGGGACGAGGATTTTCGCAAAAAATCGGAGAATACTTTTTTGGAAGCTTACATGACACACACCTCCACTTCGCCCAATTATCAGGTGCTGGCATCTCTGGATGCCGGCAGAAGGCAGGTTCAGTTTGAAGGCTATGAAATGGTGGAAAAAAGCATCGAAATGGCGCTGGTATTGCGGGCAAAAGTAGCGGACAACCCCCTGCTCAGCAAATATTTTGATGTGCTGACGCTCAAAGACTTCATTCCGGAGCAATACCGACAAAGCGGACTCAGTCAGTATTACGACAGGGAGACCGGCTGGAACCGCATGGAGGAAGCCTGGGCGAAAGACGAGTTCATGCTCGATCCAACCAAAATCACCCTGTTTATCGGAAGAACCGGCGTGGATGGCGATACTTTCAAGAACGACTACCTCATGAACCAGTTTAACATCCAAATCAACAAAACTTCCCGAAACACCGTGTTGCTGATGACCAATATCGGCACAACCCGCGGCAGTGTTGCCTATCTCACCAATGCGCTGCTGAAAATTGCCCGGCAGCTTGACGAGAAATTCAGATCCCTGAATGCCTGGGAGAGTGAAATAGCCCAAAAACGCATACAGTCGCTTACCCTGGATGTCCCGCCATTGCCTGACTTCAGCCGTTTTCACTCCTCATTCCAGGCGGTTCCCGGAGTTCCCGGCGGCAACCTGAGAGAAGCTTATTTCCTGGCTTATAAGGAAGCCAATTGCGAATACATTTCACTAACAGATTGTAAAAAAGGGCTGGAAGAAGGTCGCGAATTTGTCGCTTCTTCTTTTGTCATCCCCTACCCTCCCGGATTTCCCGTGCTGGTTCCCGGGCAGGTTGTCAGCAAAGAAATCATCCACTTTATGCTTGCCCTCGACGTAACAGAGATCCACGGTTACCGGGACGATCTCGGCCTGCGCGTTTTTCGCGACAGCGTGCTCAACAGGCAAAAAACAGCCACCGCCATGGGCGCTTTGGGTATGGGTACAACGGGCAAAAAAGCAACATTAAAAAATACTAAATAATTCAACATCATGACTAATACAATCAAGCCATCTACACTAAAGGGAGTATCGGATATACGCCGGTTTTTTTATAAGAATGAAGTCCCGATTTATTTCATCAGCGCGACCAACTTCAACCTGCTCGGCGCAGACGAATGGGTTAAGGGTTTTAAATTCATCAACTACATCGACTCCTTTAACGGGTTGCACCCAAACGTTTTTTCACCCAAAGAAGAAATTCCGCACGACGAATTTCAAAGCATTGAAGACATCAACAACTACCTGCTTCAACACCCTGAAGTTCAGGCGTACATCAAATCGAGAAAAAAAGGCAAGCAAGCGGGAAAGGCCATGTTCCTGATGTTCGATGAAAAAACGGAGAAATTAGCCAAATCACTGGGCCTTGAAATAATTTTTCCCAGTGCCGAAATGCGCACTTTCATGGACAACAAGGTGAACACAAACCGCATCGCTGAAAAAGCCGGCGTACCTTGTGTGCCCTATGTTTTATCACAGGTGCAGGGGTACGCCCATCTGTGCGAAGTCGCCAAAGGTCTCGGTAAAGACCTGGTCATACAAACGCCTTTTGGCGATTCCGGGCATACGACTTTCTTCATCTCCAACGAAGAAGACTTTAATAAATACGAGGATCAGATTACGGAGGAAGATGAAGTAAAAATCATGAAACGCATCAACTGCCGGGGCTCTGCCACAGAAGCTTGCGTGACCCGTCATGGCACCATCGTTGCTCCGCTGATGACCGAATTGGTGGGATTTAAAGAACTGACCCCTTACAAAGGCGGCTGGTGCGGCAATGAAATCTATCCAGAGGCTTTTACGCCTTCTCTTCGCCAAAAAGCGCGTAAATATGCCCAGCTTTTTGGCGATCAGCTAAACAAAGAAGGTTATAAAGGTTATTTTGAACTCGATTTTCTCATTGATCAGGACAACGGTGAAATCTATCTTGGCGAATTGAATCCGAGGGTTACGGGAGCAAGCTCCATTACCAACCACGCCGTATTCGCGCTGGCAGAAGCGCCGCTGTACCTCTTCCACATTCTGGAATGGATGGGCGCCGATTATGAGCTTAATGTAAAAGCCATCAACAACAGTTGGGCAAAGCAGGACAACATTGACAGCTGGAGTCAGCTCATCATCAAGCACACCGAAAATACCATCGAATACGTCACGGAAGCTCCATGGTCGGGCATCTGGCGCATGTTTGACAACAAACACATCAAATTTGATCGGATGGATACCCACAGAAGGGCAGTAGAAAGCGAAAACGAGGCATTCTTCCTCCGCATTGCCGGCAAAGGCGATTACCTGTATGAAGGCGCCGATATGGGCATTTTGGTATCAAGGGGGCGCATGATGACGGATAATTTCAACCTCACTCAGCGTGCCAAAGACTGGATTACAGCCATACACGGCATGTATTCGACACAATTGGTGGAGGACAAACGGGAAATGCCCGTGCTTAAAGGAAGTTTGACAAAATAAATAACATGGAGTTTAAGAGTATCAACCCCTATAATGGTCGAGAAATCGGGCGTTATATGGAGCATAGTGCGTCGGAAGTGTCGAATATTTTACAACATGCGCAGGATGCTTTTGGCTCGTGGCGCAATACGTCTTTGGCAGAACGTGCTCAATTGATGGTGAAAGCCGGTCAGGTACTTCGCGACAATGCAGAGGAATATGCCCGCATGATCACCCTGGAAATGGGGAAACCCATCAGCGAATCCAGGGGTGAAATCAATAAATGTGCCTGGGTCTGTGATTATTATGCAGAACACGCGGCTACATTCCTTGCCGATGAAGTGATTTTGACCGACGCGCATAAAAGTTTTGTCCGGCACGATCCTATTGGTTGTATCCTGGCCATCATGCCCTGGAATTTTCCTTTCTGGCAGGTTTTTCGTTTTGCGGCGCCAACCCTGATGGCCGGGAATACCGGTATTTTGAAGCACGCCCCCAATGTCTTTGGCTGTGCCAAGCAGATTGAAGGCGTTTTTTTGAGGGCCGGATTTCCCGCAGGTGTGTTTCAAAACCTGATCATCCACCACGACAAAACAGAAAGCGTCATTGCTCACAACGCGATAAAGGCCGTAACCCTTACCGGCAGTGAAGCCGCAGGGGCAGCAGTAGCCCAAATTGCAGGAAAGTACATCAAAAAAACTGTTCTGGAACTGGGGGGCAGCAATGCCTTTATTGTTTGGGAAGATGCCAATATTGACCAGACTGTCCAAACGGCGCTCACAGCCAGGATGCTCAATTGCGGACAAAGTTGCATTGCCGCCAAGCGCTTCATTTTACTGGAAGGCATTTACGAGCAATTTGTGGCCAAATTTACAGAGGCGGTTCGCCAGCTTCGCTCGGGAGAACCCTTGCGCGACGACACTCAAATTGGTCCGCTGGCCCGCAAAGACCTGGCCGATCAGCTTCAACGACAAATAGTGGCATCTGTCATGCAAGGCGCAACCTTGCTGCATGGCGGCCAACAAAAGGGCTGCTACCACGAGCCTACCATACTTGGAAATGTCCAGCCCGGGATGCCTGCTTTTGATGAAGAAACTTTTGGCCCTTTAGCGGTTATGATCAAGGCCAAAGACGAGGAAGAAGCTTTCAAGCTGTCAGAGCAATCTGCATTCGGACTGGGCGTCAGCGTCTGTACTACCGATATCAAAAGAGCCCTCAGCTATGCCGGTCGCGTGAGCGACGGCGCCTATTTCGTCAACGAACTCGTCAAATCAGATCCACGCCTGCCCTTCGGCGGAGAAAAACGCTCCGGCTTCGGTCGCGAACTTTCCAAAGACGGCATGATGGAGTTTGTGAATCGGAAAACGGTTTATGTGAAGTTGGGGTAGCGATTTTGTAGCTTTTTTGAGGGGCGGGGGCTGTTTCGGGTCGGAGGCTACTCACGAGCACAAGAGGGACTTTTAATCCTCTTTATTACCCCGTGGATTTTGTCCGTATTGATCTCTGTATTTACGAATGTGTTCACGCTCAATGCGTTTGGCTTCCTTTTTTCCGGGAATGTCGATCAGGAGTACTCTGGCGAAAAATCGAAGCCATTTAACGCCAAGGTTTAGGAAGTCAACTTGTAACCTCATGCGCCTGGAATAGCCATCCTTATCAATAGGGTCATGGCTGATGCCGTATTTGAACAAGCCATCGGTCTACCGAGTCTCTTATCTCGTATAAATGGTGAGGTTTGTTGTTTTTATTCGAATTGCCGTGTTCCGACATATCTAAACCGGTTTTTCCCAACCTTTTTTATTGCTATAAGTCTCATAATTGTATGCGGAAGCAGCAATAAACCTTTTACCTGTTTTGCGATTGTAGGCGTTGAATGCAATATATAATAAAGGTTCAAAAGTTAAGTCTTTGGGCATTTGAGTTGGATCGTTCAGTACTTTATAGTAGAAGTCTGGCCCATTTGCTACAACGGCACATCGGGTGTATAAAAAATCATCAACAGACAAATATCCTTCTGCTTCCGGATCATCCAACAAAAATTGGGCATGGGCGCGTGTATCTAACTGCCACAATTTTTCTGCTAAAATATCCGAAAAACGATAGATATGAGCAAGCGGTTGATTGGCTAAGAAAGCAATTACCGGTTCAACAACCATATCATCATCTCCTTCATTCGACCAATCAAGCAGCTTGATCGTATCCCAGAAATGGTCTTCGCTAAACGATGAAGCACTATCGGGTTGCTCTTGTACCCTTATTTCAAGGGCAGCATGGGCAAAGTCCCGCTTCAGGTCCTCGACAAATTTAGCATCGAGATCATCAATATTGACCGATACAATGGTAGCCATCAGAATACTTTGCTTTAATTTACGGAATCCAGAATACCACAAAGATACCAAAATGCGATCTTTGAAGCAAATCTTTTGATCCTTGGAGCAATCAAAGGCAGGTAGGAGAAGACTGCGGACGAGCGGGTTATAAATGTTTAAGCTCCCACCCTGCAAATGGCTTTACGGTTGCACAATTTGGACCTCCATCTTTACCAGTTCCGGGAACACTTGTCTGTAGCATTGAATTGCCAGATAATGAATCAATGTCTTCCCAGGTAATTCCACTTAAGGGAACCTTAAGCCGTCTCGACCAAATTGTATTAGATTGACCAGCATATGTACCAATGTCGATATACACAAACTTACTGTCTGCGGGGCCTTGAACGAAACCGCCCGAAAATTTGGGATATTTTTCTTTTGATCTGTCACCTTTTACTTTAACAGAAAACCTGAAAGATAAATCGTTGGAAACAGGAATTTGCTTTTGAACTGTCTCATAATTCTTACCAGACCCCTTTTGCAAGCCAAAGACTACTTTTGGCGTGGGTTTGATAAGAATAATTTGAAGTGTTATTTCTGATTCCATTTTTTCAATAAAGTTAGCAATGGTTAATCGTCTCCTGGTACTTCACTTAGAGCTTTTTCGGGAATTCCTCAATTGGCTACGCCGAACTTACGTTTGGATTTGTCGAATCTTCGATTTGCTTGGGAGTGGCGTCCAACACAGATTTCCCGCACCCCAGAACATCCATCCCACCCCAAATTGCCGTCCGTAGCGCGCGCTTAGCAAGCTAAGAGCGGCAATCCGCTTACAGGCGAAGTTAGGGGTTTCCGGCAAATTAGCCACTGCCTTTACCTTTTTTAGGCGAATACAAGGAAGATTGCCGGTCAGTGCTTTTTTTAGGCCGCAGCACAGCAGCATATGAAATAACGAAAGGAAGGAATGGGATGCGTTTCGCTTTGCAAAAGCTCACGAGCACAGCTTTTTTTCATAGTCATTGGAGAAGTCAAAGGCAGGTAGGGGAAGACTGCAGAGGAGCGGGGATGAAATTAAAAAAGAAACACAACACAAGAAATGAAACCAGTAGCAGATCCGGCAAAAGCCAATCTGACATCACAATCACTTGCTATATTGCATGATTCATTTTACAAATAATTCTGTTGTAATTGATTTTCCAAAAATCAACTCGACAACTATGCTATCATCAAACAGAGAAATTGACTTTACAGTCTCAAGTGGATACCCACGTGTGATATCAATAAATGTCTTTTTATTTGTATCCCTGTGGATTGTATTAAAAGTTAAATAGTATTTGCCGTCAACATGAGGGTTTTCCATATCGAAAACATAGTCAATGTTTTCTCCTGGCTCCAGTGATTGATAATTAATATTTTTTTCAGTGTAGGATAATTTCACATTTAAAGAGTCAACTGTAGTATCTGTTTTATTCAATACCTGAAAGGTAGTTTTTGGACTATATTTATAGGCCATGGTATCTTCTTCAATTCTCCAGGGCTCTTTTAAGGAAAAATATATGCCATTTTTTCTCGCTATCAAAGTATCTTTCATATAAGAATTCCCAAACTTAATTTTATCTCTTAGGATGATTAGTGAATCTTGTAAGTCGTATTTTCCATATGAAACACTGCCTTCCATAATGCTGAAATTCATCGCCTTAAAAGTTCCGTTTTCTCTAAATTCTATGTTTACGCCTTCTTCCCAGTAATATTCAGTTGAGAACAGGATGGGCGACGGAAGACTCCATTTATTGTAGATATAAAACCCTAAACAGAGTAAACCAATCATCAGAGACATCACTCTTATTAATGGAATCATTTTATTTTTTTTAATAAATTTTCAAAATTCGGGTTGGTCAACGGAAGTTTGCACGGTTGTTATTGCATGAACCCTAAACTGCCTCAAACCCATATCTTATTGCCGACTCAAGAACATCTATATTTAGATCTTTCAGCGTTTTGAACTTAATGCAATATCCGCTCACACTCGCTTTGCCGAGTTTTCCCCCATACGTCTGGGCTAAATATTGCTTATCTTCAATACCAAGGAGGTAAACTGAGATTCCGGTTTTGTTTGCACTGATGCCAATTTGGTAAAATTCTCTGGTTTTTCCATCAGCATATTTTATGGTGTGGAATCCATAACCTATATTAGGATTAGAAACCGTTTTATTTTCACTGTTTTTACCATCCAGAAACCATAATTTACATGCCGGCATTATTTGCAGAATAAGGCGGTGCAACGCTTCCATCTCGCTGCGTTTTGGTTCAGGCTGACCATTGATATATGCTGTGATTTGTTCTTGCACGTTCATATAACATAGAAATTATTTGTCGAAACAAAGCAGCATCATTCCACCCCCAGATCACATTCAATTTTTGTGATCATCCATTTTCCGTTTTCTTTTTTCAATTCAAATTTCTGTTCCCTCGGACCACCGCCTTCGCTGCCGGACATCGTCGCTTCAACGTTGTCTGTGCCAAGGCCTTCAGCGCTTACTGGCGCTTTGGTCCAAAATTCTATATCCCAATCCTGAGCACAGAAGTATCGGTCAGCATCGAGGCAGGAGGGCACGTCTTCTTTGTCTTCGTTCTGCCAAAGTTTTTCACATTTCTTCAAAATCACCTTTTCGTTTTCGATGAAGTCATCGCTGATAAAACCACCGGCTTTGAGGTTCGCAAAATATTGATCCAGTCTGGCCTGATCCAGGGTCAGGTGCTTGCCTTTGTCGCTGGTAAAAATAATGTTTCGGGTTTCATCTCTTTGAAAGGCATCGTACCAGGCATAAAAACCATGTAGAACACCGCTGATCGCTATGAGATCGGCGTCGTTCTGCAGCAGGTTGTCTAACTCTTTTCGTTCATCGGTATCCGTCGTGGAAGGCGATGTTTTTTTTGGCGCTTCCTGGCAGGAAAAAAGGAAGCCGAAAAACACACAAAAAAACAGGAGGTTTTTCATGATAATGATGGATTTTTTGAAAGCCATTTAGTGCAGCCCTGATCTAACGATTATTGAATGCTCCAAAGTGCCATAGAATACCAGAAGGGTCATGCAGAAAACATTCCCTTCCCCAATCATAACTACGAATGGGCGTTAATCGAACCCCCCGGTACTTAGCAGGCAAATTCAAAGCCAAAAGTTCGCTCCAAAACTGATCCACATCTTCCACTTCCATGAAAATCATGGTGTTATCAACCCAATCTTTGACGTAGGCATCCTGCAAATAAAAGCCAAGGCCCTGATTGTAAAAATAAGACATTTTAGGATCTAAAACGCTTTCCTGAAAACCCAAATCCCGGTAAAAATTCCGGGATATTTCAAAGTTTTCTGCTCCTATAAAAGGTCGAATGGAGATGGCTTTGCTTTCCATAGTTTTTATTTTAAACGATTCCGCTCCAGGAGATGGAGGGTATATTGGATTTTTTTCTATACTGAACAAGCCAAACTGATTGTTTTGACTGATGATTTTCCATTAACCATAACCTCCATTCTTCCCGGCTTGTCGGGTAAAAAGTTTCTATTTCCTTCTCCATCTCTTCTTCATTATTCTCGTGTAAATATAATCCAGACAAGCATTGTTTCGACATTTTGCACATGCTTTGCGCCTGTCAATCATACAGGTAAGGCTCCTCGTTGTATGCCATTTTTCTTATGTTTTCCAGCACCCTTTTCATATATGCCCTCCAAAAAGTTTTCGCAAACAGCCAATTTACCGGATACAATAGCGGCAGGTTTGCGTGTAGGGAGTAAGTATATTCAACTAATATTTTGTTGTCTTCAATCAGGGTAGTTTTCCATTCCCCGACAAACCTGTCAAAGCCCAGCATCCAGGACTGGAATTCGTCTACCTGAATTTTCCAGTAATGCAGTTCATCTCTTTCAATCACCCTGTCAACAGAGACAAAACCGCCTTTTTGCGTCAGCGATTTTGCAGCATAAACTCTTTTGCTGGAACCGGGCTTACCCCAGTTTTCATCATGAGTCGTATGTGTTATTTTGGGCATAAGGCCATAACCTGTATGAACTTTGGAAACATCACAAAGCATCGGCGTTTTAAATGCCCTTTCAAGGGGGCATTCGAAGATTGTGGAGACAGTTACTTTTAAAATCATTCTGTTTTGAATTATTTGTCAGGCAGAGATGAAAAAATGGATAAGGATGGCTCACGTGCTTCTGTATCCTGAGGGCCTTTTTGCTTACATACCGGCCGGTCTGTCATTTTTTTATTTCGTACCACAGTTCCACCATTCCGCTTTTGTAGGCGGTAACGTTTTTCAGGTGCAAGGCCTGCTCCTGTCCCAAATGGTCAAAGAACGGCAGTCCGTCGCCCAAAATAATCGGCAACACGGAAAGCCTTATTTCGTCTGCCAGTTGCAATCGAAGAAATTCGCGGGCAAGAATGGCGCCCCCAACAAGCCAGACATTTCTGTAGTTTACTTTCAGTCGTTCCTCCACGAGTTTGTTCAGGTCGCCTGAAAATATTTCAACATTTTGCCTTTCAACCGGCAATTGTCTGTGGGATAATACAATGGTCGGCGTATCTCCGTAAGCCCAGCCATACGACTTAGAAAGTTCCAAAGTATGTTCATAGGTTCGTGATCCCATGACGTAGCACCCTATAGTTTTAAGAAATGCTGCTGCATCTTGCTCTATGATGCCTTTTTCGTAGTGATCGGATGTTTCAAACCAGGAAACGCTGTTGTCTTTTTTGGCAATAAAGCCGTCCAGGCTTGAAACCATGTGTATGGTCACTTTAAATGGATCCGTTGTCATTTATGAACAGGTTTTGTCAAATCAATCTTAGCTTCGGAAAGTTACGCTTACGGGCGTATGGTCGCTTAAATGTTTCCAGTTTTCAAAGTTTCCTACTTCAACATTCTCCAATTTTTGAATAAAATCCAAAGAGGCAAAACAATAGTCAATATGATAGGGCTTGACCTCGTGTCTGTACATAAATAAAGTTGAATGTTGCTCTTTTCCATGTTCCTGATTGTGGAAATGGTGATACGTGCTAAAAATACCCTTTTTTCCCAATTTCTCAACAAGCGCCGAATGATTGCCTATCCGCAAAGGCTTGTCCCAAATGGTATTGCTGTTAAAATCTCCTGCCAACATTGTTCTGGTATCATGCAGCAAATGCTCATAAAAATGGATTGCTTTCCAGATTTGTGTGACGTATGCGCCGTCCTTATCCTGGGGATTATTTGCCCAAATAGCAAAAAGAGTAAAACTAAAACTTCCATCCGTTACGCTAAGTGGCAGGATGTTTTTAAATTGAGGATTATGTATATCTAATAGTCTAAATTTGAAACCACTATAAGATATAACCCCAAGCCCTTTATGTTGATTTGATCCGAACCATAAAAGGTCGTTGGGAGTTAAAACCCCCTTTTTGAATTTCAGTTTGTCCGGGTGCTCACATTCGGGAACAATTACAATATCCGGGCGCTGGTCCAATAAATACTCCGCTTTGTTTCTAAACGCCATTTGGCAATTCCAGGTGATTATTTTCATATCGAAGTTTGATGTAAGTCTGTCTTTCCCTAAGCGGAGCCGAAGCCACGTACCCAAAGTTACTAATTTCATGTAATCACCATGTGAGAAAGTCGTGTTTCAAACTGCGGTGATTTCCCCTGATTCAATGCATTACTGTTCCTTTCTCAAAAAAACTGTACCTTCGCTCATCCTACACGACGAGCACCAAAATGAAATATTTTTTCAGCACTTGCCTGTTCATATGCGGCTTTTTGTTGCCGCTTCAGGCACAATATGGTCTGGCTGATGTCAAAGTGTATGCCTTCGACGAAGGCTTGAGCCACCGCATTGTCTCCAAAATCCTGCAGGATCGTGAAGGTTATATCTGGATTTCCAATCTGAAAAACGGCCTTAATCGCTTCGACGGCTACGAATTCCTGAGCCGGCAACGCGACATGCCTTTTGATGCCATTACCGATATGGTGATGGATGAAAAGGGGGTCATCTACATGGCTAATCCCAATTATTTGACCATTTTTCAGGCTTCCGGCGGTCGTTTTGATACCATTTGTATCCACCAGAACAACAGTGCCCGCAAGGAAGTCTTATCGCCATATAATTTGATGCGGGACACGGAAGGCAAACTTTGGATGGCGGCCTACGATGAGCGCAGTGCGGCAACTTTCATTCAGGTAGTGGATCCCGCGCGGAAGCAATGCCGGCGTTTGTTTCAGGCGCCCGGCACCTATGCCCGCAGGCCCATCGCGGCATTTAATGGCAACATTTATGTCGGCGCCCATGAAAACGAATTGTGGCAGCTGGACCTGCGGGGCAACATCAAAAAAAAGCTACACCTCCCGTTGAGCGGCGGCGTTCGCCAAAACAGCCGCATCGTCCAATTGCAGGCGGAAAGCGACGCCTTGTGGATTTTATTGGCCAATGGCCGGTTGTTTCAAATGCCGGTTGATGAGACGCCCCACTTCGAGCCACACCCGCTGAATGCGCAAATCGGACGCCGGGTCACAGGTCTCGCTGCTTCGCTACTGGTCGAGAAAAACGGCCAGGTCTGGATTGGCGGACTAGGCATGTTACTGCAATACGACCACAATACCGGGAAGCTGACGGATTATGATGAACCCGTTCGCCAGCTCATCAAAAACACTTGTCTTTACAAGCAAATTTTCCGCGACCGCTCCGGCGTGTTGTGGATCGCTTCCGATTTCGGGGCCGTAAAAGTCATTCCTGCCGACAATCTGTTTACCCATTACCTGAGTGGCGGCAGCGAATATTGCAACAATGTCTTTTGCAGTACCCGGGGCATTGCGGAAGATGAACTGGGGCGTATTTACATTTCCTACTACAACTCGATCCATGTCCTTGATCCGCAGACCAATAACATACGCCTGCTCTTTCCAACCAGTGATTTTTTCAACTATCCATTCGGAATTACTTACTACGACAAAGCCCTCTGGACCGGCAACGGGCTGCGCATTGACCTGGCGACGCTTAAGGTTGATACGATTTTCAAAAAACCGAATATTGACCTGGGAGCCGTGATTGCCGACAGCGAAGGCATTCTGTGGTTTGGTTACCAACACTGGCTGTACCGATACAATCCACGCACCCGTAAACTGAGCGAATTCAAGGACAGCCGAGGAAAGTGGACCCAGGACGACGGCAGCATCAGCTACCTTTATCAGGGCCGCGATGCAAACATCCTCTGGGTTGGCACCCTCAGTGAAGGGCTTTACAAAATCGACAAAAGCAAAGGGCGGGTTGCCCATTACCACACCGGAAACAACAGCCCGGTAAAACTCGGCAGCAATCAAATCAACGCCATTTATGAAGGCGAAGACGGCATCCTCTGGCTGGGCACGGCAAAAGGCATACACCGCATCCAAACAGCCGAAAAACAATTGCGCATATACAATACCCTCGACGGCCTACCCAACGATTTCATCAACGGCATGCTCCCCGAAGGGGATTCCTGCATGTGGGTCAGTACCGACAATGGCCTGTGTCGCTTCAGTTTGCAAAAAGAAGGATGCGCCAATTTTTTCCAGCAGGATGGCCTCTCCTCCAACGAATTCAACCGCATTTCCTTTTACCGCTCGCACGATGGCCGTTTGTATTTTGGCGGCTTAAACGGCGTCAATGCATTCTACCCCGGACGACATTTTCTGGAACGCAAAAAAGAAGCCCGGGAAACCCCCATCCTGCTGACCAATTTTGTCCGTTACGATGGCGACAGCCTTTACAACGTTCACTATGGACTGTCGGATTTAACAGAAGTTGAACTCACGCACCGGGATAAATCATTCTCTTTTGGATTTGCACTCGCCGATTACAAACATCCGCCACAAAACACCTTCAGTTATTATTTAGCCGGTTATGACAAAGAATGGTCGCCACCGTCTACTGCCAATGTAGCCCGTTATCAGAACCTGCCCGCGGGCGAGTACACGTTCAGGGTTCGGGCGCGCTACAGCAAAGACGAATGGAACCTACAGGAACTGCGTATCCGGGTAGTAGTGAAAGAAGCTTACTACCAGTCGTCGTGGTTCCAAACGCTGATTGGCATGCTGCTGCTGGGAGGAATCTGGGGCGGCCTGCAATACCGCATCATGACCATTCAGAAAAGTGAAGAAGAACTGGAACGCCAGGTGGGGATACGTACACAGGAACTGGAAAGCGAAAAGAAAAAATCGGAAGAGTTGTTGCTCAACATCCTTCCGGCCGGCATCGCTGAGGAACTTAAACAAAACGGGGCAGTCAAAGCCAGGCGACACGAGCTTGCTACGGTCATGTTTTCGGATTTTAAAGATTTTTCCCGCATTTCAGAGTTAATGGAACCTGAACAACTGGTTACGGAAATTGACCTCTGTTTTTCCGCTTATGATGAAATCATCGAACGGCACGGTCTGGAAAAAATCAAAACCATTGGCGACGCCTACCTCTGTGTCGGAGGCATCATGGATGACCGGGCGGACGAGGCCGTGCGCGTAATCAAAGCAGGCCTTGAAATTCAGGAGTTTATGAAAAACCTGGCCGCTAAAAAAAGAAGCCAAAACCAGTCTTTTTTCGAAGCCCGCATCGGCATACACTCCGGGCCACTCGTAGCGGGTATCGTCGGATTTAAAAAGTTTGCCTTCGACATCTGGGGCGAAACCGTCAACATCGCTTCCCGCATGGAAACCTATGGGACAGTGGGCAAAATCAACATCTCGGAAACAACCTACCAGCTTGTAAAAGACCAATTCGTTTGCCAGCCCAATGGTCGCTTCAACGAACACCAGACTGCTCTGGACATGTATTTGGTGGAGGGGCCTGCCGGCAAAGAGGAAAAAAATAGTTTATAAGACCGGATCCTGCCTTCTTTTTGCCAGAAACGACAACGGCGAGCCAATACAAATCATCAGGCTAGCAGTGTCGTTCAGGTTCGTATCGTATGGTTTTCCAATAAGCTGACCAAATTCACAACTTTACGACACGCAAAGCATCCAGCATGGCCGTATTGACGTCCACATTCATGTTTATATTCCACGGTTCGAAAACCAGCCGCAGGGTGTTGGCGCCTGGGTTTAGTTTCACCACATGGCTGTTGGAATACCCCCAATCTGACCACTCGTCGGTGCCGCGCTGCGGCAAAACTACGGCGCCGGTATATTGCCCGTTCGTATACAAACTGCGCAGTGCGCATTTGTTTTCAGTATTCCAGGGGCCGCTGCCGTTCGAATAGCGAAAATCGATCAGATAATCACCGGGCATGTCTGCCTGGACGGTCAGTTCAATGGTTCTGTTTTGCGTATTTGACAGTTCAACAAAACCTTTTCCTGAATAATTGACATAGGGCAGTTTTGAGGCTGTGGCGAAATCTTCTGCTTCAACCTGGCGTAAGGCGGCAGCATCTGCCACCATCACCGGTTCGCTTAAAAACGACGCCATGCCATCCCCATCCACTGCGCTCACCTGGTAGTTGGCGAAACTGCCAGCGGGCACTTCATAGTGCGTTGCGGTCGTTTTTTCCAGCAACTTGCCATTTTTGTAAATCTCGTATGATTTTGCGCCTTCAATGGCTTTCCACAACAGCTGATTCCCGTTGCGCTGCACCTGTGGATCGGGCAGGGAAAATCGATTGGGAACCATATTTATGGACTTCGAATCGAAAGGTTTGTTGTTCATTTCAATTTCGATGGTATGCGCCCCGGTGGTACCAGCCGGCAGCAATGCGTTTTCGAGGGCTTTCCCGTCCAGTTTGATGGAGGCGATTTGATTACCCGTTCCATTCACGATGATGGTCAGGGTCGCCTGCCGGTATTTGAAATTCGACAGCGTTTTTTTACCGGTATATGCCGAAGGAACCACCGGTTGGAAGCGAATGCCGTCGGCTTCGAAGTTCATGCCCATGAAAACCCGGTGCACCATCGCCAGATTGCCGGCCATGCTCCACAACATGCGGTCAGAATTGATTTCCGTTCCCAGAAAATCGCCGGTTCCTGCCACGAAGTTTTCATAATTGGTCAGAAACAAAGCTCCGGCACGGTAAATCGCCGCCAATCCATGCGCCAGCGCTTTTTCGTTACCGGTTTTCGCAGCAGCCAAATTCCAGTAAGATTGGACAAAAGGCCAGATGCCATCGTTGTGATAAGGCGGTATGCCGGGAATTTGAGGATAAATGCACGTTACGCCGTAAGCCGTTATGGGCGATTTTTCAAAAATTGCAGTCGCTTGCTTCCCATCTGCGACATCAAACAGAACTGCCAGCGCTTCACCCAAAGCCTCGAAACGCGGAGACAGGCTCATCCCGTAACGTCCGTACAAATACTGGCCGTAATAGCCTTTGTCGGCCATCCACAGGAAATCGTTGATGCCTTTTTTGATGGCGGCTGCCCTTTCAGCAAAAACCTCACTGGATTCCCCCAGTATTTTGGCCATTTCGGACAGGATCAGGTGCGTCTTGTAGTGCACCACATTCGTGCCGAGGTTTTCGGAAACGTAGATATCCATATTCGACATCCACTTGGGATAGGTTTGCTCCCGCCAGTCGAGAAAAGAGGATTCGCCCGAATACATACCGGTTTGAGAAGACCGGATGACTTTGTAATCGTCTTCAACCGAGTTCTTTATAATGGTGTATGCTTTTCGCAGCCAGTCGCGGTCGCCTGTTGTTTTGTAAATTTCCCAGGCAGCCAGGGCCCAGGTGGTACGGTCGGAAGAAACTGGCCAGGCGCCACCGGAGCCCGTATCCTGAATGATGCGATCGCGTTTCACTTTTTTCATCAGGCTGATTTTGCCGATTTCAGGTTCGTGGTAGGCAAAAGCGAGCAGGATGCTGTAGCTGATGTCGCGGGTCCAGACACCACCCCATTTTGCCCCCGTGCGGAAGGTACTGTCGGCTTCAATGTTTTTCAGCGCCTCTTCCAGCGAAAGGTTGAACAGGGCGTCAACAACAGGTTGATCGGATTGGTACTTTGGTTTCGATGAAAGATCCAGGCTTTGTTTCCATTCCTTATCCTGGTGGTCGGCGGCGTTGTAGGGGTTCAGCTTGACGGTAAGGGTGTATATATTATCCCCATCAGGGCTATGCAATTCCAGCCCTTTGTTTTTTAGGTTGACAAAGTCCCAGCTCAGCGGTTCCGAACCTCCGGCGATGTAGAATCCCTTGAAATCACCACGCGCAACCCGGCTGCCATCGAAGGCTTCGTAATACCCCTTTTCTCTGAATTGCTGCAAAACCGGCGTCATGTCTACCCGAAAGGTGTACTCGTAGTTGACGGGCAAAAATCCCGCCTGCGCTTGCGGCAAGGGCTCGGGCGCTGATCCGAACAGGATGACAGGCGACTCATGTTCATCCCCGATCAGCAGCCAGTGGTCCTGACCTGCCGGAGATTCATTGTCTTTTTCATTGATGCTGAATTTGAACTTAATAAGTCGGGAATAAGTCTCGCTCACCGGACTCCTGTAACTGGATTTGATCTGGGTGGGCGACAGGACGACTGCCTCATTTGTGCCCTGAACAACCCGGTCCGGGTAGACAGAAAACGCGTCTGATTCATACAAAACGCCCTTTTTGGCAGGCTGACAAGACGCCAAAAGCCCAAAAAACAGAACGATCATCGTTTGTTTGCTTGTTTGCCTGGTAAGCATGATTTTTTGTATTACTTATTTGGGAAACAACTTTTTGTCCAGACCCGGAATGAGTTTCAGGGCGTTTTTATAGTACAGTTTTTTTAGAATTTCATCGGGTAAATCCAATCCGTACATCTTCCAGAAAGCATGGTAGCGCTTGTAATAAGGGAAGTATTCATCGTCGCTTTCCAGCACGCGGAAATAGGTGTGGTATTCTTCCGGGTTGTAAGCGTCTTTGCCAAAAAGTACCCGATCCTGGTATTTCTGAAAAAAGCGGTTAGCCATGCGGGGTTGGCGGCCAAATTCTGAAATTACAGCGCCAATTTCCACATACATATTAGGCATTTCATCCAGCAACTGCCCCAGTTTTGCCAGATCATTGGGATACCAGCCCATGTGGGCATTGATGAAATTGGTACGCGGGTGTTTGCGAAAAACATCATGCGCTTCGCCAATAATGGTTTCCCACGGCGCAGGATTGTCTGCCGAACGTTTACGGCCCGGATGCAGTTTCAATTCCAGCCAGCGTTCGTTGTTTTCATCCAGAGGCTCCCAAAACGATTTGGGGTCAGCAGAATGGATGAGCACCGGCATGCCCAGTTCGCCGCATTTTTCCCAAACGGGGTCCAGGCGTGGATCGTTGATGCGGATGCGGTTGCCGTTTTTGTCCGTATTGTCCATGCCCTGGCTCTTGTAAATTTTCAAACCCCGGGCGCCAATGCTATGGTCATATTCCAGTTGCTTCAGCGTGTTTTCGAGCCAGTCATCTGCGTCAATGCTTCGGATTTCAATATTGGTAAAACACACTATGCGATTTTCATAACCGTATTTTTTGATGTTGTCCATCATGCCTTTTAACGCCAGGCCGCCTCTTCCGCTCAGGTTGACAATAATTTTCATGTTCATCGAATCCATTTGCCGGATGAGCAAATCCAAATCCTGTTCGGCCATCCGCCAGTGGTGGCTGTGTACGTCAATGAAAGGAAATCCGGCACGGGTCATTGGATGTTCCGGCGTCACCAAAGTAGAAGGTGGGTCGTATCGTTCGAAGTCCATTCTCAGGCTGGAGTCGATGGCCGGGCGGTTTTGTGCCCGGAGCTGGCCGGCAAGAGACAAAACCAGGAAAAAGAGGGTGATGCGCATGATAGAAGCCATAAATAAAGTTTTGTAATGATGGTGCAAGTAGGCACTTTCAGACAAAACTAAATAATTCCCGGCATTAACCCTTCATCAGGACCTGCAAAGTCGCCATATTCACCGCTTCGTCAAAAACGGCTTTCACAGGAATTGTAAATCCTTCAATTACTTTGCTGGTGATGTCTTCGTCGCGGAGATAAATATAGGGTTCAAAGTAGGTCTTGTCGTGAGGCTGAAGCAGCAGATACTGTTCGATCTTCTCTTTTTCCGGGTCGATGATCCAGTATTCTGCAATACCGTGGGCTGCATAGTCTTCTTTTTTGGTAGTTCGATCTACCTTTTGCGTTTTTTTCGACAACACTTCTACAACAAAATCCGGCGCGGGGAAAAGCACCTGGTCTTCTTCAAAGGCAGCCGCTTTTTCAGTTTTAAAAAAGACGATGTCGGGTTCGTAGTCGTTGCGGGTGAGGGCAATCATCGCTTTTTCGCAAAACGTTTCCCCTATATTTTTTGAATCACTGTAAAGGCTGAGTAACCTCGACAGCAATTTAATTACTGTTAAGTGTCGCTTTTTAGCCGGCGAGTGCACAACAATTTTCCCATTGATAAATTCGGCTTTGGTGTGCTCGTCTATCCATTCATAAAAGGACAAACGGCGGGCATGTTCCTCCTCGATGCGCTCGTTGAGTTGCTGGATCAACAGCGGAGCATCCGTCTGTTGCATGATTCGTTCCACCAATTCCTGATTCATGCTGTCAAAGTTAAGGCAAATTTTATCCTTTGCCAAGAGGGCGTCTTCAAATGTCCGACTTTGTCCGAAATATGGATTTACAAAAAAATTCTCATCCCCATGCAGCGAAATGCCCGCCATTCCGATTTAGTACCTGAAATCGTCAGCGGGCCTGTTGATCCTACTTACTTTTAAACGTTAAATCATCATTGCATGAAAAAGATATTGTTCTTTCTGATTTTGAGCTTAGGGCTCGCCTCCTGCCACAAAGACCTGGAAGAGACCACCATCATCGATGAAGTTTATACCCCGCCGGTGATCAAAGTGAACGGGCACATCGCCGGTTTGGTCGTCAATGAAAATGGCCAGGGCATCGTAGGCGCCACGGTCCGTGTCGGGAACCAGCAAAAGGAAACCGGCCCAGGCGGCTACTTCATTTTCCGCAACATCGTTCTTGACGCCAACGGCACTTTCGTCCGGGTAGACCAACCGGGTTATTTCCAGGCTTCAAAGCGCTTTTTTGCGAAAGCCAATCAAATGAATTACACCACCCTTACCTTAATGGCCAAA
This sequence comes from uncultured Saprospiraceae bacterium, assembly GCA_937926205.1. GTDB lineage: Bacteria > Bacteroidota > Bacteroidia > Chitinophagales > Saprospiraceae > JABWAJ01. Next base: position 95,343 of record CALEYL010000053.1, read on the forward strand.
CAGAGTTCCGGACAAATCAACACCAGCTCCGGCGGCACCGTTACGCTTTCTTCCGGAGCCAGTGTAGCCCTTGTTGCCAACAGTGTTGTCAACGCCGATGGATTCCCCTACGCCGGCAATGTCCAGGTAGCAGCACGCTGGCTGGACCCAACAGACCCTAATTTAGGAGAAATCATGCCCGGCAACCTGCAAGGTATCAGCAGAAGCACTCAGGAAGAAGTCGCTTTGGCTTCCTATGGCATGCTGGCAGTAGAACTCACCGGTAGCGCCGGCGAAAAGCTGAACATCCGTTTTGGATACTTAGCCACGCTTAAATTTCCGATTCCGGCCAGCTTGAGAAACAGCGCACCGGCTGAAATTCCGCTTTGGTACTTTGATGAAACCACAGGCTTGTGGCGTGAGGACGGCCGGGCCGTGAAGCAAGGTGATTTTTATGAAGGCACGGTCAGACACTTCTCCTTCTGGAATTGTGACGCACCATTCCCATTGGTCAACATTGATGGCCGCATACTGATACCAAACGGCAACCCAATGGCTAATGCTACAGTTCGCGTCACTGTAGCCGGCTCGACACTCACTTGTTATGGATATACCAACGCAGAAGGCGTTTTCAGCGGAAAAGTGCCCGCCAATCAGCCTTTGGTTCTGACAGTTACTGACTATTATTGCGGCGGCAACTTACTGGAAGTAAACATCGGACCTTTCGGCAGCGACGCCAGTCTCGGCGATCTGCAAGCCAGTACTACCAATGCGGTTTACACCACACTTACCGGAAGTGTTGTCAATTGCGACAGCGACCCGGTAACACAAGGCATCGTGCAGATTTGCCAGGGTAGCAATTGCCAGTTTGCTGTAGTCGAAAACGACGGCAGTTTTGAATATACTTTTGGCCACTGCAGCATTACAGAAGTTACCGTGACGGCATACGACCTTGATGCAGCACTTTTAGGGACTCCCCAAACGGTGTCCATCGGACAACAAACGGATGTGAATCTTGGCACTTTAGCGGCCTGTACCACCCAAATCACAGAGTTCATCCGCCTCAATATCAACGGGGATGAAGATTTGTACCCACTGCCTTATTATGAAGGCGCCCCCGGTTCGCTCCAATACATCGGTGCATTTGCGCCAAGCGATTCTACTTATGCCATGCAATTGACTTTCCCGGTTGGAGCCCCCGGAACTTATACCGGACCGGGCGTAAGTTACTGGTCCTACCGGCTTGAGCCTTCCTATCTTACGGGGCAGTGCCAAAATCCATGCAGCGACATGACCGTTGTTGTAACCGAATTTGGCAATTTCGGTGAATTCATCCGCGGAACATTCAGTGGTAATGTTGACTTTTTTGACATCAACCAACAACTGTTTCCCAACTTACCAGTGAGCGGGGAGTTTGCAATCATACGAACGCAATAACAGCTCATGTTCATTATCTTCACCTTTAAAACACATTCTCTTGACAGAGCATGAAATCATAAAGGGTTGTAAACAAGGAACATCGCTCTATCAGCGATTGCTGGTAGAGCGGTACTCCCCCATGTTGTTTACCGTAGCAAGGCGCTATGGCCGCGACCGCCATGCCGCAGAAGACATTTTGCAGGATGCCCTGATGAAAATCTTCCGGGCCATTCCAAAATACGAATCCAAAGGTTCTTTCGAGGCCTGGATGCGCCGAATTGTGGTCACCACCGCCTTGCAATCTTTGGACAAGAACTGGCATCAGCGGGAAATTGGCGATCTGGATTATTTGGCAGAACCTGCCGCACCGCCCGACATTGACGCACGATTGGGTGCGGAAGAGCTTCTTAATCTGATTGCCAAACTCCCGGAGGGCTTTCGCCAAATTTTCAACCTGCACATTATTGAACAGTACCCACATACCGAAATCGCGCTCATGCTGGGCATCACAGAAAGTACTTCGCGCTCTCAACTGACACGTGCCCGGCGATTGCTGCAAAGCATGATTGCCGAACGGGAAAAAATAAAGATATGAAGAAGCAAAATTTTGATCATCAGATACGGGAACGCTTAGGCGACTATCGCAGCGAACTCGACACAGAGGCGCTCTGGAAGGACCTGGCGCCACAGCTGGCTGCCGACAAAAAGCGGCGGCGGGGCATTTTCTGGTGGTGGAGCGGTGCAGGCGTATGCCTGATATTAGCCGTTTGGGGATGGTTTGCCACTCAAAATCCACAACAACTTTCCGCCGAACAGGAAAAAGCGAGCGAACAGCAAGTGGCTCAATCCCGGGAAGTCGCAGCCCTGGAAGCTGCAAGCACGCCATCGCATCTGGAAGAAACATCCAATGTCCAATCAACATCAGAAGTAGCGACCGGGGTTCAGGAAACAGCCAGCATCAACCCATTGCCGGCATCTGGAGGCGCCATGCAGAAGCAGTCCATTTCCAGACTTCCAAAATCCAAAGCAGCACTGACCGGAAGCCGCAATTTGCCTAATGTGTCCTTGCCTGAAAACAAGGCCCGGCTGTCCCGGCTTTCACCATCTGAAAAAGTAACAGTTCGTGATAATCCTGGTTTAACTTCAGCCGGCAACGTAGCCATAAAGGCTACTGCGCCGTCTGAACAGGAACAGGAAGGGGCACAACAATTGGGCATGGAAACCCAGAGCAAGCCCCAAACCGGCGCAGAAAATGGGAATACCGCACTGTCAACACTGACATTCCTGGAAATCAAGTCACTGATGTTGCAACGCGAATTGCCGGCGAAAGCCGCAACTAAGCAATCAAAAACACCGAAGCCTGAAAAACGCCGCGATTTCCTCATTCGTCCGAATTTCGAGATCGGATATGCCTTTAAAACCCTGAATGATCGTATAAGCCCTGATTCAGCAGACTACCACTTGCTGGCACGCCGCGAGTCAGAAGAGGCGTTGGAGTACCTGCACGGCAGCCTGTTGCTGGGCATGCGCCATCCATCGGGTTGGTACGCGCTGACAGGCCTGGGGTACACCCGAATCACAGAGCGGTTCTCTTACAACGCTACAAGTATAGAAAGGGACAGCGTAGGAGGCATCACTGAAATTTACATCAACGCTGAAGGAGAATCAATCTTGACCGAAGGCCTGATTGAACGCACCCGGCACATCCATTACCTCAAACGCACCTACAGCAGCTACACGCTGTTGGATGTCCCCGTAATCGCAGGTTATGACCGGGAAAAAGGCCGCTGGTCATTTGGGGCAGAAGCCGGGGTTTTCATCAATATCTCTTTAAAAGCAAAAGGAGATGCCCTTGACAGAAATGGTGATTTCATCCGCGTGGAAGACAGCGACTGGTTCAAACCGAGCATTGGGTTAAGTTACTACGGCAGCCTGCGCGTTGGGTATGCTTTGGATAAAAAGACCCGGATCTCGCTGGGGCCAACGTTCCGCTACGTGCCGGATATTTCAAATCGCGACAACAGCGATTATGTTCAGAGATATGGCTTGTTCGGCCTGAATTTGGGGCTGGCACGGCAGTTTTAAGTATGCACAAAACAACTTTTCAAATGAGGCCGTGCCAGCAATTGGCGCGGCCTTTTGTTTATTCCTCCTTAGGCGTTTCCAGCACCTTCCAGATTTCAGTCAACACATTTGCCTTGTTGCCCACCGTCCAATACTCCGTATGACCGCCCGGATAAACCGGCATTGGGTTCGGTTTCTTTACCTCAATGTCTTTGATGCCCTGCCCGAACAAATCTTTTAGCGGACCGCCGATATAGTCGGAAGTGTAATAGATATTGGTCCATTTCGTCACGCCAAAAGGAGAGGAATGATTGAGGTGTTTTAAGGTAAATGGGTGATCTACGCCCTCAACCTGAAAGGTTTTTGGCCAGTCGATATTGGTGGTATCCGGTTTCTGAAAACGAGGCGGACAAGTCGGATATTCCCGCTGTTCTTTTAATTTTTCAAACAATCCCTTTTCATACACAAACAAATGCCCGGCGTGGGCCAGAGGTGAACCAAGGGTTAACAAATCGGTCACCAGCCATTTGTTGCCGATGCTTCGCATGTATTCGTAACTCTGCTGCTGCGATTGCTGAAATTCTTCCACATTGGCTTTGCCCTCCGCCAGCTTTTTAGAAACTTCTTCAGAAGCGGCCAGCAGGTCGAGTTTGTCTTTATCTTCCCCGGTATACGTTTCGTAAAATTTTTTCGGATCAAAGGTCTTGTAATATTCGTTCCAGAGAAATTTTACCATATCGTAGGCAATGACACTTCCAAGACTGTGCCCCACGATAATGACCCGGTCGTATTTACCCGATTCATGCAATTTCCGGAGCAATTCAAGGCCTTCCTGGCGGATGTTTTTTCGTTCCAGAATGTTTCCCGGGGAAGGGTCAAGGTAGCGCGCGGCGTCTCCCAGATAACTGAACAGCAACTTGGTAAAAAATGCGAGGATGAAGGTGACCACCAGGCCGGAAGTAATCGTACTTAGTTTTTGAAATAAACTGGTAAACCCGTATTGATAAGCCAAATAGCCTCCGGGGATCAGCGCAGCAAGCGTAATGAGCCAAAGGAAAATAAATACGGGCAACAACCTGCGCGAAATACCAGACGGGCTCCGGAAAATCACCCTTTGTATCCAGTCTTTGATGTGGGCATAATTGGTATCCCGCATGTGGTGCGCCCAGTAAAATTCAAAAAAATCGGTGGTCGGGTGGTTGCGCCCCTGCCGCATGGTCATCTTTCGGGTTTCGTAATTGCCGGAATCCGGGTCGGGTTTGTCCCAGAAAAGCACTTCGTCTAACCTGGCCTGCTTCCTGTCTTTCAGCGACTGTGCCATGGCTTCCACAAAGCTCCTGAGAGTAATGACCGGCCGTTGTTCACCAATTCCATGGATGAGCACAACGGCCTGGCGTTTTAAAGTGGATCGTTTCATTTTTTGCTAATAAAACTGGATTCGTAAATATTGATCCATTCTTCTGCAGACATGCGCTTCACCAGTTCTGCAATTAATTCAAAGGGTATTTGTTCCATTTTTTTAAACCGGATACAGCTTTTACCCATATCGAGCTTCGTTTTGCTGTGTTTTGGATATTCCGCAGTAAACCAGTTCAGCAAGTCTGGGTTGGCATAAACCCCCATATGATATAGGGCAATGAAGTTTTTCTGCGACGCTATGTTGATGAAAGGCAAAGCCTGATCCGGGGCACAATGATACCCGTTTGGATACATGGATTTTGGAACAACATAACCGATCATCCCGTAGGAAATGGTTTCTTCAAACCCTTTGGGCAGGTTGTCGAGGATCGTTTGTCTTAGTTTTTGCATGGCCACTTTCCTTTCTTCAGGAAGTTGCTCGAGGTAATTTTCGGGTGAATTGGATTCAATTTTCATGACATGAATATTGGTAATCTTTTTAAGCGTTTTTATTTGCGTTGCCGGAACAACCAGGCCATCATCATCGGATCGCTGTAAGCGCCAATCCAGGAAAAATGCCCAACTTCGGGGTATTGCGTAAAGCCCGGATGAGCGCCGGCTTTGGTCAAAGCGCCGAGCATTTCGTAGGAAAAAATCGGATTGACGGCGCCATCCTCCGCCCCGGTGAAAATCCACATGGGAATATGGGAAATCGAAGCTGCTTTTGATACGTCGCCACCACCGCAAACCGGCACCGCAGCTGCAAACATATTCGGGTAACGGGCAATGGCATCAAACGTCCCAAAGCCCCCCATGGAAAGCCCGGTAATGTAAATCCGGTTGGTGTCTACAGGAAGCGATTTAATCGTCTTTTGGACGACCTCCATCAACAACTCCATCGGCTTTGCAGCCGGAGATTGCAGCGTAAGGGCATGGTTATCACGACCTGAAAAATTGGACCAGTTCATGCCGGATGGGCATTGCGGGGCAATGACGATGGCGGGATGCAGTTTCATGTTCTCGTCTGTCGCAAAATTCATAACCCCCCATTTTAATTGGGCTTCATTGTCGTTGCCGCGTTCTCCGGAACCGTGTAAAAAAATCACGAGTGGATACTTCTGAATAAGTCCATAATCCGGAACCAACTGCCGGTATCGCAGGGTATCACCTTTGCCGTTGTTGTATTGTTCATAACTAAAAAGTGACTGCTGTGAAAACAGATCAGGCAGGTTGCCACAGCAAAAAACCAGCACCCAAAAAGCGGCCAGTTTGGAAATTCGGATTTTCATGTCCAGGTGTTTGTATTAAAAATGCGTCAAAAACTCATCAAGTCATCGGAATTGTTGCCTTCCAGGGTAGCGAATTTAGCATTTTTTTGCATAGCACTCTTACAACAGGTGATCAAACGATGGGCTGTATCACGCTATCTTACCATTTTATCCATTCCCCGTCTTCAAACACATTCACCAATTCCGAATGCGTTTTTATTTCCTCCCAGGCAACGCCCTGGCCGTCCCACAACTTGGTTATTAATTGGTTCGATTTCAAGTCAAATCGGCCAATTTGGCAACCGCCGCATTCAACCGGAACAAAAGTATATAAAGTCGTTTTATCCCTGCTTAAATAAATTTCGTTTCCGGGTATTTTATGCCAGATTCCATTGTCGCTGATGAGGTAAAAATTGCCGGAAAACTCCCCAGATTTATTAATTATGAAATAATCTTTAATGGGCTGCAGGAGCGGCAACTGGTATCCATTCTCCCCTTCTTCAAAGCCCCAATATTCGCTTTTTAAGACCTTCCCGTTTTCCGTTTGTTCAACCCAGATTTGAAAAAAGCCATCATCCTCCTCAAAATAATCGTGGTGCAATTTGGTAAAAACAATTTCAGTCCGGCCTAAGCTGTAGCGTTCTTTTTTGGCGCTAAAACTGTCAGCAGGGTATTGTTCTAAATTAAAGATGGCTCCACATCGGTTATTGAAATCCTGGTTATAAACGGCGGAACAAGACATAAAAAACAACAAACACAAATTTAATGTCTTCATTTTCAATTAATTTATTAATATTCATGAATAACCACCTTTTCTCCCGTCGCCTCCGGATCAACTTCACAGGCTATAGATAGACGGATTTTTATCCGCCCAAAGAAAGGTATGGTCATCCAAATTATAAGTCTCCAGTATTTTAGGAATTGCTTCAACTTCATAGTCGCTGTCTTCAATAATGTTCCAAAAATTTTGAGGTTTATTTTTTCATGGTCAAACGTTGCTTTTCTGGTTTAAACTTTATACAAACGTGAATTATTTTAATTCCGGCCCTGGATTGTTTAAGGGAAGAATTTCTCTTTTACCGTATGTTAACGCTAATTGGTCTTCGTAATCACAAATATAATCACATAAAGCCCCTATCTTATCGTATCCGGGTGACCCTCTAAAAACAATTTGATGGACTTTTTTATTACATTTTAATGCTTCAGGTCTATGGCCTTCTAAAAAATAGCAATACCCGTCTAATACATCTCTATTGGCTTTAAATTGTGACTCAGTCCAAAAATTAAATTCATAAATCATCATCTCAAATTTATTCCATTCTTCTTTGGAAATTTTTATTTCATAATTCTTTCCATTAGAGTAATTGCCTTTTTCCGGAAAGTGATTAACGCTCAAAAAGTATTCAGAATTTTTGTTTTCAATTTTTATTGATTTTCCAAATCCAAATGAGGAATAATATAATAAATGATAGTAGGTACTGGTTCGTTCTTTAACAGGTCTCACGTTAAACCATTCCATCACGGTATCTCGAAATCCTAAAGCTTCCTTCCACAAAACAGTATCTACCGGATCATTTCGATATACTTCATGGTCAAATTTTGAACATGCCTCCTTTTCATCCTGGCAGCTAAATAAACATATCAAGATCAAGATTATTGAAAAGAGGGTTGATTTGTAATGCATCTTGTTTTGAGTTCAATTACGAGGGTGTATCATAAGTCTATGTTTTTGATATATTGTAAAGAAACCATCTTTTAAAAAGACTGGTAGCTTGCGTATTATAGATATGACAAATTTTAAAATTTTGTCATATCTGCACTTATGATACACCCTCGTTAGGAAGTGTAAAATATCCGGTAGCCTGGGATTTTGAACATTTTCTCTGATTTTACATACGGTGTTTTTCATATTTTAAATCTCATTCAAACATCTTTTTAAATTTGGATTCGATTGACCGTAACTTACTACCCGAACATCCAAAGGCACATTTTTAAACTTCCTGATCGCCTTTTGTAAAGATTCTAAAATCCAGTATTCCTCGTTTCCAAAAGCGCCACCACCTACTAACGTTAAGAAAACAGAATTTGAGTTATATTTTTTCATATTGATTACAGCTGCATGCAGAGAAGCCTCGTATGTAGCCTCTAAAATTACTTTTGAAAAATCTTCCCAATAGCTTGACTCAATTTGACTATATGCGACAGGCAGAGCCGAACAATATATTTGAGATACTCTATGATGTCCAGATGAAATAGTGACTTCAGTATTCCATTGTATTCCCACTTTTAATTTACCTTTTAGTTGCTCTCTTTGATGGTCTGTAAGGCCTGCAAGTTTTTTATTTATGGTTAGAAGTCCATTGTAATTCAATAAAGCATATCCATTTTTCATTGACCATAGGGCTAATTTATCGTTTTCAAGCGCTTCTCCAATTAATTCCAGGCAATCGATTTGATTATCAAATGTTTGACCAAATTGATCCCCTGTTTTTACAAAGTAGTTTCGATAGATTGTTCCTGCTCCACAAGCAATTGCACAAGCCGGACCTTGCGTATAATCCCTTTCATATCCATCAATCCCCTGCTCGGGCGTTACATGAGGTCCAACCATTTCTAAGAGATTAAACTGTGACGCTGCCTGGAAAAGCGCATTTGTATTTTCGATTCGGCAATGTAAATCTTGAACGTTTGCTACAATTTCACTTACTTGAATTTTGTCTTTAAAATTTTCAATCGATGAATTATTTTGTCTTAACTGCTCCAATGTTGAAATTTCTAATTTACCAAATGCTAATTTTCTTCCATTTACGGTAGAGATAAAAGACTCACCATCAATCAGAAGTTTTTTTCTTACGTTTTCGGGATTTTCTTCTGGAAATCCAGTCAATTTTTCAAACCACATTCTTTATTTAATTTTTTTATAGATAAACACATACTCTAATATCCTCACACGATCAATCCGACTCTGAATCCACTCCCACAACGCACGTTTATCGAGGTAAGAGTGCCAGTGTACTCATAGCGAAGTTACCAATTCCCCCCAAACACACCGACCTTCCGACAGGATTTTCGGCAAACTTATTCTACCTTTGCCCCCCTACAATCAGGCCTTGAATGATCTTAGGAATTTCAGCATACTATCACGACGCGGCAGCGGCCATTACCGCCAATGGGCAAATCATCGCGGCAGCACAGGAGGAGTGGTTTTCGAGGATTAAACACGACCCGGGATTTCCTGCGCAATCCATCCGTTTTGTGTTGGAACAGAGCGGCGCTGAACTGGGCGAACTCGAAGCCATCGCTTTCTATGACAAACCATTTCTGAAGTTTGAACGCCTGATTGAAACCTACTACGGTTTTGCCCCGAGGGGGGTAGCGTCTTTTGTCAAAGCCATGCCGGTGTGGATCAAAGAAAAGCTTTTCCTCAAAAAGATGCTGCGCGACGAACTGCGGGCTTTCCTGCCAAAAGGCGTCAAAATGCCGCCCCTGCTTTTTCCGGAACACCATCTTTCGCATGCCGCCAGTGCTTTTTACCCTTCACCGTTTGAGGAAGCAGCCATTCTGACCATCGACGGTGTCGGCGAATGGGCAACAGCCTCTATCAGCCACGGCAATGGCCGGAACATCAAACTGCTGCGCGAGTTGCGATTCCCGCATTCGCTGGGTTTGCTGTATTCGGCATTCACTTATTATCTCGGTTTTAAAGTCAATTCCGGAGAATACAAACTGATGGGCCTGGCGCCCTACGGCAATCCGGAAGCCGAAGAAGTCGCCCATTTTGAAGCCCTGATCGAAAAAGAACTCATCGAACTGAAGCCAGACGGCTCGCTCTGGCTCAACCAGGCATATTTTAACTATGCGACCGGATTGCGCATGACCCGCGATGAGCCCTGGGCTAAATTGTTTGGGTTTCCGCGCCGCAAACCGGAAGCCGAACTGACCCAGCAACACTGCAACCTCGGCCTCGCCATCCAGCGGGTGACCGAACGCGCCGTGCTGCGCCTCGCGGCGGAAGCCCAACGTCTCACTGGCTCACGCCACCTTTGTCTGGCCGGCGGTGTGGCCCTCAATTGTGTGGCCAACGGAAAATTGCTGGAACAGGGTTTGTTTGACGAAATTTTCATCCAGCCTGCATCAGGTGATGCCGGCGGAGCGCCAGGTGCGGCATTGGCCGCAGAACACCTCTATTTTGAGCGCGACCGGGTTCAGACCACCGCCCGCGATGGCATGAACGGCAGTTACCTAGGTCCGGAATTCGGGCACATCGACATCGAACAGACCGCCCGTCGCTACCAGGCGCCTTTCCGGAAATTCGATAGTGAAAGCGATCTGGTGCAGGAAGCGGCCCGATGCCTTGCTCAGGGCAAAGTCGTGGGCTGGTTTCAGGGGCGGCAGGAATTCGGTCCCCGCGCACTGGGCAGCCGGAGTATCCTCGGCGACGCCCGCGACCCCGATATGCAGCTCAAACTCAACCTGAAAATAAAATACCGGGAAAGCTTCCGGCCTTTTGCGCCTTCTGTGCTGGCAGAAGATACACTGACCTATTTCGACCTGCCCGCAGCAAGTCCCTACATGCTTTTGGTGGCGCCGGTGCAGGCTACACGCAGGAAGGCTTTGCCCGACGGCTTCCACGATCTGCCGCTTAAAGAAAAATTGTACCATCTGCGCAGCGACATCCCGGCGGTCACCCACCTCGATTTTTCGGCGCGGGTACAAACGGTTCATGAAGACACCAACCCTCGCTATCATGCTTTGTTGAAGGCCTTCAAAGCGGAAACGGGGTATGGCTTGCTGGTGAATACGAGTTTTAATGTGCGCGGAGAACCGGTCGTATGTACGCCGGATGACGCATTTCGCTGTTTTATTCGTACAGAAATGGACTATCTTGCAATGGGTGATTATTTGTTTGCAAAAACTGAATTGCCCGACAGTGCAAAGGTTGCTGCCGTGAAAGCGGAGACTTTTGCACCGGATTGACAGGAAAGATGTTAGATATTAGATGTGAGACATTAGATGTTAGATGTGAGACATTAGACATTAGATGCCGGATTTCAGGCCCGGATTGAGGGCACTCAGGGATAAGAATCGCCTATCTACCTTACTCCTGCCAGGTCTAAAATCTGATATCTAAAATCTAAGATCTAAGCTTTCAGCCTATAAACCAACAAACATGGAATTTCTACGCGACTTATTTGCTTTTTTGCGCGAGCGCCGCAAGTGGTGGCTGCTCCCGCTGATCCTCATTATTTTGCTCATTGGCGTGCTGCTGATCTTTGCAGAAAGTTCGGCGGTGGGCTCGTTTATTTACACCCTGTTTTAAACAAAACTGAGCCAATGGCAACCAGAACAAGTGTCAAAATTACAGCGTATGTCCTGTTTTTAGGGCTATTCGTTGCCGTAGCGCTGCTGGCAACGGAAGTCTATTTCCGTTTTCAACCGGATTACGGCCGCGCCGGCTTCAGCTACGACCCGGTTTTGTTTTACCGCCTGACGCCTGGTTTGGTCGCACAAAAGCCGTACGCCTGGGGCAAAGTCGGCCGCGAACCTTTTGTGCTGCGCTTTAACAAGCAGGGCTTCCGGGGACCGAATTTTAAAAAAACCAAACCGGAGGGAGTCACGCGCATTCTGGTGCTGGGCGACAGCTACACAGCGGGACTCGATTATCCCGACGATGAAATTTTTACCACGCAACTGGCGCAGCAACTGACGGCTGCCGGTCAAAAAGTAGAAGTCCTGAACGCTTCCTGCCCTGCCTGGGGCGGCGATCAGGAATACCTTTACTGGCGTGACGAAGGAAAGGCGCTAAAACCCGACCTGTTAGTTGTGGTATTCAGTCCCAACGATTTGCGGGAAATGTGGAATAAAGGCCTGGTTCGGATGGGCGCAGACGGGGGGCTGATAGTGAAAGCGCCGGTGCTTCCGAAAGAAGAACTAAACGGCTGGAAATGGGCTTCCCGTTCTTCCTTTTACCAATACCTGCAAAAAAAATACTACGAAACCCAATACGGCGATTTCCTTCGGGTTTTTAATTTCTACCCTGTCAACTACGGTTTCCGCGACAGCACGGACTGGGACATGCCGCTTTACCTGAGCGCTTCCTTCCCGGCCCTGGATTCCAGCTATGTCTTGTACGAACGCCTGCTGAAAGAAATGCAGCAGGATGTGCAGGGCTGGGGCGGAAAAATGGCCTTAGTCAAAATTCCAACCCGCTATGAATTTGACGAAAGTTATACCAAAGAAGCCGACCTCTCCCCCACTGCCGTTGAAACGCGGATTGCTGACCTGACAACGCGCAACAACATCCCTTTCCTGAATCTGAATCAAAGCCTGCGGGCGGATACCACTGCTACGCCGATGCGCATTTTTATGGACTGGGAATACCATTTTGACAAAGACGGACACGATTTTACTGCTTCGCAAATGGCGCCTTTCCTGATGGGCCTGCTCAAATAATCTAACCATGAATCCTGCACCCAATACCCATAAAACTGCCACATCTTACGAAGCCCTGCTGGCTGTTGTCACTGCATTGCTTCTCATTTTCTGGTTTACCGAAATGCGGGCTTTCCTGATTGCTGCCATCGGCCTGGCTTTAGCCGGTTTACTGGTAAAGGCAGTGGCAAATGGCGTAGACTGGCTTTGGCGGACCCTGACCCGTGCGATAGGCTGGGTGAGCAGCAGACTGCTTTTAGGCGCTGTTTTTTTTCTGTTTCTGACGCCTTTAGCCTGGTTGTATCGGCGTTTTTCCGGAGATAACCTTTTGCTGCGGCGGCAGAAAGACAGTTATTTTCATGTGCGGGAGCATGATTTTGGGGCAAAAGACTTGAAACACCCCTGGTGAGTCGTTTTACCTCCTTCACAAAATCGAAATAAGCCTTAACCACCTATCAATTCTAATAAGGATTGGCTGTTGCCGGTTTCGCATCTCCCGGTGCCTTTAATCAAAGAGAAAAAAAATTCCAGCATTAACGGGTACCTATTTCCGGGTGACAACACATGTGTTTGTCATCCCAGAACAATCACACAGACCATCCTGCATTTCTTTCCCATGGAAATGGCACACAGGCTTGGTCCCAATTACTAAAATTGGTATTCGGAGTAGCTGTCAGGTATTAAGAAGGGGAAATCCTGATTGCGAAAATGGCTTTGCAGCCCGGTTTGAAGAAACCGGGCTTTTTTTATCCGCACCGCTGAACTCCGTCGCACAGCAACGGAGTTCAGCGGTACAAGCACATTTATCGCAGCAGCGTAATGTTGCCTTTCTGGATTAACTCTTCTCCTTCCGGACAACGAACGCGCATATAGAAGCCATAAACATCGGGCGCCAGTTCTTCCCCGCGGAAAGTGCCGTCCCAACCATCAAAAATGTTTTGAGTACGGAATATTTCCTGTCCCCAACGGTTGTAGATCATCAGTTCAAAATCGCTGAGCTGGTTGATGAACGAACTGCGGAGGCGCAACACATCATTTTCTCCGTCATTGTTCGGCGTAAAGGCATTGGGGAGGAAGATGTGATCGGCATCACAAATGGCCTCAATGACAAATACCGGAATGCTGACCGTAGCAGAACAGCCACTCAGGCTAACCGTAGTTGTATACAGATTCTCTCCCACCACGGTAGGGGTAACCTCAATGACCGGTCCGGTAGTTGGGTTGATTGTACCGGAGGGAACTGTCCATTCATAACTACACAGTGCACAACCGGTAACCGTAATGGTGCTTGAATTGCCAAGTATAATGGTATCCGGATCTGCGCTCCCCTGTACGGTACCAAGGATGTCGATGACAATGACTGTCGAAAAGAGCGTATCCCGGCAACCGAACTGGTTTTCCAGCGCCACTTCAAAATCATCTGAAATATTCAGGTTTACCGTCACCGTTGCACTACCGGTAACTGGCGAAACCGCATTCGACGGTGACCAGACATAGGTCAGTTCCTGCAAAGGATCGAGGTTGGTAACCGTCAAATCCGTCGATGTAACCGGCTCACAAATAATGACCTCAGAAGGCAGGGTCGCATTAATTGGAAATGCGTTGACCAGAACAGATGCCGTATCTGTACAGAATCCATTTGTACCAAGTACATAATAGGTTACTGCGCCCTGTGGGGTAACCGTAATCGTGGATCCCATGCCAATTGGCGGGTCTGTCAAAGCAGGATTATCATACCATTCAAAAGTTGTGGCAGACTGGTCACTCGTGACGGTCAATGTAAGCGATGTTGCCGTACAAAGTGTCGTATCACCGGTCGCTTCAAGGTTGATCGGCGGGAATATCTGCACTTCGACCATACCTTCCAGTGAGCAACCATTCGCCGGATCGGTAACCGTCACATTGTAGACCGTATTTTCAGTGACGGTAGCAATGGGATTGTGCGAATTCGGATCGTTCAGGCCGGTTGGAGGCTCCCAGGTATAGACATAATTCGGATTGCCGTTCGGGTTGATTGGCGTTGGCGTATTGCTGCAAATCTGAATGGGAGAATCAAGACCAGGCTGGAAATTCGTAGCCAGTACATTCACTTGCGCGGTATCTATACATCCGTTAATGTCCGTTGCCAGCACAAAATAGGTGTTGTTGCCTTCCTGTGGAACAACGACCAGGCTATCACCCATTCCAATCTGATTGCCCAGAGGGCTGTGCCAAACAAATGTCACTCCGCCTAAAGTACTGGAGGCCCTTAACGTCAAAGCATCCAGCGAACACACAGTCGTGTCTTCAGGAGAAGCCATCAATCCAATGGGTTCGGTCACATCAACAAATACGGTGCGTGTGATTTCACAACCAGTTTGCGGATCATTGATCAGCACGGTGTAAGTCGCATCTACATTGCCCGTGTAAACAGGGTTTGCAATCGTCGGATCGCTTAGATTGTCTGGCGGCGACCATTGATAATTGTAAGTTGTATTCCCATCCGGGTTCAAGCCGGCTGGTTCCCCAAAGCAAACAACAACCGTATCCTGAACCGTTACATCAAACGGCACTACTTCAAAGTTGAAGTTCAGGGTATCGCTGCAGCCGTGCTGATTCGCAATTATAACCGTTAAGGTAGCGGTTCCGGATTCAAGAATGACAGTAGCCTGGTTGCCATTGGCCGTAAAAATGCCCGGCGGGACTGATGACCAATCAAAAGTCAGGGTATCCAGAGCATCCAGGTTGGTAATGGTAATGGTCAGTGGAACTGACTGGCAAACAGGTGTCAGTCCGTCTACATCTATGCTGGCTTCCACATCGACACCCTGATCATTGATAATCACTGAAGCCGTATCGCGACATCCGTAAGCATCTGTGGCAATAGCCGTAATCGTATCCATTCTGAATGGATTCACTGTTACCATGGCGCCGCTGCCCAATGGTCCGGACACAGAGCTGAACCATTCTACCGTTACCGGTACGTCCGTATTTGCTGTCAGGGTGACATCTTCACCGCAGGTTACAATCACCGGATCTATGCCTAAATTCAGATTGATGCTGTCGGGCACATAAACGGTCACCTGAGCAGTCAGGGTACAGGTATCCGAACCGAATGCCTGGACCGTTACGGTATAAACGGTTGTTTCTGTCGGAGAGGCAATTGGGTTGTCCGCATTAGGATCACTAAGCCCGGTTGCCGGCGACCAGGTGTATTGATAGTCCGTATTGCCATTTGGATTCAAAGCAACTGAATCGCCGCGGCACAAAACCAGGGTATCGGGTAAATTCAGCTCAATAAACTGGAAGTTGAGGGTATCCGTTGTTGTAGCAGAACAATTGTTGGCTGAAAAAATAGTCAGGGTTACAATGAGTTCCCCGCTTTGAGTAACCGTTATGACCGGGTTTTGCAAATTGGACGTATCCGGAGTACCGTGACTGAACGTCCAGTGCCAGCCTATCGTATTACCAAAGGTATTGATGGATGTATCGAAGAAGGAAATCTGTCGATTGTTTTCTTCACAGGAAGTGATGTCAAAATCGAAATCCGCAACAATCTGAGGCTCCTCAATGGTAAGCGTTGCACTGGCTTCATCTGCACAGGGAACATCGTAAACAATGCCCAGGGTCACGGTATAATCGCCGGCATTTGCATAGGTATGCACCGGATTTACCTCATAGCTCAGCGGAGAGCCGTCGCCAAAGTTCCAGACATACCCAAAAGCATTGGTGCTGGTGTTGGTGAAAGTCACCGTTGATCCGTTACACTGAACTTCGGCGGTAAAATCAAGGTCTATATTAATGTCAACCACGGCCACTGCCACCGAGTCGGTATAAGTGCAGCCAAACTGGTTGGTTATGGTCACATATACCACGCGTTCGCCGATAATTTCAGCAAGATTCGGCGTTGCGCTGTCCAGGCCGCCTTCAAAAGCGCTCGCCGGCGACCAGGAGTAGGTCAGCACATCGTTCGGATCGAGGTTTGTTACTGACAAAGCAAGCATGTCACCGGAGCAGACCGCAACGGTATCCGGAATGGCGACGTTTACGGGACCTCCACTGACGTTAATGACTTCAGATTGCGCGCAATTAAAATCATCCACTGCCTGCACCGTGTATTGACTGTTCCCTGAGACCAACACATCCAGTGTTGGCTGGTCGGTTGCAATGATGTTCCCCATGGCGTCAAGCCAGGTGATGATCGTCGAAACATCTGTTGTGGCCACGAGAGTTGTGCCCGGCTCACAAGTCAGCCCATCGCCGCTAACCTGCAGGTTGATGTTTGGCGTAACAAACACCGTAAGCTGGTGGGTCAGGGTACAGGTATCTGCTCCAATTGCCTGAATGATTACCGTATAAACGGTTGTTTCAAGGGGTGAGAAGAAAGGATTTGCAGACGTTGGGTCATCTATGCCTGTCGCGGGCGACCAGTTGTAAACATAAGCCGGATTGCCCCCTGTCAATTGAACGGTATCGCCGTAACAAACCTGCAGAGTATCAATCAATTGAGCATCAATACCTTCTACAAGGTTGATGTCCACCGAGCGCGTTTCCGTACTGGTACATCCGTCTGCTGCTGTAATGGTGAGCGTAACATCCAGTGTCGTACTGGTTGTAAAGGTAAACTGTGGATTTTGCACTACAGCACTCTGCCCATTGCTGAGTTGCCAAAGCCAGCCCGTGGTGTTGTTCTGGTTGTTGAATGAAATATCAGTAAACTGCACCACGACACTGTCGGTGGAGCAATCCTGATAACTAACGCTGAAATCAGCGTCCAGCAGGAATTCTGAAATAACAACCGATTGGGTCAGGGTGTCGGTACAAAAACCGCCCGTCGTTATCAGTGTCACCACATAGGTTCCCGTATCCGGATAGGAGTACATTGGATTGAGGGCAACCGAGGTATCCGCCTCCGTACTCAGGTCACCAAAATCCCAGTGGATGTTTGGTGCATTGAGGCTGTTGTTGATGAAATTAATCGTCAGGCCATCGCACTCGGGATCGGCTGTAAAGGCCAACTCCGGAAAAGGTTGTGGAATTACCGTTACTGTTTTTATGATCTGGCAAATGTTGTTATCCGGGGAAATGGTGACCGAATAAACGATCGGAGTTGCGCCCACGGTAATAATTGGGTTCACGGCAGTGGAATCAATGCCTGCGCCGGGCGACCAGAGGTAGTTAAAGGCAATTCCCAAATCAGTGTCCGGATTAAGGCCGATGACATCGCCCTCACAAGCCATTAAGGTGTCCCGAATAAAACTCCCGGGGTTGTCCAGTCCGGTTTCAAATGTTTTTTCTGTCGTCTGAACACAACCATTCTGCGAGGTAACCTCCAGGCTTATCACGCCTGTTATGTTCAGCGGAAGGCTGAAAACCGGATTTTGTAAAGTTGAAGTAAGGGTTGTGGTACCATAAGTAACCGTCCACAACCATTGCACCGGCGGAGAAACGGGATCAACCGATAAATCTGTCACCTGCAGCAAAGCTTCATTGTCACAATCAAAGACATCGGCACGGAAATCCGCTGTAAGTGAATTGTATTGAAGGAAAAGGGGCGCTATCATGGTATCTGCGCATACGGTCCCCGGCTCTGCAATGAGCTGGACTGTGTAAGAGCCCGTATCCGGGAAGGTAATTACCGGACTGGCTATGGTCGTGCTGAAAGTCGTATCAGCAGAAGAGAATGTCCATAAGAAACTATTTGTATTGGTGCTTTGGTTGTCGAAACTCACTGTCAGGTTGTCGCATTGTGCTTCGGGCGCCAGAAAGCTGGCTACTTTTTCGCCGCAAACGCCAACGTTGTACTGGAAATCGCGTCTTGTAACCGAAAGCAGCAAACCCGTTTCCGCATCGTACTCTTCAATGCAAACCCCAACAACAAATTGCCCCTGTAGCCCCGGGAAAGCCGTCATAAGGCCGGTTTGCGGGTTTATTTGCAAGGGCGTTCCAAGTCCCAAAACGTTTGCATTCGAGTATAACGGCGCTATCCAGACGACGGTATCGTAAGGCGGCGGATCGGCGGGTCGGGGTTGTGGCTCAGCCAGGGTGCCCCCTGCAAAGGGCGTACAAAGTTTATATACAATGGAGTCTCCATCCAAATCTGCAGCGGAGTGGTCAAAGGTAAAAGGTTTATTGACGCAGATCGCTATGGGCGGCCAATCGTTGAAAGTTGGGCTACTGTTGCAATTTAACATGGCAGCCTGTGACAGGTGGATCAGATAGGTTGCCCCCGTTTCCAGCGGATTGATGATGTTGAGTATGGTTTGATTTCGGCAACACCGTTGATAGGCAAAAGTGTATCCGCCCGCGATTATGGGTAAAGTCGTCGTATCCCGATAGGTGGTGGTGTGCACGCAAACATCCGGGGGTACCACAAGGCAGGGATCGCTTAGCACTGCCGTCAGGGTGTCATCGCCGACGAAAGGAATTTTGAGGGTCCTTACCAAAAGGCCGAACTGGTTGTAAACACCCACCCATGCCGGATCGTCAAAAGGAGCATCGGCCGCGCCATAAAAACAATCGCGGTATACATTGAGGGTAATTTCCCATTCGTTATTTCCCAGGCAGCGGTAGCCAATTTCGCCGCCAACAATATGCGTCGCCCACAAACTGGTGGGTAAATAGCACAACGCCACAAGGAAAAGCGACGATAAGAATGCCCGGAGCCGGAAGTTTTGCCTTTTCACGTCGCAAAGATTTTTTATTGTTGAGTAGTCCATGTCTGCCTTCTGTTAGATTACAATCTTTTCATTTTATCGCTTACCTACTGCGTCGCCGCTGTCTACTTCCACGATTTCTACCCGCCGTTCTACGCAGGCTGCCACGCTGTAGATGGAATTGCGCCGGTCGTCCAACCGGGCACTAACCGATTTGCTGGCTTTGGAAGATCCAAGAGCCCGCTCTTCTATCAGCAATTTCTTTGACTTGATGAAAGGAACCAAAGCGCCGTTTTTATATCGGAGAAAATGGTTCTTTACCGCATCAATCCGACGTGCGCTCAGCAACTGGTTGTAATAGGAAGAACCCCGTGGACTGGAGAAACCCCGTAAGCCAATTTTAATGCTGTTCCCTGCCTGAAGAAACTCCAGTAATTTTGCCGTAAAGGCTTCCAATTCCTGGCGGGAGCCATCTACTTCACGATCAAAAAAGTCTTTGAACCGGCTTTCTGTAAGGAATGCTTCTTCTGCCGACAATCCTGTTGTAAACTCTTTGATGTACTCTGCCTTACGGGCGAAGTAAGCCGTATTGGTTTCCTGATAAGTCAGGGTCGTTGTGGTGCTGTAAGTCCGCGGATTGGGTCGGTCGTTGTCAAAATACAAGGCAATTGGCAGAAAATCATCGAATCCAAACCTGTCCAGCGGGATTTCAATAACGATCATGCCCTCAGAGTTGCGTATGGTTTCCTCGTCAAAGCTCAATTCCTCCGAAACCGGGTTGTATCCTGGCCGGGAAGCTTTGATGAGGTAGGTTTTACTCAAATCAAGCGGATACAGGAAATCATTTCCAACCAAATTGGTTTTTTTTCCTTTCAAAACCGGAGTCGGGCCGCTCACATCGTACAATTCGACAGTAGCACCGGCCAGCGCTTCCAGTGTTTTGGCATCGATGGTAAGCGCTTTCAGTTTTTGCCCGAGGTATAGCTTACGATCAACTTTTGTGGCCATCTTCATTTCCGGCGCAGTCAGATCGACTATGTCCGATGCCCCTGCAAATCCATCTCTTGTGCCGCGAAGGGTGTATTTTTTGTTGCGTTCCAGAAAAAAAGTAAAGTCGTTGCCGTACTCGTTGTTTTGCGATTTATAGGCTTTTTCTGTTCCGTCTTCGGCAGATTGAGACAGCGCAACCGTCACCCCGGTCAATGCCGTGGAGTCAATATTTTCAAAGGTCAACACATTCAGTTGAACCGGAGGTTCCAAAAACAACTGACGTTCTACCGTCTCCTCATCCTCCGGTAAATCCCTCAGATCGACACTTGCCATGGCCGTACTGAAACCATCCCTCATGCCTTTCAGGCTGTAGTTTTTTCCCCGCTCCAGCTGAAATTCAAAATTATTTGCACTCGGGTTAGTCTGAGTCGAAACCAGTATTTCCCGGCCATCTTCCGTCACTTCATACAATTCGACAGTAACCGCCGGAAGCGGCGATTGATCCAAATTATTGTAAGTGGTCACCAACAGCTGAACACTCAGGTCATACGTAAGCCCATAAATGTCGTTGCAGCAGGTTTCCTTCGTTTTGTCCCAGTAAAAAGCGGCAGTATCCGGGCGGTTGGATGAAAGAAAGGCTTTTTTACCCCCGTCAAAAACAGCATAATACATGTCGTTGTAGCTGCTGTTAAGCGGCAAGCCCAGATTCTCAGGAGTTGTCCAGTTGTTTTCTCTTTTGCGGGATTTATAAATATCGTATCCCCCCAGCGTGCGATTTCCGTCTGTGCTGAAGTAGAGTGTTTGGGTAGGTTGATAAAAAAATGGGGTGACATCGTTTCCTTCGGTATTGATGTCGCTCAGGTTTTCCGGGGTGGAAAGGCTGCCGTCTGCATTGAAGTTGCTATACCAGATATCGAGGTTTCCTTTTCCGCCATCCCGGTCTGAAACAAAATAGAGTCTGGTAAGCCCTGTTTGTGCATCACGCGCGATCGAAGGTTGTGTCGAACTAAACCCGGCCATATTAATGGACAGCTTTTCTGCTGCGCCCCAACTGCCGTCGGGATTCACCGGGCTGGCATAAATATCGCTTCTGACATCAAAGGAGTTGACATATTCCCCAATGGTATAATAGACTTTCGTAAAATCTTCATTGAATACCGTATGACCAACGTGTTTGCCTTCTATATTGATACTTGCCGGCAATGGCGCTCCGGGGGCTTCTGCAATGGACTGTAGTATTTTAGAATAAGCCCTGCGAGGGTTGGTGGTGTCTCTGTCATAAACAAATTTCAGCGAAGAGTAATACATGGTATCCCCTTTGAAAGCAACCCCGTATTCCGAATAGGAAGAGTTGACATTGGCGCCCAGGATTCCCAATTCAGCTGCTTTTGCTGTTTGATTTACCGCCCATTCACAATCTTCAATCCCTTTGCGGGCAACGCTCTTAAGTTCAGCATCCGCATTGGGATTCTCCGTCAGGAACTGCTGAAAAAGCTCCGTTGCTTCATCGTATTTGCCAAGGGATTGTTTCACCTGGGCAAGGTGATACTTTGCCAGTGGGTAGGTGCTCTGCTCTGGCGATGCGATTACCGACTGATACCCCGATTCCGCTTTGCCTAAAATTCCAAACAGGCGCGCTGATTCAGCGTACTGATAAAGCACATCCGATCGATCGGGCTTGTATTTGACGGCAATACCATAATAGCGAAAGGCGGTGTAATAGTCTTTCTGCGTAAATACCTTATCTGCAGCCCTTACCCATTCCTCAAAGGATTGGGATTGTGCCGTCTGAGCGGTCAGAAATAGGGCGCCGGTGAAGAGTAGGAGAAAAAATTTTCTCATAGTATTTGCTTGCTGTTATTGCGCTGGAGCTTAAAACCTGTAGTTAACATCACCCTGCTTTTAGCCAAGCGCATGAAAAGATAATCGGCATTTAGGTTGTCTCCCTGTCATCAGATCAGCGGACAAATCTGATGAGAAGGCAGCGGCCTGATTTTGTTAATAATGTATCGCAACGAAAATTCAGGGCCACCTCGTCTCCGCGTTGCAATGCTGAAGTCAGAAATATTGACATCATAGGTAAACCCTGCATTCCATTGGTTCCACGACAGTTCGATGCCCGGGAAATAAGCATCGCCGAAATCGTGGAAGCGGTAACCCACTCCTAGCTGCAAGGCAACTTGCTTGCCGAGCTGGCGGTCATTGAAATGAAATTTTATTCCCGCCATACCGACCATTTCCCGGTATTTTTGCTGAAACTGCGCACTAAAATTGGCAACAAGGTCAACATTTCGCCCCATCATCAGCGTAGCTGAAACATAAGGACTGATGCGGACAGGCAGCTGAATTTTATCGTTATCATAAAAGCTTTGATCTGGCCGATTAAGGTGAAAGAAGCCCACGCCAAGGTCCAGCTTGTTGCGTTTGTCGAGGAGGTCAACCAACGTTTCCGTTTGTTCGCTTTGGAGGCGCAGGTTAATGCCTGCTCCAAAATCGAGGAAAAAGATGCTGCTGTTATCAAAGCCTTCTCCGGTAGCAAGATTCGGATTGTAAGTTCCCAATCCCTGATCAAACTGGTTTTCAAAACGAAGATCTCCAAGTTTGAAGGCCCTTTGGTTGCCTCCCAAATAGAAACCTACGGTACCGAAGGCTTTTGAACTTAAGGTCTTGGTATAAGACAGACTGGCATTCAGGTTAGCCAGGGCCAGTTTGGAATCGCCTGCATGGTCATAGTTGAATGCAAGACCTCCGGAAAAGAAGCCTTTGCGGTCAGTACGCCCAATGAATTTCATGTCGGCGAATGCAGTAAAGGTGTTGTAATCCACCGGAACAGCGTGCCATTGACTCCGGTAGTTGGCCATAAAGCGAACATCTCCCCGATAAATGCCGGTCAATGCCGGATTAATCATTGAAGGAGCATTGTAGAATTGTGAATAATGTGCATCCTGTGCACGTAGCACGCCGGCGAACAGCATAAATACTGCCGCCAGGGGGTAAAGTTTCTTTTTCAAGGCATAACGGTTTAATGTCATAACAATAATCCTCCGGACTTTTGTGTCTGGCCGTTTTGTGTTCATGGCTGTGTTTATAGTGTTCAAGCGGTAATATAAAAGAATTATCTTTTATACTTTGGCTTGTAAAGCGATAAAATTTTCCGCCGGTACAATGCAGACTAAAAATCGAGCCTGCAGCGTATGGTAACATCGTGCGGGTTTTTCGCATCGGACAAATGCGCCTGTAACAGCGAAAATAAATCCGATATTTCAGGCATGTCAAACCTGATATTGGCGCAATCCCGCACTTAAATTTAGACTTTAGCGCAGAACTTCTTTTTCTGTTAATGTAGATAGCGATTACAAACTTGCAGCGTAAGGATAGGCGTCTCTCATGGATTACAGCTGAATTCAGCTCGCAATATAGGCATATACGGAGGAAACGATATCAAAGTTTCAGAAAAATGGACTATAATTTTGTTTTTTACGCGACAATGCAAAATTAATCTTCCGACTGCCTCAAAATTATCAGGAAAAATGATTCCGGAAGCCTTAGCCTTTTCCTTCAGACGGAGGGGAGGGAGCCTGTGGGGATTTCCGTTCTTTAGGCATGCGCCCGTGTTCTTTCAGTGCCCGGCTGATGATCCATTCCAGCTGGCCGTTGACGCTTCGGAATTTGTCAGCTGCCCATTTTTCAAGTGCCTCAAAGGTTTTATCGTCTGTGCGCAGGACGAATGATTTTTTTGCCGCCATGATCAGTTTCTTTCAAATTGGAAAATCCCCCTTCTCTGGCGAAGCGTCCCGTGGTGGAAAACAATCGCCAGAAAAGGGGGATTTTAAGCGTGTGCAAAGCCTATTGGTGCAAAGTTCCGGCATTGATTACCGGAGAAGCATTTCTGTCGCCGCAAAGCACCACCAGCAGGTTGCTGACCAATGGACGACGAAACAACCTACTTATCCGATGTAATACCTCTTATTTACTTACCGGAATCCAGTATATCGAGGAGCTTTTGCGCTTTTTCAGCACGCCATCCGTCCCGGACGACCTGTCTGAGCGCTTCGTCAGCTTCATCGTTGCGGCCGGTTTTGATATAGGCCAGTGCCAGCATCCAGGTTGTTTCTTTTTGGAATTTAGGATTTTCATCCCCCATGGAGCGAATTTGCCGGAACAGGTCAATGGCCTTTTCTTCCTGATTGAGCCGGAGGTGGCTCACCCCCTTAAAGAAGTAATCATCCGGCCCCATTCCACCCTTAGCTTCCATTTGTTCCCACAAAGAGATGCTTTCCTGAAATTTTCCCTGATTGTAAGCTTCCGTTGCTTTTTGGGAAAGTGCCTCAATCGTGATTTCTCCTTTACGGGTCTGCGGCTCCAGAATTTTTTCTTCTGAAAGATAAGCCTGAGCCAATTGCTGTGCTGAAAGCTCAGCGGGCTTCCAGAGCCATAAATACACCAGTATGGGCAGCAGCAGGGATGCTGCAATCAGCAACCAGGTTTTGCCGGAACGTCGGGAAACAACTTTAAGGTTGCCTGGATCACGGCGTACATTGTATTCCTTTTCCAGAATATCAGCCCATTTTTGCTTCTTATCCCGGTTCAGCTTAGCACGAAGCAGCTTGCCTGTTAAATCGTCCATTTCCTCTTTTGAAATTTCCGGGTCTCTGTATTTTTCAATGTTTTTCATATCCAATTAACTTTCCGGTATTGAAAATCGAATAAATAGTTCTCTCAGTTTTTCAACACAGCGTTGCTTTTGCTTTCGCACGGCTACTGCTGATCTGTTTAATACGGAAGCGATGTGTTCAAGGGTTGCTCCGGTATAATAAAACTCCTCCAGCAAAGTTTGACATTCCTTTAAGAGGCCGTCCCACGCTTTGCTTAATATTGCATAAGACTCGTCGTCTAATTCTTCCGGCGCCTCCATTAAGTCCATGTCTTCCAGACCTGTGTGTTTTTTCTGTTTTTTTATCCATTTCAGATACACCTGCCCGGCCATCCTGGTAAATAAAAACCGGAGGTTTCCATAGGCCACTTTTCCGGCTTTTAATCGCTTGCAAAATTCGAGCATGGTGTTCATAGAGGCATCGTAGGCATCTTCAGAAGAAGCGCCATAAGTATGCATCAGGTATTTACAACAATCTTCAAAGTGAGCTAAGAACACCTGCTCAAAGAGTCGTTCATTACCTTGTCCTAGTTCTGATAACAATTGGTCGAATTCAGCTTCTGTCAGTCCAAAATTTTTGTTCATCGCAGTGGAGGTGTAATGCTTTTCCTGTTTGGCAATTTTATGAAATACTTTCCAAAGCATATTCTCTCCTCTCTCTCTTTCATCAAAAAACACGCCTTTGTGTGTAAGCGTATTATCGTAAAGAACCGATAATTGGTTTTGCCCGCAATTTGGCAGACAAACAGACAAAGGCGGCCAATACCATTCCCAAATAACCAAGACGCCGGCCAGGGCGCTTATACCCAGTATGAGTAAGTAGACTGTTTGCATAGGAATTGTTCTGTTTTTGAATGCGCTTGTACCCTAAAAGCATCGAAGGGAAAAAATGTGACGATTATTCATCAAATTAAATTTTGATAAAAAAAAAGAGCCTATCCCGGTCACACTTTTCTTCTCCACTTCTTATAGCGGAAGTATCCAGGTGTTGCCCGTCTTTTTTAAGCCGGGAAATACCCTTGCTATGGTACCAAACAAGCTTTCCACAAACGATGCATCAGTGCATGATACGCCTTAATGCACCTTGTTCTTTTACATATAAACACTCAACAAACACACCAAAACCGATTTTTTCATTTAAATTTTTATTCATATGAAACGAGTGTTTTTATTCTTCTCCCTCCTGATTGGATGGCTAACTTTGGTACAGGCAGGAACGGCTTACTATGCCTGCGACAATTCTTCCGAAATCCGGACTGGCATCGAAGATTCGGGTGGATGTGAGGGTTGCATATTAAATGCCGGTCAACTCCGGTATTTTAACACCGGAGGCTGTGAGTATTCTTTTTTGCTCTGGCCCCGACCTCAATTGTTTCCGGATGCAGAATGTGGTGCACTGTCGATTAGCTATATCTGGAATTTTGACGATGGCAGCTTGCCGATAGGCCCAACGACAAGCTATTCTCAGCTTCACTCTTTTACTGCCAATGGCGTTTACAATGTCTGCGTGACGGTTATTATTTCAAACGGCAGCACGATACAGTGCCAATATGATTTATGCGCAGAAATCACCGTAGATTGCATATCCTGCGATGTGCTTGACTGTGATAGTGTCAAAATCACCCACATTGGAGAGACCGGAATATCCTTTTCATTCAGCCCATTGGAGGAGTGCGAGGAATGCCCAGAGCCGTATTACAATATTGGGTGGAGGGAAGTAGGATCTTCTTCAGGCTGGAATTACGGAGGTACTTCCGTTTCTGGAGGTTCAGGCAGCGGATCCATTTCCGGCTTAGACTCCTGCACCTGGTACGAATTCATCATTGAGCTGAAATGCAGCGACAGCTACCTCGGCGAGACCATTGATTCCTGCATTACGTCATTTATGACGACCGGATGCATCACTGGCTGCGAGATTGGTTTTGATTGTAATGAAGTCGATACTTTGTATGTCTTCAGCAATCGGATGGGCTTTACCTATCAACCGATTCTCAATTGCCCGAATTGTCCAAATCCTTATTACAACGTTGGCTGGAGAGTCTCTACCAGCACGACCTGGAACTACGGCAGTACCAGCATAGGAGACACTTCCGGTACTATCTTCAACCTGATGCCCTGCACCACTTATGATTTCATCATTGAACTGAAATGCCCCGATTCAAGCAGTACCATCGGCCCCTGGCTTACGCCGACCGTTGCCGAATGTATTTTCAGTTCCTTCACAACAGATTGCGGGACGCCATTTTCAGCACCTGATTTACCCACCAGGGTTGAATCTTTTGCTTTGATGAACGCCTATCCCAACCCGGCGGGAAATGAAGTCAACATTGTCGTCTTCAGCAACCTGAGCGCGACGGGCGTCATCAGTATTTACAACAACCTGGGCGCTCTGGTAAAACAACAACGCGCTCAGACGAACATCTTAGAAGTGGTGAATTTGCAGGACCTGCAAGCAGGTATGTACTACTACACCTTTACCTCACCCGATCACACCAACATTCGGGAGAGCGGAAAATTGATCATTGTCAAATAAACTCCCACTCCTTGAGCAGATTTGACGCAAGGCTGGTTTGACAATCATTGACAACAAATTATTTGTTAATCTTTTTCGCCCTTTTATTTGTGATGTAGCTGGCTTCGTGCCAGCTGCATCTTTTTCTTTTATGCGTGCTGCTTTGCGAACTACAGTGCAGGCGCTATCTTGTCAAAGTGGTAAGGAAACTATCAGGAGTTTGCATGAACTTTACAAATTTCAAGCATGAAGTATGTCACACTTTGCGAGGCTGCGGCTTATAACTCCCGATTGACGAATTTTGATTCACTTTCAAGAAAATTAAAAGGGCATGAAAAAGTTTTTTATCATTCGCACGATTTCTGCGGCTATTCTGGTATTTGCGCTATTTCTGATAAACCTTACTCCGGGTTTTGGACAGAGTTTGAATCCGAACCAAATGTTAATCCGATTTCAGCCTGGCACTTCAGAGTTTTTTGCTGCCAATTATAAAAACTCCTTAGGCGCCATTGAAATAGCTCAAAGCCCGGTTAGCAACATCCGGCTTTGGTACATTCCCAGCTTTTCAACAGCTTTTATGAACCACGGATGGTTCAACATCAATGAAGTGGTTAATGGCTCATCGGGTAAAGCGGAAGTCAATTCTGCCGGTTTTAATTACGACAGTACGCTTCCTTACATTGAGCAAGGTCCTTCCAGTTCCTCCTCGATGGACCCTACGGCCGTGTGCCCGGAGTTTTCGATTTATACAAACATTAGAGAAACGACAGTCAAAGTGGCGATACTTGACACCGGAATCGGCTACACGGGAAGCAATAGCGACCCTCAGTTCTGTAACCCCGGATTGTTTGCCCCCTACTACGGCAGTTATATTGGTTATGATTTTGTCAACAACGACACGGAGCCCAGAGATGATCAGGGCCATGGTTCTCATATCGCCGGTATCATTGCACAAATGGCGGCTCTAAGCCCTGATCTGAATTTGGAGTTAATGTCGTTTAAAACCCATAACGAACTAGGCCAGGGAAATACATTCAACATCATTATGGCTACAGATCAAGCGGTATTGATGGGAGCAAACATCATCAATATGAGCTTTAGCTTTCCGGCAAATGGCCCACTTTCCAACAAACCTGACCCTCTTCAGGTAGCCATTGATGAGGCAGGCGAACAGGGCGTTCTGGTAGTAGCAGCAGCTGGCAATATCAACCCGGGTAGTAATTCATCAGGGCTCTTTTATCCTGCAGCCTACCCCTGTAACAATATCATTTCAGTTGCTTCCGTAAATTGCGACCGCGAACTTTCTACTTTCAGTGCGTGGGGTATTCCGGAGGTAGATGTCGCTATGCTGGGCGAAAGCATTCAGGGGCCACATTTTATTTCCGGAAATATGGTTTTGAAAAGCGGCACCTCTCAGGCAGCGGCCATCGTTTCAGGCATTGCAGCCCAACTGGCCTCCAATATGTCCGCCATACACCATGCTCCCCTAAAGTGCAGCATCTTGTCTGGTGCTGAATACAGCAGTCATTTAGAGGATCTCATTTTGACAGAAGGGGTGGCAAATGCTCCGGAAGCGCTAACTTTTTTGTCGAATTCCTGCAACTTACCAGACGATCAGACCGCATTTTCAACCCTGGGAGCATTGGTAAATAATGAACTTAGCGCGGCTTCCTCCGAAAATCTTTCTGTATTTCCGAATCCCTTCAGCAATGTTTTGTCGCTGTCTATGAATACAGCGCAAACCGGAATGATTGCATTTTCAGTTTATAATGTACAGGGGGAAGTTTTACATACAGAAAACAAAGTTCTGGAGGCGCCGGGAACCATATCTTTTTCCTGGATTCCGGATCAGATACTCGCCCCCGGGTTGTATTTCACCCGGATTCAGTTAGCGGGGCAAACAATTACCCGGAAAGTCGTCAAAAACGACTAGCATAGAACCACCAACTGAATGATGCCCGGTTGTGTTTTGCATTAAATAAGTCTGATTTAATCAAGACACAACCCGGTATCATTCAACTTTTCTACGCTGCTGTTTATGATCATCTCCTTATTAGATCGAAAATACGCGGGGCGCCTTCTGCCAGCCCGTAACGCAGTTTATTAACTGGGTATCGCTATATTTACCGGGCAATATTTTTGCGGTAAAACAAAAACGGTAATGAGGTTTACATTCCTTTCTTTGATGATCCTTTGGGCGATATCGGGATTTTCTGCCAATATAGATACCCTGATCATCAGGTCTGTTGCGCAGGCGGATTCCCTGCGTGGTATTGGCCAGGCCCCAAAAGCCCTGAGCTTGCTGCTTGGGATTCGGCAGGAGCGGGATTTCAAAAATGCCTCCTGTAGTTCCCGAAGCTTGCTGTATCACAAAGCAGGCGTGTGTTACTATATGCTGGATCAATATAAAGAGGCGCTAAAATACTGGCGCGATACGACTTTGCAGATCCGCCTTGCCTGCCTGGGCGAAAATCATAAGGAAACCGCTAACTCCTACTACGCTGTGGCCATGGCCTGCCGATATCTCGGAGACATCAAAACGGAAGGGAAATATGTCCAAAAAGCCCTTAGAATTATGGAAGCGCTGCCTGAAAAAGACCGAAAAACACTGGCACAATACTACCTTCAGGCGGGTAACCTTTTCGCCAGTCTTGAAGACTACGGCCAGGCAATAAATTATTATGAACACTCAGAAAGACTGTATACCGGCCTGCCAGGCGCAACAAAAGATGAGTTATTGGAATACCTGGCCGAAATAAAAAAACAAAAGGGCCTCATCAAAGGTCGTCAGGGTATGGGAAAGGAGGCGATCCGCGATTTGTTTGCTGCTGTTGAAATGTATAATAAAACAGACGCAAATACACAGGGAGCTAACCTGGCCCAATGTTATCAAAACCTCTCCATTTGTTACGCAGAGATATCCGATTATACCAACGCTGAAAAATACGGGCTGATGGCGGTAAAAATCAACCGCACTTTAGCCAATGCAATAGAGACCAGCCACAATTACGAATCGCTGGGCCGGATCAAAAAACGGCAGGGGCAATACGCTCAGGCCCTGAATTATTTCCAACAATCTCTCAATATCCGGCGCAATGCCCGCAACCAGAAGCTGATTGCCAATGCTTATGAAAACATCGCGGATGTTTATGTGGAGCAACGCGATTACTCCCGGGCGCTGGAAAATTATCAGTTGGCTGTATCATTTCTTGCTCCGGGCCAGAAAAAAAGAAACAACCTTCCGGCCATTATTACAGATCAAAGCATCGTTGACCGCCCTGGTTTGCTGCGTGTCATTGGCTTACAGGCAAATTGCTGGAACCTGAAATTTGCACAGGACAAAGATCGGGTCAGCCTGGAAAAAGCTTTTATGTTTTATCAGAGTTACGACACCCTGCACATTCAGGTACGCCAGCAGTTCCGGGAAACCGGTTCCAAATACTGGCTGATGCGAACAGCCATGCCCGTATATGAAGAAGCCATAGCAACTGCTTTGCAATTGTATCGGTTAAGCGGAAAAACGGTGTATCTGGATAACGCTTATTTGTTCAGCGCCAAAAGTAAAGCAGCTGTTTTACTGGAAGGGTTGCAGGATCTGGACGCGAAACACAGCGCCATCCCTGTAAAAGTATGGGAAAAAGAGCAGGCTGTCCGGGAGGAGTATGCCCAACTCGAAAAACAGTATTTTGAAACGCTGCCATCAGGCAGTGAACGAGCCCTGGATTCGCTGCGGAGTAAACTTTTTGGCGCAAGGGAACAATACCATAAAAACACAGAAGAATTAGAGTCAAAATATCCGGACTATTATCAGTTAAAATACGCGCTACCCTCGACAGAGTCTTTGGGGAATTTGAGAAAAAAACTCCCTTCTGACGCCATTATTCTGGAATATTTTATTGGGGAAAAGATGATTTATATTTTCAAAATCTCCAAATCCGGCACTGAATGTTTCGAGGTATTCAAACCTGCGGATTTTGAAAAGACCTGCATTGATTTCAGAAAAATTTCAGATGGAACCGACGTATTCAGCGCCGAAAAATATGCCATTTCAGCAAATGCACTTTTTGAATCTTTGTTATCCAAGCCTCTGAAAAACCTCAATACAGACATCAGGAGACTGATCATCATCCCCGACAACCGTTTGTTGCAATTGTCTTTCGACGTTTTGCCTTATCAACCCATCCGGCAGGCAGAAAACAACCTGCCTTATCTCATCAAAAAGTTTGCGATCAGCATTGCCTATTCCAATCAACTCATCTTTGGAAAAATGGCACGCCCGGGTTTCAGACGAAAAGTAGAAACTTATGGAGGTTTTGGCCTCGAATACGATGACTTTACGCTGGAAGGGTTTAAATCGCTGAATATTCCGGGAGACAGCACTTTGAAAAAACGCTCGGCAGGGCGGCTTCCAAACTCAGATGATGAAGTGGCTGACATTGCCGCTTTACTCAAAGGCGATGTCTGGATTAACCAACGCGCAACCAAAAGCGCATTTAAAATCAATGCTCCCAATTACCGCATACTGCACCTGGCCATGCATGGCATCATTGACGACGAAGAACCGCTTAACTCAGCCCTGATTTTTTCCAGAGAAAAAAACTCTGAAGATTTTATCCTGAGGGCATCAGAGGTTTACGGACTAAACCTGCAGGCAGAGATGGCCGTATTGAGCGCGTGCAACACCGGCAGTGGCGAACTGACTCCGGAAGGGGTGAGAAGTCTGTCCAGGGCTTTTACTTACGCGGGATGCCCTAGCCTCATCGGAAGTTTGTGGTACGCTTACGACGCGCCTTCCCGCGAGATATTGGTTTCCTTCTACCAGTATCTGAAAGCCGGAAAAACCAAGGATGTTGCCCTGCAACTGGCTAAACTGGACTATCTAAAAAATGCTTCACCAACCTATACCCTTCCGGAGTACTGGTCCAATATGGCCGTTATCGGCGATCCGGGTGTGCTGAACCTGGAAGGGGGCCGCACAAACTGGCCGATGATCCTGATCGGACTGGCTTTGGGTGCTTTGCTGTTTTTTATGGTTTATAAAAAACGAACTTAGTTCCTCAGGCTTTGGTGTCTGCCGGACAGGTATTCATGCCTACCAGTTTATACAAAGGACAAAAGCTTACGGCGCTGGTCAAAGCAAAAACAACAGCCAATACCAGTAATACCATGCCTAAAGTGCCTGTAACAGTGCCTGTGAAATAAAGAACGGCTATAACAGCAGCGACGATGAGTCTGATCACACGGTCTGTACTTCCCATGTTCTTTTTCATAAAAGATGTTTTTTTAGTTGGTTAAATACTGAATGAGAAAAACAATGCCCGCGACCATCGCCAGGCAAATAATACAAACAAGTAATAATTTTAATGCTTTGTTTTTCATCATTGTACAAAGTTAATGCATCCCGGGCGCCGGTTCAGTGATCCAAATCACAAAGGCGCAAAAGAGCTACCCGGCTATTGAGACACCAATCATTTTTCCAATTCCAAATGTAATGGCAGCAGCCGCAAGGCCAAAAATGACTTGCCGGAAGCCTGAATACCACACACTTTTCCCGGTAAACAAAGTAATGGAAGCGCCTATTAAAAACAGTCCGATTCCACTTAAGCCTGTACTGATAAGAACCGCCAGCATTCCTCCTGTGAAGAAAAATGGAATAACGGGAATGATCGCACCCACGCCAAACAAGAGGAAAGAAGTGATGGCAGCTTCCATCGCTGAGCCTTTTAAATCTTCGCTGTTGATGCCCAATTCCTCTTTGATCAATACTTCGTGTGCATGGTCTTTATTGGCAATAATGTCTTTTGCCATTTTTTTGGCCTGTGCTTCAGGGATGCCTTTTGACAAATAAATCAGGGCCAATTCCTGTTCCTCTCCTTCCGGATTCGTTTCCAGTTCTTCCATTTCCAATTGCATCTGGTTTTCATAGAGTTCCTGCGAACTTTTAACGGAGATCCACTCGCCCAAAGCCATAGACAAAGCGCCCGCCAGTAACCCCGCCAATCCTGCCAGCAAAACGCCTTCCTGACCACTGGACGCGCCTGCTATGCCCATCACCAAACTAAAATTGGATACCAGGCCGTCGTTTCCACCCAAAACGGCAGCCCGCAGAGCATTGCCGCCAACAGAGCGGTGCCGTTTTTCAAACCGGGCAAGATTCGAACCAGACATTCTGGAGTTGCCATTCAAAATGTTTTTCAGAATGGTGACATGCGCCGTATCAGAAATGGAAGCGGCAGTCTTGCTTTGACTTCTGGCCGATAAAATGGAAGAAGAGATGCTTTTTTCTGTATCCAGCAGCACGCCCAGAATGTAGTCGTAGCCAAAGATCCGGCCGATTGTCTTCAGTATTTTTGCACGTTGAGAAGGCGGCGGCATCTTGCTCTGTTCAAGGTTGTTTTTCTTCATAAAAGCAAGAGCATGGCCCTGTTCAATGGCGCTCATTTGCCGAAAAACCTGCGCGACGTTTGGATCCTGTTCCTGATCGGCCAGTATTTGATAAAGGAAACTCGCGTCAACCTCGGTTTGGATGTTTTTTAGATTGGTCATGTTGGTTGTTGTGCATTAATGTTAAAATTGATCACCTGCTTATTTCGTAGTATGGTCAAAGTGATATTTTTAAATAATCAAATACGAATGCCCGGGGTCAATTGACCTGCTTGTAATAATAAAGGTGGGTGTATTTAGGAAAATATTGCAGTTGGGAAGTAAGCCATTGAAAGCTTTTTATCTAAAAAGCAGCTACTGAAAAATGGCCGTTTTCTGCCTAACAAATATCAGCTTTTTTTGTCAGAAATCAAAGGTAAAACGGTTTTGAACAGGCGTGTCAATTTGCCCGTACCGGCAGATATTCATTGCCTGTCACACAGGTCGCCGATGCATTTGCAAAAAAAAAGAGATGCGTGGAGGCATCTCTTTCAGATCGGGTGATTGTAGTTTCCCGGAGGCGGGTTTTGTTAGCTTTTTTATCCTTTTCCTCTTCGGTAATGGGTTAGGTAATCCGGCAGTGGCAATCCGGGTTTACCGGCTTCGTCTGTTTCCGGGGTTTGGGGAACCAGTTTCAACGGCAGCAAGCCAGCCCAAACATCCAGCCCCATGTCTTCCTCGTCGTCTGCCACGCCATGACTCCTGAATTTGACGGAAGCTTCTTCTATTTCAACTGCAATGAACATGGTTTTTTTCATTTCATTGGGACTGGGCTGACGGGCATCGTCCCATCGGCCGGGGAGTATGTGCTCCGAAAAGCGCTCGGCGGCCATCCATCGTTCAGAGGCATCGGTCACTTCCCGGGTTTTGCCGAAAGCAACCACCGAGCGGTAATTCATAGAATGGTGAAAAACCGAACGCGCCAGCACCAGGGCATCCACCATGGTCACCGTGATGCAAACCGGAATGCCTTTCGCCATCTGCATAAAGAAATGGCTCCCAACTGATCCGTGCAGGTACAGGGTGTTTTCCACCCTGCAATACGCCGTAGGGATGATGAATGGCTGTCCCTCCATCGTAAAGGCAACATGGCAAACGAGGCCTTCATCTAAAATGGCGTCGCGCGACTCCGGATTGGGGTCGTATCGTTTGGGATAGTAACGGCTCCCCTGCGTCCGGGATGTTTTTGCTTTCATGATGATGCTTTATCTGCCTTAAATAATACCACAAAAGTAAGCACATTCCGGCCTGCCCGAAACATCCGGTTTTTAAAAATCAAATAGTCCGGTTTATGATGTATTTTGCAGGCAAATATTGAACCCATGCTTTCTTTCGCCAGTCTTATCGTTTTGGATAAATCGGACAAGACGCCGCTTTTTCTGCAAATTTCTACAACCATCAGCGACCACATCCGGCGCGGACTTATCCCCGCAGGCGCACAATTACCCGGCACCCGCACTCTTGCTGAAACCCTGAGCGTTCACCGGAAAACCGTGGTTGCAGCCTATGAGGAATTGCTGGCCCAGGGCTGGATAGCAACCCGCGCTTCCAGCGGCACTTACGTCAGCGACAAACTGCCGGAGATCAGACCTGTAGCCTTTCGGAAAAATCCATCTCCGGCAACCGGATCTATTCAAAAAGCCGGTTTTGCTTTTCACGACGACCCCCTGCTCCACTGGCCCGTCATCAAAGGAATCAATACGCTGGCGTTTAACGATGGTTTCCCGGATGTACGCCTGGCTCCCTGGGATGCGCTGGGCAGAGCATTTAAAACCGTTTTGAGACAGGGTTACCGAAAGAACCTGCTTTTATACAGCGATCTTTTTGGAGAAAATTCGCTCCGGCAAACCATGGCTGACCACCTGCGGGAAACACGGGGGTTACCGGTTACGGAGTCAAACCTGCTGATTACGCGGGGGAGTACGATGGGGCTTTATCTGGCCGCTAACCTGGTACTTCGCCGCAATGATGTGGTCATTGTCGGCGAAATTTCCTACAAATCAGCCAACCTTATTTTCCGGAAAACCGGGGCGCGGCTCGTGCAGGTCCCTGTAGATGAACGCGGACTTGATGTCGACGCCATTGCGGCAATTTGCGAACACGCTCCTGTTCGTATGGTCTATGTAACCCCGCACCACCACTACCCTACCACGGTTACGATGCCTGCAGAAAGGCGCCTGAGACTGCTGCACCTTGCCCAGTTGCACAACTTTTGCATCCTTGAAGACGATTACGACTACGATTTTCACTACGATTGCAATCCCGTTTTGCCCCTGGCCGGAGCCGACGAAGGCGGGCATGTCGTCTATGTTGGTTCTCTTTGCAAAGCCATTTCTCCGGCCCTGCGCATCGGCTACGTCGCAGCCCCGGCAGACCTTATCGGATGCATGGGCCAACTGAGGCGCATCATTGACCGTCAGGGTGACAACCTGATGGAAGCAGCAGTGGCGCTGTTATTCAAAGAAGGCGAAATTCGCCGCCACCTGAAAAAGGCTCAAAAAACCTACCACCAGCGGCGGGATCTGTTTTGTGCCATGTTAAAAACAGAATTGGGTCAGGTGGTTGATTTTTCCAAACCAACCGGTGGCATGGCTGTTTGGGCACAATTCGACAAGTCGGCCCCGCTGCCTGAGATATCCCGAAAAGCCCGTGAAAATGGTCTGTGGATGCCGGATGGATCGAGCTATGCCCCACACCTTAATGCAACCCGGCTCGGTTTTGCTTCGGTCAGTGAAGACGAAATGGTACAGGGCATGCGCATCCTGAAGCGCTCAGTCGGCCTTTGAGCCCTGGCCGGCGTTACAATCGACTGATTGTTTCTCCGCCGAGTGTTACATAGGCTCGCATGGCATCGCTGGTCAAACAGGAATGGACAGGCAATACGCACAGGAAGTCGCCGATGCCGACCTGCTCCGCTATCGCTTTAGGAGCGTGCACAATGCCGTGTTCCTGCGAAAGCGACTTGATGTAAAGACCGGTTTCCCCAATATCCCAACCAGCTTCGTGTAGTTTAACGACTTTGCCATAATGAGGCGTTCCGTCCGGAAAAGTCGAAAAATCCTTTGAAAAATGAACCCCTCCGCCATAGATGATAATTTCCTGTCGATCGGGATATTTAGCCACAACCGGGCAGGCCATGGCTACAGCAATCTGATCCAGTCCGCAGGAACCGATTTTGTGCTGTGCCAGGTCATAAAACACCCCATTTCCCGGCCTGACTTCGTCAATACCTGTAAAATCAGTTGCCACACTAAATGTTGGCGTGTCGCCTGTTGAGAGAACCAGATCGGGGTATTGTCGGGCATATCTGTCCCGCAGCGGCATCATAGATTTTATGCTGTCTTCGTGGATCTTTAACAGTTGATTTTTATCCGAAACCACTTTATAACTATGGCCCGCATGGCTCAGGAAACCGGAAAAACGGAACAACGGGTGCTTTTGCACGCGGTCCAGAATTTTGTCTATTGTTTGAAAATCCTCAGGATTTACGCCGGTTCGATGGTAACCGTTATCGATCTCCAAAAAAAAGTTCACCTCAGTATCGAGTTGGGCTGCAAGGCGGTCGAGGGGTTCTTCGGAAACAAGCAGAAGGTTCAGGCGAACCGCCCGCGACAGTTTTCTGATTCTGTCAATTTCCGGCACGTTTAGCGGAAAAGCAACTGTAATGTCCTGCCAGCCATCCAGCGCAAAATATTCGGCCATTTTCAGGGAAGAAACGGTGATTTTATCCACGCCTGCATCTCTGTACCAGCGGCCAATGGTGTGGGATTGGTGTGTTTTAAAATGGGGTCTGAAAATCAGGTTGTTTGCTCTGGCTTTATCCACACTACTTTGAATGTTTATCCGGCATTTAGTTTCATCGAGCAGCAGAGTTGGTTCGGTTAATCCTTTCATAATGTGGGTTTTTGTCGACTGTAAATGGTTCATTTTCGGTGATCAATGCTGAAAACCCGGGCTTTTATGACTTCAATCATAAATGGTTTTGGCGATACCCCTGAACTTTACTTCAAATTAAAAACCGTAAAAGTGATGAAAAAAATATTCCCAGTCCTTTGTACAATGGCATTATTCCTCTTCATGGCGGCATGTGGCGGCAACGACAGCAGCAAGACAGCAGCCAACTCAGGAACACCGCCTGTTTCCATGGTTGAAGACCCTGATGCCTATGACCCAAGCCGGGGTGAAGGTAAATTTACAGCAGAAATGCTCAACATCAGCGATCAGCTTGACGCCACTATGGCCGCAGCCGGCGAAGCCGTTCAAAGTGTAAAATGCGTTGCCTGCCACAGATTAACTGAAGAAAAACTGGTTGGCCCGGGCTGGAAAGGCGTCACTACCCGCAGAAAGCCGGAATGGATCATGAATTTCATTACCAACCCAGATCCGATGATTGAAAAGGATCCCGTTATACAAGCCCAATTGGAATTGTGTCTCGTGCGCATGCCCAATCAGAATTTATCGGATACCGACGCAAGAAATATCCTGGAATTCATGCGTAAAAACGACGGGGTAAAATAGCCTGAATCGGAAGTATCGGAGGCCCCCTTTTTTGTCTGAACACGCTTCAGACCTGGTTGTATATTGCCTTAACCTGATTTATTCAAATCAAAATAAATGCCATGAAAAGCAAGTTCATGAAAATATTTTTAGCCAGTCTGTCCTTAGCCCTGCTTATGGGGTCGTGTAAACCTAAAAACATGGGTACGGCCGTCAGCAGCGACATGGCAGCAAAATCATTTGTGCCGCCCGGACAGTACGACGAATACTACAACTTTGTAAGTGGCGGTTTCAGCGGACAGTTGAGCGTATATGGATTGCCCAGCGGTCGCCTGCTTCGGGTGATTCCCGTCTTTTCTGTTGACCCTGAAAAAGGCTGGGGGTTCAGCGAAGAAACCAAACCGATGCTCAATACTTCTCACGGCTTCCTGCCCTGGGATGATGCCCACCACCCGGAAATGTCGCAAACCAACGGCGAAATTGACGGCCGTTGGATTTTTATCAACGGCAACAACACGCCGAGGGTGGCGCGAATCGATTTAACGACCTTCCGCACCGCCGAGATCATCGAACTGCCCAACAGCGCAGGCAACCACTCTTCGCCTTTTATTACAGAAAACACGGAATACGTAGTAGCCGGAACGCGTTTCAGCGTACCCGCCGACAATGCCAATGGTGATGTTCCGATCAATACCTATAAAGAAAATTTCAAAGGACACATCAGTTTTATCAGCGTCGACAAAGACAATGGCACGATGGATCTTGCTTTCCAGATTCAGTGCCCGGGGGTAAACTTCGACCTGAGCCACGCCGGTAAAGCGAAATCACACGGATGGTTCTTTTTCTCCTGTTACAACACGGAACAAGCAAATACCCTGCTGGAAGTGAACGCGTCGCAAAACGACAAAGACTTCATTATGGCCGTAAACTGGAAAAAAGCGGAAGAATACATCAAAGCGGGTAAAGGCAAAAAAGTGCCCGCCAGCTACGCCCACAACTCCTGGGATGAAAAAACCCACAGCGGCAAATCAGAAATCATGAAAGAAGTTTTGGTACTGGATTCCAAAGAGTTACAAGACCTTTGCTACATGATTCCATGCCCGAAATCGCCTCACGGATGCGACATCGATCCGAGTGGTGAATACATCGTTGGCAGTGGAAAACTGGCCGCGCTGGTACCTGTATTCAGCTTTGATAAAATGCTGAAAGCCATTTCAGACAAAGCCTTTGACGGCGACTTCGAAGGCATCCCGGTTCTCAAATATGAATCGGTTTTACACGGAGAAGTAAAAAGACCCGGCCTTGGGCCATTGCACACAGAATTTGACGGCAGAGGCAATGCTTACACCACCTTCTTTGTCTCCTCTGAAGTGGTCAAATGGCGCCTTGAGGATTTACAGGTCCTGGACAGAGCGCCTACCTATTATTCAGTAGGTCACCTGTGCATCCCCGGCGGCGACTCCAGAAAGCCGTCTCCCAAATACCTGATTGCCTATAATAAAATTACGAAAGACCGGTACTTGCCAACCGGGCCCGAATTGGCACAAAGCGCTCAACTATATGACATCAGCGGTGATAAAATGCAGATGATTCTCGATTTCCCAACCATAGGCGAGCCGCACTACGCGCAGGCCTGTGTTGCTGAGCTGATTCAGAAAAATCAGGTAAAAATATTTAAGATCGAGGAAAATCAACACCCTTACGCGGCTAAGGGCGAATCAGAAACAGGCGTGATCAGGGAAGGCAACAAGGTTCATGTAAAGATGACGGCGAATCGTTCACACTTTGCGCCCGACAACATCGAAGGCATTAAAATGGGCGATGAGGTATATTTCCACATAACCAATCTGGAACAAGACTGGGACGTGCCGCACGGCTTCAGCATCAAAGGCGCCAACACCGCTGAGTTGCTGATTATGCCCGGCGAAACAGCAACCCTGAAATGGATGCCCGACAGAGTGGGCATAGTTCCGATTTACTGTACCGATTTTTGCAGCGCCCTCCACCAGGAAATGCAGGGATACGTGCGGGTTTCACCTGCGGGCAGCAATGTCCCCCTGAAATTCAGTCTGGGCCAGAACGGACCGGATGCAACGCAATAAGCGTGTCTGGTTAATTGCGGTTTTCGCATGACTGCAACAAAGCATTGTCGATAACCCAGAACGGTATTATGGGTGTCTCAAAAGGCAAAAGGCAAATGAGCAAACAGGCAAAATCTATCCTGAAAAGCAGTTGGTTGTTGCAAAACGCCTGAATATCCCTTTGCCTTTTGCCCTTTTGAGACAGACTCCCTTCATGATGCCCCAAACTTCTTTAACGTACTTATTCTGATTGATGATGAACAATGAAAATCAAAATTTGAGCCTCCTGTCCAAAGCCCTGCTTGTGGTGTGCAGCATCTGTTTCTGCGTAGCAATTTTTGTTCCCTTGTGGCGCATTGAATTATCTGCCCCACAGTATCCGGAAGGGCTTGTTTTGCAAATTTTCCCCAGCAAGCTCGGCGGACAGGTCGACATCATCAATGGTTTGAACCACTACATTGGCATGAAAACGCTGCATACTGAAGATTTTCTGGAGTTTACCCTGTTGCCTTATTTGATTGGATTTCTTGCGCTGGCAAGCTTGCTGATGGCCTTTTTCGGAAATAAAAAAGGGCTCTATTTTCTTTTTTGGAGCTTTGTCTTATTTGGCATATTCGCCATGGCAGATTTTTACCGCTGGAATTACAACTACGGACACGACCTGGATCCGAATGCTGCGATCATCGTGCCGGGAATGGCTTATCAACCTCCTTTGATTGGTTATAAACAACTGCTCAATTTCGGGGCTTTTTCCATCCCGGATATGGGTGGCTGGCTGTTTGTAGTTTGCGGAATACTGATGTTGTTTGCAGTTGCATTTGAATCCGGAATGATGAAAAAATTATTCAAACCCGGAAGTGCAGGCCTGCTTCTGCTTGTGGTTTTCACTACTTCCTGCGGAACGGCAGAGGCGCCAAAAATCACTTTAAATGCCAACAGTTGTGATTATTGCAAAATGACGATTGCCGATGGCAGGTTTGCCGCTGCACTCGTCACAAAAAAAGGCCGGGAATACCGATTTGACGACATCGCCTGTATGGTTAACTATAAAAACGAAAATCCTCAAACGGAAATCCGGCAATTCTATGTTGCCGATTTCATGCGATCCAACAACCTGATACCCGTCGAAAAAGCTTTTTTAATCAAAAGCGAACAGATTGCCAGTCCGATGAGGGGGCATGTTGCAGCCTTCAGCGACTCCGAAAGTGCAAAAACTTACCAACAAAAACTGGAAGCTGTTCCTGTTGAGTGGTCAGGTATCAACAATTGAGGCCAGCCCCTCTGTAGCTACTAAAATCCATCCAGCTTATGAAAATCACGACGCCTCTCCTGATTCTGTTACATTTTAGTCTCTTCGCAGGAGCTAAAACCATCCATGTCGGCGATACCTATCCGGTACGCCGCATTCAGGCGGCCATTCGTCAGGCAGCAGCGGGCGATACTGTGGTGGTGCATGGCGGCATCTACCGGGAAGGCAACCTGGTTATCGACAAATCATTGGTCCTCCTTGGCATGAACCACCCGGTTCTGGACGGACAAAAGAAATTCGAAGTTGTTTCCATCAAAGCCGATCACGTTGTTTTTGACGGATTCACCGTCCAGCATTCGGGCTATGCCACACTCAGCGACCCATGTGCCATCCGGGTCCATCATGGCAATGGCATCACCATCAGCAACAACATTCTGGAAGACAATTTTTTTGGCATTTCCATCCAATTCAGTAAAAACTGCCTGATAAAAAACAACCGCATCCGCGCATACGGCACGCTGGAACAGGAAATCGGTAATGGCATACATTGCTGGAAAAGCGACAGCCTTCAAATCATAGCCAACAACATTTCGGGGCATCGCGACGGCATCTATTTTGAATTTGTAAGCCACTCCGTCATCTGGCGAAATGTTGCCTCAGACAACATCCGCTACGGCCTGCATTTCATGTTTTCCAACGACGACGCCTATATGGTCAACATTTTTAGCCGCAATGGCGCCGGGGTTGCAGTGATGTTCAGCAAAGGGGTGAAAATGTTTTCGAATGTCTTTGAAGAAAACTGGGGGGATTCCGTTTACGGCCTCTTACTCAAAGAAATCAATGACAGCTACATTCAGGGAAACCGTTTCATCAACAACACTTCGGGCATTTATATGGACGGCACCAACCGGATAACCGTGGAAAAAAACATCTTCGGAGGCAATGGATGGGGAATGAAAATACAGGCCAATTGTACAGACAACACGGTGACTCACAATAACTTTCTGGGCAATACCTTCGACATCAGTACCAACGGTACGCTGGTGTTGAATACCTTCAACGAAAATTACTGGGACAAATACGAAGGCTATGATCTGGACAAAAACAACATCGGCGATGTGCCTTTCCACCCGCTCAGCATTTTTTCTGTAATCGTAGAAAGTTACCCGCCTGCGATGCTCCTGTTTCGCAGTTTCATGGTGACTTTACTCGATAAATCCGAAAAAATCATGCCTACACTGACTCCTGATAATTTTGTTGACAACATGCCTTTAATGCGCGCGATAGACTTATGATCGAGCTGAAAAACATATCGAAAAACTTTGGTAAACTCACTGCACTGGACAACCTGAGTCTGCAGTGTCATGCAGGCGAATGCATTGCTTTGATAGGCCCTAACGGGTGTGGGAAAACAACCCTGATCAAATGCATACTCGGCATCGTTTTACCCGGAAAAGGCGACATCCTATTTAAGGGAGAAAACATTTCCAATTCATTTCAATACCGCGAGCACATTGGCTATATGCCCCAAATCGGGCGTTATCCAGAAAATATGACGGTCGGCCAGGTGATCGAAATGATGAAAGAAATCCGGAAATCCAGTGCACTGGATGAAGACCTCCTGAATCAATTCAAACTGTATGCCTTATTCGATAAAAAAATGAGAACGCTGTCCGGCGGCACCACGCAGAAAGTGAGTGCAACCCTGGCATTCCTCTTCAACCCCGATGTGTTGATTCTGGACGAACCGACAGCAGGTCTGGACCCCTTGTCTTCAGAGGTTTTGAAGGAAAAGATCCTTGCAGAAAAGAAAAAAGGAAAATTGATCCTGATTACTTCCCATTTACTCAGCGAATTAGATGACCTTGTCACCCAATTGATTTACATGCAGGATGGCAAAATCAGGTTCCACAAAAGCATAGAAGCCTTAAAACGCGACACCGGACAGGACAAGATTTCCAGATCCATTTCCATGATACTCAAAAGCGACCGTCATGAATAGGATCATAAAATTTGTCATTTTAGACATCCTGAAAAACAGGATTGTCCTGATTTACACGCTCATTTTAGCTGTACTTTCGTGGAGTATTTTCAGTCTGGAAGACAACAGTACCAAGGGTTTGCTTACGCTGTTGAATGTCATTTTACTAATCGTGCCGCTGGTTTCGG
This sequence comes from uncultured Saprospiraceae bacterium, assembly GCA_937926205.1. Taxonomy (GTDB): domain Bacteria; phylum Bacteroidota; class Bacteroidia; order Chitinophagales; family Saprospiraceae; genus JABWAJ01. The sequence continues at coordinate 139,113 of CALEYL010000053.1, forward strand.
TTATATTCGCCACCATTTACCAATACAACAGCGCCGAATTTATTGAGCTGTTGCTGAGCCAGCCCATCCGGCGAAAAAAAATCTGGTCGGGTTTATTTGTGGGCATGACAACTTCAATGATCCTGGCTTTTATCATCGGCGCAGGCATCCCTTTGTTGATTTATGCGCCTGCTGGTATCGGATTGATGATGTTGGGTACAGGGTGTCTGGTGTCGGCCATATTTATCGCCATTGCTTTTTTGAGCGCTGTTTTAACCCGTGACAAAGCGAAAGGCATTGGTATTTCCATCATGCTCTGGTTGTTTTTTGCTTTGTTATACGATGGATTGATTCTGTTTTTAATGTTTCAATTTTCAGATTACCCCATTGAAAAGGCTATGGTCGGCATCAGTGCTTTAAACCCGCTTAGCTTAGCGCGGATTTTGATCCTTTTACGCCTGGATGTTTCAGCCATGATGGGTTATACAGGGGCGATCTTTAAAGATTTTTTTGGCACCACGACCGGGTTATTGATTTCCTTTTCATTGTTGATTTTGTGGACCATTTTACCTTACTATTTTTCATTGCTCAGGTTCAAAAGAATGGATTTATAAGCCTTTTTGGCAATCAGATTACAAACACCTGATAACTCGTGATCGCGGTCTCAGCAGAACACCTTTTCCAGTTTGAAACAACATTAACATCAAAGACATGAAAGCGGACTTACAAAACAGATCAGATATCGAAATTCTGGTCAATACTTTCTACGAGAAAGTAAAAAAGGATGAGGTCATCAATTATCTTTTTACCGATGTTGTGCCCGTTAACTGGGAAAAGCACCTGCCTGTGATGTACGATTTCTGGGATAATATCTTGTTTTCCACGGGCAATTATGAAGGCAATCCCATGGCAAAGCACAAAGCGATCGATCAAAAAAGCCCACTGAGCATGCGCCATTTTCAGCAGTGGATATCCCTGTTTACGGAAACGGTCAACGAATTGTTCGAAGGGGAAAACGCGGAGTTGATTAAACAGCGGGCACAGAGCATCGCTACCATCATGCAACTAAAAATTCTGAATCAGTAATATGGCTCAGTATTCCAGCGTCTTATTCATGGAACAGCACGTAAACCAACATGCAAATAGATGAGAATATCCTGCTAACCTGGGGCGCCGTTGCCAAGCGGTACGCAAAAAACGAGATCATTTTTGAAGAAGGCAACATGCCGAGGTTCTATTTTCAGGTAAAAGAGGGCGCTATCAAAATGTTCAATTCCAACGATGATTCCAGAGAATTTACTCAGGGCGTATTTACAGATGGACAAAGCTTTGGAGAACCGCCTTTGTTTATTGACGAAGTTTACCCCGCAACGGCAGAAGCGCTGACTGACAGCACCATTTTCAAACTTTCAAAAGATACTTTTTTCAAGATTCTGAGCGAATATCCCTCCATTCACCGTGCCTTTACCACCCTTTTTGCACAGCGCATCTACAACAAGGCCAACCTGTTGCGCGACATCATCAACCATACGCCTGAAGAGCGCATCACCAGTTTTCTGGAAGCCTGTAAAAAGAAATCCGCCCATTTTGATGAAAAAATCCAGATTACTTTCACCCGGCAGGAAATCGCCAATTTCACGGGCCTGCGGGTAGAAACCGTGATCAGAACCCTGAAAAAAATGGAGGAAGAAGACAAGGTTACCATCGATCACAGAAAGCTCTATTATTAAGCTTTCTTTTCAAAAAACCAAGCTTTATGATTGAACGCATAAAGTATTGACAGACAGTTCTGTTTCTTTGTTATTGCAATCAAACTTTAACAAATATGAAACAGCTCATTCCAATGCTCGCCCTGGCCCTCGCCATGATTTTTACCGGGTGTGGCGCCAATTCAGGGGATACGCAGTCGGCAGCTACAGCCGATTCAGCTCCATTACCTGCAGGACAATCCGGCGTGAAAGACGACGTCTCCAATCCAAACATCGTACAGGTTGCTTCAGGCAGCAAAGACCACACCACGCTTGTCACTGCTGTAAAAGCAGCGGATTTGGTAGATGCGCTAAGCAATGCAGGCCCTTTTACAGTTTTTGCCCCGACCAATGCGGCGTTTGAAAAACTTCCTGCCGGCACAGTAGAAGGTTTGTTGAAACCCGACAAAAAAGATGCGCTTAAAAACATTTTGGAATACCACACTTACGTGGGCTCGCTCAAAATTGAATACATGCAGGATGGACAGTCTTATGAAGAGGTCAACGGCGGCAAAATTACCATCAGCAAAAAAGACGGCAAAACGATGGTCAACGGCAAAGCCACGATACTCGCTTCCATCCCGACCTCCAACGGCATCATCCATGTTATCGACGAAGTGCTGTTGCCGGAATAAATGCCCCTTACAACCGGGCCAGAACGGGGTAACTGTACGCAATTCCCGTTGCCACACTGTTGAAATGATCTCCGGATTTAACGCGCCCTTCCCCGAAAAGACGATAAAACAGGTGCTGCATCGGCCTGACCAAAGAGGTTCCACCGGTCAGAAATACGGTATCGATGTCATCAGGGGCAATGTCGCAGCGCTTTAGAAACGCCAGCAGGTAGTGATCGATCTTTTCCATATTTTTCCGAATGATCACCGATTCGAAGTCTTCAATGGTGATGCTTTCCCGGATGTGGATGCCCGATTCTTCAAAATCAAAAGTGGAAACGTCTTCTGCTGTCAGGCCAAATTTTGCCTGTTCCACCTGTTTAAACAGGAGGTAGCCGAGGTTTTGATCCACTAATGTTTGCAGGTTTTTGATCCGGTAGTCGTTTCCGGAAAAAACATACGACTTCCGGATCGATTCCCGCCATTTGACGGTGTCCAGAAAGTTCATTTTTTCCCAGGAGCAAATGTTGGTGAAATACGACATCGGCACATCCAGCCACTTGCCGGGTTCAAATTGCTCCTTCACACCCCGCCCGAAATGGGGCGTTCCCCGGTGCCACATAATGTCGGAATCGAAACTGTCGCCTCCGATGTAGATGCCGCCTTTGGCGACCATATCTCTACTCCGGTCGGGGTTGTGAATGGCCTTCGGATCGAGGTGCATGATGGAAAAATCGGAGGTACCGCCGCCAAAATCGCCGACGAGAACCAATTCTTTCTGCTGAATCTTCCGCTCGTAGGTGAATGCTGCACCAATCGGTTCCAACTGGAAATAAAAGGTTTCAAAACCAGCCAGGCGCGCTGCTTTAGACAGACGATCCTGCGCCAGTTTGTCTTTTTCCGGGTTTTCGTCAAATACCACCGGCCGGCCGATCACCGCAACCCGGATGTCTTCGCCCAGAAACGCATCGGCCTGCTTCTTCAGAAACTGCAACACCATCGCGACAAGGTCTTCCGCTTTGAATTTTTTGCCTGAAATTTTGGTATCGTGAAAGCTCTTGTTGGGCAATACCCGCTTGATGGATTTCATGAATCGCCCCTGCATGCGGCTTTCCACATAGCGCTCAACAGCCTCCTGCCCTACCGAATAGGTGATGGCGCTTTTGATGTTTTGCGCATCGGGAAAAAACAGCAATGAGGGTGTTGTGAACATCCTGACGATTTCGTTGGTCTCCGTATCGAGGATGGCCAGCGCCGAATTGGTGGTGCCGAAATCGATTCCATAGATGTATTTGTTCATGGGTATATGTTCTTTATTCCTCCCGCTTAAAATCCCTTTTCCCCCCGGTTTTTTCCATCAGTTTCACCTCACGGATGACGATGTCGTGGGAAAAAGCTTTGCACATGTCGTAGATGGTGAGGGCAGCCAGCGTGGCCCCGGTGAGGGCTTCCATTTCTATACCGGTTTTGGCGTTGATGGATGCGGTGCATTCTACCACCACCTCCTGCCGCTCATTCACATGGATTTTCACCGAGCAGTGGTCCATCCCCAGGGGGTGGCAAAGCGGAATGAGTTCTCCCGTCTTTTTAGCCGCCATCACCCCGGCAATGATGGCCGTTTGGAAAACAGGCCCTTTGGGGGTGTGGATGTCGTCGCGTTCCAACAGGTCCATGACTGCCTGAGGCAGGTGAATGATGGCGCGGGCGCGGGCACTGCGCGTTGTGACGGCTTTTTCGGAGACGTTCACCATCGCAGGGTCGCCCGAGGCGTCAAGATGGGTGAAAGTTGGGTTGGACATGGGTGCGTGGTTTTTAATCAAAAATCAAATCTTATTCCATTCGGAGCTTTAGTCCTTTAAGAGGTAACACTTTTTGGGAAGGTGTCACCTCTGCGTCACTTCTTTTCCAGCCCTTTTAAAAAAGGGACAAACCGGAAATCGCCCATCACTTTTTCATCGTAGCGGGTCTCGTCTATGCGCTCAATGCGGTACATTTTCTGAGATTTTTTACCGACCGGAATGACCATGACCCCGCCGATCGCCAGTTGCTGGAGCAGGGCTTCGGGTACTTCGGGCGCGCCGGCAGTGACCATGATTTTGTTGAAGGGGCTAAACTCCGGCAATCCTTTAAATCCGTCGCGGTGAAAACAGCGGATATTGCTCATATTCAGGCTGTGCAGCATTTCTTTCGCTTTGAGGTAAAGCGATTCCTGGCGTTCAACGGTGTACACGCGTCCGCCGAGCAAAGACAGCACAGCTGCCTGATAGCCGGATCCCGTGCCAATTTCCAGTACTTTTTCGCGGGGTTGGACATTCAGCAGACTGCTCATATAAGCCACCGTGTAGGGTTGCGATATCGTCTGCTCGTTACCTATGGGAAAAGGTTTGTCTTCATAAGCCCATTCTTCAAATGCCTTGTCGAGGAAAAAGTGACGGGGCAAAGCGCCCATCGCTTCCAGCACGCGCTCATCGCTGATGCCTTTTTTTTGCAGTTCGCCGATCAGGCGGCGGCGCAAACCTTTATGACGGTACGTGTCTTTCACGGATCTTGTTTTCGGATTTTTTGCCACTTCCAATCAAATGTGAGTGATGTGGCAAACAGTCCCCGCCAAATTACTATTTTTGCCTGCAATCTTGCCTATCTGCTGACGGGCATCACCAACAACTTTTTTTCAACATGGACAAAATCGTATTTGGTACAGACGGCTGGCGCGCCATTATTGCGCAGGATTACACGGTAGAAAACGTAAAACGCGTGGCGGAAGGTACTGCCAGGTGGTTGAAAAAAACGGGCGGACACAGTGTAGTCATTGGTTATGATTGTCGTTTTGCCGGGCAGTTATTTTCCGAAACAACTGCAGGCGTACTGGGCGCCTATGGCATCAAAGTCTGGCTGGATACGAAATTCATCAGCACGCCAATGGTGTCGCTGGGCGTTGCCAAAATCGGCGCCAGCCTCGGCGTAGTCATTACGGCGAGCCACAACCCGCCTTCCTACAATGGCTACAAGCTCAAATCGCACCTCGGCGGTCCGATGTCGCAAAACCAAATCACTGAAGTAGAAAACGAAACACCCGATGTCTGCACCGTTGAGCCAATGTCGCTCAAAGCGATGGAGCAGGCCGGGCTGCTGGAGTACCGCGATTTTGAAAAAATATACCTCGACCACGTTGCGGCCAATTTTGACCTTGCGCTCATGAGCCGCAAAAGCAATCGAATGGCTTACGATGCGATGTACGGCGCCGGACAGGATGCCATGCGCAAACTTTTCCCCGACGCCACCTTGCTGCATTGCGACTACAATCCTTCTTTCAAAGGGCAGGCGCCGGAACCCATTCACCGCAACCTCTCGGAGTTGTCGGCACTGATCCGCAACAACCCGAACCTTGACCTCGGCATCGCCACCGACGGCGACGCTGACCGCATCGGCATGTACGACGGCGAAGGCAATTTTGTGGATTCACACCACATTCTGTTGCTCTTGCTGCTGTATACCCATCGGTACAAAAAACAAAGCGGCAAAGTGGTCGTCACTTTTTCCGTGACCGACAAGATGCGGAAAATGGCGCAAATCTTTGGCCTGGATGTGGAAGTGACCAAAATTGGCTTTAAATACATTGCCGACATCATGGCACAGGAAGATGTGCTGGTGGGCGGCGAAGAATCCGGCGGACTGGCTGTCAAAGGCCATATTCCGGAACGCGACGGCATCTGGATTGGCTTGATGATCCTGGAATTTATGGCCAAAACCGGTAAATCGCTCAGGGAACTCATCCAGGAAGTCTACGAAGTGGTCGGGCCTTTCGCTTTCGACCGCGACGACCTGCACATCCTCGAATCGCAAAAACAAGCTGTCATAAAAGCCTGCAAAGAAGCACCTTACACGCAAATCGGCTCTTACAAAGTAGAATCTCTGGAGACAATCGACGGCTTCAAATACAACCTCGGCGACGACAAGTGGGTGATGATCCGCCCTTCAGGTACCGAACCAGTCCTTCGGGTGTATGCCCAGGCGCCGGATATGGCGGAAGTGCGGGTGATGCTGGATGCGGCCAGGGCGACGATGGGGGTGTGAAAAGCAGTAACTGCGAAGATTTGGAGGATGATGTCATTAAAGGCAAAATGCAAGTGGCAAACAGGCAAACTATAATCCGACAAGCATGTTTTGTACTTATTGAGAAAGCTCCTTCAAGCGCTTTGTTAATCTGATAAATAACGCTCGACTATATGCAGTATCCCCGACTCATCATCATCCTCTTTGCCATCTCACTCAGCGTTCTCGGCGCCTGCCAGAATGACCCCCTTGCCGGCGAAGGCCCCCTGCCCTCCCGGCGTGATCTGATGCGCGCCATGCGTCAATCGGGTGCCATGCTGATGGTATATGGGGAAGCGCAGCACAGTCTTTACCGCGAACTGGCCGATTCCATTCGGGCACAACCGGCCTGGCGGGGCATGAAGATGGAAGCCAAAAGTGATGCGGAAGTCACGGAAGAAGAATTGACCCAAAAACCGCTGCTGCTGCTGGGCACGACAAGTTCGAATAAAATCATCCGGCGGCTTGCTGAAAAACTTCCCGTCAGGCTGGAGAGCCGGCGCTTTCACTTCGACGGCGCCTGGTTTGAAGCCGCACAGGATGTATTTAAACTCTTTTTTTACCCTAACCCCCTGAACGTCAGGCTGCCGATTTTTCTTTTTACCGGCAATGACGACGCGGAAATAGTGTCTTTGCTGAAGCAAAAATATGCAGACAACTGGCCCGAAATGTTGCGATCAGGCTGGGGATATGAAGTCTACGGGAACAGCGAACTGCGCATTGCCGGCAACCTGGCAGATTCCACCTGGCAATTCGACAAGGCCATCCATTTCAATTTTTCCAACAATAAAACCACCCTGGCCCAAAGCGGGCGCTTTAAATTCACCGGTCAGTCAGATTTATTTTCCCAACAACAACTCAACAACCTGGCGGCTCATTGCGAAGCTGCCTTTAGCAGCATCTGTAGTTTTCTGGAAAAAACCTGCCCGCCACTGGAAGTTTCCTACCGCCTTTTCGGATCGGTGGAGTCGAAGGGCCTTCAGCAAAACTCCATGCGCATCGCCGATGTCAATTTTAAGCGCGAGGAAGTTTCAGTCGTGATAAACGAAATTTTCCGGGGCGACCAGTTGCAGATGGAAAACGAACTGCTGCTGCGCAAGCTGTTGGGGGCGCCAAAAACGGAAGCGCTGGAAAAGGGGCTGGCCATCCGGTTTACATCCAACTGGTATGAAAAAGGCTGGGATTACTGGGCGCAGCGGCTGTATTGCTCCGGCAACCTGCCCCCCATTTCTGATTTAATGAACAACGGTCTCTTTAGTCAGGAATCGGATCTGGTCATGGGCTGTACCTCAGCTGCATTTGCCGATTTTCTGATTAACTACTGGGGCAAAGAAGATTTTCTTTTGCGCTACGCAAACTGGCCTGCCGGTACCGCTGAGCTGCCTGCACTGGAAACTGCCTGGCAAAAACACCTGGCCACGCGCTACGCCGATTGCGGAAGTGCAGACAATACGAGCACAAAATTGCCTTACCTGAAAGGCTACAATTTTGCCCACGAAGGCTACCGCATTTACAATGGATACGGCTCTAAACTGGCGCAGCAATCCATCCAAAAACTTCACGACATCGGCGGCAATGCCATTGCCATCGTCCCGTATTCCTATATGGAAAGCAATAGTAAACCAAGTTTTTTGCCGTTTGCAGGCAGTGGCGGCGACGAAAATGATGAATCGGTGGTGTTTTCACATTCAGAAGCGCAAAAATTGGGCATGAAAACCTTACTGAAGCCGCAACTCTGGATGGGACGCAGCTGGTCGGGGTATCTTGAAATGACCAATGAGGCTGACTGGCAGGCGTTTTTTGGGTATTATTACCGTTGGATTCGCCACTACGCCCTGCTGGCAGAGATTTACCATTTCGATGCTTTGAGTGTTGGGGTGGAAATGGTCAAAACTACCCGCCAGCGCCCGAACGACTGGCGGGCAATGATCGCCAAAATCCGAAAACTCTACAGTGGGCAACTGACCTATTGCGCCAATTGGGGAGAAGATTTTGAACAACTGGCATTTGGCGATCAGCTCGATTTTATTGGCTTAAACTGCTATTACCCGCTCAGCGAAGGCGATTCTCCCAACCGGCAGGAAATGGAACAGCGCTTTGATAAAATCATGGCGAAGGCCGAGACAGTGAGCCGCAAATTCAACAAACCCATCGTCTTCACAGAAATTGGTTTTCGCAGTGTTCAGGCCCCCTGGAAAAATCCGCATGAGGAAGAAAATGGCCGTCCTCAGAACATGGAGCACCAGAAATTGTGCTACGAAGTCGTCGGCAAGGGGCTGAAAGGCAAAAGCTGGTGCAGCGGCGTTTTGTGGTGGAAATGGCCCAGCTATCTCGATTTTCAGGGCGATAGTTTTACGCCAAATGGCAAACCGGCAGAAGCGGCAGTATCAACGTGGTTCCGGGCCATGAAGTAACCCCGGTTGGTCAGCTGCCAAATGCCCACACGCCATAAAACGAAAAAAAATCCCTAACTTTGTACGCAATACTTGCCGCATTAGCCGGTAAAGTGTGTAGCAACCTTCATCAACCTTCAGCGTTAACAAAAGGCAGGTTTTGAATTCCCTGCAGTGCCCGTGCACTGAAGATAAATTTTACTATGGAAATGATACAGAAAACAGGAAATATCGAACTGGAATTCCTGACACTCAACGATTATCAGGAGTTAAAAGAGGCCATGATTCAGGCTTATACCAATATGCCGGATGCTTACTGGAAAGAAAGCCAGATTAAATCTCTCATTGACCGTTTCCCCGAGGGGCAGGTCGTGATAAAAGTAAACCACCAAATAGCAGGTTGCGCTTTATCCATCATTATAGACTATCATAAATTTGACGAACACCATACCTACAAGGAAATTACGGGAAATTATACTTTCAATACCCATTCGAAACGGGGAGACGTCCTCTACGGCATCGATGTGTTCATCAAACCTGAGTATCGCGGTTTGAGGCTCGGCAGAAGGCTTTATGACTACCGAAAAGAATTGTGCGAACGACTCAATTTAAAAGGCATCGCCTTTGGAGGAAGAATCCCCAATTACCACAAATATGCCGATCAGATCACGCCCAAAGAATACATCGAAAAAGTCAGGAGAAAAGAAATCCACGACCCTGTCCTGAATTTCCAGATATCCAATGATTTTCACCCTTCAAAAATCCTGAAAGGTTATCTGGAAGGCGACCAGGCTTCTAATGAATACGCCGTTTTGCTGGAGTGGGACAATATTTATTACGAAAAGCCATCTAAAAAAACTGCCGCTCCCAAAACCGTCGTTCGCCTGGGCCTGATCCAATGGCAAATGAGAACGTACAAAGACCTGGACGAACTCATGCAGCAGGCCGAGTATTTTATTGATGCCGTTTCGGGTTATCGTTCCGACTTTGCCCTGTTTCCCGAGTTCTTTAACGCGCCGCTGATGGCCGAAAACAACCACATGTCGGAGCCAGATGCCATCCGGGAATTGTCGAAACATACTTCAGGCATTGTACAAAAATTTTCGGAGTTAGCCATATCCTACAACATCAACATCATTACCGGCAGCATGCCCGAAATCAAGGACGAGTTGCTCTACAATGTGGGTTATCTGTGTAAACGAGACGGAACGATCGAACGCTATGAAAAACTGCATGTCACCCCTGATGAAGCAAGGATTTGGGGCATGCAGGGCGGCCATGAATTAAAAGCATTCGATACCGATTGCGGGAAAATCGGCATTCTGGTCTGTTACGATTCGGAGTTTCCGGAACTGAGCAGACTGCTGGCCGACGAAGGCATGGTCATCCTGTTTGTGCCTTTTCTTACCGACACCCAAAACGGGTATTCGCGGGTGCGGCATTGCGCACAGGCGCGGGCTATTGAAAACGAATGCTACGTGGCCATCGCCGGCAGTGTGGGCAACCTTCCGAATGTGCACAACATGGACATTCAGTTTGCCCAATCGATGGTCTTTACCCCCTGCGATTTTGCTTTCCCCACCAACGGGATCAAAGCAGAAGCCACGCCCAATACAGAAATGATCCTTATTGCCGATGTGGACATCGATTTGCTGCGGGAGTTGAACCAATTCGGAAGCGTCCGCAATCTGAAAGACAGAAGGAAGGACTTGTTTGAGTTGAAAAAACGCTGATTATATCAAGTACCTTCGGGGACTTGTAAAGACCGGTTGCCAGTTATTTCCGGGCAAAAAAACTTTTGTAAATGGTCATCCATACTTCCCATTGGCGCAAAGCAGCGCCTCGCCAAATCAGACAGTTTTTACTGATGCTCGCGCTTTGTGGCATTCCGATGTTTGCCTCCAGTCAGGAAATATTTCTGAGTACGCTCGATCAGCGGCTTTATCAACTTGATTTGGCGGATTGCACCTATCAGCTTGTGGGAAATGTGCCTTCCGGTTCTACCGACATTTGTTTTCACCCCAACACTTATCTGTATTCCATCAGCGGAAACGGGCGCCTTTATCAGGTAAACATTGGGAATGGCACCGGTACACTGGTTCATACCTTTGAAAGCACTGCCAGCCAATTGTATACCTCGCTCACTGCTGATGCCAACGGGGTATTTTACACCTGCGGACTAAACGGAAAGCTCTGGTCTTACAACTTAGCCACCAATACCGGCACTTACCTCGGCAATGTAGGTTACGCGGCAGAGGGCGACCTCACTTTTTACAACGGACAACTTTACATGGCTGCCTCCGGGGACGACATCATACGCGTCGACATCAATACCCCGTCCAACAGTACCATTGCCGTGAATGGCAATGTACCTGGCCGCATTTTTGGAATTGTTTCTTATGCCGAAGCCTGCGACAGCGTTTCTTCTTACGCATTTACCGACAATGCCGCGAATATTTACCGCGTGGATTATGCCAACGCGGCACTTGTCCCCTACTGCAACATTCCCTTATCGGTCAGCGGGGGCGCCAGCATGTTCGAATATTTGGGCTCTAATCCAATCACCGTTGACCTGAATATCTCGGGGTTTGATTGTACGGCCAGCAGCGGCGCGATTTCCATTCAGGCAACAGGCGGCATTGGGATGTTGAGTTATTCTCTGAACGGCTTAAACTACCAGCAAAACAACGTTTTCAATGGGCTGCCGGTGAACAGCTATACCGTTTACGTGCAGGATGAAGTCGGCTGCATTGTCAGCGAAGAAGTGGATCCCGGCGTGGTTTTTCCCAGTATAGAAAATTTAGTGGTTACCCCGGCTGCCTGTGGCGAAAATAATGGCAGTTTCAGTTTTACCATTGCCGGAGGAACCCCGCCTTTTTCCGTTTCGATGAATGGCGGCCCACCCGGATCCAGCACGCAGTTCCAGAATTTAGCACCGGGTACTTACCAATTGCAGGTCACTGACGCCGGTGGTTGCGGATCAAATTCAAGCGTGGTGGTGACAAACGGCGGCGCGCCCGTCCTTTCTGCCCTGAACGTTACGCCGACCTCCTGTGGACTGAACAATGGCGGCATTTCCGTCAGTGTTCAGGGGGGGCTGGCGCCAATTGCGTATGCCCTCAACGGCGGCGCCACACAGGCAACGAGTACGTTCGCCAACCTGATGGCCGGCAATTATACCCTGAGCATTACAGACGCCAATGGTTGTGCGCTGACAGAAACGGCAACGATTGCTCCAAGCCAGGCACTCGTACTTGATGATGTGGTTCTGGTAAATGCCACTTGCGGCGAAGCAAACGGTACCATCAGCATAGAGGCTTCCGGCGGACAGGCCCCTTTAATGTACGCGGTGAACGGGAATGCATTTGGTCTTGAAAATAACTTTAGCGGCCTGGCTTCCGGCAACTACCAACCCACGGTAAAAGACGCTGCCGGGTGCACAGCCGGCACATCCAGCAACCTCAGCGGAACAATACCACCGCGTTTCGGTCAGCCAACGCTGAAAGCCGCCGAATGTCAGGAAGCCAACGGCGCCCTGAGCCTCACATTTGATGGCGGGCTTGGCGCTTTAACCTTAACCGTAAACAGCCGCATCACAACACCGGATTTCCCCATAAATGACCTCGAAGCAGGCGCATACCAGCTTGTACTCCGTGATTCCATTGGCTGCGAAGACACCCTGACCGTGTTCATCCCGCGCATCAATTGCCCGATCTACCTGCCCAATGCCTTTTCCCCCAATGACGACGGCATCAACGACCGTTTTCGCCCCCAGGCCATTGATGATCTGGATGCGCAAGTGCTGCGATTCTATATCTTCGACCGCTGGGGCGGCTTTGTTTTTAAAAGCGAAAACCGCCCATTCACCGATCCTGCAAATGGCTGGGATGGCCGGAAAAACGGAAACCTGCTTGGCCAGGGCGTTTATACCTGGTTGCTGGAAGTGGTTTTTAGCGATGGCGGGAAGGAGTTGAGGAAGGGGGATGTGGTGCTGGTGCGGTAGGAGTTTAATTAGTTTGCTTGCTGCTTAGCTCTGTCGTACCAGGCTTTTGCTTCTTGAGCGTCTTTGGGGACGCCAAGGCCATGTTCATAAAGTTTGCCAAGGTTGTTCATTGCGGCTACTTGCCCTTTTTCAGCCGCTTTTTCATACCAGGATTTTGCCTTCTCGTAATCCTGAGATACACCATAGCCATTATGATAAAGAACCCCTAAATTGTTCATTGCCCCGCCATCCCCTTTTTCAGCTGCTTTTTCATACCAGGACTTCGCTTTTTCGTAATCTTGGGGTACACCATTGCTATAATGATAAAGAATACCTAGATTGTTCATTGCCCCGCCATCCCCTTTTTCAGCTGCTTTTTCATACCAGGACTTCGCTTTTTCGTAATCCTGTGGTACACCATAACCATTATGATAAAGACTACCTATATTGACCATTGCCCCGCCATCCCCTTTTTCAGCTGCTTTTTCATACCAGTATTTTGCCTTTTGGTAATCTTGGGGTACACCATTGCCATTATAATATAGCAAGCCTATATTGTTCATTGCCCAGCCATCCCCTTTTTCAGCGGCTTTTTCATACCAAAATTTCGCTTTTTGGTAATCCTGGGGTACACCATAACCATTATGATAAAGACTACCTATATTGACCATTGCCCATTCGCTCCCTTTTTCAGCCGCTTTTTCATACCAAAATTTCGCTTTTTGGTAATCCTGGGGTACACCATTACCATTATGATAAAGATTACCTATACTGACCATTGCCCATTCGCTCCCTTTTTCAACCGCTTTTTCATACCAAAATTTCGCCTTTGGGTAATCCTGGGGTACACCATTGCCATTATAATATAGCAAGCCTATATTGTTCATTGCTTCTACTTGTCCTTTTTCAACCGCTTTTTCATACCAGTATTTTGCCTTTTGGTAATCTTGGGGTACACCATTACCATCATGATAAAGATTACCTATATTGACCATTGCCCATTCGCTCCCTTTTTCAGCCGCTTTTTCATACCAATATTTCGCTTTTTCGTAATCCTGTGGTACACCATTGCCATTATGATAAAGAACCCCTAAATTGTTCATTGCCCCGCCATCCCCTTTTTCAGCTGCTTTTTCATACCAGTATTTCGCTTTTTCGTAATCCTGTGGTACACCATTGCCATTATGATAAAGAACCCCTAAATTGTTCATTGCCCCGCCATCCCCTTTTTCAGCGGCTTTTTCATACCAGTATTTTGCCTTTGAGTAATCTATTGATACAAACTGCCCAAGGTCATACATCCTTCCAAGGCGGCGCTGGTATTCTGCTAAAAACAGGGGGCTCTCTTTATACCCGTCAAAAACTAAAAAAGCCGCTTCAAAATTATTCTTGTCGTATTCTGCTGCTGCTTTTTCCAGCGCAGCTATTATTATTGGAGCTTCTGTAGCCTCCTGCTTTTTTTTTGATATCGCTCGTGCCACCCGCGCAATTCCGCGAGCGACATCTGTAAAGGCCTCGTCCGGACCGTCCCAGTGTTTTTTTGAAAAAACCGGGGCGGCATTTTCGGGGAGCACCTGCAAACGTTCGATTTGCGGGTGCTCCTGCCAGAGGCAATGCCTCACCACGATCGGAGCGACAACGACCTCCCCTTTCTCGTGCCGGAGGAGTGCTTGTCGGAGTTCCTTTTTTTCAATGTAATTGGAATTAAAAAAATCACTGCTCAGGAAAAGGACGATGATGTCGGCAGCCTTAAGGTTGTTTTCAATTGCTTTTTCCCATTCCTGTCCGGGGATGATTTCGCCATCATACCAAAAGGATACCTCCCCTCTGCGTACCAAAGGAGTGAGCGATTTTTTAAACTCTGCAAGGGCATCAGCATCTTCCCTTGCGTAGATGGTGAAAATATGAAGTGGCTGTGTGGGTTCGGACATTGGCCGGGAATTATTATTTTGACAAATATAAATAAGATTTGTCAATGGCTTCCCCTCTTTGAGAACTGACCCTGCGACAGCGCCACGAAATCGTTATCAGCGCAACGCGGCGAACAACCCAATCCCTCCGTCATTTGTTTCCCCACAGACAAAATAGCGGCTATATTTGCCGCGCTTTTGATGCCACCCTTTGCCCTGCCCGGCAAGACAAAGGGTGTATTGTCGTCAACTTAGCGAAACACGGATCATCTCGAATATTGCACACTGAGACCCCGTTAGGGGGCCAATGCGGGTAGAAAAATCATAAAATGGTTCCGTTTCGTGCCGTAGGTACGCAATGTTGACGTTCAATATTGCGTACCTACGGCACGCTAAAACATAGGAAATGCTTTGGGGCTACCGGCATTAGGTCCCTACAGGACCAACCTCAGCTTTTTGGAATGATCCGTGTTTCTGGCGAATTCAGCTTATTGAGAGCCTGAAAGTTCTTAAGTTGACGACATTGGACAAAGCGTTGGCAAGTAGCACATAAAATTCAAGCATTCATGCGTAGTTTCTGGCGCCTCATGGGCTACCTCCGCGATTACAAATCAGCGGTATCACTAAATGTCATCAGCAACATCCTGACCGCTGTATTTACGGCAGCAAGCATTCCCTTGTTCATTCCTTTCCTGGAGATTCTGTTCGGGCGCGAGTCGTTGGTGACCGAAGCGCCGACCTGGGAATTAAGCATCGACGGGGTTTCGGCCTCCATCAAATACCAACTCAGTCAGGTTATTGTTACGCAGGGGCGCGAGCAGGCGCTGGTGTATGTGTGCATCGGCATCCTGAGTGTGTTTTTCCTGAAAAACCTCTTCCACTACCTTTCGCTGTTTTTCATGGCGCCGGTGCGCAACGGCATCATCCGCGACCTGCGCAAGCAATTGTTTGAAAAGATACTGACCCTGCCCTTGAGCTATTTTTCCGATGAGCGCAAAGGCGACCTCATGTCGCGCATTACAGCAGACGTTCAGGAAGTGGAGTGGAGCATTCTGAATGTACTGGAAGCAGTTTTTCGCGAACCGCTGGTCATTGCCGGCTCGCTGGCCTTCATGCTGTATGTGAGTCCCCCACTGACGGGATTTGTGTTTCTTTTGATTCTTTTTACGGCAGTAGTCATCGGCGGCATTGGGCGTACGCTGCGCAAAAGTTCGACCCTGGTACAGGAAAAACTCGGTACGCTGGTCAGCATAATTGAAGAAACCCTGGGCGGCCTGCGCATCATCAAAGGCTTCAACGCCGAAGCTTATCAGCGCGATAAATTCAGCCGCGAAAACAATCAATACCGCAGCATCCTCACCCGCCTGTTGTGGCGCCGCGACCTCGCTTCTCCACTTTCCGAATTTCTCGGCATTGGGGTGGTGGCCGTGCTGCTTTGGTTTGGCTCGCGGCAGGTATTCAGCGGTTCCATGAGGGCAGAGACCTTTCTCACTTTCATTTTTGCTTTTTACAATGTCATACAGCCTGCCAAGCAGTTTGTAAGAGCGCTATACAACATCCAGAAAGGGGTGTCGGCCATGCTTCGGGTAGAAAAATTGCTGGACGCCGAAAGCAATATCCGCGAAGCGCCTGAGGCAAAAGCCATCACCCGGTTCGACCACAGCATCGAATACCGTGATGTGACGTTCGCCTACAACAAGGAAGAAGGTAAAGTACTCAGCAATATCTGGCTCGATATTCCCAAAGGCAAGGTTGTCGCTTTGGTGGGCGCTTCCGGAGCGGGGAAATCGACGCTCGTAGATTTACTACCGCGTTTCTACGATGTGGCGGAAGGCGGCATCCTGATTGACGGAACGGACATCCGGGAATATAAAATCCGCGACCTGCGCTCCCTGATGGGCATCGTGTCGCAGGAAGCCATTCTCTTCAACGACACCATTTACAACAACATCGTTTTTGGTCTGGAAGGCGTAACGCCAGCTGATGTGGAGCAGGCAGCCCGCATTGCCAATGCGCACGATTTCATCATGGCTACTGAACATGGCTACCAGACCAATATCGGCGACCGCGGCAACAAACTCAGCGGCGGACAACGCCAGCGGCTCACCATCGCGAGGGCCGTGCTCAAAAACCCACCCATCCTCATCCTCGACGAAGCTACTTCGGCATTGGATTCAGAATCAGAAAAACTGGTGCAATCTGCTTTGGTGGAATTGATGAAAAACCGCACTTCGATTGTCATTGCACACAGGCTCTCAACCATTCAGCACGCCGATGAAATTGTGGTGATGAAGGATGGATACATTCTGGAGCGTGGGGCACACGCCGCCCTGCTGGAGCAAGGCGGCGAGTACCGTAAACTGGTATCGTTGCAGGCTTTCGGTTAATCCGAAGTCCGGATTGTCGTTGTTTCCTGAATCCAGCAACCGATGCGGAAAGAAGCCCCTGGTGTCAGTCCTCTAAGGAATACATCCTCTTTGGTAGGCATGTACTGGCTGTAGCGGTTGATCCACTTATTGGCCTCTGCTGCTGATCCCGAGTCAATCCGTTTGGCCTTATTCCACATGTCAATTGCCGGCCAGGTAACTATCTGGCTGTCCCAACCCTGTCCGGGCCCGCAAAGCGGCCCGCTGGAAGCATAAAGGCGTCCAATCAGGATAAAGGGCTCGCCCCAGTTTGGACGAACGTCAGCAGCCTGAAGCGCATAGCGACGCGCATTGGAAAAATCTTTGAAGTGGCCATAATAGATTTTCGAAACCAGGAGCAGGATATCTCCCTTTTTGCTTTTGTCTTTTTCCGTTTCGGCAGCTTCAAGAAATAGTTTTACGGCATCGCGGTATTGAGCGTCCTGCAGGGCCTGGTATGCTTTTTGGAGCGGACCGACAACCACGCAGTTGGCATTTCCGGCAGCAACCACTTTTTTGAAACGCTCATCGGTTTCCGAACAACGGCCCCAGCGGAGTAAACCATAGACTTCCCGAATGACATCGCAATTGGTCGGCGATTCCTCAAACTGGCTGTAGTATTTGTCCGAGTAGTAATCGCAATCGTAAAAATTTTCCACTGTTTCAAAATTCTCCAGCAAGATTGGCGCATAGCTGTCTATGATGCGCCAACGCTCACATTCTTTGGCTTTGCAATTGGCCATGCCGGCAGCTACGACCTCTTTGATTTTGGCAGTATACAGCTGCGCTTCCGCCATGGATATTTTTTCTTTGAAATAGAGGTCTACCAAAAGCGCTGTAAAAGGATTGATGATGAAATCCCGAACTTTGGGGTAGTCGGCGTCGAAAGACTCTTTAAAGAGGGCATATACCTCTTCCCTGGGCTTATTCGGGTATTTGTAATAGTAATCAAAAGCCTTCAAGCCCTGGATATAACCGCCTTCGCCGAAGCATTTTTCCATGGCCGCATACAGTTTTTCGATTTCAGGCAGGTATTTGGCGGTATCCTTCGATTCGGAGATAAAATGCTCATAAAAAAGCACGCCATCCGTATAGATCGTTGGCCGTTCGCCGGTCGCAGCGGGCGCCAGTTTGTAAACCTCTTGCCAGTAATCAAAAGCCTGGGGCCATTCTTTTACTTTCAGAAAATCCCGGTAAAGGACATAATTGGTTTCCGCTATTTCTTTGTCTCTGGCCGACAAGTCAGAAAATTTGGCGCATTCTATCGGGCCGGTCGGCTGAGTAGGTTCATCCGTTTTCGGCTGTACAACTGGTTCGGTGATTTTAGGCGTACAAGCCGTTATGATTAAGGGAAAAAGGATAATAAAAAAGAATGATTTTCTCATGGTTCAATTTTTTTGCGTGTTTGATGCTCCTGATGTTGTACAGGGTCAGTCTTTCCAAACAACAAAGCCCCGCTCTTATTTAAGAGCGAAGCTTTGCTGTCGTTAAGATAACGAAAAAATTGAGCAGTTTATTTGTTGAAGCGGATTCGTACCGTTTCGCCTATCCAGCAGCCCACTGTGGCCGTTTGGCCTTCTTTGATGCCGCGCATGTGGCCATCTTCAAAGCTAGGCAAAGAGCCGGAGCAGTTTCCAATGCGGCGATTGGCATCGTCGGCGACCTCGCTGTCGATAGATCGGGCGTAAGAGTACTTGTCGATAGCTGCCAATACAGCGAGGCGCTGGTTCCAGTCATCTCCGCAGTTGCGGCTCGACGAGAGGTACATATCGCCGATGAGGATATATGGAGGTCCCCAACCTGTTTTCAGGCTGGCCGCTTTGCGGGCATTGTCGCGGGCGCTGTCAAAATTGCGCAATTCGCGGAACTGGATGGTGGCAATGCGGTAGTAATAATCGCCTTTTTTGGTAGCGTCCGTTTCATTTTCAATGGCTTCGCGGTAACGGCCCAGCGCTTCTGAATACTTGCCTTCTTCGTAAAGTTTATTGGCGTCGTAAGCAGGGTTGTCCTTGCGAAGTTTTGCCTCAACTTCTGCGTTATATGCGGAAGCCAGCGCTTCGTATTTCAGGCGAACAGCTACCAGATCTGTATCTGTAGAATCGCAACCCTGCTGGCGCAATTTTACGTAAATGTATTTTACGACATCGATGCTGTCCGGGTGTTCATTAAAGATCGGCAACAATTTGTCTTTAAAGAAGGCGCAATCGAAAATTTCATCTTCAATTTTCCGGAAAGGCGCATCCATACGGGTCAGCGCATCCTGATAATACTGCCCATAGCGCGTATTCGTTTTGATGTTGTGTTCACCACATTCTGTCAGTTTCGCATGGATATCGCGAACCTCTTCTTTCGTGAGTTTCTTTTGCTGGTATAGATAGACCACAACTTCTGCCATTGGCTCAAGGATCACATATTCTGAATCTTTCCCGCCTTTAGCCAAAGCTTTTTTGAATACATCAAATGTTTCTGTAGAATAGCCATAGCCCAGATAGTAGAACATATCGTAACCTTTACGTCCGAGCAATACAGCTTCATTTTTGTAGCACTGAATTTCTTCATCATAAAGCCGAAGTACGGTGGCTGCGAATTCTTTTTTCTTGGCTTCATCTTTGGTGCGCGCCATCTGGGCACGATAAAGCAAACGTCCATCGGAATAATGAGAAGGGCGCTGACCATCAGCAGCAGGTGCAATTTCATACGCTTTTTTCCAGTTGTCAAAAGCAATATTGAAATTGGCATCATCCATTTTTTCCAGATCAGCAACTTCCTTGCCTTTCAAATACGGACGATAAATTACGTGAGCATCTTCCGCCTCCGACTTACGAGGAGAATCATTCCAGGTTTGGCACTGGGAGGCGGCATTATTGACGATAGAGAACAGCAGCGCGGCGGCTGCAAAAAAACTGCGAACCATTTTCATGATCAATTGAATTTGCGTTTGAAAAACCAGGTATTATCATTCAAGGTAAAGCCAAAAGTTGCTTTAGCATAAGTTTCACGTAGGCCGGTATCACCCGAGAGCCCAAATCGCCCTGCCTCGAGTGCGATGTTAACAAACGAGGTTTGCTGTCTAGGCAAAATGATCGGCAGACCGAATCCAAGTGTGACCCCATAGCGCTTCAATTGCTCTCCACTAATGCTGCGCGGGTCAAGGCTGTAAAAAGCGCCTGCCCGGTAACGAACCCTCCGGGAATATTTGTTGTATGAGATGATGTCCGGAATGTACTCTACACCGGCAGCGATGCGCCAGGTATTGAGCAGATTTTCAGGTTTGGATTCATTTCTGTAGTTGCTCCAGGCCGAGCTGCTGTATTCTGCGCCTATGCGTAACTTATTAATTTTTTCATACGTCATCCCCACACTAAACTCCGAGGGCATGGTTCCTTTTTGCTCGCGGCCCACCTCCTGCAAGATAGTATCCAACAAAGAATAATCCGTAATGTTGACGCGCTGGTAGAGTTTACTGCTGTTGGTGGTAAAATCACCACCATTTCCGGCATATGCTCCAAAAATCAATCGCTCGCCTCTGGGAACCTGTGTTCCGTTAGTGCCGGCTTTTTTAAATTCGAGGGTATACTGTACGCCAACATTAAAAACGAATCCGTTCAAACTGGTTTCGTCCAGAAAATCCGTCAGAAATGCATTGTCGAGGCTGTCGAATGTGATCAGGCGACTGTTGGTCAGTTTGCCAAACTGGTAAGCTGCATTGGCGCCCAATGCAAAACTTTTATACCGAACGCCCGTACCCCATTGAACACGGTAGGCGCCGCCGGTGCCTTTAAGCACATTGGACGTTGTACCGTAGTTCGGATCGACAGTGGTGCTCCTAATATCGTATCCAACCGTACTGTATGGCAATAAAGCGAAGCCCATACCAATCCCCCAGGGAGATTTGCTCCGGTCAAGGGCCTGGTTAATGGTATTCTTGAGCGGGAAAGCCAAAGCCAGGTAATTCAGGTTACCGCTCCAGAGGTCATCGCTTTTGTCACCGTCTTTCAGACCGGAGTATTTGGCAAACATACCAATTTCGAAAGCCGTTGCCTGAAGTTGGGCCAGCGAAGCCGGGTTGAGCAGGTTGATGTGAAAAGGGTCGTAAAAAGCTGCTCCAAGTCCTCCCATTCCACCCGAGGCGGCAAAATACTGGTCGGACAAATCCCCTAATCCAAAACGGGAATAAGGCGAATTACTTTTGGGCTGAATGGCGTTGGTCTGGGCATGCGAAGCAAGCGCAGCCATCAGCACCACAATTGTTAAAATACTATTTCTGAAGATGAACATTATAGCTTAGAATTTGATCCAGACCGCGAAGTACCAGATTTTGATCCACAAATATCTCGCTTTTCCCATTTTTTGACAAAAAATCAGCATCTCCTCCGGTTAACAACACGCGCACTGCCCCAAAATGCTGTTGACAATAATGAATGTATCCCTCCAACTCAAAGCGCAACCCCTCCGTCGCTCCATTTATTAAGGCACTTCTGGTATCGTAGCCAATCCCAGATTCTGTTTCGCCCGGCTCCTCCAGTGGCAACCTCGCCGTAAAGGCATGCATTGCCTGAAGGCGCATTTTGAGTCCCGGAGCAATATTACCCCCTATGTATTCGCCGGAAGCAGTCAGTATTTCATAAGTAATACAAGTTCCGGCATCAACGACCAGGCAGTTTTGGTCAGGAAAAAGCGCCTGAGCGCCTGCCACAGCAGCCAAACGGTCTTTCCCGAGTGAATGCGGTGTTCGGTACAGGTTTTGAAAAGGCAAGGGAGTCGCTCCGGAAAGCAGCAAACAAAAAAATTGAGCTTGCAGAGACGACCACCCGTCGCCACCCTCCGGCGATTGGCGCACAGTAGATAAGATGATGTTTTGTGCCTGATGGTTGGTTGCAATGCTTTCCAATTGCTGAAAAGAAAACTTTTCATGCTCCCAGAACCATTGCTCTTCGAGCTTGCCATCCCTGAAAAATCCTGCTTTGGCACGCGTATTGCCTATGTCTATAGCGATGTTCAGCAATCTGATTGTTTTATGACATTATGACTATGAAGCGAATGCGCTGGTAACACAAGGAAATGTTAAAGGTCTCAACCATTTTCAGCAGGCAGTTTTTCAATGGGCAGTTGGTAGCTGTATTTTTGGGACCAATATACTGATATGCAAACAATTAAACAATCGATTTTCACTCGAGGAAACGTAACCTACCTTACTGTTTGCTCCTTTTAAATTCCCGGTGACAATTCAAAGCACACTCCATACTGCCAACTGGGAACTAAAACCCTGCCAACTAAAAAAAAGCCAACTGCATACCCCTTACCTCACCACCTCCCTGATCCTGACCAGTTTTTCGAGGATGCCTTCCAGCCGATCCAGGGGCAACATGTTCGCCGCGTCCGATTTGGCTTCAGAAGGACGGGGGTGTGTTTCAATGAATATGCCATCAACCCCGGCGGCAATACCGGCCTTCGCCATGGTTTCTATCAAAGCAGGCCGTCCGCCGGTAACCCCTGATGCCTGGTTGGGCTGCTGAAGCGAGTGGGTGCAATCCAGCACAACAGATGCGCCAAAAGCCTGCATTACAGGTATGCTGCGGTAATCTACCACCAGGTCCTGATAGCCAAAAGTTGTTCCCCGCTCTGTGAGAATGACTTTATCGTTACCGGAATCGATGACTTTTTGCATGGCAAATTGCATCGCTTCAGGGCTCACAAACTGTCCTTTTTTGATGTTGACGACTTTACCCGTTTCAGCAGCTGCCACCAGGAGGCTGGTCTGCCGGCACAAAAAGGCAGGAATCTGAAGCACATCAACATATGCTGCGGCCAGGGCAGCTTCCTGCTCCGTATGGATATCGGTTGTGGTGGGTAGGCCAAAGCGCTCACCGACTGCCTGAAGAATATTCAGGGCTTTTTCGTCGCCGATGCCTGTAAAAGAATCGCCGCGCGAGCGGTTGGCTTTTCGGTATGATCCCTTAAAGATATAAGGTATGCGGAGGCGCTCACAAATGGCGCTCACTTTTTCAGCGATTTCCATGGCCATGGATTCTCCTTCGATGGCACAGGGGCCGGCTATGAGGAAGAAGTTGCCCTGATCAGGAAAATGCAGCTTTGGAATTTGCGATAATTGCATCTCGAGGTAAAAATTTGGTTGATTGAAGGTACAAAAATAAAAACAGGCATCAACCTTATATACAAGATTGATGCCTGTCGAAAAAAAAATGATGATGAGTTTACAACTTTATCTGAAGGCCTGCATTAAGCAGGGAAATGCCGTAACCAAGTTCAGCAAATACGCTGAGGTTCTTTTTGAAGTAATAAGCAGCGCCTACAAAACCGCTGTATGTCAGGCGATTTTGAGCCGGACGGGTGAATGAAGGCGCTTCTTCCAGATCTTTTACGTCGCTGGCCGGAGTGATGATGAAATGTTTAACGGAAGGCATGTTGTAGCCGATCAGAAATCCGCCATAAACATCCCAGTTGTCGCGTGGATTTCCATGGACAGCACCCCTGATACCGGCAATGGTATAGTCTGTTTCAAAACGTTCTACCGAACCGTTGGGCTGTGTGATGATGCTGCTTTCCGTTGAAGAAAAAGCGGCGTAAGCGCCCAGTGAAAATTGACGGGAAATGCGGTAATCAATGCGAAAGCTAAGCGGTGGAACGATAGCCTTACCTTTATCAGCCGCGAAAGTAGGTACGAGACCTATGCCCGCAGCCATATCAACATCTCCTTTTTCTATTTTAGTGAATTGAGCCTGTATGGTCGAAAGGGAAACGATTACGAGGACGAGTGAGCACAGAATCTTATTCATGGTATTGTCTTTTGTTTCTGGATTTATACCGGCCATTATTGCCGAATTTCATCACAAAAGTAGATCAAAAAACAATGCAAGTCAAGGGTTCAAACCAAATTTTATTTTTTAAAAAAAGATTTTTATTGGCTTATTTATTTTTAAATTTTTTAAAAAACTATTTTTTTTAATTAATATTTTGCAATAATTGAATTTTCAAAATTTACCCTCCATGCTTCAAAAAGCATCCGAATAAAAAAATTTTTTACTTTTTCCCTTCCGTTTGCCGGTGTGCGTTGCCCGGTTTTTTGAAAACCCGCCTTCCCCAAAGCAGCACCTGAAATCCATAGGTTCCACTCCAAAAAACCAGGGCTGCAAACGACAGGGCGCCCATCCCTGCAAACAACTTTACGGCCCTCAGGTTGACGCCCAGAAATTCATAACCCACAAAATCGGAAACGAGAAAGCCCGTATGGATGCAAAAAAGCAAAAACAATACCCGAACCAGCGTTTTCAGGTAAAAGACCTGACGGGCAACTGCACCGCGGCGTCCTTCCCGCGCCCGGTGCCGGATGTAGCGATAGGCAAAATAGAGGTAAGCAAAAAAAGTGCTGATATATAAAAAATGCTCAAATGCGCCATAAAAAGGGTTGTAAAAATAGCGGCCGGGCACCCCTTTATTATCCGTCAGGTTAAACAAAACGGCAAGAAAGAACAGGATTTGTCCCAGAGGAAGTATAAAATGTTTGATATCGCTAAGCTTCAGGCGGTAAGCCGGATACAGGGTAAGCTTTACATAAAAAAACAACAGTGGCGGAAAAGACAGGGTGAAGTACATGGGCCAAAACTGCAACCGCGGGTACCGTTCATAAATATTGCTGATGAGCAGGATGTTGTGCAAAAGCGTCAACCCCATCATAATCAGCAGCAGGCCATAAAAACCATTGGCACGCCTGTCTCCCGAGCGCTTAAGGAAAAACAGGCTGCCCACAGAAATACTCTGAACCACACCTGCCAACAGTGCAGCAATGAGCAGGTAAAACCAAATTGTATGCGCTCCCATGGCCGATTGAGTTGTTTGAAAGCCAAATTTAGCACATGTACGGCATAAGGCGATACAGCACTTGCAGAAAACCCTTATATTTGTATCTATACAAACTTATGCTGCATGAGCACCAAAATCGTAAGCGCCGAAAAGTTCTTTACGCTGGAAGAATACCTCGACCTTGAAGAGCAGTCAGTGGTGAAGCACGAATTCGATAACGGAAAAACCATTGAAATGTCCGGAGCTAAATTTGAACACAATCGTATTGCAGCTCAGGTGATAGGTATCCTGCTCAACTTATTGAATAATCAGAAAAAAACATGCGCTGTTCTTACCAGTGATATGAAAGTCTACCTCCCTCTATACAACAAAGCCGTTTATCCGGATGTAAGTATTGTGTGTGAAAAGCCAGAATTTTGGAATGAGCGGCGAGACCTGATTCTGAATCCTCTTTTGATCATTGAAGTGCTTTCTGAATCGACAGAAAGTTATGATCGGGGCGAAAAGTTTAATCAGTACTGTTCCCTACCATCTCTTCGCGAGTATGTTCTTGTATCACAGGACAAAGCCAGAATAGAATCTTTTTATTTACAGGATGCATCAGCAAGCCTTTGGAAAATAACACGATCAATGGGATTAGAAGGAGCTATTGAACTGAGCTCCATTGGGGTAACCTTGCCCTTAAAAGACCTGTATCAAGGAATTGAATTTCCTGCCTGAGTTTAGCCCATACTTTATCCGCCTGCCCTTGAAGACAAAGACAGACAGATAAAGACAGATTCCGCTAAAGTCGGCTCAGGGTTTCTCTACGCTACCCTCTTTATGGTGCATGACTTTCGACTGCAGGCTGATGGACTCTTTGTGAATAGCGCGCAGTATGGTTCCGATGAATTCCTCGTTCAACCCTTTTTTCATGCCTTTTGCAATGGCACGCTCCAGAATTTCATTCCAGCGATCCGTTTGCAGAATGGCGATGTTGTTGCGCAACTTGTATTCGCCGATGTTTTCAGCCAGCCCCATCCTTTTACCCAGCAGGTTGATGATTTCATCGTCAATCTCGTCAATCTCCTGGCGCAGGTGGTCGAGGTTTTGCAGGAACTCCGGATCGTCAAATCCCGCTTTGCGGAAGACCAGTTTGCTGATTAATTCGTGGTACTGAACCGGCGTAATCTGCTGAGCAGCATCGCTCCAGGCTTCATCAGGTGTTGGATGAACTTCCGTCATCAGCCCGTCAAAGTTAAGGTCAAGGGCGTGCTGTGCCACATTAAACAAGGTATCGCGGCGACCGCAAATATGGCTGTTATCGCAGATCATGGGCAAGTCCGGAAACTGGCGCTTGAGTTCAATGGCTATCTGCCAGCGGGGCACATTCCGATAGTTGGATTCTCCATGGTGTGAAAAGCCTCTGTGAATGGCGGCAATACGCGTGATGCCTGCCCGGTATAACCTTTCGATGGATCCAATCCATAGCTTAAGATCGGGGTTAATCGGATTTTTCACCAGCACCGGAATGTCTACGCCTTTCAGCGCATCGGCGACTTCCTGCACGGAAAATGGATTCACGGTTGTTCGGGCGCCAATCCAAAGCACATCAATCCCATATTTCAAAGCTTCAAAAACGTGCTGGGTTTTGGCAACCTCCGTTGTCACTTTCAAGCCGGTTTCTTCTTTTACCCGACGCAACCACCCCAAGCCTTCCGTGCCGATGCCTTCAAATTCGCCCGGCCGGGTCCGCGGCTTCCAGATGCCCGCTCTGAAAAGGTCAATTTTTTGTGGTGCAAGATCATGCGCTGCCTGTAATACCTGCTCTTCTGTTTCGGCGCTGCAGGGCCCCGCAATGATGATCGGACGCTTCTCTGCGTTGCCGAAAATAGGCTTGAAATTCATCGTCATGACATTTTATTTTTATTCAACAATTCGATCATTTACGCTTGAAATTAGCACTTTGCTTTAGTTGTTGGTTGTTGGTTGTTCGTTGTTGGTTGTTCGTTGTTGGTTGTTCGTTGTTGGATGTTCGTTGCATCCTACAAGTTCATAACCAAATCCTCAAAACTTGTCCCGCCCAAGCGGGGTCAACAAATCAACAACTTTCATTACCACGGGAGTCTCGTCAGCATTTTCAAATTAACAAATTTTCAAATTTCAAATCCCTCACTTCCCCTCCAACACTTTCCTGATGCCATTTGCCTGCTGAATCAACCGGTAAAAGGTGTCGAAGTCCTTTTTGATGAGCAGGCTCCGGAATCTCGACAGCTGGTTGATGTGCTCATCCAGTACGTCCAGCACATTGTCGCGGTTTTGACGAAATATCGGCGTCCACATATCCGGCGAACTTTTGGCCAGGCGAACGGTAGAATCGAAGCCCCCGCTGGCCAGTTCGAAAATCCGCTCTTCGTCTGCTTCTTTGGCCAAAACGGTCAACGCCAGCGCAAAAGAACTGATGTGCGAAATATGAGACACATAAGCCGTATGAACGTCGTGGGAGGCGCTGTCGAGATAAACAACCCGCATTGGAATGGTTTCATACAACGCCACTGCCATCGCTACTGCATCCGGCGCACTGTCTTCCGCATCACAAATCACGGTGCATTTCCCGTTGAAAAGATTGGGTATAGCCGCTTCCGGCCCGGAGTATTCCGTACCTGCCATGGGGTGGGTAGCGACATACCGTTTCCGGTTTGGATGCCCTTTCAGGGATTCGAGTAGCCTGACTTTGGTGGAACCGACGTCCAAAACTACCTGATTGTCAGTTACCTGATCGAGAATGGTCGCGATCAGGTGCAGCATCGCATCCACCGGGGTTGCAACAATGATGATGTCAGATTGTGCAACCGCCTCTTCAAGGGGCATTGTTTCGTCAATGAGCCGGCGACGGAATGCCTTATCAATATTATCCGCATTGGCATCAACGCCGATGATGCGCGACGCGAAGCCGTTTTCTTTCAGCGTGATGGCCATTGAGCCGCCAATAAGTCCGATGCCTACCAGAGTAACCGTCATACGATTCTTGCAATTGCGGTTTCAAATGTGGATTCATCGCTGCACAGCGACACCCTGACATAGCGGGCGCCCTGGTTGCCGAAAATGCCACCCGGCGTCAGAAAAACGTGATTTTGATACAAAATCTGGTCAGAAAGTGCGTAGGCAGTTTCATAAGCATCCGGAATTTTAGCCCACACAAACATTCCTGTCTGCATCGTATCGTAGCGGCATTCCAGCAAATTGAGCAGAGCAAAAGCTTTGTCGCGGCGCCTGCGGTAAATTTCATTCAGTTCGCCATACCAGCTTGCGGGGCTTTCCAATGCTCTGGCTGCGGCCAATTGCAAAGGTTTGAACATGCCCGAATCCATATTGCTTTTGAAGCGCAGCACATCGCGCAGAAAATCGGCATTGCCGGCCAGCATGCCGACTCTCCAGCCGGCCATGTTGTGTGATTTGCTCAGCGAATTCAGCTCCAGTGCAACATCTTTGGCGCCCTCTGTGCTGAGCAGGCTCAACGGATTTTCATTGAGGATAAATGCATAAGGGTTGTCGTTGACCAGAAGGATGTGGTGCGCTTTCGCGAAAGCGACCAAATCGCTGAAAAAACCTTTATCAGCCTGTGCGCCGGTAGGCATGTGCGGGTAGTTGATCCACATGATTTTCACACGACTCAAATCCGTAGCTGCCAGAGCATCCAGGTCGGGAAGCCAGCGGCTTTCTTCTGACAGGGCATAAGTGCGAACAGTGGCGCCGGTCAGGGCAGTAGCTGCGCGATAAGTTGGATAACCAGGATCAGGGACCAGCGCTTCATCACCTGCCTCCAGATAGGTCATGGCGATGTGCATAATGCCTTCTTTGGAGCCGATCATCGGCAAAATTTCTTTATCGGGATGCAGGGTTACTCCAAACCAATCCAGGTACCATTTGGCAAAAGCCTGGCGGAGTTCCGGCGTTCCTGCATAGCTTTGATAAGCATGTTGGTCCGGTCTCCTGCTTTGTTCGGCAAGCTCTTCCACCGTTGCAGGGGAAGGCGGCAAATCAGGGCTGCCGATACCAAGGTTGATGACGGGCTTGCCTTCCGAACGCATAACGGCGATTTCGCGAAGTTTTTGAGAAAAGTAATATTCCTCTATCCCGTCCAGGCGACTGGCGGTACGGATGTTAAAAATTGGTGGTGCCTGTGCGATGGCTGCAGAACTCATAATATTGTGGTTGTGACGCGTTGTTAATGAAACCGGGTTGATCAATCGATTAGTTTGCCTTTGGGGTATATTCCCAAAACTTTCAGGTTGTGCGTTATGGGCAAAATGGCATCCACAGCCTGTTGATGACTCAGTTTGCCCTCTGCAACAAAATCGAGAAAAAACAAATATTCCCAGGGTTTCCCAATGATGGGCATGGACTGAATCTTCGTCAGGTTGGCATGATAGGCCGACAAAACAGCGAGCACCTTGTAAAGACTGCCCACTTCATGATCTACAGAAAAGCAGAGCGAAACTTTGTCAGAGGCCGGGTTTTCTTCAATTTCACTTTCGCGTTGCAGGACCAAAAAACGGGTCAGGTTTTTTTTGTTGGTTTCGATGCTCTCTGCCAGCATGTTCAGACCGTAAAGCTCAGCGGCCAATGAACTGCCAATTGCACCGACCTGACGAAGGCCCTGCTCTTTGATGTTTCGTGCACTAAGCGCTGTGTCTTCTGCCTCTACCAATCGAATATGCGGATACTGGCGGAAAAATTCGCGACACTGTGCAATGGCAATAGGGTGGGAATGTACTTCCGCCAGGTCCTTGATTTCGACGCCCGGCAAAGCCATCAGGTTTTGGCGAATGCGCAGAAATACTTCTCCCGCAGCCTGTAATTTCGATTCGTTCAACAGTCGAAAATTGCCCATCAGGCCTCCCGCCAGGGTATTTTCCATCGCCATCAATCCAACATCGGCCTGAATGCCTTTTTCCACATACGCTACCAACTCATCGAAGGTAAGGGCCGGAACGATTTCTACGTTATCCGGACTAAAGTATTGCCTTGCAGCAATTTCATGGAAAGCTCCGGGGACTCCCTGGATAGCGACCCTGAGGGGGTGCTGTAGCGCCGGAATTTCTCCAGCAGGCGCTGATGCGGTCTCTGACATGGTATTATATTGTAAATAATTGACAATCAATTCAAGGCATAAAAAAAGCCCCGTCTTCGTGCGGGGCTTTTTTTAGATTACCTTTATCCAAAGATTTAGGTAAAAGCGCATGCCCCTTCACGGTATCCGTAAAAGCTAAACCAATAAAAACCCCAAAATCGCTTGTTCTGGTCAGGCATCATGTTTGGTTTTATTCTGCGCTTCAGAGTAACGCGCTGTCTTAACAGCAAAAAAAAAGTCCCGATTTGCGGGACTTCCTAATTTTATTTCGAACACTTGTCGAATGGATTAGCAGCCCCTACGGTTTACCGTAAAAGTAAAAGCTAAACCAAAAATTATTCGACAAAGCTGTCATAGATTCAATCATTATATACACAAACGTATGGATAAATTTGTTTACGCGCAATAGGAAGCCCTTTATTTTTTTATTAAAAAAGGATAATGTTCGTTAAATCGGTTTCAATATCACCTCAGTTTTCTTCAACCAATTGCAAAAACTGCATCTCATAAAGCTCACGATAGCGCCCGTTTTCCTGGCGCAACAGCGTGTCGTGGTCTCCAAATTCCAGTACTTTCCCTTTTTCCAACACCAGAATGTTATCGGCGTGGCGTATGGTTGATAGCCGGTGCGCAATGATGATGGATGTCCGTTGCTTGATCAGGGTTTCTATCGCAAACTGGATGACAGATTCCGATTCCGGGTCAATAGAGGAGGTGGCTTCATCAAGGATCAGGATATCCGGATCAAAAACGAGGGCACGCACGAAAGAGACTAATTGCCTTTGCCCCATGGATAAGGTGGCGCCGCGTTCCATAACCTGATAATCGTAGCCGCCGGGCAGGCGCATGATAAAGTCGTGGGCGCCAATCATACGGGCAGCATCAATTACCTGCTCCCGCGTGATGCCACTGTCGCGCAGGGTGATGTTTTCCAGGATCGTTCCGGAGAACAAAAATACATCCTGCAGAACAACGGCAATACGTCGCCGCAAGCCCTGCAATTCGTATTCCCTGAGGTTAACGTCGTCTACGCGCACTTCCCCCTTTTGCAATTCATAGAAACGGTTGAGGATATTGGTAATGGTGGTTTTACCCGAACCGGTACTGCCCACTATGGCGAGCGTTTCTCCGGGGCGAATGTGAAAACTAACGTCCTTTAGCACAAAATCTTTGTCATTGTAAGAAAACCAGACTTTGTCAAAAACGACGTCCCCCTTCAGCCGTTCAGGTTTAAGGGTTCCTGTGTTTTCGATTTTATCGGTTCGGTCAAGCAGCTGAAAGACGCGTTCGGCAGCGACCAATGCCATTTGTAAAGTATTGAAATTGTCCGCCAGGGTCCGGATAGGACGAAAAAGCATGTTGAGGTAAATGGGAAAAGCAACCAGGACACCCAGGGTGACGCCATTGACTTCCAACGTATTGCGGGCGCCCCACCAGACCATTAAGCCGAGTGCAGCCGCTGCGACGATGTCCACCACCGGGTAGAAGACAGCGTAATAAAGGATGGAGTCCAGGTTTGCTTTCGTATACTCCCGGTTGATAACCCTGTATTTTTCAGCTTCCTGTGCTTCAGCATTAAAAATCTGTACGGTGCGCATCCCGGTAATGCGTTCCTGCAAAAAAGCATTCATGCGAGCAATCTGGGTGCGGACAATCTGAAAAGAGGCTTTTACTTTTTCTTTAAAAATATAGCTGGCAATAACGAGTATAGGTAATACCGTCATACAGACCAACGTCAGCTTCCAGCTGGTGTAAAGCATGATGCCCAGCACCGCAATCAGGGCCAGTACATCTGCAATAATGGTCATGACCCCTTCTGAAAATACAGAGTTGATGGTTTCGATGTCATTGATGGTGCGCGTTGTGGAAGTTCCAACAGGTGTACGGTCGAAATAAGACAGGCGCAGGCTGGTGATGTGTTGAAAAATGCGTACCCGCAGATCGCGGATAACCGACTGCCCCAGCCAGCTGGTGACATAACTGAAGCCGTACCGGAAGACCGTTTCCACCAGCAACAGCGCAAAAACGACAATGGCAATGCGGGTAAGACCACTTGCATCCCCGTTAAAGACATGGTCGTCTACCATTTGCTGGATCAGGTAAGGACGCAAAATGGACAACGGGGCAAGGGTAACAGTGAGTACAGACGCCAGCAGGAATGCCCAGCGATAGGGCTCTACCAGTTTGAACAACCTGCCCAGAAGGCCGAAGTTTATTTTTTTTGATGCTTCCATTGTCTATTTTATTCAGAAAACCTTATAGGTCTTGCCTTACCTCAGCAGCCCCCCTGTCAATTGCAGCATTTCGGTTTCAATGTTCTTCAGGTTAAACAAGGCATTCAGCCGACCTTGAGTGGCATTGATGTATCCCAATTGCACCGTGCGGTAATCAAAAGAGCTGATCAGGCCGCCCTTGAAGCGTTCGCCGGCAATATCGAGATTGCGCTGCGCATTGTCGACCAGCTGGTTCGTCAATTCCAGCAACTGTTTCTGGTTGTTATAAGTTGCAATGGTATTGGCCAATTGCGTATTCAGCGTTCGTTTCAGATTTTCGACATCCAGTTGGGCAATCAATTCATTGGTTTTTGAATTTTCGATGTTTCGTCTCCGCACGCCGCCGTCAAAAATGTTGTAAGCTACTGAAAAGTTGACAAAAAAGTTAAGGCTATTGGAGGTTACTGCATCCAGGTCCAGTTTGATGGGGTTCCCCATGTCGTCACGGGAAGCAAGTGTCCCGCTGCCTCCCGACAGGTTGGCGTTGTAGGTGGCTCCGCTGCGAACGTTTACCGAGGGGTACCTGGCCGATTCCTGAATGCGGGTGTTGATGTTACTCAAATCCCGATTAAGGTATAAATTCTGAAGCAGCTGGTTGCTGGCAAGCATGGCTGTTTGCAGCGCTTCTGCATTGTAATCCACGGCAACATAATCCAGAGGATCTACCAGTTGGTATTGCTGATTCAGGTTATCTACCCCCAATGCGAGGTTGAGGTTCCGAAGGGCATTCTCATAAGCGATGCCTTGCTGGAGAAACAGGGTGGAATCATTGAGGTAAGCATCCTGATTTTGAAGGACATCAAAAGTGCCGGCACGTCCAAATTCCTGACGGATGCTGGCAAAGTTGACCCTGTCGCGCGACA
This sequence comes from uncultured Saprospiraceae bacterium, assembly GCA_937926205.1. Lineage (GTDB taxonomy): Bacteria > Bacteroidota > Bacteroidia > Chitinophagales > Saprospiraceae > JABWAJ01. The sequence continues at coordinate 172,306 of CALEYL010000053.1, forward strand.
AAACCAACGATTGACGGCGTATTTCCAGCCGTTCCTGCTCAATCAGGGCCGCATAATAAGCCAGTATGACCGTCCGGATGGTATTTTCCACGGCAATGCGAACATTGCCCTGGCCAATTCGCTCCAACTGCGCCAGTTGTTGCTTGGTCAGGTTAACGCGATTGCCGTTGTAAAGCGTCCAGGTCGCCTCAATCCCAGGGGAGACGCCGGTAGTGACCGTGGTAATTTCGCGGGTAAATGACGCCGGGTTGTTGGCGTCATTGAACCCGTTGTTCCAGCCCAGGGTCAGGTTAACGTTTGGATATTTCCCTGCTGTGCCCCATTTGTTGTTGTTCTGGGCAATATCGGCACTGCGCTGTGCAATTTGCAGTGCGTAGTTATTCTGAAGCGCCAGGTCTATGGATTGAGACAGGCTGAGCGATTCCTGTGCATTGCCCAAGTGGAACAAACTCCCCAAAACCAGGGTAATGATTGCTGTTTTAGCCCGCAAAGCGTCCTTCAAATACATAGCGTTTGAGATAAAAGTTATAGAAAAAAACCAGACCGGTAGCAATCAATTTTGTCACTGCCTGATGTTCATTGAAAAAAGACTGTGTGGATAATCCATAAATGATAACCGAACTGAGGAAAAGCCCCCCAAGAGAGACCAGCGCCGCAAAGAAAAAGGCTTTGCGCACCGATCGACGGAGTTGAAAAACAAAACGTTTTTGCAACAGAAAATTAACGACCATGCCCACCGAGTAAGCAATGATGTTGGAAGGCACCGGCGCCAGAACTTTATTCACGAGTACCAGATAAATGGTATAGTCAAAGCCCGTTGCGATGGTACTTGCAATGGCGTATTTTGCCTTGGGCAGCGCCCAATTGAATAATTTACGCCATGCCGGCGCTTGCTTCATGTCGGTCATTTCAATCATTATTTCCTCCCTTCAGGGTGTATTCTTCTTCTGCTTCCAGCGCTTTCCGTGCAGGCTCTACAGATTCATAGCTGGGTTTAGCGCCATTCCACAGCCAGGCGGAATAAACCTTGAGGCGGTTGTTGAAAATCAGTAACACGGGCAAAAGTACTAAAATACAGATCGTTGTCGCCGCTAATCCAAAGGATACAGAAATAGCCATCGGAATGAGGAACTGCGCCTGGAGGCTTTTTTCCAGCAAAATTGGCGACAAGCCGGCAATGGTCGTTACCGAGGTTAGCAAAATTGGCCGGAAACGGGTGATCCCCGCTTCGTAAATGGCCTCCATTTGCCCGCGTTTATCCCGCAAGAGATCGTTGTAGGTGTCTATAAAGACGATGGCGTCATTGACCAACACCCCAATCAGTGCAACCATACCCAGAAAAGAAAACAAACTGATTGGCGCGCCCATCAGCCAGTGCCCCCATCCAACGCCAAGCATGGAAAATGGAATCATCAGAAAAACGATGACCGTTTGGCTGATAGACCGGAAAGTCAGGGCAATAATGAAGAAAATGATGGCCAGCATCACCGAACCTACGATCTGAATCGAAGCCGCACTTTTTGCCTGTTCGCGGTTTTGCCCCTCAAACAAAGCCGCCACGGAAGGAAATCCGGCAAGTATCTTCGGCAGCATTTCGTCGCGCAGACTGGATGTGAGTTCACTCACCGAAACATCGTCGCGCGAAACATCTGCTTCTATTTTCACCTCGCGTTTGCCATCAATGTGATTGATGCTGATGACGCCCCGCTTCAGTTCGATGTTGGCAATTTCTGAAAGCGGAAATTCGCGCCCGTCAGAAAAGCGCACGCGCATGTTGGCCAACTGGGTGAGATCAGAGCGGTCTTCTTCGTCGTAGCGAACCCAAACGCGCACTTCATCCCGGCCCCGCTGCAGGCGTTGCACTTCACTGCCAAAAAATCCCTGGCGTACCTGTCCGACGATGTCCTGAAGGTTGAGCCCCAGATACAGGGCTTTGTCTTTCAGGGTGAGGTTTACTTCCTGCAAACCTTCCTGGTTGTTATCGACCACGTCGCTCAGCTCTGCCAGTTCCTGCAATTCCGATTTTACTTTTTCAGCGGCAGCGTTCAGTTCTGCATAATTATTGCCGACCAATGAAATAGAAATAGGCTTTCCAAAAGCGGATTGTGAGCCATAGGTCACCAATTCTGCTTCATCCATGGGGCCGGCTTCTTCGCGAATCGCATTGATCACTTCCCTAAGCGAGAGGCTGTCGCGATTTTCGCCATCCAGAAGCGCCACATTTAAGCCCCCCTGATAAGAAGCAGGGCCGATATTTCTTTCAATGCGCAGGATGGCCTTTTTTTCATCGTTGAAATAATGCTGGCTTAGTTTTTCATTTGCCCGCCACGCTGCTTCTTCCAGGTGAACCAACATGTCCTGTGTGACGTGTTCACGCGTACCGGAGGGCATCTGCAGGGTAATGGCGATGTCGTCGCGTTCAATAATGGGGAAAAAAGTCCCTTTGATGATGCCGCCGCCTATGGCACCGAAAGTGATGAGCAACAATCCTGTTATGGTTGAAAACGTCAGCACTTTATGGTGCATTGCCAGTTTAAGCACTTTGGAATAGATGCGATCCCGGAGCCAGTTCATGATTTTGTCGAAAAACAGTTGGACCCGCCCTGGTTTTTCCCCTTTAATCAAAGCTTTGGAATGGGCGATGTGCGAAGGTAAAATCAGGACGCCTTCTATCAGCGATACCATGAGCGACGCGATGACCACAACCGCCATTTGTGAAAAGAATTCGCCCAGGCGCCCTTCGATGAAGAAGAAGGCCCCGAAAGCAACCACTGTTGTCAAAACAGAAGCAACAACTGCCGGAATCACTTTAAGCGAACCGTTCAGCGCTGCCTGTATCGGGGGCAGGCCTTTTTCGTGGTCCTGGTATATGCTCTCACCGATCACGATACCATCATCTACCAAAATGCCGACGACGATGATCATCCCGAACAGAGAGATGACATTTATCGTAATACCCACAAAGTAAGCGCACACAAACATACCGGCAAACGAAACCGGAATGGCAATCGCCACCCAGAAAGCCAGTCGCCAGTTGAGGAAAATAGCCAGGGTAAGCAGTACGATAAAAAAGCCCTGCAGTCCGTTTTTGGTTAATAAGTCAATGCGCTGATTCAGCAAAACTGATCCATCGCGGATGATTGTGGCTTTTACGATGTCGTTTTTAGCATTAAACTGCTCAATATAGTCTTTGACCTTATCGGTAATGCCGATCATGTCTTCTTCCAGCGTATTTTGCACCGTAGCCACGACGCTGGGTTTGCTGTTCATAAAACTACGGGCGGGTTCGTCAGCCCACTGATCGCGGATATTGGCTACCTGATGCAGGTAAACCACCCCTCCATTCGGTGTGTTTTTGACAACAATATCGCGCAGGCCATCGGCGTAATAAAACTTGTTGCGCGCCCGGACGAGGAGTTCTTCTTCAGGGCCTTTGATGGAACCGCCGGTAATGTCCAGGTTTGCCGAGCGCACTGCCTGGGTAGCTTGCTGAAAGGTAAGGCCGTAGGCGCGAAGGTCGCTTTCGCGAAAAGCGATTTCTATTTCTTCATCCGGAAAGCCGGTGATGTTCACTTTTGAAATGCCGTCAATGGCGCGCAATTCATCTTCTACCTGGCGACCATAACGCTTCAGGGTTTGCAGATCAACTTCCCCGCTAAGGGCAAAACTAATCGCGAAGCCCAGGTTTTCCAATTTATAAATAACCGCAGGCTCCATACCGACGGGAAAAGAATTGATCCGGTCAACCGCGTTTTTCACATCCTGAAGTACCAAATCCGGGTTGTATCCTTTGAATGCTTCCACCGTCACCGTACCGCTGTTTTCACGCGATACGGAAGTGAATCGCTCCACGCCGGTCAGGCCTTTCAGGTTTTCTTCGATCCTCGAAATCACCCCCTCTTCCACCTCCTGTGGCGAAGCGCCGGGGTAAACAATCTGAATGGAAATAATCCGGCTTTCAACCTCCGGGAAAAAAGTGGACTTAACGCTGCCTAATGAAAACCATCCCATGATGAGGATGGCAAACATGAGCAAGTTGGCGGCAACGGGGTATTTGATAAAATAGAGTACGATGCCTCTCATGAGTATAGGTGTTTATGATAATCTCAGTTGCTTACAATTTTTAAAACAGCTGTTACGGCCTTACTCCTTAGAGATGATTTCATCCTTAGGTTCATCCCCTTTAATCTTTACTTTCATGCCGTCAAAAATACCTGCAGGTTTGTTTTTCAACAAGGTTGTGCCATCTTCGATTCCGCGTACAATGGCAAAATCCGGTGTCATTTTCACCAATGATACCGGCACCAGATGAAGTTGCGAATCCTTCACCGTATAAACCGATTCCTGGTTGACCAGCAATTCCCGGGGCAGTTTCAGCGCATTTGAAATGCTGCTGGCAGTGATTTCACCACGCAGATACATGCCGTCGCGCAGGTTCGGGCCGCTGACGCCGATAAAGACTTTTACTGTTTGGGTTCCCGGATCTACCTGATCGCCTATGCGCCGCACCGTTCCATTCCACTGCCCGGCAATATCGCCGGAGACCAGCTTCACCTGACTTCCCGGTCGAACATATTGCAGATCGGCTACCGTTACCGTACCTTCCAGTTCGTAATTTCCTGTGCTCATCAGTTCGCCTAATTTCTGACCGACGCGCACAACGGCGCCCGGGTAAATGGATACCTGAATGAGCGTACCATTGAATGGCGATTGAATGCGGTACTTCGAAAGGCGTTCTTCAGCGCTTTTGATGGTGTAATAGGAATTGTGGAGGTTGCGCGATGCAACGAAGTATTTTTCCTGTTGATTCAGCGGTTTTGGAAATGCGGGAATGGGCTTTTCCGGATCAAACTGATCAAGGTATTGCTTCCAGTTTTTGAAGCTTTCCGGATAGTCGATTTTTAAATCGGGCATCATCTGGGTAATGGCATTCAGCAAACTGCTTTTTTGTGCCAATAGCCCCAAACGCGCTTCGGTCTCGTCTATGCTGCACAAAATGCTGCCTTTGGGAAAAGTGCTGCCTACTTTGAATGGCCGGGAAGTTTCCTTCAGCAAGCCGCCTACTTCAGCAAACAGTTCAATTTTTTCGAATGCGGCCAATCGCCCCTGGACTTCAAGCGAAGAGGGTATGTTCTGATTTACAGCAGCCATAACCTCAACCTCGGTCACCCGTTTGGCTTCGGTTTTTCTTTCCGGTTCCTGTTTTTGGCTGCCCAGATAGCGCGAAAGCGCAAAAGATCCAACCAGAACCAGAATGCCGGCTACAATACTCAATCTGCGGGTAAGGGTACTCATTTCAGGTGTTGATTACTTTTTTATAGTGAAGTGGTATCTGCGGGCGTCGTATGCATCATCTTTTGAACCAATCGTTTGTACATGCGGCGCAATACTTTTTTACAAATGGCAACTTCTTCGGCTGGGATGCCTTCAAGCACTTCTTCCACACTGGCCAGCGCATGCGGCAGCATGTCTTCTTTGAGTTTTCGGCCTTTGGGGGTCAAATAGATGCGCTTGTTCCTTCGGTCGGCAGCATCGGTAACCCTGTAAACGATATCCTGCTTTTCAAGATTTTCCAGAGCCCTGGCAATGGTGCCTTTGTCCTTGACAACAGATATGACCAGGTCGTGTTGCCGCAAACCGTCCTGCATCCACAAATCAACGAGCACGCCCATGTGCGTTGAATACAAACCTTCAACGTCATCGCCTGCGCGCTTGCGGATGTCGCTGCTGAGTAGCCTTCCGACACGATTGGTTAGAAAAACCAGAGAATCTAATGGGTTGTATGGGTGTTGGCTCATTTACGAGTGGTTGCGTTTGCAACGAATAACACCCGAAGAAAAAAAGAGTTTAAGTATGAAGGAGAGAGTTTGTGATTTTTTTACAAATCTTTCAATTGCCTTGCAAAACCATTGACCCCGCCGGCCTTCATACGCGACGCGAGTTGATCGGCCTGAGCTTTGTCGGCATAGGCGCCTACAAGCATTTTATACACGGTTTTACCCCCCAGTTCATTGATGTTGACGATGATTTTTTCGCCGAACTGTCTTTGTAACTTTTCTGCCTGCACCAACACATTGCCATATTCGTAGAAGGCGCCAATCTGAACCCCCCAGCCAACGGGATCCTGCTTTTTCACACTAAATTCAAACAGTCCTTTGCCGGTGGAAACATTGGCAGGCACTTCGGGAACAACGGGCGGGTTCTTTGCTTCACTGCGACGCAAAGCTTCGGCAACGGCCCGATCTGCATTCACGCGACCATAGCCATAGCGGGGCGAGTGGCCGTCTACATATTCAGAAGGATTGCCGATTTTATCGGCGGTTTGTTGCAGAATTTCTTTCACTTCTTTGGCTTTCAGGTCGGGGTTGGCGGATAGTATGAGCGCGCAAATGCCGGCTACCAAAGGCGTGGAGCTGGAAGTACCGCCAAAATGCTTGTAGTATTGCCCGCGGGAACGACCGTCGCGCCAGTATTTGTAATTACCCGTTTCACCGTTCAGGCCTTCGTCCCACCAGGCACGTGCGGCAATAATCGGCCAATCGCCGTTGGAGGGAGCACAAACCGAAACTTCCCTTCCCCGGTTGGAATAGCCGGCGTAGGTATCCTGGCTGGTGCAGGCGCCAACGGCAATCACATCGGGATGTGCTGCATAAAAGTTGATGTAGTCGAGGTCGTCGTTGCCGGCAGCAAACAAAATAACGCAGCCTTTTCCTCCCCTGCCCTGGCGCGCTGCCCTGGCAATGGCTTCTGTTTTCAGGGAGCCGAGCTGGTAAGCCTGATCTGTGGTACCCCAGCTGCAACTGATGATATCTGCTCCGTTTTTGATGCAATAATCGAACATTTCATCGGTGGTGCTCACACTGAAAGAGGTGCCGCTCAGGGGCATAAATTTGGCATTGGGCGCCGAGCCGACGATGCCCTGTCCGTTAGAAGCAGCAAGCGCCACACTCGCGCAGGGGGTGCCGTGGGTATAACGCACATCCCCCTGCTGCACAACCGTAGACTTATTCCAGAGGTCGTAGGGCTTGAGCACTTTGTCTTTCAGATCGGGATGCGTCAGGTCGAATCCGTTGTCAATCAAAGCGATGACCACATTGGAGCTGCCAGCATTCCCGAGGCGGTTCCAGGCGTCCACTACCTTAGCGTCAGCGCCTTTTTTGAGTCTGTAGTTGACGTCCTTAACAAGCCCGTCGTTTTTCAGGTGCCATTCGTGCGGCAAAAGATCGTCGGGGGGCATGGAAAATGCGTATTCATCCAGGGGCGTATCAAAATCGGGCTCTGCCAGTTTTACCAAAGAGCTTTCCTGCAAAGCCTGCGCCACTTTCAGCGGATTGGGCGATTGGGGCGTCACCCGGACGATGATGGCGCCGGGACTGCGCTCCTGTACCAATAAAAGGTGAAATTCGTCCAGCACGAGCTGCTGTTCTCCCGGGCCGACGCCGTCCTGAAAAACAAGATAAATGTCGCCGGTAGGCACCATCGGACGGTTGCTGCCTTCCGGATAATAAACGTGCGTACCCACTTCAACTTCGTCAAGTTCGCGCACTTCATCAAGTTTGGCATCAATCGTATCGTCGCCTTTGTTGAGCGACACAATTTGAAAACCGCCCAGGTTTTGCAACAATTCCGTTTCGATGTAATCGGGTTGCTCCAGGCCGCGGTCTGTCGTGGTTTTCAACCCCACCCATTGTTTGCTTTTCCGGAGGGCGATGTCGCCTTTTCCGCCTTTGATGATCAGCTTACTCATATGTTGTCGTGGATTGTATGCATATTTTAAGAATCGAAAATTAGGCATTTTTTGGGAGCGGCCAAGGATGCGGGGGAATTTTCTGTTTATCTTCGCCACAAACCACCGTCCGCACAGGCTAAAAATGTGGTTTCGAATACAAACCCACGTTGATCATGACAGAAGAAAAAACAAACAACTCAGACAGCAAACTGGGGTTATTAAATATTCTCGTCATCGTTCTGTCCATTTACGTTTTGGGGGCATTAGTTGTAGATACAGCCTATAAACTGGCGCCTGAAACATCCTCCCTGCTGCAATACATCGACCTTTTCATTTGCGCTTTTTTCTTTGTTGAATTTTGCATTCGTTTCTCCCGGGCTGAAAATAAGCTAAGCTTTATGCGCTGGGGCTGGATTGACCTCGTTTCCTGCATTCCGATGGTCGATTATCTGCGTGCCGGGCGCCTCCTGCGGCTCATCCGTTTGCTTCGCATCATCAGGGCCTTTCGATCGATTCACCAGCTGACCAGCCATATTTTTGCCAACCGGGCACAGGGCGCATTTACTTCTGTTTCCGTGATTGCCATATTGCTGGTGATTTTTTCCGCCATTGCCATCCTCCAGGTTGAGGACGACCCGAACAGCAACATCAAAACCGCTGAAGACGCCATCTGGTGGGCATACGTCACCATCACCACGGTCGGTTACGGGGATAAATTTCCGGTTACCACGGAAGGTCGGATCATTGCTGCCATTCTGATGACCGCCGGAGTCGGGTTGTTTGGCACCTTTACGGCGTTTGTCGCTTCGTGGTTCGTAGAGGGCAATAAAGCTGCCGATGAAAAAAGTGATTTGTAAAATAATGTAACTCTTCTCCTGAATTGTGTAATCACAACCAATTTAAAGAATCCCACCTTTGCAGGATAAATTTCACACGCCTTAATCTTATGCGTGTGCACAAAATCAAACGTTTATGAAATATGTATTAACTGTGACAATGGCTGCCATTTTAATGGTCAATGTCGCAAATGCCCAGCATGTAAACATTGGATTAAAAGGCGGGTTAAACCTCTATAACATCAACAACGACCAGGGCTCATCCAATGACACAAAAGCCGGAGTCTATATAGGATTGCTCGGGCATATTCACCTTGCCCGGCAATGGGCATTCCAACCGGAGCTTGTGTTCTCTGTTCAGGGAACAAAATATACTTCCGGGCTGGTTGATACCCGGTTGAACCTGAATTATGTCAATGTGCCTTTACTGATTCAATACATGTTCGATAATGGGTTCAGGATACAAGCCGGCCCGCAGATTGGCTTTCTGGCCTCTGCAAAAGCCAATGCCAACGATAACAATACAGACATCAAAGACAATTACAAAGCCGTAGATCTGGGCCTGGGCGTGGGTATGAGTTATGTGCATCCGCCCTCCGGCGTTGGACTGGATGTTAGGTACAATCTTGGTTTGAGTAACATCAATGAAAATACAGCTGCAGTTTCAACCAACAGAGGTATACAGCTTGGGTTATTTTATCTTTTCGGTCATAAGTCGTAAACCTCTTCCACAACATTCGATTTGCATCCTTCCTAAAATGGAGGAATGCTGCATCGCCAACCAACAAGAGTCATTCCGAAATTCAGGATGGCTCTTGTTAGTCGTTATGGATCTAATAATAGACAAGTTCTTCTCCAATATTTACGATGCTTTGGAAGTTTAATACATGTAACCGCAGCCTTTTCTCCTGTGTTTTTCGTATTGGGATAAAACACAAATAGCTACGCCATGAAAACATTGATGATTACCTTGTATACGCTTAGTTTTTCGCTAATTGGCAATTCGTTTCAGCACCCCGTATCAACCCAATCCCGGCCAATTAATGGAATGTCCAGCCGTATGCTGCCACCCAAAGCAGAAACGACAGATTGGGAATTGGTTGTTAGTAAGGGTGGCATTAACATTTACACACGCCCCAATTTGAATTCAGGCGTCGACGAAGTTCGGATAACGACTCAAATAAAATCTAGCTTACAAGGTATAATGGCGCTTTTGGGTGATGTTCGTGAATATCCCAATTGGGTATTTAAATGCATCATGGCCAAAAGGTTAAAGACCGTCAGTGAACAGGAGTATTATTATTACACCCAATCGGATATGCCTTTCCCCATGAAGGATCGCGACCTCGTGATTCATTCCAGACAGTGGCAGGATAAAAACGGCGTGGTCTATTCCCGCTCCGAAGGTGTACCGGATTTTATTTCTGATGATGAAAACATGGTAAGGATAAAATCGTTTGAAGCTAATTGGAAAATCGCCCCCGCTAAAGATGGAACCGTTGACCTTGATTATACGGTCAAAATCGATCCGGGAGGAAATATCCCGGCTTGGGTGAGTAACCTGGTGATCACAAAAGGACCTTTAAAAACGATGGAGAACTTGCTTGAATTCGTCTCACAACAAAAATACCAACAAGCTAAGGACTTATCTTATATTAATGAGAAGTAGCACCCTCGCGATGCCCTCAGTTGTCCGTGCCCTGCTCTTCCGAAGTAGCCCATCTCTTTCCTCCAGTCGTGACATTTGTAAGGCGACACGCCTGATTCTTCCCGTAAGGTTGTTTTTATCAGCCAACTCAAGTATTTTGCAAGCTTCTTAATCGCTATTCAGGGGAAAACCCTGAAAGTGGACGGAAAACGCTTTAAATGAGGTCCATGAAAAAGTCAATCGCAAAAGCAGCCTTGCTATCCTGCGTGATGCTCGCCATCCAGGTAGCGGACGCCCAGGAAGAAAGCTATACCTACAGCGCGGATTCTGAGCGACACGAAGGGGTTCCCAAAGGCACCGTCACCAAATATACCTGGAAAAGTGCAATCTACGATGGCAATTTCAGGGAGTACTACGTGTACGTCCCCGCCCAGTACGATCCGGCTAAACCCGCAGCGTTGATGGTCTTTCAGGATGGGCATGCCTACGTGAAAGAAGACGGGGATTTCCGGGTTCCGATCGTGTTCGATAACCTGATCCAGCAGGGAAAAATGCCGGTTACCATTGGGCTGTTCATCAACCCGGGGCACGATGCCCCCGAATTCCCTGAAAATCTGTTCCGGAGCAGCAACCGCAGTTGGGAATACGATGAATTAAGCGACCGCTATGTCCGCTTGCTCATCGAAGAAATGATTCCGGAACTGGGCAAAAACTACAACCTGGCCAATGACCCGAAAATGAGGGCCATTTGCGGGCTTTCTTCGGGAGGCATCTGCGCGTTTACAGCTGCCTGGGAACGGCCGGATTATTTCCACAAAGTGCTGAGCCATATCGGCAGCTTTACAGACATCCGTGGCGGCCATGTCTATCCTGCGCTGATTCGAAAATCAGCCAAAAAAGACATCAGGGTTTATTTGCAGGATGGTTCCGGCGACCTCGACAACCGTTTTGGCAACTGGTGGCTGGCAAACCAGCAAATGGCTGCTGCACTTGAATTCCGCGGATATGATTACAAATTTGTGAAAGGCACGGGCGGGCACAATGGTAAGCATGGGGGTTCTGTGCTGCCTGAGGCGCTGGTGTGGTTGTGGGGGAAATGATTGGGCAAGATAAAGGCTCTTTCCTATAGCTTTGGAAAGTTGAAATTCCGGGTTAGATTTACAAGGTTACACGGCCACCAGACACTCGACTAAATGGACAGGCACTATTTACCAATAAGCGCATTCTGAAAATGCTTTTTTACATTGAAAAAACAGCCATTGAACTGACTGAAAATAAATATGGGCTTCAGTTGAACACAGCCCATGACGTCCTGCCTTTGCCGGGTCAGACCCTGGATGAAGCGATGCATACCATCCAAAAAAATTTTGAACTGGTAAACGCGCATTTCAGCAAGACCGCTTCGGATACCATTCCCATAGATGAACTCCACGAAGTATGTTTAAAAATTGTGCTTCACTACTTTTACCTTTACAATGCGTGGAAATATTCCAATGAAAAAGAAAAAGACCGGGATTTGACTTTTCTGCCCAATGACTTTGACCATCCAAACACTTACGACATCATCATTCAATATTTCAAGCTTAAATACCCAAAAGATTATGCCCTGAAGGGCGCAATTCTCCTGAAAAAAACAAGCGATGAGTTGTTAAAATACGAATACAACAGAGATGAATTTTACAATGCTTTCCGATGATATCGCTGGCTATACTGGGCGGCCGGTTTACCGGTGACGTTTGGTTGAATATTTTCGGAAAGAGACAGTCTGAAGGGGAATGATTGGGGCAAGGTAAACTATGTTACGGCTGGCAAATTTTATTTGACTACGTCGAATGCAAGCATTTTATACTTCATTGAATTTTTCGACGTAGTCAATTCGCCTCAGCTGAAACAAAATTTCCTCACCCCCGCACGAGCATGAAATCCAGAAAAAGCGCTTGTTTATTGTCCGCTTGCCAGCGTTTCAATATCGGATATGATGTTAACCACCCTACCAGAGCCTACCACCTGCTGCAGTTGCGCTACATTACGCTCCGGGGCGTCTACAACTTCCAGAATTCCATCGTTCCGGATGATTCCAAGCACCGTGAGGCCGCCAAACCGCCCGGTATCGCCTAGAACCGTGAGGGTTGTATTGCTGTGAAGGGTCAGCGTTGCGCCGCCTTCTACAATCAAGGCGTCAACCACTTCCACTGTATTATTGAGGATCGGGTAAAATGCTGCACGGGCCGGAATGATGACCTGGTCAAATTCGTTGGGAATACGGCCTTCTTTCCAGTTTTCGGCGCAGCTCCAGTCTGTCGTTCTTCCGGGTTTGCCGCCTTTCCAGGTGGCAGTGGTTTGTGCGTTAAGGAAAGCACTGGTGCTGAAAATCAGGATCAGGGTTGCTGCGATAGACAAGGTTAGATTTCTCATGTGCTGCGTTTTTTATGAATGTTTAGTGTTTGTTGTCAGTGGTTATCAACCGCCGTCATAACTATAGAAAGTAAACGGGATAAGGATGTTTGATCGAATTTAGATAGTGACTTGTAATGCTACAAAGTTGCGCGATTTAGGCCCCCAACCTCTTGTATATCCGTTCCAAAAATTTGTCTATTCGTTGCATCGGGGCAAAAAAAATGGTTTGTTCGTTGCAAGACACGAATGGACTATTTTTTAAACATTTATAAATCAATTACTTGCTGGTTGCGCTCGATAAGGGCTTAAATACGTCCTGAAAAGATTTTGAAAAGTGGGCGAGGTCTTTAAAACCCACCTGCCAGGCTACTTCCGAGACAGAGAGATCGGTGGTTTCCAGCAGGTTTTTGGCTTTATTAAGGCGATAATCTTGTGTTCCTGTCATGGCAGATGTATATTCAATTGTGGAAAGGCATACTTTTCGTGATTAATTAGACAGGGAAACATTAAAATTCTCGCTCTGTTACAAAAACTCAAATAAGTTCTGATATGTTTACTTCCATTTAAACATCTGTTCGGAAAGACCTAACAAGCAACAAACACCACCCGCAACATGAAAATACTTTTCCGCTACTTCCTTCCCTATCGCTGGCTCGTTCTATTGGTGCTGTTTCTGGCAAGCGTCAACATTGGATTTTCGCTGATTGACCCCATCATTTTTGGCAAGCTGGTCACCCTGGCATCCAACCACCAGGTGTCGTCTACCCCGCCGGGGGCGTTCGACTGGAACCGCTTCCTGTTCATCAAGGAGAGCATTGTGGATTCGGCCGGCAGAAACATCCTCGTTTATGGCCTTGTATGGCTTCTCTTAGGCTCCATTTCGGTGGCCATGGTAAGCCGCATCGCCAAAGCTTTCCAGGATTATTTTCTCAACCTCATTACCCAGAAATTCGGGGCTACCATTTTCACCGACGGCTTGCAGCACGCCATGAAACTACCTTATCAGGAGTTTGAAGACCAGCGCAGCGGCGAAACCCTCGGCATCCTTCAAAAAGTGCGCAGCGATACAGAGAAGTTCATTTCCACCTTCATCAATGTGTTGTTCCCCGTCATTGTGGGCATCGTATTCGTAGCCGTGTATGCGTTCAACAAGCACTGGAGCCTGCCCGTCATCTACTTCGGCGGCATTTTCCTGCTCACCTGGGTGTCTAACCTGCTGAGCAAAAAAGTGAAGGCCATCCAGAAAATCATCGTGAAACAAACCACCTCGCTGGCTGGCGCCACCACGGAGTCGCTGCGCAACATCGAGCTGATGAAAAGCCTGGGCCTGACCAAGCAGGAGGTGGATCGCCTCAACAAAAACACCTTCAAGATACTCAAGCTGGAACTGACCAAAGTAAAGCGGATCCGGAGCATCAGCTTCATACAGGGCACTTTCGTCAACACCCTGCGGCAACTCATCCTGTTCATGCTCATGTGGCTGGTGTTCAAGGGCCAACTTGCGCCGGGCGAAATCGTGACGATGCAGATATTTTCGTTTTTCATTTTCGGCCCCCTGCAGGAAATTGGCAACATCATCCTCAGTTACCGGGAAGCCGAGGCCTCGCTGAACAACTTTGAAAACCTGATGCAAAAGCAGCCCGAGCCCGAGGCGCTGAATCCAAAACACCTCGGCGACATCGAAACGCTGGAGTTCCGGCACGTGGCTTTCCGTCACCAGTCGGCGCAGCAAAACGCCCTCAACGACATCAGTTTTCAGGTAAAAACCGGCGAAACCATCGCATTTGTCGGCCCCAGCGGCAGCGGCAAAACGACCCTGATGAAGCTCCTCGTGGGCCTCTACCGGCCGCAGCAGGGCAGTATCCTCTACAACGGCCTCGACGAGCAATCCATCCTCTTCGACGACCTGCGCCGCCAAATCGGCTTCGTCACCCAGGATACCCAGCTTTTTTCCGGCACCATCCGGGAAAACCTGCTCTTCGTGAACCCCGCTGCCACCGAAGCAGACCTGCAAATGGCGCTTACAAAAGCCTCCTGCAACAGCCTGCTCGAGCGTGCCGAAAAGGGTCTCGACACCACCATCGGCGAAGGCGGCCTCAAGCTCTCCGGCGGCGAAAAACAACGCATTTCAATCGCCCGCGCTTTGCTGCGCCGCCCCAAACTGCTCCTCTTCGACGAAGCCACTTCGGCGCTCGACTCGCTGACCGAGGAAGAAATCACCGACACCATCCGGGACATCAGCGCTGAAGGCCGCCAGATTACCCTGCTCATCGCGCACCGTCTCAGCACCATCCTCCACGCCGATCGCATCTACGTGCTGGAAAAAGGCGACATCGTGGAAACGGGTTCCCATGACCAGCTGCTGGCCGAAAAAGGGCTGTATTATGCCATGTGGCGGCAACAGATCGGGGAGCGGAAAGAGAAAGTGTTTTCGATGAATTAGGAGGGTCTTTATTGCAGCGTGAAAGGCATATTCTGATTTGGAAAGCTTGGGTTTTCCAGTGTGATTACGAAATTAACAATCACAATATAAATCTTAGCTGGAGGACGGGTAACTGTACCGAGCAATGTCCTTGTCCAAAAAATGATAAAACGCAATATCAATGTTTAAACACTTAATTACAGGCATTTTCTTTATTTTATTGGTCATTTGTTCCAACCATTTATATGCTCAACAAAAGTATGAAAAGGAAAGCCGTCTGAAAGAAAAAGAGGTCCCCTCCAGGGCTCTTGGTTTCATTGACTCTCTGGAAGTTCAGAAAAAAGTAAGATGGTATTTGGAAGAAGGATTTGGCCGCAGCAGTATAGAAGCAAAGTTCAAGTTGAATAAGCAAAAATACAGCATTGAATTCGATACGATTGGAAATTTGGAAGACATTGAAATTGAGATAACATGGAACGAATTGCCAGCCCTCCTTAAAGAATCGATAAGTTTCCATCTTGGGAAAGACTGCAGAAAATTCAACATTCGGAAAGTTCAAATTCAGTATTCCGGCGACCGATCAATCTTATTCTCTGCCATTAAAAAAGGCGATAAAAAAGGAATGTATATTGTTAATTACGAGATAGTTGTAAAATGCTGCAACACCAAAAATGTAGCTTTATTCGAGTATCTTTTTAGCAATACAGGACAACCACTCACCGTCTCTCAAATCATATTTAAAAATTCCAGTAATCTTGAATACTAAAACGCAGCTTTTATTTATTCTTTGCTTATGGTTTTCATTTTCAATTACTACTTCGGCACAAAGTAGTTATCAAGTTGGGATTTTGCCTTCGATAAACCTAAACTACAAATTGAAAAAAGATTGGTCCTTAAATTTTAAAATAGAATCCCGCCAGTTGCTGGAAAGGGGAACATTCGATGGCGACATTGACAAAGGCTATGAATATGTACTGACGGATTATTCATTGATTGCCGCAAAAAAAGTTGGCTTGAATTCCCGGATTTCCGGAGGATATCTATTTCGTTTCCGTGAAGGGAAAGCCACCCACCGATTTATTCAACAATATACGACAACTCAAAAATTGTCCCGTTTGAGATTAGCACACCGTGTTGTTACAGACCAGACTTTTTCACCTGCAGAATCTACAGAATATAGATTAAGATACAGGTTAGTGGTAGAGATACCTTTAAATGGCCAATCAGCAGACCCAAAAGAATTTTATCTCAAGATCGGCAACGAGTACCTCAATAGCATACAAGCTACGGCTTATGACCTCGAAATGAGATTGGTTCCATTGCTTGGATATGCTTTAGGAGAAAATCACAAGATTGAAGGCGGCCTGGATTATCGGGTAAATCAATTTTTGAATCAATCTGCCCGCCATAGTTTTTGGTTGAGCCTGAATTGGTTCATTGACTTATAAATAATACAATACTTATCAGACCGCTGGGGTTTTGCTGAGTGCTTGTTCGTGCCTGGCTGTTGTGATGTCTTTTTGTCGATAAAGGCCGGAAAGCACCATTAAACAGGAGAAAAAACCGCTAACTTCGTTTATAAGCGAATGCCCGCACATCAACACCATTCGGGTTTACTGCCGGTTATTCGCGACCTGGGGGTATTGCGTGGATACTATAGTTTTGTCACAATATAAAATTAACCCAAACAGAATATGCTTCCCATTAGCCTCGGTTTCCCAGGTTTCATATAAATAAAAGCAAGCAAATCCAAACGGCAACGTGCCAGGGCAGCAGGATACCGGCATTTACATGCTGGGACGCAAGTTATTTGATTTCAACAGGGATTGGAACTTTAAAGTATTCGATACGGTTTGGAGACCATATTGCAAACTCTAGCCTAAAGTGATACCATGAATATCTACTCCAAAAGTAAGGATTGGCGAGAAAGGATCCTCTCAAATTTTGCCTCGACACCTTTTACCATACAAATTGGCAAAGAAACGTATCAATGCGGTTCTGTTGAAGGGTTATGGCAGGGTTTGAAATGCAAAGATGAAATGAGATTACATGTCTTCAGGCTATCCGGCATGAAAGCAAAAAGGGCTGGAAAGGGGAAAAAAACTAAAAAAATAAGCATCGCAGGGATGGAGTTTGATTACGGAAGCCCGGAACATGAGAGTATTATCCGGGAAGGGATAAAGCAAAAGGTTTTACAAAACGAAAAAGTTACCGAGGCTTTGCGGGGAAGCAAAGGCAAGATCACCCATCATGTGCCGGGTTCCTCCAAACCGGTTTTTAAAATGGAAAACCTCTTGATGTCTGTCCGTGCTGAATTATTTGGACACTAACCCATTGCTCCAATGATGATAAGGAAGTTTGATAAAGAATATAAATGGTTAAGCAATTTTGCCCCCTGTACCATTTTGCTGAATGGCATTGCATACCCATCAGTTGAACACGCCTATATGAGTGCAAAAAGCGATGACGTCAGGTGGTATTTAAAATGTACCGATGAAAGTATAAAACCCGGAGACATCAAAAAATTGAGCAGAGGAATTCTTATTGTGAACAATTGGGATTCTATTAAGGTTGAAGTCATGCGGGAGTGCCTAAAGCAAAAATACAGTCAGGAACCATATAAGACTTTGCTGATAGAAACAGGCGATGCTTTGATTCAGGAAGGCAACTTTTGGGGCGACACTTTTTGGGGCGTGGATTTAAACACCAAATTGGGAGAAAATCGTCTGGGGGAATTGATCATGGCGATTCGTAGTGAACTACAATAGAAATTTGCCATAACCAATTTATCGATAGCAAAGAAAGACGTATTGCGGGGGACATTCAAGTTACCGGTAACTAAAAATACAATCAAAAATATGCGGATAGTAACAATCTTGACTTTCTTGTTTATTACGAAAGTTTGTTGCGGACAAACAGGTTTTACATTTAACAATGGAGGCACTGACCAAATACATTATTATTCATCTTTGCAATATGAAAATATAAATGATAAAATCATTATAAAAATAAAAATCAAAGATAAAATATATAGGTTTATTCTTGACACTGGTGCTCCAACCACCATTACCACTAAACTCTTTGATGAACTAAAAAATAACGTTATTACTAAAATCTCTGTTTCGGATGCCAATGCAACAAAAGACAGCGTGATTGTCGTTTCACTTAATGAAGTTCTTATAGGAGATATTGCCTTTAAGAATATTCCAACTTTAGTCGCAAAACCGAATATAGTGTTTGAATGTTTTGAAGTAGATGGTATTATCGGCAGTAATTTATTGAGGAATTCTATTCTGCAAATTGACGGAAGCAATAATCAAGTTATCATTACTGACGATGTTAAAAAGCTAAATTTAAATCCCAAACAATCATCTAAATTATTTCTCGACAACCAGAGTAGCCCTGTTATATGGGTTAAATTAAAAAACAAAAAACAGGCAAAAGAGCAATTGCTATTTGACTCTGGCATGCAAGGGTTGTATGATTTGTCATTACGCCATCTCGAAATATTTAAAAAATACAGTATATTTGAAGAGTTAGGGAAAGGAACCGGCATTAATTCATTGAGTTTATTCGGAATGGCAAAAGATACCACTATTCATAGGCTTCGTTTGCCAATTATGGAAATTAATGGCAATAAATTATTAAATATTACAACTGAAACGACATTAGACAACAATTCAAGAATAGGGTCATCATTGTTACACTATGGAATTGTTACAGTTGACTACAAGAACAAAAAGTTTTACTTTAATCCATATACTACAACTGACATAGATGCAAGTGAAAAGCAATTTCCGGTAAATTTTATTCCCCAAAACAATAAACTCTACATAGGAACTGTTTGGGATAATGACTTGAAAATAAAAATCAGTCCAGGAGACCAGGTTTTAACCATAGACGGTATTAATTATGAAAATATAAACATCTGTGATTTTCTTTTGAAATCTATCTTGAAAGGTAAAGACAAGATTTTAATAACAACAAGAGATAGCAGTGGTAAAAAAATAGAAACCATTATTGAACGAGCATAAATACAACAAAGCATCAACACCATTAAGTTAAGCGCTGTTCCATGGCTTTTTGTCCCTGGGAATCAATA
>CALEYL010000054.1 GCA_937926205.1 uncultured Saprospiraceae bacterium
TTTGGCTCCAAATATACGTTCTTTGAGTTGTGTATAAACCGTAGCTACCGGCAGGTAGGTTGTTGGTTGTGCGTTGTGCGTTGTTCGTTGTTGGTTGAGCCCTACCCATGATTATCAATATTGCTCCCCAAATCTTCAAATTGTCAAATTATCAAATCATCAAATTATCACCCCTCGTCGCTTCCAGAACATCCGGCGATTCTTCCAGCAGTTCTGCTATCGTTTTGCCCAGAGCCGGATGCTTTAAATCAGGGGCAATTTCAGCCAGCGGAGCCAGCACAAAATTTCTTTCATGCAGCCTCGGGTGGGGGATGGTAAGGACAGGTGATTCGACAATTATATCTCCGTAAAAGAGGATGTCAATGTCGATTATCCGCTCACCCCATCGGATAATTTCCGTTCTTCCCATCGTTTTTTCTATGTCCTTAATGGCATCGAGTACTGCGAATGGCGACAATTGAGTCGAGACAAGCAGGGCCTGATTCAGAAAATCAGGTTGGTCGCTGATGCCCCAGGGCTGCGTTTGGTATAAGGCCGATTTGTTTGCAATTTTCCCTACCTGAGCTTCAATGGCGATATATGCTTGCCGCAAAAAAGCTTCGCGATCGCCAAGGTTACTCCCCGTAAGGAGATAAAGGTTCTTGCTGTCCCCCATAGCGCAAAAGTAATGGAGTGACGGCGATTCCTTAATTCAGCGGACATTTTTTTTATACCTTTGTGCTCAGAATATATGCCTAACCATATCTAACCATGTCAAAAAACGCGACCTTAACAGGTGTTGCTGATGCTGAAATCCTCCCGGGTTTGAGCCGCAAAGATGTGCTGCGCGATTTTGAAATCTGCTGCATCAGCCGTGAAGCCAGTCTTATTGCAAGAAAAGAAGTACTTACAGGAAAAGCAAAATTTGGCATTACCGGCGATGGTAAAGAAGTGCCTCAGGTTGCGCTTGCCAGAGCCTTTCGGAAAGGGGATTTCCGTTCCGGTTATTACCGCGATCAAACCATGATGTTTGCTTTGGAGATCAGTACCGTAGAAGCTTTTTTTGCCCAACTGTACGCTGATCCTGAAAACGACCCATTTTCCGGTGGCCGTCAGATGAATTGTCATTTTGCAACGCCTCTGGTGGATGAAGCGGGAAACTGGACTGAACACAAAAATCTTTACAACGTCAGTGCGGATATTTCCAGTACGGGTGGGCAAATGGCCAGGGCCCTTGGTTTAGGCTTAGCGTCAAAAAAGTACAGGGAGAGTGATGCCCTGCGCTCTGGTACCCCTTTCTCAGAAAATGGCAATGAGGTATCCTTTTGCACCATAGGAGATGCCAGTACCTCCGAAGGCGTATTTTGGGAAACCATTAATGCGGCCGGCGTTCTTCAGGTGCCCTTGGCGGTAATGGTATGGGATGACGGCTACGGCATTTCCGTCCCTATCGAAGATCAAACCACTAAAGCGAGTATTTCTGAAGCCCTGGCCGGATTCCAAAACGATAAAACTAAAAACGGCCTTGAAATTTATGTCGAAAATGGTTGGGATTACCCGGCGCTCATCGAATTGTTTCAAAAAGGCGTCTCCCGGGTTCGGCGAACCCACAACCCTGCGCTCTTTCACATTCGCGAAGTGACGCAGCCACAGGGGCACTCAACATCCGGTTCCCACGAACGCTATAAAACCAAAGAACGCCTGCAATGGGAACGCGAGGTGGATTGCATCGACCGCATGGAAGCTTGGATGACTGAAACGGGCGTCGCAACTGCTGAAGAGACCACTGCCATCCGCGACCATGCCAAACAATACGCCAGAGATTGTCGCGACCGTGCCTGGAAAGCATTCAATGAACCGACCCGGGTTGCGGTGCAGGAGTTGATTCCAATGTTTAAACAATGGGCAAACGTTTCACCGGAAACGGCTGCTATTGCTCGTGATTTAGAGCACCACAACCAACCTTTATTCAGTGAAGTTGTACAATATGCCCGTCGCATGCGACAGGAACTGACATTCGCCAATGCGCCGGAATCCCCGGAGTTGGATGCATGGCTGCGCAAAGCAACTGAGAAGGCTCATAAACATTACCATGCCGATTTATACAGCAATTCGTCACACGCTGCCCTTCAGGCGCCTGTAATTCCTCCGACATACCGGGAAGACGCGCCGCTGAAAAATGGATTTGAAATCCTGAATGCGTTTTTTGACAGCGTTCTGGACCGTCAGCCGGAGGTTTATGCTTTTGGAGAAGATGTTGGCCATATCGGCGACGTCAATCAGGGCTTTGCCGGTTTGCAGAAAAAATATGGAAAGAGCCGTGTTTTTGATACGGGGATCCGGGAATGGACGATCATGGGACAGGCCATCGGAATGGCCATGCGTGGATTACGCCCCATCGCCGAGATACAATACCTTGATTACCTGTTGTATGGTTTGTCTCCTTTATCCGATGACCTGGCCACCTTGCGCTACCGCAGCAAAGGGCAGCAACAGGCGCCGGCCATCATTCGGACCCGCGGGCACCGGTTGGAAGGCATCTGGCATGCCGGATCTCCTTTGGGTATGGTGATTAATTCCCTTCGCGGCATGTATGTTGCCGTTCCTCGAAATATGACCCAGGCCGTAGGTATCTACAATACGTTGTTGCAATCAGACGACCCGGCCATTGTTATTGAATGCCTGAATGGCTACCGCCTTAAAGAGCGCATGCCGGAAAATATTGGAAAATACACCGTTCCGCTGGGGGTTCCTGAGGTGTTGGAATCAGGAGATGACCTTACCCTGGTGACTTATGGCTCCTGTGTTCGTATCGCGAAAGAGGCTTGTGACATGCTGAAAAAACACGGTATTTCCGTTGAGCTGATTGATGTACAAACACTTTTGCCTTTTGACCTGGAACACCGCATCGTTGCGTCTTTGAAAAAAACAAACCGCATCCTGTTTGTGGATGAAGATGTGCCCGGAGGGGCAACTGCATACATGATGCAGCAGGTGCTGGAAGTTCAAAAAGGGTATCAGTATCTGGATGCGCCACCGGCAACACTGAGCGCCCACGCGCACAGGCCGCCTTATGGTTCCGATGGGGATTATTTTTCGAAGCCGAATGCGGAAGATATTTTTGAGGTGGTGTATCGTTTGATGAGGGCATAAGATAGTTTTGAGTTCCTCTGCACTATAATGTTGGATACATTATAATTAATAACGATACTGCAAATGATTTCAAAGGATGTTGGAGCTCGAAATTTCGACAGCTTTTCTAAAAATCCCTTAAATTTGTACAAAACAACAAACCATGACCACCATTGAAGTTAAGCCGGGAACGAGGGTAGGTATTGATGACATTCTGACTGGTGTTGCAAACTTAGAAATAGAGGAATTAGATAAATTCGTAGACAAATTACTGGCTTTGAGGGCTAAAAGAGTTGCGCCGAATCTTTCTAAAGAAGAAACATTCGTGTTGAAGAAAATCAACAGGGGCTTGCCTTCAGATAAGAAAAAACGGCTCATGGTGCTGGAGGCCAAACGGAGTGAAGGAGCATTGAGCGGTGAAGAACATCAAGAATTACTGGCTATCATAGATGAATTGGAACTGCTTAATGTTGAACGCGTGCATTATTTGGGGGAATTAGCCCTGTTGCGGGACATTCCTGTTAGGGAATTAATGGAACAATTGGGAATTCGCCCCCGGACCTATGCCTAAAAAAATTTCAACCAGCATTAAGCGCATTGTACGATCCAGATCAAGAGGATATTGTGAATATTGCTTGAGCCCTGAAAGTTTTTATACCTATAACTTTTCTATTGATCATATCATCCCATCTGGAAAAGGGGGAAGCGAATGACTGCTTTCGATGTACTCCAAATATAGCCTACAGCCACTTCAATTTTCCATTTTCCTGCTCTAAATAGCCTTCATCCACGAGATAACCCAGGGCTGTCAGCACTTTTTCTTCCTGAGCCGCCGGAAAAGATTTGACGATTTTTTCCAGGGTCATAGGGCCATTTTGCAGCAATTCCTGGATCCATTGCCGGTAGTTTTCAAACTGATCGGTGCTGATGTCTGTACGGGTTCGGCCTGTGCAAACGTCACAAATGCCGCAGTTTTTGTCTACTTCCTGATCGAAATAATGCAACAACTGTCTGCTTCGGCAAACGGGGGTTTCTGCATAGGCGATCGCTTTCCGGATGCGCTCCAGATGGCGGGTTTTGCGAAAAGCGTACAATTGGCGGTCAATGTCCAGAACAGAGGCATCTACCCGTTCTTTGGTAAAAACAATTTGGGGCTTTTCCTTTTGTGGCATGTATTCAATGATGCCGTCTTTTTTCAGCAGGTTCAGGGCTTTGTTCAATTCAACTTTCGAAATGTTTAAAAAATTGGCCAGTTGCCCTTCCCTTACAGCGACATCGTTTAAAAAGGCGCCCTGATAAGTGCGCAGAATGGCTTTGATGATGCGATCCAGTTTGGGGTGGCGCAACAAATAATCGTATAACTCTTCTTTGGAGACGAGGATGCGAAGGGTGGCGGTTATGAGCACGGATTCAGTAAGCGCAATCCAGCCGGCTTGCTCCAGCACTTTCAGACAGCTTAATACTTTGATGGCCTTAAAGGAATAGTTCTTGCAAAACTCTGTGATTTCAAAATCGTATCCTTCGCCTTCGCCGCTGCCAACAGCGAGTTGAAAGTAACTTCCAAGGGCTTTGTAAACCAGGCGGATCTCTTCAATTTCAGGAAAAGCAATTTCGTATTGTTCTTCCAATGAGCGACGATCAGCATCGTTGTAGAGCAAAACCGCATAGGCTTTTTTTTCATCCCGCCCTGCTCGCCCGGCCTCCTGGAAATAGGCTTCAATGCTGTCGGGCAAATCCATGTGTACAACAATGCGTACGTCGGGTTTGTCAATACCCATTCCAAAAGCATTGGTACTCACCATGATCCTGGCTTTATTGGCAATCCAGGCATCTTGTTTTGCAGAACGTGTATCTGCATTGAGTCCGGCGTGATAATAATCTGCGCTGATGCCGCGCTGCTTGAGCATTTCGGCTATCTCTTTCGTTTTTTTCCGGCTGCGAACATAAACGATTCCGCTACCCCGAACTTTATTCAGGATATCAGCCAGTTTTTCCAGTTTATTGTCTTCCTGCAAAACAGAGTAGGAGAGGTTTTCCCGGGCAAAGCTTTTTTGAAAAACATGCTGTTGCCGAAAGGCCAGTTTTTCCTGAATGTCATCCACCACCTGCCGGGTAGCCGTGGCAGTAAGCGCCATTACCGGCACCCCTGGCAGCCATTCTCTGATTTTGGCAATTTCCAGGTAAGGCGGTCTGAAATCGTAACCCCATTGGGAAACGCAATGCGCTTCATCTACGGCAAGCAGATTGACTTTCATGCGTCTGATGCGCGCTCTTGCAAGATCCGTCACCAGGCGTTCAGGAGAAAGGTACAGGAGCTTGGTATTGCCATAGACACAGTTGTCGAGGATGCGGTCAATATCCCGGTAAGACATGCCGGAGTAAATGGCCACTGCCGGGATATTTCTTTTCTGAAGGTTGTGCACCTGGTCTTTCATCAGGGCGATTAACGGAGAAACAACGATGCAGATGCCTTCCTGACAAAGCGCCGGCACCTGAAAGCAAATGGATTTTCCACCGCCTGTCGGCATCAGCGCAAGGGTATCCGATCCCTGCAGTACAGACTGGATGATGTCTTCCTGTAGCGGCCGAAATTGGTCGTATCCCCAGTATTGTTTTAGAATGGCTTGCGGCGAAACGGACATATTGCGATCCCTGAAAATTCAAGCAGGTTTTTCCAAAGGTACGCAAGAGGAATGATACAGACAAAAAAGAAGCGGAACACGCTGTTCCGCCCCCAAAAACAACTCAAATCGTTAATTTTTTGTGTCTGTCTTTATAGTCCGATAGCTGCGTTATGTTCTGTCCCAAAATCGGCCATCCCGCACAGCGGGGCTCCCGATTTTGAGACAGAACATGCTTGCTCTCGAACCTAAAAGCGCATATAGAAAGACACTACTTAGCGACCTCAGCGTGCCCTCCGCGTCCATTGCGGGACACCTTTACCAAGGAGACGCTGCAAATTCATTGAGCTTTACGGCCCAACTTTAAATGATTGTCGTAGCCTGAGAAATCATTTTTTCAGCCTTGAATTTATAGTATTCCGGCTCGGCGATGAGGCTGTAAACCAAATTTCCGAATTGTTCGCAGCCACAAAGGATGGCTGGATGCAGATCCGGTGTGCCAATTCCTTTTTCCAACAGATATTGGACTGCATGCCGTACTGCGGCCGCCTCTTCGTGCATGTTGAAATAGTCAAGCATCATGGCTGCTGACAAGATAGCCGCTGCCGGATTGGCGATGTCCTGACCCGTAGCCTGGGGATAGGATCCGTGTATGGGCTCAAACAAGGCCGTATGGGCCCCGTAGGACGCAGAAGGCAGCAAGCCCATTGATCCGGCAATGACACTTGCTTCATCCGAAAGGATGTCGCCGAACATGTTAGACGTAAGCATAACGTCGAACTGGGCCGGGTACTGGATCAATTGCATCGCTGCATTATCTACAAACAAATAATCCAGTTCAATATCCGGATTGCTTTTGGCCATCTCGCCTACAACTTCCCGCCACAGTCTGGAGGTTTCCAGTACATTGGCTTTGTCAACCAATGTCACTTTTTTCCTGCGGTTGCGGGCGTATTCAAACGCCATTGCGGCGATTCGTTCGATTTCATAGCGTTCGTAGACCGCTTTATCGAAAGCCATATTTCGATCCTCACTGCGGCCTTTTTCTCCGAAATAAATGTCGCCCGTTAGTTCGCGAAGGATGACCATATCCACTCCTTCAATGCGGTCGTTTTTCAATGGTGAGAGGTGGGCCAAACTTTTATAGGTCGTAACCGGACGCACATTGGCGAAAAGCCCCAGCGATTTGCGCAGCTTCAGTAAGCCTTGTTCTGGTCGGATCTTTGCCGTCGGGTCGTTGTCGTATTTGGGGTGGCCTATGGCGCCAAAAAGTACGGCATCGTTGCTCATACAGGCTGCCAGGGTGCTCTCGGGCAGGGGATCGTTGTTGAGGTCAATGGCGATGGCCCCGACGTGTGCATAAACGTAGTCGAAATGGTGTTTAAAGCGATCGGCAACCGCTTCCAGCGCTTTCACAGCCTGTGTCGTTACTTCCGGGCCTATGCCGTCTCCGGGCAATACCGCGATTTTCTTTTTCATACCAATTGGCTTTGTTTTTCGAAAGCTTCAATATCCTTTTGTAGGCTGAGCAGGTAATCGATGTCGTCGTACCCGTTCAGCATGCACATTTTTTTGTAGGCGTCTATTTCGAAAGAAGCGGACAAACCTTTGGAAGGAATTCCAAAGGTTTGTTGCTCCAGATTGACTTCAAATGCCGTATTGGGATCCGCTTCAATGGCTTCGAAAATGAGGTTCAGGAATTCGGCAGAAACCTGCACAGGTAATAGGCCATTGTTTAAGGCGTTCCCCCGGAAGATGTCTGCAAAAAAACTGGAAACAACAACCCGGAACCCGTGATCAAACAAGGCCCAGGCAGCATGTTCCCGACTGGAGCCGCATCCAAAGTTCTTTCCGGCCACCAATATGGCGCCGCTGTAGACCGGATTGTTTAGTACAAAATCCGGCTTTGGAGAGCCATCAGCCTGATAACGCCAATCGCAGAATAGATTTTTACCAAAACCTTCCCTTGTTGTTGCTTTCAGAAAGCGCGCCGGGATGATTTGATCGGTATCTATATCTTCAGCAGGCAATGGCACCGCACTTGATCGAAGAACTTGAAACTTTTCCATATCAGCTGAACTTACGAAATTTTCTGGTGGTTAAATTGAATTACGCCTATCGATGCCAGCAGGACCAGAATCGGGTAGGTGAAATCAATTTCAAACCAGCGTTTTGCAAAATTGATCGAATCAGGGTGTTTGTGGTGGTTGTTTTGAAACAACTCGCCCATCAGCAATAACCCAATCGGTGAACTGTTGTGGGAATGGTCGCCATTGTCGAAATTCTGGTAGCCATATTTGTGGCCGCACCAGTTTACCAAAGCTCCCTGTACCGGTCCGATGAGGTAGTGAATGGGCAGCAATAGCAACCACCATGCCGATACATCCTGGAAGAAAATCAGATATAGATAAAGCAGGGAATAAACGACGCCCCACGTGATGCGGACAATTAAGTGGTCGCCAAATTTATCCATAGCATTCCATACAGGCAGGTTTTTGATAAACTGTGTATCCGGTATGCGAATGCCTTGTACAAATTCATTGTAGATGTCGCGTGTCTTCATCATCATCTGGAAAACATCCTTAAAAAAGTGTGGCGAATGCGGATCGTTTTCAGTATCGCTGTAAGCGTGGTGCATCCGGTGCATTACCGCATAGGCTCTTGGTATCAGGAAAGAAGATCCCTGAAACATCCAGGTCAGGAAATAAAAGACTTTCTCCGTTATTTTTCCCATGCTGAACATTTGATGAGATGCGTAGCGGTGAAGAAAAGCGGTGTGGAAAAACAAAGAGAGAAACCAATGCGCAAAAAAGAAAATGATAATTAACCAAAACATAAAGGTTGTTAATTTGAGTTGTTAAAATGAAGATAGAACAAAATTTAGTCGCATTAGTTAAATGGGTACTCTTCACGGACATCAATAATTTTTCCGGCTATGGCTGTGGCAGCTGCCATCAGGGGACTTGCAAGGATGGTGCGCGCACCCTGGCCTTGTCTGCCTTCGAAATTTCTGTTGGAGGTTGAAACGCAATATTCACCCCGTGGTATTTTGTCTTCATTCATTCCAAGGCATGCCGAACAACCGGGTTCGCGCAAATCGAAACCGGCCTCCCGGAAAATAAGATCCAGTTGTTCGGCTTTGGCTTGCGCTTCCACCTGCTTAGAACCAGGTACAATCATGACGTTTACATTCGGTGCTTTTTTCTTGCCTTTCACATAAGCGGCCACGATGCGCAGGTCTTCGATTCGGGAATTGGTACAACTGCCGATAAAGACGTGGTTGATGGTTTTACCCAGCAATTGTTCACCGGGCGCCAGTCCCATATATTCCAACGCTTTGGAAAAACTGTTGCCGTCTTCATCGGGTATGGATTCGTTGACCTGTATGCCCATGCCCGGATTGGTGCCGTAAGTAAGCATGGGACCAATGTCTTCAGCCCGAAAGTGGTATTCTTTATCAAAAACAACCTCGGGATCTGTGTAAAGAGCGCTCCATTGCGCACAGGCTTTGTCCCAGGCAGCGCCTGACGGGGCAAATTTCCGGCCTTTTATGTATTCGATGGTCGTTTCATCCGGGGCAATCAATCCACCACGGGCGCCCATTTCGATGCTCATGTTGCAGATGGTCATCCGCGCTTCCATGGACAAAGCCCGGATCGCTTCACCAGCGTATTCAACAAAATAGCCTGTTCCGCCGGCAGCAGTGAGTTTGGAAATGATGTACAGGATGATGTCTTTTGCCAGAACGCCTTTCGGCAATACGCCATCGACATTGATGCGCATCTGCTTCGGTTTTTCCTGCAGCAAACATTGTGTCGCCATAACCTGCTCAACCTGGCTTGTGCCAATCCCGAATGCGATGCATCCAAATGCGCCGTGTGTAGAAGTATGGCTGTCGCCGCAAACAATGGTCATACCTGGCTGCGTTATGCCCAGTTCCGGACCAATTACATGCACAATGCCCTGGTATTCATGCCCCAATCCGTACAATTCGATGCCGAATTTTTTGCAATTTTCGGTCAAACGATCCACCTGAAAACGCGAAAGCTCTTCCCGGATGGGCAGGTGTTGGTTGATGGTTGGAACATTGTGATCTGCCGTAGCGATGGTTTGAGCCGGACGGAATACCGGAATGCCCCGTTTTTCCAATCCGGCAAAAGCCTGTGGACTGGTCACCTCATGTATGAAATGGCGGTCAATGTAAAAGACATCCATATTGCCCTGTGCTTTTGCAACAATATGGGCATTCCAAATCTTATCAAATAATGTATTTGGCATTACGCTTAAGGCTTATTGTATGAAGTGAGCAATCAGGCTATCGTTGCAAATTCTTTGGTGATGATTTCAGTAAGATCCGCATCACCGACCTCTTTTTTGTGATCGGCTACAACGAGAAAGCGCTGGTATATGATGTCCAGTTCATCTTTGCTAAGGTCGTATCCGATGGTTTTGGCGCGATAGGCAATGGCTGCACGTCCGCTTCTGGCTGTCAGTACAATTTTGGAATGGTCAACACCTACATCAAGCGGGTTGATGATTTCATACGTTTCGCGCATTTTGATCACCCCATCCTGATGGATGCCGGAAGAGTGGGCAAAAGCGTTGGCGCCAACAATGGCTTTATTGGGTTGTACGGGCATGCCCATGCGTTCAGAAACCATTTGGCTGGTCAGGTTGAGCAGCTTGGTCTGGATATTGGTGACGCAGTTTAGGTCCGGATGCTGACGCAAAATCATCACCACTTCTTCCAGGGAAGTGTTTCCGGCGCGTTCGCCAATGCCATTTATGGTGCATTCCACCTGACGCGCGCCGTGCTGAACGCCGGCAATAGAATTGGCCGTAGCCAGTCCGAGGTCATTGTGGCAATGCGTAGACAAAATGGCTTTGTGTATGCCTTTTACGTTTTCTTTCAGATAACCAATTTTGGCCCCGTATTCTTCCGGGAGGCAATAGCCTGTGGTATCCGGAATGTTCAATACGGTCGCACCGGCAGCAAGAACTGCTTCCAGAACCCTGGCCAAATATTCATTTTCGGTTCTGCCGGCATCTTCTGCGTAAAACTCTACGTCTTCCGTAAAACTTTTCGCATATTTAACGGCAGCAACGGCACGTTCTATGATGGCTTCCTGCGTACTGCGCAATTTGTGGCGAATGTGCATGTCGGAAGTACCAATGCCAGTGTGTATGCGAGCCCTGCGGGCGTATTTAAGCGCTTCCGCAGCGACTTCAATATCGCGTTCTACAGCTCTTGAAAGTCCGCAGATGATGGGTTCGGTGACCGCTTTGCAGATGTCAGAAACAGATTTGAAGTCACCAGGGCTTGAAACCGGGAAGCCGGCTTCGATGATGTCAACGCCCAACTTTTCGAGTTGCTGTGCGATTTCAATTTTCTGGTCAGCGTTCAATTTGCAGCCCGGCACTTGCTCTCCATCGCGAAGAGTGGTGTCAAAGATAAAAATTTGGTTATCAGCCATAGCTTGATGTTTGGAATACGTTACTAAGTTTGCAGCCATCAAAATTAAGTTCGAGATCATGGCTCCTGAAATCAAAAAAGCCCCTTAGTACAAGCGTGCATCGAATGGTTTTTGGGCTATTTGATTGTTTTTTAATTACTTGTGTAATGCTCAACTACAATGCCTAAACAGAAAACAGATGATTTGATTCAGTTGATCCGCTCGCTTAGCCGGGCTGAAAAAAGGCATTTTCGGCTTTTTGTCGGTCGCAACCAGTCTTCCGATGACATTCTTTTTTTGCAGTTGTTCGATTTTCTGGAACGCCATAAAGATTACGACGAAGATTTGATCATCAAGCGTATTCCTGCGATTAAAAAAAGTCAGCTGTCCAACCTTAAAGCACACCTGTACAAGCAGTTACTGACAAGTCTGCGCCTTCTGAACAAAAACTACAACGAAGACATCCAGATTCGGGAAATGATAGATTGCGCCCGCGTTCTGTACAACAAGGGGCTTTACCGGCAGGCTCTGGACATGCTTGACAAGGTGAAGATCAGGGCCATGAAAGGAAAGTTTCACGTTCAGGCCATGGAAATTGTCGAATTTGAAAAACTGATTGAATCCCAATATATTACCCGCAGCTTCGACGGGCGGGCCGAAGAGTTGACCGCACAAGCCAACCGGCTCACTGATATGCTGGTGCAGACCAATCGCTTTTCCAACCTGGCATTACAACTTTACGGACTTTACCTTAAGGTTGGATACGTTCGCAGTGAAAAAGACTACCGCCTGGTCCGGGAGTTTTTTTATTCCAATTTACCGAACACTAATTACGACAAACTGGACTTTTGGGGCAAAATCTATTACTGCCAGGCTTTTACCTGGTATCATCATACGACACAGGAGTTTACCTACGGATACCGCTATGCGCAAAAATGGACGGATTTATTTGAGGCTAACCCTGAAATGAAGCTGATCAATCCATCCCTTTATCTGAAAGGCCTGCACAACCTGCTGACCAGTTTATTCAACCTGCTGCATTACAGCCGGTTTGTAGAAGTATTGGAGCAATTGCATGCTTTTCCGGAGACACAGGACATATCCGAGCAAAAAAACATAGAGGGAACCTACCATCTTTTTCGATACATCCACATCATTCAGAAGCATTTTATGGAAGGCACGTTCAGCGACGGCCTTGCTTTGGTTCCCGGGTTGCAATCTATCATTGACGAAGACGAATACAATTGGGACCACCACCGCGTGCTCGTTTTTTACTACCGCATCGCCTGTATGTATTTTGGAAGCGGCGATTTCGGCAATGCCATTCACTATCTCAACCTCATCATCAATCAAAAGAATCCGGACTACCGCGAAGACATTCAGTGCTTTGCGAGAATCCTGAATCTGATTGCTCATTTTGAACTTGGTAATGCGCAATTGGTGGAATATCAGATTAAATCGGTCTACCGCTTCCTCTTGAAAATGGAAGACCTGCACGAGGTTCAAAAAGAAATCTTCCGCTTTCTGAGGCGAACTCCCCGAATGCGGGCCAGCGAAATGAAGCAGGAATTCATTTCGCTGAAAGAAAAACTGGTACGCATAGAGCGGGAGCCTTACGAACGACGCCCTTTCCTTTATCTGGACATCATCTCGTGGCTGGAAAGTAAAATTGAAAACCGTTCTGTGCAATCAGTGGTACAGGATAAGTTTCTGAAAAGGCAACAGCGGGGGCATTAGCCGTAGATTCGGTTATTCTTAAAAAAACAAAGTAAACGATGCACGTCCAAAAAAGGGCGTACCCGGCGTAAAATGGATTTCTTCCACGGGGTCAACTTCGTCAAATAAACGGCTTTCTGTAGCAAACTGCGTCTCTTTCCATTTCGTATTCAGCAGATTTTGCAGGTTGAGGCCGACTTCCCATGTTTTTTTCGTGTAATTGAGTTGAAGGTCAGCAACGAAATAGCCTTTTGCCGCTATCGAATTGTCTTCATTGGCCGGACGCGTGGTGATGCAACGGTAGCGCAACGATCCGTTGAATCCTTTTGGGCCAACCAGGGTTAAACCGCCGACGGTTGTAAAAATTGGCGCCAAAGGGAGATGGTTTTCACCTTCTGCGGCGTCAAGGGAGCGGGGTTTGGCCCAGTTGAGGTCAATGTCGGCAAACAAGCGGTTGCTGATCTGATACCTTGCTGAAAAGTCGATTCCGTAACGCTGTGAACGCCCACTGGGTTCTACAACGCCGGCATCGCCAACATAAACAAACTCCTGCTCCAGCCAGAGGTACCACAATGCCGAATTGATTAATAATCGCGGAATGGGCTTCCATATCAGGCCCAGGTCAGAGCCGTAAGCAGCAGGTAGTATGTCTTTACCACCTTGTGAAACCACAACGCGGGTATCATTGGAATGAAAGCCCTTGCCTGTATTCAGGAAAAACCGGAGTTGCTGATTGTGCGTGTAATAGACGTTTATTTTAGGGGATATGGCGCCCGAACCGGCCCTGCTTTTCTGATCTTCCTTCAGGTGGTCGGTGTAGGCGTTGTTGAAATAATCATACCGCAACCCGATATTGAGGGCAAAACGCCGCGAGAGCTGGATGTTTTTATCTGCATAGACTGCAATATTGGCTTCCTGAACATTGCCAAACTGAACGCGCTCTTTGGTAAATGTCCGGTTTTGGGTTTTGGAAAGTTCCACATCTGAAATGAGATCCTGGCGATATTGGATGCCCAGCGTTGTATTTCCGGAAAACTTGCCGATTCCGGACGGAAAATTGTAACTGCCGTTGTATCCAAACAAACTCCGGCCTTCTTTCTGGCGAATTTGATCGCCATTGACGGGATCTTCCAGAAAAAATGTAAAATTGGAATAGAGCTCAAAATTGTATCTGGAATAAAAAATCTGGTTTTTGATCAATCCGCCTCCGGGCGTTTGGGTGAGCAGCTGCGCGTTGAAGTTCGTACGCGATGTTTCTCCGCCTTCGTTATCATCTATAGCCCCGAAAAAGGAGATCTGGCCTGCGTCGACGGCACGCTCGGGGATTTGGCCAGAGTGATCCCAGCGCGACCAGAAATGTGAGCCGCTTATACTGAGGTTTGAACTGGATGAAATTTCCCCGCTGTATCGCCCCTGAATATTGGCCCGATTAAAATACTGAGGCGCGTCAAAATAGCTGTCTGAATAACTGTATTCACCAGCTATGTAAGCGAATTGCCCTTTCTCACGGAGGTTTTGCCCCAGGAGGTTGATGCCGGTAACAGCACGCAGGGTATTGTATTGTCCCGCCTCAATTTTTGTAAAATTGCGATCGAGTGTTTCTTTGGTCTTAAAATTCACCCAACCTGCAGTAGTAAAATTACCCTTGTCGGCTTGATAGGGGCCTTTTTCAAAATTGACCGCTTCTACCAATTCGGGAATGACAAAATGCAGGTCTGCGTAACCCTGACCATGCGCATGAGAAACCATATTGACCGGCATGCCATCCACGGTTAGCTGAATGTCCGTACCGTGGTCGATGTCAAACCCCCTTAAGAATATCTGCTCTGCTTTGCCACCGCCTGCATGCTGGCCCATGAAAAGTCCGGGGACCATTCGCAATATTTCCTGTGAGTTTACAACAGGGCGCAGTTTGATGTCAATTTTTTTGATGTTTTGCTGATTGTGTGCATTGAAGGAACGAACAACCACTGTTTCGAGGTCAACGAAACTTTCACTCAGGCTGACTTTAATGAGGGTAGTTTTACCATCCGTAATAGTCACTTTTTCCTGAACAGTTTCGTAACCGAGGAGTGAAATGGTGAAAGTTGCCTCTCCCTGCGGTATCCCTCTGAGCATAAAGCGCCCTGCCTCTCCACTAGAGGTACCCAGATCGGTGTTCTCAATATAAATTTCCGCATCGCTAAGCGGTTTTTGGGTACCCGCATCGTAAATGACGCCTTCCAAATCGCCGGTTTGGGCAAAAACAAATGCAGGAATGGCAAAAAAAGCAAGAATAAAGTTTAACTGCTTCATAGTTATCAAGTTAGAAGAAATGTCGTCGATTTGCTTCTTCTTTACATGACACCATGAACCCGGATTTGTAAGCGCAAAGAAAAGCAAGTCGTACAAAGATTATGTACGACGTTTTTCTAATTGCGGTTTGGCCACCCAACAAAAAAAGAGCCGAAAGTCAGGGGCTATCCTTTGGCGCGTTTTCGGATAATCCGGGACCAGACACCCGGCAAAAAGTGTTTCAGGTAAACGGCTATGACTTCTTTTCCGCCAATCAGAAATTCTTCCTTTTCTGCTGCGATGGCGCGAACAGCCTTTTTTGCAAACACTTCGACCGGAATGCCATTTCGGGTCTCTTCGGCCATGATGTTGTTTGGAGAGCCGTCACCTTTCAGGGCATTGACGGTCACATTGGTTTGAACATAGCCGGGGCAAATGATGCAAACTTTAATGTTGTCTTTATCAATTTCTGCCCGTAGCGTATCAAAATAGCCATGAATGGCATGTTTGGAGGCAGCATAAGCCGAACGCCCGGGAAAACCAACCTTGCCCATAACGCTGCTGATGACAACGATCATGCCGGAACGACGTGCCTGCATCAGGGGCAAAACGGCTTTCGTCAAAGCAATGGTACCGAAGTAATTTATCGCCATAATGCGTTGGTCAACCTCGAATTTGGTGTCTTTTACGTAAGCGCGTTGAGAAACCCCGGCGTTATTGACCAGAATGTCTACCTGCCCGAAGTGTGCGACAACAGCCTGAACAGCTTCGGGAATGCGGTCAAATTGAGCTACATCCAAAGGCAGGATCATTACCTGTTCGGCGCCTGTGCATTTGTTTTTAACGCGTTCCAGCTCTGCTTCGTTTCGGCTTGACAGGACCAATCGGGCGCCCTGTGCTGCAAAAACATAAGCTAAATGCTCCCCGATTCCGGAAGAAGCGCCGGTGATCCAAACGACTTTGTTTTGAAAAGACATAGTGAGGTGTTTGATTTGCATGAACCCCAAAGTTCTGCATCTGTCCTGAATTCCCGCTTACCTTCTCGTTTTTTTTTCTTTGCTTTGCAGAAAGCACTTAATCTGATTGATGAATTCAAATCCAATAAGATGAAATCCATTTATTTCGTCCGTCATGCCAAGTCAAGTTGGGATCACCCCACACTCCGGGATATTGAACGCCCCTTGGAAGCGCGTGGCCTTAAGGATGCTCCTTTCATGGCTAAGGTGTTGAAAAACAAAGGCGTAGTTCCTGATTACTGGCTTTCCAGCCCGGCAGTCAGGGCATATTCTACAGCCCTGTTTTTTGCCGATGCTTTTGAAACGGATCGCAGTGAGGTGCAACTTCAGCCGCGGATATATGAAGCATTTCCCGAAGACATTTTCGAAATCATCAGGAAGTTGCCGCCTGAAGCAAAAACGGTGCTGATGTTTGGCCACAATCCGACCTGGACCAACATTGCAAACCGTTTTTCGAGAAAACATATCGACAATGTGCCGACCTGCGGTATTTTTAAAGTAGAAGCCCCTGTTGACTCCTGGCAGGATTTCAAAGCGCCGGAGGCTGTGTTGACCGAATTTCATTACCCCAAGCAATATTGATCGCATCAGCATGAAAAAAATGATCTTTATGGCGCTCTGCTGCTGCTGCTTTTTTGCCTGTTCGAAGGGTGGGGGAGCGGCGCCTGTTATTGATGAGAGCAAACTGCCCTCACTGCTGGCAGACATTCACATTGCGGAGGTCGCCATTCAGGATGCTTCCACGACTACTAAAGACAGCATTGCCGAACTTTGGTATGGGGTTATCTTTAAAGAACATGGTGTGGACCGAAAAGCATTTGACGAGACCATGCGTGAATTGCGCAAAGACCCCAAACGGGTGGTGAAATTGTATGAAAAGGTGCAGGAAGAGCTCGATAAACGAAAGTGATTGCAGGAAAACATCATCTAAACTGCAGGCGCCACCGAAGTTTTACCGCCATAATCCGGATAATGGTAATAAAAAGAACGGTAGCGATCATGTTGAAGGTTCGTTGCTCAAAGCAGGATTCAAGCCCCAGATACAGAACACCCCCGGCAATACAAGCCGTTGCATAAATTTCCTTGCGGAAAATAATGGGGATTTCGTTACATAAGATGTCGCGTAAAACACCGCCAAAAACAGCAGAAACAGCGCCCATTAATACAGCGGCCAGCGGACTCAGTCCTGCATTCAAGGTTTTTTCCAGGCCCAGGATGGTGAACAAGCCTATGCCCATAGAATCAAACAGAAACATGGACTTCCGAAGCTTTTGAAAACCGCCTTTGAAAATATGACTTATCGGAACTGCTGCCGCAATCAGGACGATGTACCAGGTATTGGTGAGCCATACGACCGGTTGTTTTCCAATCAGCAAATCGCGTAAAGTGCCACCGCCAACGGCTGTGGCCAGTGCAATGACAAAAGCGCCGAATACATCCAGCCTTTTTTCAGCTGCGGCAAGAGCGCCACTCACTGCAAACAAGAAGGTTCCGGCTAAACTGAAGAAGTCAATCAGGTTCATTCAAATTAAAATTGAGGCGGAAAAATACCCATCGTTTGCTGGTTTTGCGCTATTTTGGAATGGAATAAAAATAATATGATCATCCACTTCAGTTTACAATGGGACGATGTTGTTTGTCCGCTTCCCGAGCGGGCTTGTGGCGATGAGCTCTGGCAGGGTCCCGGTGGTTTGTTGCTGTTGCTGGAAGCCGCCTTTGGAATGGGCGGCCATTCCCCGGATAACGAATATTTGCGTATCGGGCAATACCGCCAGGTGCTCGATAATTATCTGGAACAGCATCCCGATGTGTTTTTTCGGGCTTCTTTCGAGGCCGACCGTTTTGCCACCACAATAGAGCTTCTACAAAGACGCGATGAGTTGCTGATGTCGGGCTGGGATTTTACTTTTCAGGCTGAGATGCCGGAGCGTTTGAAATGTCTCGCAGCCATTGAGCAAAGTATCCGGCAGGAAGTCCCTGATTTTCTTCCCGGGATGGCCGACCGGATTCACGCAGTTTTGGAAACCATCGGTAAACGCAGACACCCGCTTTCTAAAATCATTGTAAATGAGCCGCTTGATTACCTGCCACTTGCATATAGGAGGCTTTTGAACAGACTCAGGGAAGACGGTGTTGTCCTCGAATCAATTTCACCCATTGAGCTATCCGCTGAAGATACGGATCTGGCTTTTCTGCAACGCAAACTTTCCGGCGAAACAATTGAAAACCGAGTGCCTAAGGGCGACGGGAGCCTGATCCTGCTGCGCAGCAAACGCGACAGCGATCTCGCTGCTTTCACGGCAAAAGTGATCAGTGAAAACGCAACATTCAGGCCTGCCTGCCTGATACCTGACAAAAGCCGCCTGTTGGAAGATTCGCTGATGCGCGAAGGGCTTCCGGCGATGGGAATTGTGTCGGCTTCGGCGGCACGTCCAACCTTACAGGTTCTGAAACTGGTTACGGTTTTTCTGTGGAATCCCATTGATCCGTTCAAGATTATGGAGTTTGTTTCCCTTGCTGTAAAACCACTGGAAGAAGAACTGGCCAACACCATAGCAGCTTTAATGGCAGAAATGCCCGGCATGCAAAGCGATGCCTGGAATTATACCGTCGGGCATTATTTTGAAGAACTGGAAACCCGTGCCGAAACCGATAGCTCCATCCGGACAGGCGAAATCAGAAGACAGTACCGCTTCTGGTTTGAACGCCGTCGTTACGACATTCACCAGAATGTGCCCGTAGAGGAAGTCATCGAAATATTTGATTACCTGTATCTCTGGGCGCACCAGAGTTTTGAATCCGGCGGCAGCCGAAATACCTCTTTTATTGTGTTGGGCGAACAAGCCAAACGCATCCGCGACCTGCTTCTCGCACTCCCTGAAAAACAACTTTCGCACCTCGAATTGGAGCGGGTCGTCCGGACGGTTTACGAACCGGCGCCGGCACGACTGGTCGAACAGGAACGCGACGCTTTGATGTATTGCCATCAACCTGCAGCGCTGGCAGCTTCGGTTGATTGCCTCTTGTGGTGGAATTTTGCCCAGCGTGAAGCCGTACATTTTTTCTCCCGGTGGTACCCTGCTGAACGCAATTATCTGGAAAAGCAGGGCATTCGTCTGGATACGCCGCAGGATGAAAACCGACTAACGGTTTGGCAACGACAACGGCCTTTTTTGCTTGCCCGGCGCCAGTTGGTTCTGGCAATACCCGAAACGAGCGAAGGACAAGCGCTGATGGCCCATCCGCTTCTGGGCGACATAGAAGCCGCTTTTGGCAACCTGGATGCCTTGACCTACGATGCAGATAACTTCCATGGAGCTCAATTGGCTGCCCATTTTGTCTTACCGGAGAAACAGACGGCCCGCTCAAGGCGGTTGGGTAAGCCGAAGCCTTTCCTCGAAATTGCTTCTGCCCACCGCTTGCAAAAACGCGATGAAGAGAATTTTTCCAGCCTGGAAACCTTGCTCTATTACCCTTATCAGTGGGTATTCCGCCACAAAATCAAGCTCCGGAAATCGTCTATTCTCAGCATCGTCAAGCCAAATACCCTTATGGGGAACCTGTCGCACCGGCTATTTGAGCGCTTGCTGAAACTTGACCTGGAAACCTTTGGCAAAAACGAACTGGAGCGTTGGGTAGAAAAGGAAACGGCAGCATTATTGGCCAAAGAAGGCGCGGTACTCCTCCTCTATGGAATGGAACCGGAACGGGCCGGGTTTGTCCGCAAACTGAAATACGCCGCCTGGAGCCTCGTGTCACTGATCCGTGAAAATGGCTGGAAGGTATTGCACACCGAAAAGCCCATGGAAGCCGGGTTTATGGACATCAAACTGAATGGTCGTGCAGATGTGGTACTGGAAAAAGATGGGCAACTCGCCGTATTAGATTTGAAATGGCGCGGCGCCCACTACAGGGAGTTGTCCATCCGAAATGAAGAAGACCTGCAACTTGCGCTCTATGCCCATCTGATTACGGATGACGACAACCTTGCGCATACGGCATATTTCATTATTGAAAACGGGCGCATGATTGCCCGCAACAACGAAGCTTTTCAAAATGTACCCGCCGTTGTGCCGGGCAGCGATCATGTAGAAGTCCACAACCGCATGATGAAGCTTATGAAAGCTACTTACGAATGGCGTATGGCGCAGATTGCTCAAGGCCGGATTGAAATTCGCTGCGCCCAAACGCGTCTTGATCTGGAAGATGCTTACGGAGATACCCTGATGGATCTGTTGGAAATGAGGCAGGGCGATGCTGTGTTTGATGATTATCGGGTGTTGGTGAATCTGGTAGAGTAGGGGGCTTTATATGCTTATTTTAAATTTATTTAATATATATTCATAAAAAACCTCTTTATTCACCTCTGTAGCTATCTTTAATTGGTTACCTTCCTTGTCAAGATATGTTTGTCCTGCATTTGGTGGTCGAACGCTCACTTTTGCCCGCACTTCGCTGACCGTAAATTCTTCCGGTATGTCCAGGTAACTGGTCGCCAGGACATCCCACATAAAATAGACATAGTGATAACTCGGAATGGTATCTATGGTCATGGCCCAGAATTGCCCGGCCAGGTTGGAAATTTCGTAATTGGACTGCATAGCAAGCCTCGACAAAAAAGCCTTGTTTACCGGAACATGATTGGTCACATCCAGCGGAATACAAACCAGCGGCAATTCCATTTCAAAAAGCTGTCTGGCGCTCTCGGGGTCCCAAAACACATTCCATTCGGCGCTTCCATTGTGTTGGTAAGTCTGGACATTGCCTGGTGTCCGGAATGCGCCGCCCATCCAGACAATTTTTTGGATGTTGTCCCTGATGGAAGGCGCTTTGTTGAGTGCGCGAACGACA
Source organism: uncultured Saprospiraceae bacterium (assembly GCA_937926205.1). Taxonomy (GTDB): domain Bacteria; phylum Bacteroidota; class Bacteroidia; order Chitinophagales; family Saprospiraceae; genus JABWAJ01. The sequence goes on from CALEYL010000054.1 coordinate 21,043, forward strand.
TTTGAACAAGGTCCCGTAATGATGATGCTAACAGGATCTGGTGATTCCGAAATTTTTGCGATCAATAAGTCCGTTGCATCCGGATGGCTGTAAGGATCTGGCGGATCGGGGAGATTAATGAGCATGGGCAGGGCGTTGACTACTTCGGGCCTTGCCCGCCATTCGCTCGGAAAAGCATTGACGCCATTAAAATCGCAACGACCAATGGGGATGTCTTCCCGTCTGAAAAGTTGCAGGATCTTATAAGTGCTTTCGAGGGCTGGTTCGATAAAACAATCAGCTGGTGTGACGTTTACCCCGATGAGCGATTTGTTGTCCATGGTGAGGATCAACAGCAAAGACAGCAAATCGTCGATGCCGCCATCGTGTTCCAGAAAAACCGGCTCTGTTTTCATAGGCTTTTACCGCTTTGCCTCAGCCAATTTGTAATTCAGATACTTGACCACCCATGCTTTTTCTGCGTCATTGGCCGATTCAAAAAATGTTTTGGTACCGGAGCCGGAAATCAATGAGGGCAACTCTGGCGGTGGGCCATAGCGATTTTGAAGCCGAAAGGACTGGGTCGAGAATGTCGCCATGCCCTGATTTGACTTCAAGGCTATTTCTTCTATTTCGGAAAAGTTATACTCCAGCTTTTTTGGAAAAAAAGGCCTGGATTTTGTGATCGCAATTTTTCCGCGCCCAACCTTGATGGTTTGCTTTTCTGCAACGCCAATGATGATTGCACCGAGCATAAAGAACCCTGCAATCCAGAAAGGAATGGAAAAAAGCGCAAAAAATCCCGCCTGTGATGCCAACGTGGTCCAAAAAGTAATAAAACCCAGCCAAAATACAGTAAACAAGAGTTGCGGAATCATGGAAGGCTTGAAACCTTTCGCCGGCATATGAATATTGACCATGTCACCGGATTCCCGCGAGAGTTTGATCATTGACCCTTTTGGCGGATGTTCGGATGTTTTTTCAACGCCGTAAGCCACTAATGCACTCGCTTTGTGCAGGGTGTTACAACGCACACACTTAGCCAAATCGGTCATGACATTGATGTTATCAGCATCAATGATGGCACTGCAATTGGGACAGATTAACTCCATTATGAGGTTTGTTTCTTTGTCAACAGCCCAAATATACCGGTTTATTTTGTTTTCAATGATAGCGAACTGAGCCCAGTGCGCTCACAACTTTTTTATACCTCAATCAAAGCTAATTAAGGGGGGCTTTCATCTGTTTTTTACAAAAATACATCAATGAGGGCATTTTTACAGCATGAGATGGACCAATAGAGACGGATTGAAACCAACAAGATCCTAAGCGCGAGCGGCAGCAATCAATGGTTTTATATCTTGGAAGTAGCTTATGAATTGGGTTTAGAATAGCCGTATGCCTTAGAAAATTTTTCCTTTTCACTAATGTAATCATGAGGTAATTCTTCAAGAAAAACTTCTTTTTGGTTTCCTATTGGTTCATAATTTGAGATAGGAGTCAAAAATGTATATTTCATGCCGATTGAATAAAAAGGATCCATAATTCTTCTCTTTAAATTCACTGAGTGATCTTTTAAAGGAGACAAAGATTCGTCTCTTCGAAACGACGTAAATAAATATATTTTATCTTTTTTTTGCGGAAAATTAATTGGCTTGTAATCTTCCTCGCCTTCTGTTATAGCATTTAAATCAGATGTTTTACCAAGTTTTAATATTTTTCCCAATGGGGTAATCACTATGACGTAATCACTTAACTCTATTAGAGCTTTCTTGAATTCGTGGTGCCCTCTTCCTTTTGCGCAAAGAGTTAATTCTTGTAAATTATCGCCGCCTAATACCCAATTAGATGTAACTATGCTAATATTGACAACGTTTTCACTTAACAATAGCCTTTCTAAATTACGTTTTGTAGATTCATAATCTGGAATAGTGGTGGCTAAGTATTTCTGAAGGGGGTTTCCTCCGATTAAATAAAAATCGATTTCCTCGAAACTTGATTCATCTAGTTTAGATCTATGTAATTCTTCAATGCCAGCAATATTGTTTGTAAATATTTTTAATTTTTCTTTTAATTTTTTATTAATTTTAAAATTTGATAGATATTTAAATAAAGGAGCTAGTGTTGAGCCGGAATCTATAATTAAATTAATTTTAACAATTTCATTTTTTTTATCATCCGATGCCTCTTGAGTGAATTCTTTGAAAAACTTTTCAATCAAAAATGGAAGATGTTTTTGCATAAATTCTTTTGCTATTTTATGCTTTTCTTCTGAATAATGATTTTTTCTTTGATAATATTGCGAATTGCGCCAAGTGCTACCATGTATTTCTTTTAATAAATCATCTGTTTTTAGTCGTTTATTAAAGAAAGTAAATAAGAAAGGTAATAGAATAGCTAATAACAAGAAGATAGTGAAAAGTAAAATAAGAACAGCTTTTTCGAAATTTGTACCGGGCAAAAAACTGCTCCCGAGATACCATATTGCCAAAGCAACTAGCAGGTTGCCAATAACACCCAATGACAAATCTTTAATATTTACTTTTATCCATTCTATCAATCTTTGTACCATTTTGTTAAAGTTTTTAAACAATGTTAAAAAAACGCTGGAGATCAACCTTCCACACCGCCAAAAAAACACGCTCGTTACGGCTTTTGTCCTGAAAGATAGACAGAAAGTAGGTTTTTGAAAATAAAAAGGAATGGATTATTGACAGTTAATTAGTCCGCAGCAACCTTGGGGTGTATGCGATCATAGATTTTAGCGAGCAGCATCGTACACTTGTGACTAGAGTCTCAGCACGAGCGGATCAGCGCCGGAATCAGAATTCACAAAATTTGAGGATTTCCAGAATCGCGCCATCCTGGAAATCCTCAAATACCTGCCTTGCCGGCAGGCAGGCAGAAAATTCTGATTCGGACCGATAAACATACGGGTAGAACCCGTTAGAATAATACACGCGAGGCGGAGCCTCAGCGCGAGCGCTCCAATTACTCAAATATACCGGTTTATAATATTCTCAAACAACTCCTGTTTTCCACTTCGCTGTGCCGGTTCCCCCTGTTCCATTGCAATTTTTGCCAAATCAGCTAATCCTAGTTTTCCGGATTCAAACGCTTTGCCATTGCCTTCGTCAAAAGAAGCATAGCGCTCCGTTCTGAGTTTCCGATAGTCGGATTTACTCATAATGGCATCAGCTGCCAACAGAGCACGGGCAAAAGCGTCCATCCCTCCAATGTGGGCATAAAAAATATCTTCCAGATCGGTAGAATTGCGGCGGGTTTTTGCATCAAAATTAATGCCGCCGCCCTGTAAACCGCCTACTTCCAGAAAAACAAGCATGGCTTCCGTCAATTCATAAACATCAATCGGAAACTGATCGGTATCCCAGCCGTTTTGGTTGTCGCCCCGGTTGGCATCCAGGCTGCCAAGCATGCCTGCATTAGCCGCTACCTGCATTTCGTGTTGCATGGTGTGTTGTGCTAAAGTGGCGTGGTTGAACTCCAGGTTCAGTTTAAAATCATCCATTAATCCATATTCCCGAAGGAAGCCGATGCAGGTTGCAGCGTCGAAATCGTATTGGTGTTTGCTGGGTTCCATCGGTTTTGGCTCGATGAAAAAGTAACCTTTGAAGCCCTGAGACCGTGCATAATCCTTTGCAGCGTGCAGAAAAGCAGCCATATGGTCCAGTTCCCGCTTCAGGTTGGTGTTGAGCAGCGACATGTAACCTTCCCGGCCACCCCAGAACACATAATTTTCACCCCCAAGCTTAATGGTGGCGTCCAGTGCATTTTTCACCTGCGCTCCGGCAAAGGCAAGCACGGCGAAATCAGGATTGGTTGCAGCGCCATTCATATATCGCGGATTGGAAAACAGGTTTGCTGTCCCCCAAAGCAGTTGAACGCCACTGGCTTTTTGCTTTTCAAGAGCGTAATCGGTAATGTATTCCAGGCGCTTTTGACTTTCGGAGAGCGTTGAACCTTCAGCAATGAGGTCAAAATCGTGGAAACAATAGTATGGAACCCCCAGCTTGGTGATGAATTCAAAACCCGCATCCATTTTATCTTTTGCCTGTTCCAGCGGATCGGTTTTTGCCAGCCAGGGAAAGTTTTTGGTAGCTACGCCAAATGGATCGCCTCCGGTACCACAGAAAGTGTGCCACCAGGCAACTGCAAATTTAAAGTGCTCTTTCATGGTTTTATTTCCAACCATGCGGTCTTCATCGTACCACCGGAAAGCAAGTGGATTGTCGGATTCAGCCCCTTCAAATCGGATGCGGCCAATACCTTTGAAAAATTCTTTTTCTCCCAGGGTAAGGGTGATTTTCGATGAATTAAAAGGATTCATAGTTATTTGTAAGTGATTGGTTTGTAAATTATTAAAGCACGTTTTTTAAATCATTTGTCCAGGCCTGATAGGCCTCGCGATAGACGCCATTTGCGTTTGTTGGTTCGTAGGTTAACAGCACTTTGCCTCCTTTGACCGCTTCTTCAATGGAACTCCAAAAGCCTGTCGCAACGCCTGCGGCTTTTGCTGCCCCAACCGCCCCGGTTGTTTCCAAAACTTCGATTTTACTGCCGATGAGGTTGGCAATGGTGTTGGAAAAAACGGCTGACTGAAACAAGTTGTCATTACCAACCCGAATGATTTGTGCGTTTAACCCCATCTCATTCAGGATTCCCATACCATAGACAAATGAAAAAGCGATCCCCTCCAGTGTCGCCCGGTAAACGTGGGCATGCGTGTGGCGGGTAAAATGCAGGTTGTTGATCGTCGAACCGGGCTCTTTATTACCAAGCATTCTTTCGGCGCCATTGCCAAAAGGAAGAATGCGCAATCCTTCAGAACCGGGCGGTACGGATGCTGCCTGAATCTCCATATCGGTGTAAGCCATCCCCGATGTTAGCTGTTGCCGGACCCAGCTGTACTGAATTCCGGCGCCGTTAATGCAAAGCAAGATGCCAAAACGGGGATTTAATGCTTCGTGGTTGACATGCACGAAACCATTTACTCTGGATTGCGGGTCAAAATAGGGGCGGTCAACAACGCCATAAACGACACCTGAAGTTCCGCCGGTTGCTGCAACCTCTCCCGGATTAAGTACATTGAGCGAAAGGGCATTATTGGGCTGATCACCGGCTCGATAGGCTACCGGGATTCCTTCGGCAAGCCCGGCTTCTTCGGCAGCCTGCTTTGTCAGTCGGCCCTGTAAAGAAAACGTTGAGACGATGTCCGGAATCATTTCCCGGCTAAAGCCAAAATAATCGAGCAGGAAACCGGCAACTTCGTTTTTGTTAAAATCCCAGAATATACCTTCTGAAAGCCCGGCAGGAGTCGTCAGTATTTCGCCGGTAAATTTCATGGCAATGTATTCGCCGGGGAGCATAAACTTGTGTATTTTTTCATACACACGAGGTTCTTCATTTTGGACCCATTTCAATTTTGAAGCGGTGAAATTGCCAGGTGAATTAAGGAGGTTTGAGAGGCATTTTTCTTCCCCAATTTCAGTAAATGCCTGGTTGCCAATATCTACAGCCCTGCTGTCGCACCAAATGATGGAAGGACGTAATACCTGCTGGTTTTTGTCTACCAGCACAAGTCCATGCATTTGATAGGCGATGCCAATGCCTTTTATTTCTGCTGGCTTTACATCCGTTTTATTTAACAGCTCTTTTGTAGCCAGGCAAACGTTGTTCCACCAGGTTTCCGGGGCTTGCTCTGCCCAGCCGGTTTTTGGAGCAAGGATGTCCATTTCTTTTGCAGGCGATTGCACAACGGCAACCTTTTCACCGGTTTCTATACTAACCAATGCTGCTTTTATGGAAGACGAACCAATGTCGTAGCCGAGTAGATACATCTCAAATTGCGTTTATAGGATGCTTCGGGTAACCATAATTGAATTTCAATCGTGTCCTTTTCTCTCCTGTTTATGAAATATGCCATCTCCCGCTGTCCCCATGTAACCACCCCAGAGCGGCGGCGAGGTAATTTGATACCTTGATTCAAAACGCTGAACAGCCATCCCAAAAAAGTCAACAATTTTTGAGGTATTTGCCTGAACAGAGTAAATGACATCCAGATAACCATCGTTATCCATATCGCCAAGCCAGGGGGTTGAAGACAAATTTTTTACTACCTTACGTTCACTAAAAGGCCGGATATTGCCATCCTGCATGTCAAAAATTGCCAGATAGTGGTTGATGTCCGTTACAAAAATCCCTGAGCAATTGTAGTCGTTGACACTCATGAGCACTTCGTCCAAACCATCTTTGTCAAAATCCCAGGCTATCGGCGAAAAAAAACCGGTACAACCCACCGCAAATTCTTTCAGAATCTGGCCGTTTTTACCATCTACCGCCAATTGACGCGCGCCATTGTTTTCCGGCCATATGCCAACTGCATATTGCCCGAAAAAGTCGGGAACATCATCATCGTTAAAATAACCTACGGCTAAGCTGCTGCTGGCTTCCGTTCCTTTTACTTCTACTTTCCAGAGCAGGCTGTCTGTGTGGCCGTCAAAGGCGAGCATGGTGCCGCCCTGATTATTGGCAACAATGTCGAGTGTGCCATCTCCGGTAATGTCAGCCAAAACCGGTGGTGCAATGAACCCGTGACCGCCTATGTAATACAATGCTTTCGCAGCAGACAAATCCCCCTTCAGGACATCAGATAGCAAACACCGGTATAAATTTCCGCCAATGGTTTCGCCACCGGTACCGAAAATGACTTCCAGGGTATTGTTGTTGTCAAAATCATGAACAACAGGTGTCTGGTACGTTTCCCGGCCATCAGGCATCGCGGCGGCTGCAATGATCTCGCCGGTTTTACTGTTGATGACCATTAATACTCCCGGGTCGCGAAACTGGCTGGAATTTGGAAACGCCTGTGGATTTCCTCCATTCGCCGCCAATAAATCGGGAATACCGTCGCCGGTTTGGTCAGGTATCACCTGAGCGTTAAAAAAGCAATAATGTGCAAATTTCAGCGCGTTTGTTGCATTTTTAGGAGGTTCATATTTCCAAAGCAGTTTTCCTGAACGCCCGTCAATGCCGACCATAAATGCCCCCCTGCCGCCAATGAAAACATCCGGAATGCTATCCCCGGTCACTTCCAGAAAAAGGGCAGAACCCACCACCTGATTTGGCGCAGCGACTTGCCAAAGCAACTTCCCGGTTTGGCCATCTAAGGCTATGACAGCAGTGTCTGAAGCCTCCCATTCGTTTTTACCTGCGCCAATCACCACATCCAGAACGCCATCTCCTGTAAGGTCGGCTAATCGGGGAGACGAGTTTGTGCCATACCCTTTGAAAACAGCTACCCAGGAGTTATTTTTTTTATGAATCCGGCAACACAACATTACAACTGCCATCACAAGTAGTATCCCGTATTTTGTCATTTTTTTAAAATTCAATCACTCGTTTATTGCCTTGATAATCTGCTATTTCAAGGGATTTTGTCTGATCTGGCAACGAAAGCCTCCGGGCTGATTGCGACAAAAAGCCATGCCCATATGGAAGTTCTATCCGGTACGTCCGGCCATCAGCCAGGCGAACCGTTCCGGCGCAGTCAAGCGCGTTCAGGGATACGTATTTTCCTTTTGGCGTATTTTTCTTAAAAACTTTCAACGGCCCCCGATTTTGTCCGGCTGCAATCAATACACTGCCATCAGCTCCTTGTAATTCGACCAGGCTCTTTGCGTCGCCTGGGATGCAAACGCCGCTTTCCTGCATGGTAAGCGGTGTAAACCCGCCTTTACCGTTTCCGGCTAAGAGCAAGCCATTCAGCGCGTCGTAGCGTCCCATCCCCACTTCTGTTCCATAATCATTGCCACACAAAAGCAGGTCGGGGAGTGCGTCGCCGTTGAAATCGCCTCCTGAAATCATGGCATAGACGGGCGCTAGCTGTACCTGCAACGGGAGTTCGTGCAACCGGAATTGATTGCCGCCTAAGTTTTCGATGTAGCAGGTTTTTAGCTGATTGGCTTTGTAAACGGTGGGCTTTACGTTGGAAAAGCGTTCCACAACATCCTGAATGGTCGCTTCGCCATACATATAATGCCGGGGAAACAATCCTTTGAGTTTGGGTAATTGCATGTCCATGTCGCCACGGACGAAAAAAGGAAACTCTTTCAGTTGCCCTTTTTTATCAGGAAAAAAAGCGGATAAAAAAGGATCTAATCCTTTATTGTCGTCATAATCAGCGAAATAGAGTCCAATGGAACGCTTTTCTGAGGAACGCAGCAACGTATTCAACCCGAGGTTGCCGGCTACATAGTCCATATCGCCATCGAGGTCAAAGTCCGCTGCGCTGAGGCTGTTCCACCAGCCCGTTGAATTTGGAATCTGAATGATAGATCCCGGGTCAAGTTTGCCTTTGATGTTGTGGAAAAACGTAACAGGCATCCATTCTCCGGCTATAAGGAGGTCTACCCAACCATCATTATCGTAATCCGTCCACAAGCCATCACAAACCAATCCAATTTTGTCCAGACCCGGGGCCGCAGTTTGATTGGCAATGGTAAAATTTCCTTTACCGTCGTTTTGCAACAGGTAACTGCTCACCGGAGTAGGATATTCAAAAGGAAGTACCCGACCCCCAACAAACAAATCGAGGTCGCCGTCCCGGTCGTAATCGGCGGCTTTGACACAGGAACTGCTGCACAGAAATTGGGGCAATGCGTTTTTTGCCAGCCTGAATTTCCCGTTTTCGTTCAAGAACAGTTTGTCCTGATAAACAGAATCACTTAGCTCGAATTCGTAGCCGCCGTTTGCCAGGTAAAGGTCAGCATCGCCGTCATTATCTGCGTCAAAAAAAAGCACGCCGAGCTCTTCTTCCATTTTGGCATCGCCGTCAGGCCCGGGCAATAAGTCTTGCATTTCAAAACTGCCATTGGCTTGCTGGATGAAAAATGTGCCTTTGTTGAAATGCGAACCGCCGATGTAGAAATCGTCAAGCCCGTCGCCATTTATATCTGAGACCGCCATGCCTGGACCATACTGGGATAATTTGTGCGGCAACAGGCGCTGGACATTGTAGTCAATATAATCGCTTTCGCGGTGGATGAAATTGATGTTGAGCAGGGCGGTGACGTCTGTAAAAAAGGTGGACAGCTTGTCCTGATTTATCGGGAGTGGGCGTTGGGCAGCCTGGGCGTTTTGGATGTTGACTTCAAGAACCTGGTTTGTGGTAACGTTTTTCAGTACTTCTGTTTTGCCTTCCTGCCAGATAATGACTACGCTATCGAGTTTGGAAACGCTGGCGAGTCCAAAATGTGCGCCGGTTTCGATGGAAGACAGATAGCCCCGGTAGGGTGTGTTTTCCCAAAATTGTTTTTTTCCGTTTTGATAGTATAATTCTGCGATTGCGCCAAGCCCGTTTAGATTCTGTTCACTGCCTTTAAATTTGATTTTCAGCCAATTCGAGTTGGCAGGCTTCGTTTCAATGAGCTTATTTTTGAATACGTGGGCGCTGTCGTTGATGTTATTGACGACATAATCCAAATCCCCGTCGTTGTCGAGGTCGGCATAAGCTGCCCCATTGGAAAAACTGTTTTGTGTGATACCCCAAGCATCTGTTACGTTATCAAAAACTGGTATTTGGGGACTTGGATTAGAAATGTCCGATGGATTCGCTGTCACATTCTGAAAAGCGTAGTTCCGGATTTTAACAGACGGTATTTTTTCCAAAAGCTGTTTCTTATCCAAATAGCTGCCTTTATCGTTGTTGTAATCGATAAAATCCCGATCCGTAACGTCATTCGGGAAGCCGTTGGTGACAATGATGTCCCGGAAGCCATTGTTGTCAAAATCAGCAATCAGAGGCGTCCAGCTCCAATCAGTTGAAGAAATGCCTGAGAACATGGAAATTTCACTAAACAAAGGCTCGCCGTTGTCGGGCCGTATGCCCTGGTTGAGTTGCAGGGTATTCCGGATATATTGGTACTGGTAACCAAAACGGTCGTTGTTGAAATAGGACGTATAGTTGTTTGGCGGCAACATCGTTTTTCGCCTGAAATTATCTTCCGGCTGCATATCCAGGGCGACGATATCTGCAAGCCCGTCGCTGTTGAGGTCGGCGACGTCATTTCCCATGGCAGAATAGCAGGTATGTTTCAGATAACTGGAAGCTTTGTCCACAAAATGTCGCCCCGAACTGCTTCCAGGCATTGGGCTGTTGATCCAGAACAGGTCATTTGACAGGTAATCATTGGTGACGTAAATGTCTTTCCATCCGTCGCGGTTGATGTCACAGATATTGATGCCCAGCCCAAATCCTTCAATGGTGATGCCCGCTTCTTTGGAGATATCCGTAAATATTGCGTGTCCCAACCTTTCATCAAAATCATTCCGGAAGAGCTTATCGGTGCGATGAGAAGTGCCATCCACTATTTTTTTGCGGTAGTTGTTGGGCACGGTGCCTCTGTCCATTTGATTGATCAGAAGGTAAAGGTCCAGGTCGCCATCGTTGTCATAATCGAAAAAAGCCGCATTGGTGGTGTGGGACGTATCGGCGATGCCATAGGCTGCGGCCATTTCTGTAAAAGTAACACGCCCGTCTTTTAAACCTGTTTGTCCGTTGTTGATAAAGAGCGAATTGGCACGGCGGCTGCCGGGTTCGTGGGTTGTCGCGCAAACATAAAGATCGAGCCAGCCATCGTTGTTGATGTCCACGACGGCAACCCCGGAGTTCCACCGGTTTGTTGCGGCAACGCCTGCAACTTCGGTAACATCTTCAAACTGAAAATCCCCACGATTCAGATAAAGCTTATTGCCGCGCATATTTCCTGAAAAAAACACATCCTGCAACCCGTCCTTGTTAAAGTCGCCAATCCCTACGCCACCACCGTTGTAGACATATTCGAAAGCGAGGACATTAAAAGTGTCGTCTTCTATGATTTGATTAGAGAAATGAATGCCGGTTTTGTCCGGCAGTAGCTGCTCGAATAGCGGCGGCGGGTTTTTCGTGCAGGCACAAAAAAGTAATGCAAAAATTGGCCCGTAAAGAAAAAAGTACTTATTGCTCATGTTTAAGTAAAGTCAATTCGATGAAAACTCTCTTAATTAAAAATTCGGGCGCTTCACTTTGTAAAATAAGGCCTCTGCATCATTTCGTGCAATTAGAATTCCGAACTGATTTTTCATTTTAAAAACCGCCGCATCCCGCACTTCGCCTTTCACAAAAATACCGGATTCTGTGGGGGTCAGGTATTGATAGGTTTTGTTTTTATTGCCTTTGAGGAAAACTCCGCGGCTGGAATCATGCCTTCCAACTTCAGGTTTGAGGCCGTAAAAATTCCCACCCAGCCAAATGTCCTGCGTGCCATCCCCGTCAAAATCTTCCACCGCAATGCCAAAAACCGGAGCAACCTGGGCTTCTATTGGTAGCGCTTCCAGCAGGAAAGCACCGTCTAAATTCCAGAGTACCGCACTTTGCAACCAGTTGATTTTGTGCGGAATTGCACCTTTGCGTTGCGCCTCCGTGAATAAAGTTTCGTAAGTAAAATGGGAATAATCTTCAAATTTCAGCGCTTTCTTTTTTAAGGAAGGCACTTGTTGGGTCATGTCCAATTTTCCTGCAAAAGGGTAGGGTTTGTCATCCAACGGGGCATACCAATTGATGACAAACTCGGATTTTTCGTTTGCATCAAAATCCTTGACGAACATGGTAACTGGCTTTTGGTTGGACGCTTTAAACTTGGTATTCAGTCCCCAGTTGCCCAAAACAAAATCAAGGTCACCGTCACCATCCAGGTCGGCAGGTTCTATGCAGGTCCACCAGCCACTGAAAGGGCTTTGTGTTTGTTTCTTTGAAAAATTAAATTGCCCGCCGTCGAGGTTTTCAAGGTGCATCACCGGCAGCCAGTCTCCGATTATCATCAGGTCCTGGTCACCGTCTTTGTCTGTATCCGAAAAAGCGGCGTCGGTCACCATGCCCAAATTCCCCAGCACTTCTGTGGTTACGTCCCGCCATTGTCCTGCGCCTTCATTCAGCAACAGAAAACTGCGGGGCATTAAACCATAATTGCCCGGCACCGCTCTTCCAGTCAGGAAAAGATCGAGATCCCCGTCGTTGTCTATATCGCCGGGCACGATGCAGGAAATCATGCCTTTTGCAGGAGGCACTTTTGCTGGGGTGTTTTTAAAAATGCCTTTGCCCTGGTTCTCATAATACCGCAACCGAAAATGTTCGATACCCCGGTGAAATTCGTTGCCGCCTGCGCCAAGCAGAATATCCTGATCGCCGTCGCCGTCGGCATCAAAGATCACACCACAGGTAGTTTCCAGTTCCTGATCGGCTGCCTGCTGCCAGTCTTTGACTTCTCGCCACCCGCCGTTTTTTTGAATGAACATTTTGTCGGCATCGCCGGCAGCGCCAGTTAGTACGAAATCTTCCAACCCGTCGCCGTTCAGGTCTCCCCGAATGATTTTGGGGCTGTCGGTGGAAAGCATGCGTGGTAAAAGCACCTCTACATCAAAATCGCTGAAGCGGTTTTCCCGATGGCGCGTATTGCCCTGGAGAACAGTTTTTGACGATTCCTGAAAAAGGGGAGCAGGCTTGGTTGTTTCCGGAACAAATTTTGCAGTTGCATCAACTTGTTTAAGCACCAGCATTTGGTCTGCGGGCACATTTTCAAGCACTTGCATCCGGAGGTCAGGCCAAATGACTTCCAATTTTTCAATTTGTTTTGCCTGGCCAATCCCAAATAGCAACCCAGGCTCCGAACTGCTTTGAAACCCGCGTTGAGGAAAATGCTGCAATACCTGTGATTGGGACCCGTTTGTGATTTTTACATGAGCGCCAACACCAAGCCGGTTTTGGCCTTCCCCTTCAAATTTTATTTTGAGATAGTGGTTTTTTGTTTGATCATTCGTTTTGTTCTGATAAACAAAACACGGCATGTTCACATTGTTGACCACCAAATCGAGGTCGCCATCGCCATCGAGGTCGCCATAAGCTGCGCCATTGGAAAAGCCCGGATCTGCAAGCCCAAGCGCTTTGGCCTGGTTTTCGAAAAGTGGCAGGTCGGAATTTTGATTTGGGCTACCTAACTGATTAACAAAAGCATAATTCGGAAGCGGATTGGATTGCATGTATTTTGCAAAATCCCGCCAGTCGAATTTGCCTTTTTCCATCACGACTTTTTTTACCTCTTCTTTGTCGTTGATGAAATTGGTGAAATCGAGGTACATGATTTCATGATAAATGGCGTTGCAAACGTAAATATCTTTCCAACCGTTGTTGTCGAAATCAAATATCAAAGCGCCCCAGCTCCAGTCCGTTGCTGCCACGCCGGACAGGTTGGAAATTTCCTGAAACTGGGCATTGCCATCGTTGAGTTGCAGGCAGTTTTGCAAAATCTGATAATGGTAATCTGCACGGTATTTAAAATCTTCGAGGTGGTAAGGATCGAAAGCAGTGGTGGTTTTTAGCCGGTAATTGTCGGCAGGAAGCATGTCGGTACTGTACACATCGCAGGTGCCGTCGTTGTTGAGGTCGGCGACGTCGGCGCCCATGCTGGAGACAGAGCAGAGACTTACTCTTTGAGGGAGGACTTCGGAAAAAGTAGTTTTCCCGTTTTTGCCTGATTTTCCCTGGTTTAGGTATAAATAATCCCGCTCCCAAAAGTCATTGCTGATGTAAATGTCGGGAAGCATATCGCCATTCAGGTCGGAAACAGAAACGCCAAGGCCGAAGCCAATTACGCTGTTGTAAATACCCGCTTCGTCTGTCACATTGGTAAAGGTCGCGCCGTCATTTCTGAAAATTTTATCACCGCCATACGGATCTTTTTGCAAGCGCGTACTTTTGAATGCGTCTATTTTTTTTGGGTCTTTGTAGGAGTTGTTGAGGATGTAGCAATCCAGATCGCCATCCATATCATAGTCAAAAAAGGAAGCGTGGGTGGAATATCCTTCGTCGTTGAGGTTGTAAGCCTTTGCCTGTTCGGAAAAGGTTACCCCGCCTTTTCCGCCAGTTTGGGGTGTTGTGTTGATAAATAGCTCATTTTCTTTGTTGTCGCCTGCGATATCGCCGGAATTACATACGTAAATATCGAGCCAGCCATCTCCGTTGACATCTGCCATCGCGACGCCGGTACTCCAGCTTTTGGTTCCGGCTACCCCGGCGGATGCTGTAATGTCTTCAAATTTCCAGTTGCCTTTGTTTAAGTAAAGCTTGTTGGATTCCAGGTTGGCAGTCAGGTAAATATCAGGCAACCCGTCATTATTGACATCGCCGATGGCTACCCCGCCGCCGTTGTAAAAATTCCGATAGGTGAGCACATTGAACACCTCGCCGTCTTCTACTTTGTTGATAAATTCAATGCCGGTTTTGCCTGGGGATAATTTTTCAAAAAGTGCGGAAGTATTTATTGGAGGCCCGGAAGGAGAGGAGGACTCCCCACAAGCTGTAAGTAGCAATAGAACAGGAAATAATTGAAATACATAACGGCTCATCGTGATTTCTTTTTCAAATAAAAAATGAAGAGGCTGTCTCAAAAGGCAATTTACCTTTTTCTGCTTGTCTTTGCCACTTGCCTTTTAAGACAGCTTCTTCATATATAACGCACTAAATTTTAGTAGCCGGTATTTTGCCTTAACTGTGGCGTACCATTGACTTTGCTCAATTCAATTTGAACAGAAGGAAGTGGGTACAACCAATGCTTGTCTTCAAAACCGCCTGAAACATTCAGATATGTACGCTTGGTTTCTTCAACGGCAAGGTATTGATTGATGACGTCCTTCGCTACACCCCAGCGCCGCAAGTCAAAAAAGCGATGCCCTTCAAGTGCAAGCTCCAGTTTACGCTCAAAGCGAACAGCTTCGCGGGCGGCATCTTTATTTGTCCAGGGGGTATCGTAGGTTCCTACTCTGTAGGTAGCCCAGGTGATACCCGGATCGTTAATATCGGACGTAGCGCCGCCATCAGGACCCTGAGCGCAGCCTCCGGCTCTTTCGCGAATCATGTTGACTAACTCACGCGCTCTTTCTAAACTTCCAACTTCCACTTCGCATTCGGCCAGCATGAGCAAAACGTCTGCGTAGCGGATAACGGGCGTATTAATGGTGCTGAGTTGTTGGTTACTCCAACTGTTGGCAGCATTCTGGCCGGGTAGGTGGATGAATTTTTTGGCGCTGTACGGCCCGGCAAATGCCCTTGCACGAATCCATGCAGGCGAGTGGTTCCCATAGACAAGGAAAGGAACATCGTCCCGGCCAACCGTCCAGTCTACACGAGGATCTATAGGATCGGATGCCGTTGCATCAGCATTGTTGAAGGTAGAGATGAATGGAAGGCCGTTTGCATCCACCTTGTGAGAGTTCACCAGGTTTTGAGAAGGCTGATGGAATCCACAGCAAGAGAACGTGCCACCACCGTTCGGGTATCTCAAACGGTCAGCAAAGTTACCATTCTGACCTTCAGAAGTACCATCGTTGACGGAAGCCTGGATCGAAAAGATCATTTCAGACCCGTTTTCGTTTGCTTCCGTAAAGACATCGTGGAAACAAGGCAACAGCGCATATTTTCCGCTGTTAACGACATTGTCAAACTGCTCTTTTGCCTTTCCATAGTCGCCGGTGTAGAGCAGTAGTTTGCCGAGATAAGCCTGGGCAGCGCCTTTTGTGGCGCGGCCAACAGCGCTTTGAGTTTCAGGCAAATTGGCTATTGCATACTGGAAATCTGCGGCAATACTCGGAACGATGTCCTCTGTATTGGGCTTTCTGAAATCTTCATCAGCCTCAGTGTAATATGGAACATTTTTCCAGATTTTCCAGGCATCGAAGTGGTAGTGTCCTCTCAAAAAGCGGGCTTCTGCTTCGATTCTTTCCTGGTCCGTAATGCCTTCTGACTTTTTCATCAGCTTGATCGTAGCATTTGAACGGGAGATGCCTTCGTACAAAGCCCGAAATTTGAAATTCAGGTAGCTGTTTCCAGGCGCCCACTGGAATAATTCAACTTGTTGAATTTCGAGTTGGTCGCCAGGTTCCGAGCCTTTGTAGGCTTCATCTGAAGGTACGCTTCCCCAAACCCAGTTGCTGCCCGCGGCGCCCCAGGGAATGCCAATGCTTGCCCAATCGTCATTCCAGCCATCGAGCATAGAGTAGGCTGATATCAGCGTCGCTTCTACGCCTTGCTGATTGCCCAGTGTGCCCTCATCAAGCGATCCTTGTGGCGCCACATCCAGGAAATCATCGGAACAAGCCACAAACAGCCCAATAAGTAGAGCTATTCCGAGTATTGTGAATTTTATCTTTTTCATTTTTGTACATTTTAAAATTAAAGAGCCAATTAAACCGGCTTAAAAAGCTGCATTTACACCGAACATGAAGATTTTATTCGCCGGGTAGTTGCCGAAGTCATAGCCATTCCACTGGTCGCCGTTGATACCATCCTGAACGCCAAAATTTGACGGTGCAGGATCAAGGCCTGAATAACCAGTCAATGTGAACAGGTTTTGCCCCTGAACATAAATCCGCAAGCTACTGAACGTTTTGCCTACTTTCGGGAAAGTATAGCCAATTTGCATCGTTTTAAGGCGCAAATACGAGGCATCTTCTACATAAAATGAGCTTGGAACCTGGCTGAACGTGTCGTCAACATCGAGCAGTGGATAGGTACCACCCGGATTGGATGCACTGAACGATTCTGTCAACAAGTCTTTTCTTACGTTGGAATTGAACAAACCAAAAACGTCAAATACTTTGTTGTAATTGAAAATCTGGTTTCCAACAGAGCTGAACAAAAATGCTGAAAAATCGAAATTCTTGTAAGTGAATCCAAGGGTCAGACCTGCCACAAAATCCGGATGCGGATCTCCGATTACCCCTTTGTCTGCATCATTAATGATGCCATCGGGGATGCCTGTCAGCTTTCCATCATCGTCGAATCCGTCAATGTCTTTAAAACGGATACGGCCAACTGCGGCGCCATCCTGAGTCGCATGAGCATCAACTTCAGCATCAGAACGGAAAAGACCATCTGCTGTAAAGCCATAGAATGACGAAATGGAATAGCCAAGCTGGTTGATGCCAACTATCCCAATCCGGGAGTCGAAACCAACAGGAAAGAAAGAATTAGAGTTGCCGTCAATAGAAACAATTTCATTCCGGTACTGAGAATAAGTGAGACCAAAGTCAATCGTCAGATCGCGGCTGATCCGATTTTTGTAATCGAGGCCCAGGTCAATACCTTTGTTGGTCATCTTGCCAATGTTGACGAAAGCAGGAGCTGCTGTGCCTGCTGTACCCGGATTGGCAGCAGGGAACAAAAGTCCGTCAATAGAACGTTCGTAAACGTCTACCACGAGGTTGATTTTACCTTCAAATAAAGATATGTCAACGCCGGCGTTGGTAGAAATGTTCTCTTCCCATTTTGTATTCGGATTGCCCCGGTTTGTGAGTGCGTACCCCGTCACGATGGAGGTGTTTGCGCCATTGATGTCATAGAAAGTAGAAGAAGGGCCGCCACCAAAGCGGTCAAATGCATTACCACCCGGCACGCGTTGGTTGCCGGTAATCCCATAACCAAAACGGAGTTTCAGATCGCTTAACCAGTCCACATCCTTCAGGAATGCTTCCTCGCTTGCCCGCCAGCCAACACTAAATGCCGGAAAGACACCGTATTTTTCATTACCTAAATTAGAAGAGCCGTCCCTTCTGATTGTAGCACTGAGCAGGTATTTGTCGGCAAAAGTATAATCAACTTTTGCAAACGCAGAAGCCAATGCAGACTGGCTGCCGTTGCTGAAAACAACCCTTGAACCTGGGTCTGCGAGTCCGGTGCTCAGGTACCAGGCGTTGATGTTGTCTGTGAAGTAATTTGCCAGACTACCGCCGATGTTGCGGTATTTGCCCTGAATAGCCTCATATCCAATCATAACCTGAAGGGCATGATTATCTGCAAATGTAGTATTGTAAGCCAGGGTATTTGTCCAGGTCAGGGTCGTCCCGGTTCCCCAGTTTTCGTTCCAGCCATTGGAACTGTTGAATTCCCTGTTTTCAAAGGTTGGATATGCGAACCCGCCTGTGTAATTCTGGTAAAAATCAGCCCCTAAGCTGGTACGGGCTGTCAGGCCTTCAAAAATTTTGAGCTCTGCATAAGCGTTACCAAGTATCCGGTAAAAAGTACCTTCGTTGTTTTGGTTACGGTCCAACGCTGCAAGTGGGTTGCTGCCGTTACTCATCCCCGGAGATTTGTCACTGGCATAATTCCCGCCTACATCATAAACAGGCGTCAATGGGTTCAAAAGGGTGACCCAGGTCATGACGCCCTGCTCATCCTGGTTGCCGCCGCTGATACCATCCTGACCTACAGAATTGATGCGGGAGATGGAAACATTTTCTCCAAAAGTAAACCGGCCTGCATTAAATTCAGTGTTGGCACGAAGCGTATAACGCTTGAAGTAGTTATGAAGCATGGTGCCCTTGTTGTCAATATAGCTCCCGGAGAGGTAATACTTGCCGTTAGCACTACCACCTGATACACCAACGTTGTGTTCCGTTACAACAGACTGATCAAAAACCTGATCAAACCAATCGGTGCCTCCTTTATTGGCTTTGACAATAATGTTGTTCGGAAAAGAATAAGCGCTTTCATCAGCTGTATTGCCTGCAGGAAAAGTATAGGTTGGCAATACGCCCCGGCCAAGTCCGTAAGGGTTTGACGCGTCTACCACTTTTCCGGCATTTTCATGTTTCGTCCAAATGTAATTAGAGTAGTCCAAAGGATCAGTCATCAAATAATCAAGTTTGTTGATTGGTGTCTGAACCCCTACATAAGCAGAATAAGTGACGCTGGTTTTGCCGGCTTTCCCCTTTTTGGTCGTTACGATAACCACGCCATTGTTAGCCCGGGCTCCATAGATCGAAGCAGCCGAAGCATCCTTTAAGACCTGGATACTCTCGATGTCATTCGGGTTGAACCCGGTGCTGTAAGAGTCTTCCACAGGCACGCCATCAATTACGTACAATGGGTCGTTGTTCTGGAAAGAACTGATTCCACGGATGCGGACAACCGCCCCTTCACCAGGTTCACCGGATGTAGCAACCGTAACACCAGCGGCGCGGCCTTCCAATTTCTGGATAAAGCTGGTCGCGACTACCTCGTTTAATTCTTCGGCGTCTACCGAAGAAACGGCCCCGGTGATGTCACGCTTTCTTTGGGTAGAATAACCGGTTACGACGATTTCTTCCAACAAAGAAACATCAGGGGTCATGGAGATGTCAATCTTAGGGTTATCCCCTACGACTACTGACATCGACGTGTAGCCCGTGTAAGAAAATTGAAGGGTAGCACCTTTGGCTGCCTTCAAGGTAAAACTGCCGTCGAGATCAGTAACAGTACCATTGTTGGTACCTGCTACCAGAATGCTTACGCCAATCAGGCTTTCTCCTTTTTCATCCCTGACTGAACCGCTTACGTTCATCTCCTGGGCAGTGGCGCTTGCTGCAAAAGCAAGCAGAAAAATTAGGCCGAAGCTCATTGGCTTTATCAGCGCCAACAATCCCCGGGTTTTGGATAGAAGTTTCTGTTTCATAAAGTAGTAATCAAAAGTTAAATAATTGTTTTGCACCTTTTCCGGTAAAATCCGTTTAAGGAGGTACTCGAAGATGGTGAGCGTGAATTGAATGCTTCATGATTTCCATTTTAAATTATTGACTAGCCTGTAAAATAAGTGAGGATGCCAATTACGATTGCTAATACAAGCAATGAAGCGATGATTTCCCACCAGCCGTAGCTGGCTTTATTAGCTGCTTTTTGTTCGGGTGTCAGTGTGCCGTAAGTCAATCCCACTATCTGGGCTTCAGATGGTTTTGGCGTCAACAGACTTACAGTGATGCAGATTACAGCACAAATAACAAACAGCAGGATGCAGAAATGCAGGAAATTAATTGTCGCCCATGTATGCAGTATGCCCGTAAGGCTCTCTTTATTCAACTCAGCCACCAACCTCGACATACCAAGCACAAAACCACCTACAAGGGTCGCCATGGCGCCCTCTTTGTTAATGCGTTTCCAGAAAAGACCTAATAAGAAAGTTGCTGTGATAGGAGGGGCAATATAACTTTGTACACTTTGGAGATACTCGTACAACACGCCTGATATATTTTGCATGATCGGAATCCAGGCAATGCCAAGGAGTACAATAATACCGGTTGCCACACGGCCAACATTGAGTAACTTTTTTTCTGGTGTAGCGGGATATAGTTTTTGATAAACATCAATCGTGAAGAGGGTAGAGCAGGAGTTGAAAACAGATGCCAGGGAACTCATCAAAGCGGCAAGAAGACCAGCTGCTACCAGGCCTTTAAGACCGTGAGGCAATAATTGAGTCATAATGGCCGCGAAGGCCTGATCTGATTGCTCCACTTGCAATTGTCCTGTTTTCGTCATGGCGAAAGCAATCATACCAGGCACAAGAAAAATGAAAACGGGCAGCAACTTTAGCAAACCGCCAAAAATAGCGCCTCTTCTACCTTCCTGGATGTTTCTTGCTGAAAGTACCCGCTGAACAATATATTGGTCGGTACACCAATACCAAATCCCAACAATGCTGCCTCCGATCAGTAATCCCGTCCATGGAAAATCAGGGTCGCTCATCGGACGCCACATATTAAAATGTTCACTGCCAGCCAGTTCTTTTAAATTTCCCCAACCGCCTATTTTATCCAGGCCTATGAAAGTAACGGCTGCGGCCCCGATGATGAGAATAATTGTTTGGACGGCTTCGGTATATACGACTGCTTTCATCCCGCCAAGCAGGGTATACAATCCAGTCAGTACAACTGTAATCAACGCACCCTGCCAAAATTCGATGCCAAGCAGCGTGGTGATAACAATACCTCCGGCATAAATGGTGACAGATACTTTAGTCAAAACATACCCGACCAGGGAGAAAATAGAAAGGAACCACCTGGCTTTGGCATTGAATCGCTTTTCAAGAAACTCAGGCATCGTGAAAACGCCGCTTCGTGCATAAAAAGGCAGAAATACCCAACCCAATAATAAAACGATCCAGGCATGGAGTTCAAAATGTGCCATTGGCATACCACTTTTGAATCCGGTGCCGGCCAGCCCAACCACATGTTCCGATCCGATATTGGATGCGAAAATGGAAGCACCTACCATAAACCAGCCAATATTGCGACCAGCTAAAAAGTAGTCTGTTGTATCTTTGTGCCTCTGTAAGATTACCCACAAAGCCACACCAAACAATACCAGGAAATACAGCGTAATAACAACCCAGTCAAAGGCATTAAAAATCTGCATATGCAATGATTTGTCATTTAACACAAAACTTGGCGCCCGATCATGAAAGGACCAGGCGCCATTGAATCATATGAAGCTTAAACAATACACATTTTGGGTGTGTCAGACACCGTGCGCCTGACAACTTTTGGCTGAACAAAACCTTTTATTGTACCTTCAAAACCGTTTTTTTCAAATCGGCATCCCGAGATGAATTTCCAACCATAATGTCGAATGCTCCGGGCTCCACTACCCATTTCATGTTGATGTCCCAAAGCGAAAGCTCCTCTGGCGTCAGCGTAAACATTACTGATTTGGTCTCTCCGGGTTGGAGCGCTATTTTCTCAAATCCTTTTAATTCTTTTACGGGCCTGGTTACGCTGCTCACCTGGTCACGGATATAAAGCTGTACAACCTCTTTGCCTGCGATTTTTCCGGTATTGGTTACATCCACCCGAACGATTGCATTCTCCCCGGATGAGATGGTCGCTTTTTCCAGTTTGGGTTCACCAATCTGAAAGGTGGTATAGCTCAAGCCATAGCCAAAACTGTATAGCGCAGATGCGTCGTCGAATAAATACCCCCTTCTGGCAGTTGGCTTGTAGTTATAATAAGCTGGTATGTGTCCTGCAGAGCGCGGAAAGCTGATGGTTAGCCGACCACTTGGGTTTACATCGCCAAATAAAACATTCGCAACGGCACGACCGCATTCCTGACCGAGATACCAACACTCAAAAACAGCATCTGCTTTTTCTGCGAGGTTTTGAATGGCAAGAGGCCGACCATTGAAGAGCAGGCCGATGATGGGTTTTCCGGTAGCGCCTATCTTGTTGATGAGCTCATTTTGGAGGCCCACCAATTCGAGGTTGGTTCTGTCACCAAGATGAGATTCCGCCCAGGCTTCGCGACTGGTTAGTTCATTTCCACCCACAGCAAGTATAACGAGATCCGCTTGTTTGGCAATGGCAACTGCTTCCTCGATTTTACGACGATCTTCAGCGGGATCAGTAGGTTTTACGGGATCCAGATACCAGCTACCGGGCTGTGTAATGCCACAACCTTCGGCATACAAAATTTTAGCTTTGCTGCCAATTTTGTCCTTAATCCCCTGAAGTACCGTGACAAAATATTTGGGATGGTCGCTGTATCCGCCCAGCAATTCCTTGTCTGCATTTGGGCCAATAACAGCAATGGTTTTGTATTTATCGGTGCTGACAGGAGCGAGGCTGCCGCGGTTCTGCAACAGAATCATCGACTCTTCAGCTGCCCGAAGGGCAATTGCCGCATTTTTTGCTGACCCAACTTCCTGGCTGGCTTTTAACTCGTCTACGTATGGGGTTTCAAACAGCCCCAACTCAAATTTTTGTCTCAGGTTACGCGCAACAGCTGTATCAAGGACACTCATCGGGAGTTCTTTATTTTCAAAAACCGATTTTAGCAGGTGGTAGGTCTCTTGTTCAGGCAACTCGATGTCAACACCGGTGCTTAGGGAAAGCATAGCGGCAGATTTGTGGTCAGCAACAATATGATGGCGGTCGGCCAGTTCCCGGATTGCATAATAATCGGATACAATACTGCCTTTGAAGCCCCATTCGCCCCTGAGAATGGTTTGCAGGAGCCATTTATTGGCATGACTGGGCACACCGTCTATTTCATTGTAAGAAGGCATAACGCTGCGTACATTACCTTTTTGCACACATTTTTTGAAAGGCGGCAGAAACATTTCCCGTACCAGTCGTTCAGAAATGGTTGCAGGAGCAATGTTGTTTCCTCCTTCAGGCTGACCATGGCCGGTCATGTGCTTCAGGGTGGCCATCAGATGTTCACTGTCTATGGTTTTGCCCCTGCCCTGAAAGCCATATATGGCAGCCAGGCCGATTTCTCCGCACAGATAAGGGTCTTCTCCGTATGTTTCTTCCGTACGCCCCCAACGAGGATCACGAACTACGTCAACAACCGGTGTCAATGCAAGGTGGGTACCTCTCGACCTTGCTTCCCGTGCAGTCATGGTAAAAAGGTCTTCTACCAGCTGCCTGTCCCAGCTACTGGCAAAACCAATGGGTTGTGGAAAGCTCGTGCCATCTTTGGCAGCATGACCGTGAAGACATTCCTCGTGAAAAACGGCGGGGATTTTGAGTCTTGTTTTTTCAACAAGAAAGCGCTGAATCTGGTTGGTGAAACGGGCATTCTGCGCAGCAGTTCTGCCAGTATTGGTAGAGCGATCAAAGCCTTCGCTAGGCCGGCCAATCTGGCCGATGCCATTTTTCAGATAAACAGCAGCGCTGTCGGCCCGCAAATCTCCGTTTTTATCAATGAATTGTGCTTTTTTTTGCCAGATGCATTGAATCTGAGCCAGCTTCTCCTCAAGTGTCATGCGTTTGAGCAGGTCGTCAACCCTGGAAGAAACGGGCAGATTAGCATTAAGGTAGGGTAGGGACTCATTCAGCGTGGCGGCAGTATAGGCTGTGCAAAAGATGATGCCTGTTGCCAAAATGAATAACATTAACAAGCGGTTGGCGCTTAATTTCATATGCTTAATGAATTTTTGTATTGTTAAGCTGATAAATGCCTTCTTTAGCAGACAAAAAGTACAGTTATCGTGTTTGGGATTGCGATTATTGAAAAAATAAAAAGAACATCTCACAAGTGTTGTACACCCTAAGCTCTGATATTTGGCTGTCTTGTAAGTTAATTTCCCTGCAACTAATCAAGACAAAGAAAAGTCTTGATTCCTGATTTCAGTATAAAATTAATTTTTTTCTGAACATCAGATAAATAAAATTTTGAAAAAGTACATTTACATGAAACAAAGGAAAGTAGAAAAGAAAGGATGGCAAAGGAATAGAGTACTACAACTATTCGTCGCAGAATACAAAAAACTACGTCATTCATACGTCAAAGTTGTGAAAACTACTACATGGTCATTTAAAGTGCGTCCATAAAAGCCTGAAAACTTTGCCCTTCTGTAATGTCGAGCTTTTTTCTGAGTCTGAAACGACTGGTTTCCGTACCCCTCATGGAAAGGTTTAAGCGCTGGGCGATTTCTTTTGTACTCAGCCCCATTTTAATGAAGGCGCACATTTTTAATTCCGGAATGGTAAGGGTAGGGTAGATTCCTTTTAGCTTTTTGAAGAAGTCGCTGTGAATCAAATCGAAATGAGCTTCAAATGTTTCCCAGTCACTCGTATTGCTCAGGTGTGTTTCAATTTTATGGGCCAACTTGCGAAGAAAGGGCTTAAGCGCATCCGAATCTTTGGTTTTTATGGCCGATTGAAGGGTTTCCTGTACTTCCAGCAGCAAATCATTTTTGGAAACCATTTGAAGCGTGATGGCCGCAATATCTCTGTTTTTAGACTTTAAGTCTTGTTCCAGTTCAAGCGTTTTCTTTTTTACAATTCTCGAATCCTTATCGGCGCCCCCGGGCTGATCAAGGCATTTTTCTAAAGCAGAAAGCCATACCGAATAAGCCTGAGCGTATTGGCCGGTATTGTACTGTGGTTCGTATACAATAGTAGGCTTAATGTTGGATAAAGCTTCCTCTATAGAATGATAGGCTCCGGTCGCAACTCCTGCTGCTTTTGCAGCGCCCACTGCCCCGGTTGTTTCCACAACTTCAATCTGACTGCCCAGCGTGGTTGCTAAAATGGTTGAAAAAGTTTTAGACTGAAACATGTTGTCATTGCCGACTCGGATGACATCTACATTTAGCCCCATCTCTTTAAGAATATTGATGCCGTAAACAAAAGAAAATGCAACACCTTCCAATGCCGCTCTGTATAAATGCCCCCTGGTATGTCGATTGAACTGCAGGTTAATGATGTGAGCATTGGGATCCCGGTTGTCGAGCATCCGCTCTGCGCCATTTCCAAAAGGAAGAATACATACCCCTTCTGCGCCAACAGGGACCGTGGACACCATTCTCTCCATATCTGAATAGGTATGTGAACCTCGGGCGACCTGGTGCTTTATCCAGCTATACTGGATGCCTGCGCCGTTAAGACAAAGTAATACGCCTATCCGGTTAAAGGATTGTTCATAATTAACATGAGCAAAAGCATTCACTCTTGACTTTTTATCGAATACCGGCCGGTCAACAATTCCATAAACCACTCCTGAAGTACCGCTGGTTGCTGCCACCTCGCCCGGGTGTAATACATTTAGTGACAAAGCATTGTTGGGTTGGTCGCCTGCTCTGTAAGTAACCGGGGTGCCTGCAGAAAGGCCGGTTCTTGCAGCAGCTTTGGTGGTCACTCTTCCCTGAATAGAAAACGTTGGCACTCTTTCTGCCAAATTGTGTTCATTAAGCTGATAGTATTGCAGGACTTCCTGAGCAATTTCCTTTTTTTTGAAATCCCAGAATATTCCTTCGGTCAAACCAGAGATGGTGGTTGTTGCATTGCCGGTCAGCTTCATCGCAATGTAGTCGCCGGGTAAAAGAACCTTGTCGATCTTTTCATAAACTTCAGGCTCATTGTCCTTGATCCAACGTAGTTTGGAAGCAGTAAAATTGCCGGGGGAATTGAGCAGGTGGCTCAGGCAATAGTCTTCGCCAATTTCCTGAAATGCCTGCTGGCCAATGGCTACGGCACGGCTGTCGCACCATATGATGGCAGGACGAAGCACTTGCTGGTCTTTGTCAATGAGAACCAGCCCATGCATTTGATAGGCAATGCCGATTCCTTTTATTTCATCCGGAGAAACGTCAGCCTTATCAAGCAGTCGTTGGGTGGCCACGCAAACGTGCTGCCACCAAATCTCCGGTTGCTGTTCTGCCCAACCACCATGTCTGGCCAACATGTCCATTTCCTGATCCGGATGCTGTGTAATGGCAATCGTATCCTGAGTATCAATATGGACAAGTGCTGCTTTAATGGTAGAGCTCCCTATGTCATAGCCTAACAAATACATCTTACCGGGATTTTACACAGGTTTATTTTCTCCTCAAATATGACCCTTTTTTTGCTATTCCCCGGCATTAGCGCTTTCATTTACATCTCCCTTTTTAATGCCCCTAAGCATTAATGGCCCTGCTGTGGCAGTCGTAAACCGGAGGTTTGCGGCTCCGGAAGCGTATTGTGCCAGTGCCTGGGCTGGTCCCTGAAATGAAAATCCCTGATTGACAAAAATCCAGGAAGGGGCACTGTTCGCAGGATGCTCAACAAGGCTGAGGATCAATTGCGTCATGAGAACAATGTCGAGGTTTGAAACCTGATTTTCGCCGCTGACTTCAGCGGCCAATACCGCATATGGTGAAGTAAACGGCACAACGCCGAGTAAATGCTGCCTTATTTTGATGACATCCAGCGTGCTCACACCATTCGAGTAATTGGAATCTTTTGTGGCTTTCAGCGTATAGGTCTGTCCGGGAGTCAGACTGGCAACAAAGCTAAAATTTCCATTCGCATCAGTCGTGTCAAATGCATTGCTGATCCCCTCAATACCAATCTCGACACCTGCAACCCCTGTAGAGGCCGCTCCAAAGCCGACGTGACCACTCGCGGAATAATTTACAGGGGGCTTCACGGGGCCGGTATTTTGAATGGCAACATCTACTGAATCAAGGGTTGCCGCGTGGCTGGCTCCATGAGGATGGAATTTAACGGTGCCATCAGGTGCAATGACCACAAAAGTGGGCGTGCCGAGAAACTGACCATATGTCCCGGTGGTATAAGGCAACACTGCGGCGAGGCTGCCTCCCTGACTGCCAACGCCCGGGAAGGTCTGGCCATACTGCTGCTTGTACATATTCACCAGATTATTGTTGTCGAATGCCTGAATGCTTAAACTGATAAATTCAACATCGGCATCACCGCCGCCCCAGGATTGGTAAAAGGGTTCCATTAGCGGGGCCATTTGGTTGCAGGGCGGGCAAGTGGTGAAAAACATTTTAAGCACCACCGTTTTACCCTGATTAAGCAGGTCAGCGTAAAGGTGTATGCTTTGTCCGGTTGAACTGGTTACTGTAAAATCAGGCGCCGGTTGGGCCTGAAGCGTCGTCAATACAAAAAATGCAAACAGTGTGTTTAAACTTTTCATAGGACAATGACATTGAAGTAAGGGAAAACAACACTTTCTAATCAAATATACTTCGTTTTTTTTGATCCCGCATCACTTAAGGTCTTACTTTTGGAAG
This sequence comes from uncultured Saprospiraceae bacterium, assembly GCA_937926205.1. Classification (GTDB taxonomy): domain Bacteria; phylum Bacteroidota; class Bacteroidia; order Chitinophagales; family Saprospiraceae; genus JABWAJ01. The sequence continues at coordinate 48,405 of CALEYL010000054.1, forward strand.
ACATCATAAAAAAACTGTCCCTTGCACACAACGAGCACTCAAAAGGTTGTTTATCAAGATTTAGGAAATATCGACTATCAGAAGGCCTGGGATTATCAAACCGGGCTGCACAAGGAACTGGTCGACAGAAAGCTTGAAAACCGACAACGTATTCAGGATGGAGAGGTTCCTTTCCCCCAACGCCATTACCTGCTTTTTTGCGAACATCCCCCTGTATATACATTGGGAAAAAGCGGATCTCCCGAAAACTTATTACTGGATGAATCCGCATTGCTCCAAAGAGGTTTTCAGTTTTTTCGAATAAACAGAGGAGGGGACATTACCTATCACGGCCCGGGGCAAATTGTGGCCTATCCCATTTTTGATCTGGATTGCTTTTTTACTGACGTTCATCGTTATGTACGAAGTCTGGAAGAGACCGTTATTCGCACGCTGTCAGAGTATGGTATTGAAGCTGATCGGGAGCAGGGATATACAGGAGTCTGGTTACCCGCTAATGAGTTTTTACCCCGCCGAAAAATTTGCGCAATCGGCGTTCATCTCAGCCGCTGGGTAACACTTCATGGCCTGGCTTTCAATGTCAACACTGAGTTGAATCACTTTCAGAACATTATTCCCTGTGGAATTTCCGATGATGATAAAAGTGTCACGTCGTTGCAAAAAGAATTAGGGCGCCCTTTATCCATGGAAGAAGTCAAATCAAAGTTAAAAGTGCATTTTTCCAGGCTGTTCGAATTTGAATTTGCGGAATAAAAAGCTACCTTCGCGGCCTTTTTTAGAATCATGCACAACACCTGCTCGATGAAAAAAGACATCCCCGTTTTAAAAGTGGAAGATCTGGCTGTTGCGGTTGTGCCCCGCGAAGACGAAGGCCTGGAAGCTGAATTATGGGATATTTACATACTGAATCTTCGCAATGAAGCCATTCAAAGTGTTTTGATTAACTCAAAAGGCTATGGTGAAATTGAAGGAGAAAAGGTCAGAACGACTGTATTGCGACATTTTTTTGAAGAAATTGGCCCAAGCAGCTTCGTACCCGTAGAACCCATTCAAACACGTCTTTTTAGCCTGACCAATGAGTATTGGATCAGTTTCGTATTCGACGGGTACATGTATGATAAAAAATACATTTTTGTAGAAGGCAGCATTTCCCAATCTAATTTCACTTCGATACCTTTCATTAACCGAAAAGGTGTCATGATCCGATAAGGGTTTTCTTTAACAAAATAATACCGATGACTCAGGCATTAAAACCCAAAAAAGTCGTGGATTCAAAAACGGTAATGACCGAAATGGTGATGCCCAACGATACCAACGCGATGAACAACCTGATGGGGGGGAACCTGCTGCGCTGGATGGATATTGCAAGCGCTATTTGTGCCGGGAAGCATTGCGAATCTTATGTTGTTACGGCTTCGGTCGACCATGTTTCTTTTACGTTGCCTATTCGGCTTGGTGAGGTCGTGACCATAGAAGCCTGTGTTACAAGGGCATTTAATAGTTCCGTTGAAGTTTATGTCGAAGTTTTTGCGGCTGACGTCAAAGGAGGGAATCCACACCGCTGCAACCACGCCTATTATACCTTTGTTGCCCTTGACGGCCTGAATGGAAAGCCTCAAACGGCCCCTGGAGTTATTCCCCTTACGGAGATCGAACAGCAACGTTACGATAGTGCACCCCGCCGCCGGGAAGTTCGCCTGATCCTCAGCGGCAGAATGAAGCTGGAACATTCCAAAGAAATCCGGGCATTCTTTGAAAAACTGGTATAACTGATTTGCTTATGGATTCCAATGAAATTAAAGCCATTCTGACTACCGAGTTTAATTTTCCCGGCCAAAGTGCAGTCTACCACGGCAAAGTTCGTGATGTTTACACTGTAGGCGATAAATTGGTAATGGTTGCAACGGACCGGATTTCGGCTTTCGATCACATTCTTCCCCGTCCGATTCCTTATAAAGGGCAAGTCCTCAACCAGGTTGCCGCTCATTTTCTGGAGGCAACCAGAGATATAGCGCCGAATTGGCTCATCAGTACCCCTGCCCCCAATGTAGCCATTGGCTACGCCTGCAAGCCTTTCAGAATCGAAATGGTAATCCGGGCTTACCTCACAGGACATGCCTGGAGGGTCTACCAAACTGGCGCCCGAATGCTATGCGGCGTTGCAATGCCGGATGGTATGCGTGAAAACGACCCTTTTCCGGAACCATTGATTACGCCGGCCACCAAAGCCGACGAAGGACACGATGAAGATATTTCCAGAGACGAAATCCTTGAGAAAGGATTGGTGAGCCCTGAAGATTATGCTGTGCTGGAAGACTACACTCGGCGCTTATTTGCACGGGGCTCGGCCATGGCCGCCGAAAGGGGGTTAATACTGGTTGATACCAAGTATGAGTTCGGAAAAAAAGATGGCCTTATTTATGTAATAGACGAAATTCACACCCCTGACAGTTCCCGCTATTTTTATGCGGATGGTTACGAAGAAAGGCAGGCAAATGGCGAACGCCAGCAACAACTTTCAAAAGAATTTGTCAGGGAATGGCTCATGGCCCACGGTTTCATGGGATTGGAAAATCAGATCATGCCGGTCATGCCCGACGCATTTGTGAATCAAATTTCTGAACGCTACATCGAGCTATACGAACGCATCACCGGAAAGCAGTTTGTAAAGTCAACTGATCCCGATCTTAAAAATAGCATTTATAATCAAGTAGTTGCGGCTTTGTAAACCTTCCTTTTTTCGTCTTTTTTTAAGAAATTTAGCTAAAAAAGTAAGCCCCATTGCCTTGCGGCAACGGGGCCCTCTAAACGCGCTCTCTCTGATGTTATTCTTGATGTTAATGTATCTCTTGACGCTGGATGCCTTAAATCAGCATTCCTGACCCGAAAGGTAGGGATATTCTCTTTATTTTGTCAAGAATTTGTCAAAAAAAGATGAAACAAGAACAAAATTTTTTATATAGCAATAGGGATTCTCACCCAACAATATCTGCTCTTTCGTATAAAATTACGAACCTCTGTCAAGAAGGCGCAAAGTTTCCTTATCTTTAGCAGATCATTTCCCAAAACGATTTTTTAAGCAATCATGATCTCTATGAAATGGCAACTTCTACTTGTTCTGGCTCTTTGCAGTAAGAGCCTGATGGCTCAATTTAGTTTTTCAGACCAATCTTCCTGGCTTGCTAATCCTACCACAAAAAGTGGCGGTCCCATTGGCGTGTCGGATATGAACGGAGACGGTATTGATGACATTGTTCGCCTTGATCTGAACCAGACACTTCGAATAGATTATCAAGTTCCCGGAGGTTTTACGGGATTTACATTTGGCCAGGCGCTGGGAAGTCAATGGAGTCTCTGTGTCGCCGACGTTGACGGCAATGGTTACAATGACATCTTTAGCGGTGGAGCGTACAATGGTCTTAAATTGCTGAAAGCGAATGCTACCGGGACGAATTATACGCTGACCAATATCCCTTCGTCAGCGATTTTTTTACAAGGTTCCAATTTTGCAGACATCAATAATGATGGGAAAATAGACATTTTTGCCTGCCATGATGATGGCATCAGCAAAGCCTACCGCAACACCGGTAACGGTAATTTTACAGAAGACGCCTCGCTTATTTACCCACAGTCAACGGTGCCTTCCGATAACTCGGGCAACTATGGATCCATTTGGATGGATTATAACAATGATGGGCATCTGGACCTGTATATTTCTAAATGCAGGCTTGGTGTTACCAATCCAATGGATGGTCGCCGCCTGAATCTCTTGTTTAAAAATGACGGCTTTGGAAATTTCACGGAAGTGGCACAACAGGTTGGCCTTCGTCCTTTTGCACAGTCCTGGGCTGCTGATTTTGCTGACATTGACAACGACGGGGACCTCGATTGTTTTATTATTACTCATGATGGTACAAGCAAACTTTACATCAATGGTAATTTTGGCCTTTTCTCAGAAATAACGGCCCAAAGTGGCATCTCTGCAGCTTTAGCTGCTGCAGGTTCCGGGCTTCAGGTCAAATTCGAAGATTTTGACAACGATGGCTTTGTGGATCTTCTTTTTACTTCTTTAGGGAATATGCATTGCCTTTTCCACAATAATGGTGACAACACTTTTACCAATCTTGCCAATTCTATTCCAACCGGGCTGCGAATCCATACTGCAGCAACCGGCGACCTTGACAATGACGGGAACATAGACATCATTGCGGGCTTCGGCAGTGGTTATAATAGCCCTGGAGCTACTTCCGACAAGCTTTTCATCAATAACAACACCAGTAACAACTATATCAAAGTGCGCCTCCAGGGTGTTTCTTCCAACATCAATGGTATTGGCGCCCGTCTGGAATTATATGGCCCCTGGGGTAAACAAATCAGGGAAGTCCGAAGTGGCGAAAGTTACGGCATCCAAACTTCCATGACCAAGCATTTCGGAATCGGACAGATTGGGTTTGTCGACAGCTTAGTGGTCCGTTGGCCCTCCGGAGTAGTGGACCGCATTGTTAACCCGACCATCAACTCAACCGTATTGGTCCTGGAAGGTACTTTTTGCGCCCCCTCTCTTGATTTCCAGACGCTCATTGACGAAAACGAGGTAACCTTTGCGGATGTAAGCACGATAGGCGCAAATCAGTGGTTGTGGACTTTTGGAGACGGTACAAGTTCAAACTTGGCCAACCCGGTACACCAGTATGCCGCGCCGGGCTACTACTTTGTTTGCCTTCAGGTAAGCGGCCTGTGCGGTTCAGGTCAGATTTGTAAAACGATTAATGTAAATTGCCAGCCCTTATTTGCAACTTTTTCAAGGATGGCGGATGGTTTGACGCTGACGTTTTCCGACCAAACTGTTGGTGGCGCAGATGAATGGGTTTGGGATTTTGGAGACGGAACGAGTTCTATGCTTCAAAATCCTCAGCACACTTATGCTCAGCCGGGTACCTATCAGGTTTGCCTGATTGCCAGCAATAATTGCGGTTCTTCACAGATTTGCGAGACCCTGACCGTAGCCTGCACCAGCATCGAGGCAGGGTTTAGTTTTTCGGCTAATGGCCTGGAGGTCGACTTTGCTGGTTCAGCGAATTTTAATATTGACACGTACAATTGGTCTTTTGGCGATGACAGTACATCGGTTGAACAGAACCCGACGCACGTTTTTGCCCTGCCGGGAAACTATACTGTTTGCCTTCAGGCAGACGGATCTTGCGGGGAAGTCACGGTTTGCCAGCAAATTACTGTAACCTGTGCTCCGCCACAGGCAACTTTTAACGGGGTTGCACAGGGATTGGGATTAACCCTTGCATTTTCACCACAGGTCACTGGCGAGGTAAGTACATACAGTTGGGATTTTGGAGACGGGGCGGTGTCTTCGCAGGCGAATCCTGTCCACACTTTCCTCGGGCCGTCTTTTTATCAGGTATGCCTGACGGTTAGCGGGGTGTGCGGCAGCAGCCAGACTTGTCAGACTGTGATGGTGACTTGCCCGGCTCCGGTGGCCGACTTCACGTTTACCAACAGTGAATTGGAAGTTGCATTTTCGGATAACTCCCAAAATTCGCCATCGCAGTGGAATTGGACTTTTGGCGATGGCGAAAGTGCATCGGTTCAAAACCCTATGCACACCTTTATGTTTCCGGGAACTTATGAAGTTTGCCTCACAGCAGCAGGGGTTTGTGGTTCTACACAAACCTGCGAAACAATCACAGTCAGTTGCAGTGCGCCACAAGCGGCCTTTTCACAAACAATCAATCAATTGAATGTCACTTTTGAAGATGCCTCTACAAACGGAGCAACACAATGGTTCTGGAATTTTGGCGACGGCAATTCATCCAACGACCAAAATCCACAGCACACCTTTGCGCAGCCCGGGACTTATCAGGTTTGTCTTGACGCCATTAGTTTTTGCGGAAACACGCAGACCTGCACCATGATTACGGTGAATTGTTCAGCCCCTGTGTCTGACTTTACACTCCAACAAACCGGATTGAATGTAACTTTTCTGGATCAGAGCAGCAATCAACCAGATGAATGGCAGTGGACTTTTGGGGATGGGGGAACCTCTATGGAACAAAACCCACAACACACTTATGCTACTCCGGGAGATTATGAAGTGTGCCTTACCGCAGTAAGCGTCTGCGGAACGGCCCAGTATTGTGAAACATTTTCCATTACCTGTCCGGCCCCTGCAGCCGACTTTAGCATCCAGCAAGCAGGCTTGCAGTATAGTTTTTCTGACCAATCAGCAAACCAGCCTACTCAATGGCAGTGGACTTTTGGAGATGGGGGAACATCTAGTCAACAAAATCCGCAGCATACCTATACATTGCCCGGAACTTACCAGGTATGCCTGACTGTAACGAGCCTGTGCGGCACCTCTCAGCAATGTGAGCAACTGGTCGTTAGCTGTGCAGCGCCGCAAGCTGCATTCAGCGCACAACCAAATGGATTACACTTAAGCTTTTTGGATCAGTCTGCCAACCAGCCAACCCAGTGGTTGTGGAGCTTTGGCGATGGCGCAACATCAACTCAGCAATTTCCGGCTCATACCTATGCGCTTCCCGGGACTTATCAGGTTTGCTTAACTGCCGTCAGTATTTGTGGAAGCACTCAGTCTTGCCAAATGTTCACGGTTGCCTGTGCACCCCCCCAATCTGCATTTCAGTTCACGACAAATGAATTACAATTCAATTTTCTGGATCAAACAACGAATCAACCAACGCAATGGCTGTGGAATTTTGGCGACGGCGCAACATCGAACCAGCAGTTTCCGACACATACCTATGCATTACCCGGAACCTATCAGGTTTGTCTCACCACAACCAGTATATGTGGCAGCAGTCAAACCTGCCAGAGTGTTATTGCCTCCTGTGCAGCACCGGATGCCTCATTTTCTTTTCAGTCCAATGAGTTGCAATGGCAGTTTCAGGATTTGTCAACCAACGATCCTGTCGTCTGGCAATGGAATTTTGGAGATGGCAGCACTTCGAATCAGCAGAATCCACAGCATAATTATACTTCACCTGGGAATTATCAGGTATGCCTCACTGCGACGAGCCTTTGCGGTTCCGACCAGTCCTGTGCAACTATAGTGGTAAGTTGTATAGCGCCTCAGGCTGATTTTGAATTCACATCTGGCGGGCTGACGGTTACTTTTGCGGATATTTCCTTAAATGAACCGACCTCCTGGTCCTGGAATTTTGGTGACGGCAGTACTTCGAACGACCAAAATCCACAACATACATATACTGATGCAGGCAGTTATGTAGTATGCCTGATGGTATCCAGCGTTTGTGGCAACACCCAGCGTTGTGAACTGTTGACCGTCACCTGCAACGCGCCCTCACCCGGGTTTTCTGTCCAGATAGATGGACTCACGGTCAGCTTTAGCGATGCCAGCAACGGCGATCCAACGGATTGGACCTGGGACTTTGGAGACGGTGGGATGTCAAACCTGCAAAACCCGCAGCACACCTACGATGCTCCGGGAACTTATCTGGTTTGCCTCAAAGCAGCCAATGATTGTGGCAGTCTTCAGCATTGTTTCATGATTACGATTGAATGTGCTCAAACGGAAGCGGCGTTTTCAGTTTCAGACTTAACGGAATTTACCCGTTTATTCCTTGATGCTTCTACCAACAATCCAACAGCATGGCTTTGGTCTTTCGGGGATGGCAATACCTCTACAGACCAAAACCCCGTTCATACCTATGCTGAAATTGGCAATTTTGAAGTGTGCCTGATCGCATCCAATGAATGTGGTTCAGATACCTTGTGCCAATTCGTTGTGGATACGGAAACGCCCATAAAGCAAACGCCTTCCATTGCGCTATATCCAAACCCGGTAAGTGAATCGCTGGAGGTCAATTGCCTGAACTTTGATTCAGGAGTTCTGGAAATAAGCCTTACCGACGCTTCCGGACGTTTGTTGCAACGCATGCTTTGGAATGGCCCTTCTTCTGATTTCCGGGAAAGAATCGATGTTTCCGCATTGCCGGCAGGGGTATATTGGTTGAGTTGCCGCTCAGAGAAGGCCGTGCTGGTGAAAAGATTTGTCTGCCAGAGGTGACACCTTTCAAAAAGGTGTTGCCTCTCAGAAAAGCAGGGAATTTAAAATTGGGAAGCTAATGGCACTTCAGGCCAACGTAACTTTGCAGATCGGGTGTCTTCTATAAGAAATACCTGTGTTATGAAAAAAACAATACTGATTATGTCTGTTTTGGGGATGCTCTGGCAACAAGCCATCTCCCAGACCTTTACAGAAGTGCATACGCTTTCTTGCGGGGATACTGCTTATATAAGCAATTTGGGTTTTCCAACATGGAACGTAGCGGACATTGTCCGTTATCCGGCTCTTGGGCATGCCATTTTATTGGGAGACTTTATCCCTGCAAACTTGTTACAATATACCGCGCCCCCCTGTTATTCCGGGAGGGATACTGTGGTTATCTCTTGTGCCCGTGCAACGCAGATCACCTGTGATACCGGGATTTACATCTTTGAATTTGCCTGCCCTGAAAATATCGAAACCGCTTACCCAACTACATTAGCCTGCAACGACTCCGTCTATGTCGGGAATCTGAGCGGATGGTGGGCGCCAGCAATCATACAGCCTGCTCAGCATGGCGAAGCCCGGATTGTGCTCGAACCAACTGACGGTGGTGGCGTATTTTACAAACCTGATCCAGGTTTTGAAGGTTTGGATTTTGTAAAAGTCAGCATCCATTTGGGGGTGGGGGATACGCTCCTGTACCTTTTTCAGGTCTATTGTGATCTTACCGTTGGAGGTCAGGAGGTTGTCATTGAACCGCTGACTTTTTTCCCGAATCCGGTCAGTAATCAATTGTTCATCCAGGATATCGGAACCCTGTCAGAAATCTGGATTTATAACGCCCAGGGGCAGTCATGTCCTGCTCAGGCTACCAACTTCGCAAATGGGTATCGTGTTGAAACCGGGCAATTGCCTCCCGGATATTATTTCGTTTTGATCAAAACGAAAGAGGGCGCACGTATATCCGGTAATTTTGTTAAAATTTAGCGGAAAGAATACTTAACTGTAATTCGCTATTTGTATCCGTTAATCTACCCGGTTATTTGCTTTTTAGCCAATAAATCAGCTCTTTATTTGGGGAACTTGTGAACTAAAGCTTCCCTATAGTTGTAGTAATGGTAGGATGGGAAAATTTTTCTCTGGTTTTTATTTGTTCTAATTGTTAAAACTACGTTATCTTAGCGTTGGTTTTTAAGAGAACCTTAACATTGTCTTTTTTATCCTTCATAATAACAGTCGGGTGATTTCTTACGAGAGCGAAGCTTTTTTACTTCGCTCTTTTTATTTTCCGGCAAAGTAAACGGGCCATTATAGAGAAGCTCACACGCACATTTATAGATTTTGCAGTTTACATTCCCTACCTTTGCCTTTGAACAAAACAACAAGAAATCACCGTGATTGAGGCAAAAGGCATTTATAAGTCGTTCGGTTCATTACATGTGCTGAAAGGGGTAAACCTGAAAATCGAAAAAGGAGAAATTGTTTCCATTGTCGGAAAATCGGGCGCAGGCAAAAGCACGCTGCTTCACATTCTGGGCACGCTGGATACCGCTACTAAAGGCGAGTTGCTGATCAATGGAGACCCTGTATTTAATTTGAGTACCAGGCAATTGGCCGCGTTTCGAAACGCGAACATCGGATTCGTTTTTCAGTTTCACCACCTGCTCCCTGAATTTACGGCGCTCGAAAATGTGTGTATTCCTGCTTATATCCAGGGACAATCACAGCATGGAGCAGAAACGCGCGCCAAAGAATTGTTGCATTATCTTGGCTTATCTGAACGTCTGGAACACAAGCCTTCGCAACTTTCCGGTGGTGAACAGCAACGGGTGGCTGTTGCCAGGGCCTTGATGAATCAACCCGCAGTCGTATTTGCAGACGAACCTTCCGGCAATCTGGATTCGGCCTCCTCTCAGGAGTTGCACCAATTGCTGTTCGATCTGCGCAAGGATTTTAACCAGACTTTTGTAATTGTAACACACAACGAAGAACTTGCAAAGATGAGCGACCGGCGCTTTGAAATGAAAGATGGTTTGTTGATGCAAGAATAACAAGAAGATGAAAGCATTAATCTTGGTAGACATTCAAAATGATTTTTGTCCTGGTGGCGCACTTGAAGTCCGTGAAGGAAACCAGGTTGTTCCGGTTGCCAACAAGCTGATGGATCATTTTGACCTTGTAGTCGCTACGCAGGACTGGCACCCGGCGGATCACGGGAGTTTTGCTGCCAACCACCCGTGGCGCAGACCAGGCCAGGTCATTGACCTCAATGGATTGCCACAGGTCCTATGGCCCATTCATTGTGTTCAGGAAAGCTTTGGCGCTGAATTCGTTCAAAGCCTTCAGGCGCATAAAATAGAGAAGGTATTTGTCAAAGGAACGGATCCGGGGATAGACAGTTACAGCGGCTTTTTTGACAATGGGCATCGGAAAGCAACCGGTCTGGGCGATTTTTTGAAAGAGAAAGGGGTTGATGAGGTCTTTGTGATGGGCCTCGCAACAGATTATTGCGTTAAATTTACAGCATTGGATTCCGTATCTTTGGGCTTCAATACTTATCTGATTGAAGATGGCTGCCGGGGGGTAAATCTTTCGGAAGGCGACGTCGAACAAGCCATTGCAGACATGCAATCGGGTGGGGTAGTGGTGACTAATTCAGCCGGGATAATGAATCATATCAAATAAAATCAATACGACATGGTACAGGAAATGATCTTTTCTTCGCAGGAACTCATGGAATTGGAGGATCGGTACGGAGCCCACAATTACCACCCCATCCCGGTCGTGTTGTCAAAAGGAGAGGGCGTACATGTCTGGGATGTGGAAGGCAGGCGTTATTACGATTTTTTATCTGCCTATTCTGCGGTGAACCAGGGGCATTGCCACCCCCGAATTGTAAATGCACTCGTTGAACAGGCGCATAAACTAACCCTTACCTCCAGAGCTTTTTACAACGATGTTCTCGGCCGATTCGAGCAATACATTACCAATTATTTCGGCTACGATCGGGTTTTGCCAATGAACACCGGCGTTGAGGGCGGAGAGACAGCGATTAAGCTTTGCCGGAAGTGGGGGTATGAAGTCAAAGGCATACCCGCTAATCAGGCTAAAATTGTTTTTGCAACAGGTAACTTCTGGGGGCGCACCCTTGCCGCTATTTCTGCTTCGACAGATCCGGGCAGTACAGCAAACTTCGGGCCTTACATGCCTGGTTATACCTTGATTCCGTACAACGACCTCCAGGCGCTCGAAATGGCTTTGAGAGATACCACTGTTGCCGGGTTTATGGTAGAACCCATTCAGGGCGAGGCAGGTGTTGTGGTTCCTGATGAGGGGTATCTGCGCGCCGCTCATGAAATGTGCAAAGCCCACAAGGTACTTTTCATTGCGGATGAGGTACAGACCGGTTTGGCGCGCACTGGCAAAATGCTTTGTTGCGACCACGAAGGCGTTCATCCGGATATTCTCATACTTGGTAAAGCGTTATCCGGGGGCATTCTTCCGGTTTCTGCCGTTCTGGCCAGCGACGAAATTATGCTGACCATTAAACCTGGTCAACACGGTTCTACTTATGGCGGAAATCCTTTAGCCTGTGTTGTCGCCATGGAAGCGTTGGAAGTCCTTAAAGACGAACAATTGGCTGAAAATGCAGCATATCTGGGGGATATATTCCGCCGCAGGATGCAGGAAGATGTGGTGGAAAAAACCAAATTGGTTACTTTGGTCAGGGGAAAAGGTTTGCTAAACGCCATTGTCATTGATGAAGACGAGGAAGGGCAAACCGGATGGGAAATTTGCACAAAACTCGCTGAAAATGGACTATTGGCCAAGCCAACACACGGCAACATCATTCGTTTTGCGCCCCCTTTGGTCATGACAGAGCCGCAATTGCATGAATGCTGCGATATCATAGCACGTGTAGTCAGAAAATTTGATTGATTATTTGCTTCCTTGGAAATGGCTCAGCGATTGCCTTCGGTATATTTTTCTTCAAGCCCTATTGAGGGAAGGGGCGTGTTTACGTATGATCAGATAGACGAAGGTGTGCTTATCGAAGTTTGCCCGGCCATTATTCTGCCGGCGGAAGAGCTGCCCGTAATTCACCGCACCCGTTTGCACGATTATTATTTTCTCTGGGGTGACGATGAAAAACAATGTGCGATAGCCCTCGGTTTTGGCTCACTATACAACCACAGCTACGAACCAAACGCTGAATACGTCTTCGATCTGGAGCAACAAACCATTGATTTTTATAGCCTTAGACCAATTGATGCCGGAGAAGAAATCACCATCAATTATAATGGCTGGCCCGATGACAAAAAACCAGTTTGGTTTCACCGGGAAGATTATGATCGTGAAAAAGAAGGGTAGGGGAGCTATCCGGATTTTTTGCGTTTAGCGGTCGTTGGTTTTGAACTTTTAACCAACCTGAAGCTGTCGAAAAATTTTTCAGCGGATGGGTTGAGGTGTTTTTCTTTAAGCGCAACCGTCTGGAGGGCATAATACCGACTCCCAACTACAAATGCCCTGGTTTTTATGATGGCATTCCCGTCCAGATAATCAATGCGCCATATTCGCCCCGGATAATCTTCCTGGCTGTACGCGTCCGAATATACCACCTTTCCCTTTACACTGAAAGCGGCACTTTCCATGGTGGCATCAAAAAAAGCTTCCAGTAAATCTGTCGAGTCGGCAGCAATACTTCCCTCGGGGTAATCACACCAACTGATCATATAAAGCAGGTTGTCGGCTGTTTTGTCGCCAGACTGGTAAAAGTGGACACGGTAGGCTAATTTCCCGAGCGGTGTATCGACACTGTCGGTTTTTTCAAGAAGCTGTCCCGGCGACAAGACCTGAAAACGGCCGTCATAGCTGTTACAGGCAACCCAGGAAGCAGGGGCCTGGGCGCTGGCGTTATTGAAACTGATTGTCCAAAATGCAATCAGGCAAATCGTGTTTATCCGGAAATCTATCATTAACAATGAGCGTATTTAAGACAAAGAGCTCAGGAAACACAAATAGGTTGGATGGAGAGTTTAATGGCCTGCTTAGTCTCCATTATTGCCTTCTGCCATTGTTTCTCCGACCAGGCGTTCTTTACGGGCTTTTTTCTGCTCGTTGTTGCTTTCGTAAATCGTGTAGTTTTCATACTTCACCGGATCCTTTTCTACCCAGATGTCTTTGCCAATTTCGCAGAGTACAATGAGTTCCTGGTACAATTTATTGCCTTGTTCGACGCGGTTTTCAACAGCAATGTCACGGTCCGCTATTTTATCCTGCTGAATATTCAACGCGTTTTCAAATTCCCTGCAGGCTTCTGTTACCCGGTGAATCAGTTGCTCATTGACCCCGGTGTCGGCAAGAAAGTCGATTTGCTGACGGGAAACACGGGCAACGCGTCTTCCGCAAAAAAGCAACTGCGCATCGGTCATATCATTCATTTTTGAAGTGCCAAATTTGCGGTAACGCCCACTGCGGTTGCTGTATTTCATCGCCACACGGGTCATGATGCTGCGTATGGCTGTTTTTAATTTTTCTGCAGCCTGATATTTCTTATCCGTCACAATCATTTGATCACCTACCATTTCGTCGTCGTCCGGCATGGCGTGAAATTTCCGGCAAAGGGTTTGAAATGTTTTAATCCGCTCCGGCCCATACCCGTATTGCTGAAAATATTCAGCATCCCGCTGGGCATACTTGAGCCGCTCAAGGCATTGAAGGTACAAATCTGCGTCGGGAAAATTGTGTTGCCTTTGTGTAGATTGCTTTTTCATGTCACTATGATTTTCAACATGTTGCAAAAATAGGCAGTATTTATTAAAAACAAAAAATTTTATCGTAAAAAAACAAGGTGTTTCTTTATCTTAATTAAACATTACTCATTCGTAATTTTCTTTTAAATAAAATAAAAAAATAAACTAAGCATACAATTAGGTTGAAAAAACTGCTGCTACTCAGAAATGATGACGAGTCCGGCTTCCAGCGGATGTAAGTTTTCTTTAAGGATTTTGAAAAAATCCCATCCATAAGCCAGGAAATAGGGTAGGAAGTTGTCGTAGCGTTCCTGCATGCCATTACCGGGAAACAGTTTCTCCCGCAAAGTTCTCAATTGGTTGATTTCCACTTCATGCCGTTGCTTTTCTGCACGCATCAAACGGTCTTCCAATTGCTCTGCAGCTTTGATTTGTTTAGCGGCCTCCGCCAAAACAGCTTTTTCCAGCGTTGGATCAATCTGACTTGCCTTTTGGCCAATGCTTTGGAAAATATCCTGAAGCTTTGCTTTTTCTTCTGCCAGACTTAATTCGGCTCCACTGTGCTCCTGCACATATTGCTTAATCAGGGTTTCTGTTTCCTCCAGTAAGTTTTCTATGCGAAGCTGGAGTTTATCCAGGCGCTTACCGGTGTTTTTGTCTATCCAGAGAGCAGAATTGCGGCGAACCAGCATGGGGAAATTAATCCCGAAATAAGCGAACTGGGATTTGCGTTCGAGCCAGTAAGCTATTTCTCCGCCGCCGCCAACATAAGCCAGATTGGGCAGAATAAGCTCCTGGTAAAGCGGTCGCATGATGACATTCGGACTAAAGCGATCAGGGTGCTGTTTCAATTCTTCCAGCATCGCTTCTTTGGTGAAAACATAATCCGAATTCAATACCTGATACAAACCGCCTTCCAGTACAATGCGTTCTCTTAGTTGGTCCCGCATGTAAAAAAGGTTGATGTCGCGGGCATGTGCCTGGCCGGAAAAACCAGCTGCTTCCAGCTTCGCGGTTGTATCCTCCACCATTCCCTTTGAAGCCTGTTCCAGCAACTCACGGCGCATAAAAGGCTCGAAAGGCCGCTTTAGTGCCGGATGATTCATATCAAGCACCACCAAACCATAAGAGCCAAACAACCGGCTGACAAAATGCGCAGTAGCTGTGCCATAAGTTTTGTGGGTGGAAAAAGATTCTCTGATCAGGTTCATGATTTCAATGGCATGATCAGATGTTCCCAATATTTCAGCCAGCTCGTTTAAGAGGGGCATCAGGCTATCCGTTTTCATCTTCCCACAGGGCCCGCTTTCCTGGTTTTCCCACTGGAGTTTTTTGCCGAAAAGGTGAATGTGGTTGATTTCTTCAAAATCGTGATCTTCACCGCCAATGACAAAAACAGGGACAAAATGATGGTCAGGGTACGCCTGATTTAAAGACTCCGCAAGGTTAATTGCAGAAAATGCCTTGTAAATAAAGTACAAGGGCCCCGTAAGTAAACTGGGTTGATGGGCTGTTGTCACCGTAAATGTTCTATCTTCCTTTAAGGCAGCTATTTGCGACAAAGAAAGTGCTCCGGCATTGTATTGTTGATACTGTTCCGACAGAACGCTTACCAAAAGATCCCGATCTGTTTGATCCTTTTTTTTATCCTCGATGATTTGTCTGAAAGCCTCCAGAGAGACCTCGTATTGATAAAAAGGACGCAAGGCTGGGTTGCCAGTTGAATAAGCAATATCTTTATTTGAAAATTGGGGAATTTGCTGGAAAGGTATGCGTTGGATGTGCATCTCGGCTGGTTTAGGAAATTCTTCTAATTTTGGCGAAAGTTCGATCAATAGAATGTTCTTTGTCCTCCTTTAGTTTAGAAGAAAGGGCTATGATTGAAAAAAAACATACTTATGGTCGTTCATTTGTATTAATCACGATCTGCACTTTATACATAAAACTGTGTTAAAGTAAAGCGCTGATTAATCCACTGCCGGTATTTGGGCGTCTTATGTTCAGTATTGTATGAAGGAGGAAATTAGTTCATCAACGCCGTCTGACCAAAAGCGGGCTTTGCCAAAGGGCAAATCGCTCGCAGCTACTATATGGCGCATCTTCAGAAAGGTGTTGATGTGGTGTGTTTTTTTGTTCATCCTCCTGAATGTAGCTTTTCAGATCCCTGCGGTACAGAATTGGGCTGTAGATAAAATGGAACAGTCCGTAGAAGAAGTCACAGGAAGTAATGTTGACATCAACTATTTTTACTTTGCTTTCTTTGACCGCCTTGTACTTAAGGATGTATTGATTGAGGATTACCGCTGCGACACCCTTTTTCAGCTACAATCCCTAAATGTTAATTTCAACCTGAATCCTATTGTCCTTCTCAGCAGGGGCCTTGTTGTTGAAGGATTAACGCTTAAACAGGCACACCTGAATATTCGCCGTGCCTCTGATGATTCCAAAAGTAATCTGAATTACTTCCTCGACCAGCTTTTTCCGCCAAAAAAACAGACTAAAAAGAAAAGAAAACCATTTCGGCTTGAACTTCAAACAATTGCACTTGAAGATGTTTCTTTTTTAGACGACAATCGCGAAAAAGGGAAGCGATTTTGGGCTTCCGTAAAATACGGAAATATTCTGATCCGGAAAATGGATTTGCCCGGAAAATTGATCTATGCTGATTTTGTCGAACTTATTTCACCGGATGTTCACGTAGAATCTTTTCCCAGGCCTGCTCAGCCTTTATTGACCGTAAACAAAATTCCCGATCCCTCAGATACCCTCTATTGGGACATCGAGGTTAGTAAATTTTGCATGAGCGAGGGGCAATTCATTCTTAATAACTTCCGTCGCACACCGGTTAAGACCACCCCGGACGATGTGCTTGACTATAAGCACCTGAAAGTTTTTGGCATTCATATGGATGTGGATACCTTCTCGATGAAGCGTGAAGTATTCAGGGGGGGCGTTAATAAGATCGCTTTCAGGGATCAGAGCGGATTTGTACTGAATGAGTTGTCAGCCCGGCAGGCAAGTGTTTCTCCGAAAGGGATTATCCTGAATGGTTGTAAACTCATAACGCCTTACAGCGAAATCGGGGATACCTTAACAATGACCTATCGGCAATACAATGATTTTGATACTGATTTTAATAACCTGGTTCGCCTTGGAGGGAGGATTAACAATGCTACTGTCGCCATTCGGGATATTATGGTTTTTGCACCGCAACTGAAAAACAATACATTTTTCCAGAGCAATCAGGATAAAGTGCTTAAACTAACCGGCGATGTATCCGGGGCTGTCAATCGCCTCAGGGGAGATAAACTCAACATCGAGCTTTCGGATGGCTCTATTGTAAAAGGCAGCTTTAAATTCAGTGATCTTACGGTAAAAAACGAGCAGCAGATGCAGCTCTATCTTACCGAAGCCAAAACAAGTGTAAAAACACTACGCCAGCTGATTCCCAAGTTTGATCCCCCTGAAAATTTCAACAATCTTGGGAGTCTTAATTTCTCAGGCTCTTTTTTCGGTTTTTTTAAGGACTTTGTTGCGGAAGGTATTTTGCAAACCGACATCGGAAGGGCGGATATGGACATGAGGATGAACCTGAAGCCGGGTAGGGCACTTGCTGCATATTCCGGGCGGATGGGGTTGTCCGATTTTGACCTGGGGAAGTGGATGGGCGGAAACAAAGATTTTGGCCTCGTAAATTTTAACGCACAGGTGAAAGACGGGGTTGGATTGACTTCCCAAACAGCCCGCGCTGCCCTGGAAGCGGAAGTGCAAAGCTTTGTTTACAAGGGATACAATTACAAAAACGCCAGTTTGAAGGGGCAGTTGATCAAGAACTTCTTTAAAGGCGATTTTTCAATCAAAGACGACAACATCGATTTTTCATTTAACGGGGAAGTAGACTTCACCGGTAAAAACCCGGAATTTGACTTTGATGCCTCAGTCCAGAAAATGGATCTGAAAAAATTGAACCTGTCAGAAAAAAACCTGGTTCTGGCCGGAAAAATGGACCTGAGCATCAATCCGGAATTGTTGGGCTCAGCCAACATCAGCAACATTTCAATCCGGTACGACAGTTCAGGGTTGTATGAGATTGATTCTATTGTTGCTAGTTCTGCCATCGTGGATGGACGCAAAAAACTCGTGGTTAACTCTGATATTTTATCTGCAACTGTAGAAGGAAGCTTTGAAGCAAGCCGGCTTCATGTTGCTTTTATCAATTATTTGACTACACATTTCCCGCATTTAACCGCGGTGCTTAATCTAAACCCTCAAAAGGCAAATACAAGCACCGACGCATTCTCTTTCGATATCGTTATTCTGGATAGCAAAGGGCTGAACTGGCTGCTGGATCCTAAGCTGGATGTGCTTCGAAATGCTTCCATTAAAGGAAATTTTGACGGCAAGGCCGACACCCTTAACATGAATGTGCGCCTGCCGGAATTGCAATACTCAAATGTCAGGCTGGAAGATGTGTTGGTTAAATTTAACGGGAAAGGAGGCTTCAGCAACCTGACCACTGAAATTGGCAATACGCAAATTGGTGAAAAAACAAATTTACCCAGACTGCAGTTGAACAGTTTTTTGAACAACGACACCATCCTTCTGGGGCTAAGTTATGCATCCACGACTTCTCTGTTTTGGGACAATCTGAGTATTGACGCCATTCTCCTCCCTGCTGACAGCTTAAGGTATGATGTTCAGTTTGCTCAATCAAACCTATTCATCTTTGAACGTCCCTGGAGCATCAATCCGGGAAACAGCATTACGATAGGGAAGGGGTTCTTTCAAACCAAAGGGTTGCGCCTGTCTGACCAGGACAGGGAAATCAGAATAGATAAAGAAGGAAGTAAAGGCATAAAGGTGGCCATGACGAATTTCGATCTGGGCATCATCGACGAATACTGGGATTATCAGCCCCTTGACTTTGGCGGGAAATTTGAAATCGAAGCTCGTGTCCAGGATTTATTCAAACTGCAGGGCATTAATTTATGGGTTAGTGCGGACACCATTCGCATCAATGGAGACGATTTTGGGGAGTTGAGTTTAGAAGCAGAAAGTCAGGATTTAAAAAGCCGGGTGAGTGCGTTTTTGACCCTTACCAAAGACACTTCCCAGATGCTCGTAAAAGGTACTTACAATCTCCCCGGCCTGAAAGACAGCAAAGGAGTCAAAGAAACCCAGCCTAACTTTTTTGATTTTTCGATCCAGATAGGAGGTTATCCGCTCTCTATTGCGGAATATTTCATTGGTTCTTCGGTCTCAGGTGCTACTGGAAGCTTTGATGCAGACTTAAAAATCTATGGCTTACCGGATCGCCCCAATTCTTCAGGCCGAATTACTGCGAGAAATGGTGCAATCACCATTAATTATTTAAAAACACGTTACCGGTTTGAACGCAGCTTTATTACGGTCAACAACTACCTGTTTGATGCGACAGGGACGTTACTTTTTGATAAATTCAACAATACCGCCAAAATAACCGGTGGCTTAACCCACAACCACCTCAAAGATCTTGGGGTTTCTGCCACACTGGATACAAAGCGTTTTCTTGCACTGGATACCAAAAAAGGAGATAACGAACTCTTTTACGGACAAGCAGTCGGAAAAGGGAAAGTGCGTTTCTCGGGATCTTTTAAAAAGACGGATATTTATGTCAATGCCAGCGTGGGGGACAGCACCCGGATCGTTATCCCGATTTCTGACGAGGGTAGTGCATCGGAACTGAATATGATCCGCTTTGTCGACAAACAAAAAGAACAGGAAGAAAGGGCGGAAAAAATAAAAGCCCAGGCTGCTTCCAGAAACCTTGCAATTAAAGGCCTGAGTTCACAAAAAACATCAACGCTCAATCTTGAAATGGAGTTGATCGTAACTGAAGACGCTCAGGTAGAACTTGTATTTGATGAACAATCCGGGGACATTATAAAAGGATCAGGAAAAGGAAATTTGAGGATTCTGGTGCCAAGGGAAGGCGGCTTTCAAATGTATGGAGACTACCTGATTGAACGGGGCAGCTATTTGTTTACCTTGTACAATGTGGTAAACAAGGACTTCAGAATCAAACGCGGGGGCTCTATTGTATGGAGCGGGGATCCTTTCGGCGCAAGAATTAAGCTGGAAGCCGAATACAAAGACCTCAGGGCTTCTGTTTCCAATTTGATTCAGGAATACCTTTTGAATGCGACCGATCAATTGAAACGCGAAGCAGGGAATTCTACTGAAGTCATCCTGACCCTGATGCTGGAAGGGGAATTGTTACGTCCCTTCATCAGCTTTGACATCAGCTTTCCTTCTCTTACTGGTGAGTTACAAACCAATGTTGAAAATAAGCTCAGAACTTTAAAACAGGATCAAAACGAGCTCAACCGGCAGGTTTTTGGTCTAATTGTAGCCGGGCAGTTTTTGCCCACAGATATCGCGCTGCAGGGCAGTGAGATACTTTACCGGACCATGAGCGAGTTGCTTTCCAATCAACTTTCCTTATTAATCACAGAACTCTTCTCCGAAGTTATCGGAGAAAGCAAAGTGGTCTCGGGAATTGATTTTGATATTGCCTATAACCAATATCAATCACTGGATTTGAGCGACGGGACTAACGTGAACAGCGGGAGAGAGTTTCAAATGAGCATCACCCAAAACTTCCTCAATGACCGTTTATCCGTTCACATAGGCGGGAATGTTGATTTCGGCAATAATGTCCGCATCACTCCGGACAATCCGGGAGGCACTTTTTTGGGTAACGACCTCGTGATTGAATATGTTTTGAATGATGATAAAACATTAAAACTGCGTATTTACCAAAGACTCCAACCTGACCTTGCCGGCAGACGCCTCCAAATTGGCGCCGGATTGAGTTACCGCATTGAGTTTAACTCCTTTAGCGAGTTTTGGGAAAGCATTAAGCGTAACAAGTAGAAGCGGTAATTCTGGCATTTCAACAATTCATTTTCGCTATTTTATGTGAATAACCAATCATTATTTGGAACTATCGCCTCTTTTGCAATATTTTATGACAAAAGATTGATTCGGATACTTTGGAAATGATTCTTGTTTTTCTATATTCGCCGTTGGACTTGTTCGGTGCTCTCTTCTCACTAACAATCCAATAACAAAACAAAACTGAAAAGCGTGCTTTACAAGGTTAAACTTAAAAACGCCGATGAAGAGGTGATCATAGACGATAAAGTTTATGAATACCTTACATCAGACCCTTACTTAGTAAAAGTTGATTTTATCAACAACCTCCGGCGCCATTCAAGTGGCTGTGCTGTTTTTCAAAAAACATGGAAAAAAGCAGGCGGGGGCGGTTATAAAACAGAGACAATCTACCTGCACAAGATGATTGCCGAAAAATTTTTGGCAGATACGAAAACGAAGGACAGACGGCTGGTTGGGGCAGCGAATGGCAATAAGCTCGATTGCAGGCTTGAAAACTTGCTCTATCGCTCGCGTTCAGTGGCAAGCAGAAAAAGAAAAACGAGCAGCAAAGCTGGTTACACCGGTGTTTACAAAGAAAACAATCGATACAGAGCTGTCATTTCGATAGACCGAAAGTCCGTTCACATTGGCATGTTTTCTACAGCTGAAGAGGCCGCTCTTGCCTACAACAAAAAGTCAAAAGAGTTGTATGGCGACGACGGAAAACTGAATGTCATCAAACCCAAGTAGCAAAAAATCAAACCTTTATACAGCGTGTCATTTCTCTTTTACCCGGTGGGCCTGGTAATGCTTCCACCTGGAAACCTACTGCTTTGAAATTTCGCTTCACATAGCCTTTGGCACAGTAAGTAACCAGTATGCCTCCTGTATTAAGTGCGTCATAGACTTTACGCAGCATGGGTTGTTCCCATAACTCGGGTTGTTCATCCGGGGCAAAGGCATCGAAATAAACAAGATCGAATGACCCTGCATGTTGAATTTCATTAAAATCGAGCATTTGCTTGAGCAAATGAAACTCCTTGGTTATCAGCGTCTTTTCACCAAATTGCGCTTTATGGAGATCCATAAAGAGGGTAGGAGAGACGCCTGCTTCGAGAATGGCCGGATAGTTCAGGGCAGCAGCTTCCTCCATTGAAACCGGGTAAGCCTCAAAAGATTCAAAATACACATCCAGGTGGAGGCGTTGTGCCTCCAGCAGCGTCAGATAAGCATTTAAGCCTGTTCCGAAACCTGTTTCCAGGATGCGAAGTTGTTTTGAATGTATTGCCTTTGTGTGTAATCCCGCTTTGATGAATACATGAGCCGACTCCTGTATGGCGCCATATCTGGAGTGATAACTCACACCAAATGCTCCTGATAACAGGGAGTGAGAGCCGTCCTGAGTTTCAATAAGGACGTTGTTCATTTCATGTAATCTTAAACCAGTTCTGCGAGACTTTCTTTTAACGCTTCAACACTGATGTCCAGATGAGACGTTTCGTAAACGCACTCCCCGTTTTTGATCACCAGAATCTGAGGTGATTCGTGGTAGATACCAAAGCGTTCGGCCACCCGGTTCGAAACGCCCCGGTGGCTGAGCAAATCAAGGAAGTAGGGTTCCAAGGTTTCCGAATCAAAATCCCAATCTTCTTCCAATCGGTATTTCGCAACGGAACTAATGTTACATCTTGTGCTGTGCTTAAAAATAACACAGGGAACATCATTAGAGCGTGCAACAATTTCATCGAGTTGTTGCTCCCGGTCTAAAACCAGCCAGTTGATCATTAATACTATTTTCCTAATACAATCGATACAGATTGCTGAACAACTTTGATGGTTGTTTCGTTCAAAGAGAAGTTGCTTGGGCAGCCGTACCCACGATTACAGGAGCTGAGAGAACCGATGACAAGAACGGTTGCAGCAAGAAGGGCCATGGATTTTACTCTTTTCATGGGAGTTTAATTGATGATTCTATTATTTGAATGATAAATGTCTCCGGTTGAACGCATATTGAATTGCGCTTATTATGCCGGCAAACAAAATTTGGCGCAAAGATAAGTTCTATTTTCTGATCAGTGTCAAAAAAGTGACAAATTTGGGTGGAGTAGGGGAGTAGGACACAATGGTTTAGCACCTGGGCCTAAGAGACAGGCAACCCAGTGGGATCTATACGGCAAATAGTTACAAAAAATATAAACAGTTGGCTAATTTTGCACATCAAACAACAGAACTATAAAAGCATGAGCAGAAAATTAACACTGCGCGACGCCTTGCGCGAAGCGATGACGGAAGAGATGAGACGGGATGACAGGGTTTTCCTGATGGGTGAAGAAGTTGCAGAATACAATGGCGCCTATAAAGTCAGCAAAGGAATGCTGGAGGAATTTGGGGCACGTCGTGTGATAGACACACCAATTGCAGAGCTTGGCTTTGCAGGTATAGGTGTTGGTGCTGCAATGAACGGCCTCAGACCGATTATTGAATTCATGACCTGGAATTTTGCCGTGCTGGCATTCGACCAAATTGTGAACAACGCTGCAAAAACCTTGTCACAATCAGCAGGTCAATTTAGCTGTCCTATTGTATTCAGGGGGCCTTCAGGTTCAGCCGGCCAATTGGCACAGCAACACTCTCAGAGCTTTGAAAGCTGGCTGGCAAACACTCCGGGGCTAAAAGTGATTTCCTGTGTTGATCCCGCCGACGCCAAGGGCTTGTTGAAATCGGCCATCCGCGATGAGGATCCCATATGTTATATGGAGTCTGAATTACTATATGGATTTGAGGGAGAAGTGCCTGAGGGTGAGTATCTTACGCCGATTGGCAAAGCAGCGGTGCGCAAAGAAGGTACTGATGTAACCCTGGTTTCTTTCAATAAAATGATGCTGCCGTCGCTGAAAGCAGCTGAAGAGTTAGCGAAAGAGGGCATCTCCGCCGAGGTCATTGATTTGAGGACCATTCGTCCGCTGGACCACCACACGATTGTCAATTCTGTTAAAAAAACAAACCGATTGGTCGTAATTGACGAGTCCTGGCCATTTGCCGGAGTTTCCGCAGAAATTGCCTACGAAGTTCAGAAATATGCTTTTGATTACCTTGATGCGCCTGTTACACGGGTAAATGCTGCTGATACATCTTTACCGTACGCAGCTGCATATGTGGAGGCGTATTTGCCAAATCCGGCTAAAATCATTAAAGCTGTTAAAGAAGTCATGTACGTAAACCACTAAGAGGTTTATTTTTTATATTTTTCAGAACGAGCCAGGGAAGGAATGCTTATTGGCTCGTTCTGGTATTTGCTCCATCTTACTTAACATAATATAAATTATAGGAAAATAATATCAAGATTCTATCTGTAAAGAATACTTGTTGAGCTATGCTGCAGCATGCACAACAAAATGTACTTACAAAAATGTCGCAGGGAAATTGTGGTCCTGCCAGGACTCGAACCTGGATCAAAAGTTTAGGAAACTTCTATTCTATCCCTTGAACTACAGGACCTGGGAAAGTTGTATCAAATTAAGGCAAAATGCAAATTGGCAAAACCAGCCTCTTTTTTCAAGAGGATGCATTTTTAGTGGCGCAAAGATAAGGATTGTAAAGAATACGTGCAACGTAAGTTTTTTATTGAAAAAAATGACCTCCTCTCCCCTATCCTGCTCCAATTTGCGAACTTTGCTTAGTTATGAATGCCGTTTACTAAACTTCGAAGTTTAGTAAACCTTTTAATGGATTCAATTACTTGATTATAAGCGTTTTATGCCATGAATATCGAAGCATTCCGCTCCTACTGCCTTGCCAAAAAAGGCGTCGAAGAAGCGTTTCCATTTGGTGAAGAAACGCTGGTTTTTAAGGTAATGGGCAAAATTTTCGCCATCACAGGCTTAGACAGCACTGAGTTTCGGGTGAATCTAAAATGTGACCCTGACCGGGCGCTGGAGCTCCGTGAAGCATACGAAGACATCGTTCCTGGCTGGCACATGAACAAACAACACTGGAATACAGTGTATTTTGAAAATGGCCTGCCTACGGCCTTACTGAAGGAGCTGATCGACCATTCTTATGACTTGATTGTCCGTAGTTTGCCAAAATCTGTTCAATCCGAACTTCAATCCCTGTAAACTGTGATTCACAAAGATTTCATCATCGTTGGCCAGGGCCTGGCGGGAACCTTGCTGGCTCATTTCCTGAAAGAAGCAGGTAAACACGTCGTTCTTCTCGACCGGGAAGTCGGAGAAACGGCTTCACAGGTAGCAGCAGGCATCATCAATCCGGTGACAGGAAGGCGTTTTGTAAAATCCTGGATGATAGAAACATTGCTGCCTTTTGCAAAAACGACCTACCGCTCGCTGGAAAACCTTTTGAATATCAGCATTTACCACGAGAAGCATATTTTGCGGGCTTTGTCAAACCCCGGACAGGAAAATGACTGGCTGGCAAGGGTTGTGGAGTCCGGTTACGCAGCTTATATGGCCGAAAAGTCAAATCCCGGGACTTACCCCCAAAACCTTCACCCGGTTTATGCTTTTGGAGAGACCATGGAGAGCGCGCAGGTTGATCTCAAGACGCTGATAGAAGCCTACCGTGCTGTTTTCCTCGCTGCGGGCGAGTACGAAGTCGAATCCTTTAACTACAACGCTATGCGGTTTAGTGACGGCGGGGTTCAGTACAAAAACTGGAGCGCTTCGGGAATCATCTTTTGCGAAGGATACGGTATGAAAGGCAATCCCTACTTTAACAACCTGCCTATGCGCGGCGATAAAGGCCAGGTACTGCACGTGCGCATTCCACAAGCCGGGTTTGAAAAGATGTATAAGGATCAGGTTTTTATTGTTCCGTTTCCAAACGAGACTTACTGGATTGGCGCAACTTATGAACCCCGTTTTGAGCAGGAAGGCCCTACAGCAGAAGGAAAAGATTTCCTGAGCGCCCAGCTGACTGCATCGCTCAAACTCCCTTTTGAGATTATGGCCCACAAAGCGGCTGTACGACCTACAGTGAAAGACCGCCGGCCATTGCTCGGGACTAACCCGGATTTTAAGCAGGTACACCTATTCAATGGACTCGGCACAAAAGGCGCTTCTCTTGGACCTTATTGGGCGCATCAGATGACGGAATACCTGCTTGGCCGTTCGGAAATTGATCCGCTGGTAGATATTCGGAGGTTCTATTAATGGATTGCACTTCAAATTGAAACACGGTCCTTTGCCAATTTGCTTTTTTGCCTTCGATCCCCCTACCCTGGTGCTCGGGCACTTATCCCCCTGTCTCATCTTTTAGGGTTCGATAGCAAGGCTTGCAAAGGCTCCAATAACGGAAGTTTATTTGTATAAATGACCGGTTTTGGGGCCTAGCATAACGCAGCTATCGGACTCTAAAGATGAGACACTACCCTATTCAGCAGCTTCAGGCGCCAGTCTGACCACCAATCCTTCCAAAGCGTCCGTTAACTTAATCTGACATCCCAGCCTGGAGTTGCTTTCCACAAAAAATGCCATGTCAAGCATCTCCTCTTCTTCAGATTGCATCTCAGGTAATTCGTTGTCACTGAGCACATAAACATGACAGGTTGAACACAGAGCCATGCCGCCGCAAGTGCCTTTGACAGGCAATTCGTAGGCTTTGCACAACTCCATGAGGTTCATGCTTATGTCTGTTGGCGCTTCTAAAACGTGTTCTTCACCTTCCCGGTCTATCACCGTAATGTTGACAGCAGATATCATTTTTAAATTATTTCGTTATACAACTTTTGTATGCCCTCCCATCATTCGACATACAAGACCAGGCCTTTCAAATAAGAACTTTCCGGGTGATACAAACTTACCGGGTGATCCACCGGTTGTCCGAGGTCGTGCATGAGCCTTACCGGCCTTCCAACTTCGAGCGCCGCTGCTACGATGGTATTGTGAAACAAGGGCTTATCGACAACTTGCGAACAAGAAAAAGTAAATAAAATCCCTCCCGGGTTGACTTTCTGTAAAGCGAGTGCATTCAGGCGCTTGTAGCCCTGTACTGCCTGGTGGCGCTTAGATATGTTTTTAGCAAAAGCAGGCGGGTCGATGATAACCACATCATAACCCTCGCCTGGCTGCCTTAGAAAATGCAACACATCATCAGTGATGCTTTGGTGGGCGCTGCCGGATAAGCCATTCAAATCTACATTTTGATCTGTAAGGATCATGGCTTTTTTAGAAGAATCAACAGAATCTACGCGGGAGGCGCCTGCTTTGAGTGCATAAATGCTGAATCCCCCACTATAGCAAAAGGCATTCAATATAGATTTCCCGGCAGCATATTCAGAAACGAGGCGGCGGTTGTCACGTTGGTCAAGAAAAAAGCCTGTTTTTTGGCCGCTCTCCCAATCTACCTGAAAAAGATGCCCGTTTTCTTCTACCACACCGCTGTTCTTTTTACCATATAGATAGGCATTCCCGATTTCCTTTGCATATTGATCGGGCAAAGTTTCAAAGCTTTTGTCGTATATCGCTTCCAATGCGCTACCGTAAACTTCCTGCAAAGCCAGTGAGATATCGCCACTGGAGCGGTGCATTCCAATAGAATGGCATTGGATAACCGCTGTTTTGCCATAAATATCGATGATCAGTCCGGGCAAACCATCGCCCTCTGCGTGAACCAGTCGATAACAGTTGGTTCCAGCAAGGTTGGTAATGCCCGTCTGCTCCCTATACCGGCGTGCATTGCGCAGTTTTTCCACCCAAAATGGCAGACTGATCTCCGATTGTTTAAATGAAAAGAGCCGGACACAAATATTGCTGTCCTGAAAATGGCCGGTAGCCAGATAATGCCCTTCTTTGCTAAACACTTCAACGACATCCCCATCGACGATTCCTTCCTCCGCCGAGGCAACAGCGCCTGAAAACACCCAGGGGTGAAAACGGCGCAAAGGCGCATCTTTACCCGGCTTCAATACAATCCGCTTCATTCAAATTAAATTGATCGCGCCAAAGGTAAGGATTGCTTTAAAGAATCCGACTATTGTCTGACTTCTTCGCGTACCCGTGCAATCTCGCGATTCAATTCATCGAGCATTTGATCTCTTTCGAGAAGCATTTGCTCGCGCTCCCGGCGCAGTTCAGCTGCGATGTCGTAGTGGATGTCTGGTGGAGGCGGAGGTTGGATGGCAATGGAAAAGTGGGAACTTTCCAGTTCCTGAATGCGCCTGTGTTGGCGTTGAATTTGCCCGATACTCAGCCCAAGCAAAAGACTTAGGGCTGCAATGATCCAAGGCTGTGCACTTGAAATTTGCTTATTCATCAGTCGGATGATTGTGACCTGCTACATACAGATCAAGGTGATTTTTTGCGTTCCGATCTTAAACCGGATACGTTTTGGTGATTTCTGCTTCGAAATTACGTATTTCCTGAGTATTATTAAAGGCTTGTAATGGATTTAAAGCATTTTTAACAAATGATTTCTTCTATTTTTGGCGATTGAAACCGGATTCTTTATGCGAATTGATATACTGAGTGTGATGCCTGAGTTGTTGGAAGGCCCCTTCCAGCATTCCATCATGAAACGGGCACAGGAAAAAGGCTTACTTGAAGTGCAAGTGCACAATCTGCGCGCCTTTGGACTTGGAAAACACAAGCAACTTGACGATTATCAATTTGGCGGTGGCGCAGGTATGGTCATGATGCTGGAGCCATTAGTCCATGCGATTGAGCATTTTTCCGGCCAACGTGAATACGATGAAATCATTTTCATGACACCTGACGGTGAGCGCCTGAACCAGCCAACCTGCAACCGCTTGTCCATGAAAAAAAACCTGCTGATTCTGTGCGGACATTACAAAGGCATTGACGAAAGGATTCGGGAGCACTTCATCACGATGGAGATCTCTATAGGCGATTATGTACTATCCGGGGGTGAATTGCCCGCCGCAGTACTGGTAGATGCCATTGGCAGGCTCTTGCCAGGGGTTCTTGGAGATGAAACCTCTGCCCTGTTCGATTCTTTTCAGGATAATCTGCTTGCCCCGCCGGTTTATACCCGGCCGGCCGAATTCAGAGGTTGGAAGGCGCCGGAAGTACTGACATCCGGCAATTTTAAAGCCATAGAAGATTGGCGTCATGAACAAGCGTTGATGAGAACGAGAACAAGACGCCCTGATTTACTGGAAAATGAAGAAGACTAGATAGTGCCTGCCTTTACCTGCCGGCCGGCAGGCGGGTAGTCCGATTACTGCATTACACTCGGCCCTAAAAACAGTCATTTACACAATATTGACGGACACTTAAGGTGTCCCGCGGAGGGCTGCCAACAACTGCCAACTAAATCCCTGTTAACTGTAAATTCGTAGTACCCTCAAAACTGCCAACTAAAGTTAGCTTGCTTCTCTAAGGCACCTGGGCAACTTTGGTCGGATATACTTTGATGTCACCCCACACTCCTGCCGTGACATATGGTTCTGAATTGAAATATTTCTGAAAATCGCTTTCAGTTTCAAACTGGACAATCATATTTGATCCGATCATTTTACCGGATTCGTCCAGAATTGCACTCCCGATGACAAAATTTCCATTTTTTTTCAACTGTGTTGCCCCTTCAAAGTGAGCTGGACGGGCAGCCATCCGCCGATCAAACGCGCCTGAATCGGTGTGGTCAAGTGCGTGGATGAGGTACTGTATCATGTTAGCTGTTAAATATTTATAATTTATTAATAAGTTTAAAATAAAAAAGTCGCGCCTTAAATAAGGCGCGACCTGGTACAATAATTATAATCCCATGAACATATCCAAATTCGTGTGGCCCTGATCAGGCCTGGAAATAATCGCTTTCAGCTCTTGCGTGAAAACGATTATTTCGTACCTTTGCAGCAGACTTTAGTGCTTTCATTAATCCCATGAACATGATCGGGGGTCGGCTTTGCAGAGCCGGCCCTTTTTTGTTGCTGCTATATCTTTGTCAGGATTATTTTGTTTCAAAGTTAGCAAGTCGCCCAAAGTTTCGGGCGACTCACTACTAACAAATTATAATCCCATGAACATATCCTCAATAGATAGTTGCCGATAACTTTTTTTCGGCATTTAGCGACCGTTTCTATTTTGTCGCTCTTTGATGATACAAATATTCAACGTTTCTGTGCTGAAAACAAAGACAAAAAAACATCATTGTGATACTTTTTTTCTAAGATATTTTTTTGTAAAACATTGTTTTTTAGTTTTTTATGAAAGTTTTTATCAACTTAAAGTGAAAATTTTACCCTCCAATTCGAGTAGATTATCTCAAAAAAAAGAGGATATTTTTTCAATATCTGCCCTACTCTACCACTGTAAAGGCGTTTTTTGGTACTTTCTGCAATAGAAACTGCCCGGAAAAATGAACTTCCGGTCTTGATTTTCCCTGTGCTGATTTGAAATGATTCAGTTGTATAAATGAGAGATCGGGCAATATGGAGTGGTAAAAGGATCAAAGACTGAATGAAACGGTAGCAAGCACTTTTGAAAAGAAAACACAAAGAACGCAAGAAATCAGGGGGCAAAAAAAAAGCCCTTGCCACATAAAAATGTGCAAAGGGCCCAAAAGTCATCCCTATGATTAGTTTCTTGAAAAACGTATTCTTGTTTTTCAGGTCGAAGATACAGCAACTTGCGTAATATGCAAAACAATCTTACCATGATTTTTTCTAAAGGGCTATATTTAACGCCCAATCACTAAAAATTCAGAAAGATGAAGCAATTCGCAATTATTACCGGTCTGTTATTTTTGACCATGTCGGCATGGGCCGGAGAGGGCATGTGGCTACCGCTGCTGCTGAAACAACTAAACGAGGCTGAGATGCAGGGCATGGGCATGAAGATGAGTGCAGAAGACATTTATAGTGTCAACAAGGGAAGTTTAAAAGACGCCATCGTTCATTTCGGAGGATTTTGCACCGGGGAAATTATCTCTGAAAAAGGGCTGTTGCTGACCAATCACCATTGTGGTTACAGCTCTATTCAATCCCATACTACCCTGCAGAACAATTATATGCAGAACGGATTCTGGGCAAAAAAGCTGGACGACGAGCTGCCAAACCCTGGTTTGTTTGCCACTTTTATCGTTCGGATTGAAGATGTAACAGAAGCAGCGCTCAAGGGGGTTACGGAAGATATGAATGCCCGCGACCGCCAATCTCAGATTGATAAGAATCTGGATGCTATCCGGAAATCCGCAGTAAAAGAAACCTATCAGGATGCCATGGTCCGACCCTTTTACAAAGGGAATCAGTATTTTATGTTTGTTACGGAGACGTATCGCGATGTCCGGCTTGTAGGAACACCTCCGGATGCCATTGGAAAATTTGGCGCCGATACCGATAACTGGGTTTGGCCGCGGCACACCGGAGATTTTTCTGTTTTCCGGGTATACGCCGGTAAGGACAACAAGCCTGCAGAATATTCACCGGACAACGTACCATTGAAGCCCCGGCATTTCCTGCCAGTTTCTATGGATGGAATTACTGAAGGGGACTTTACCATGGTTTTCGGTTTTCCAGGCCGCACCGATGAATATCTTCCGGGAGCAGCAGTGGCCATGCAGGCCGATGTGCTTAACCCCATCCGTATAGGTGTTCGCGATATTTCTCTTGGCATCATTGGAGAAGCCATGCGCAACTATCCCGAAGCGCGCATCCAATATGCTTCCAAGCAGGCGCGCATTGCCAACTCCTGGAAAAAGTGGATAGGCGAAAGCCAGGGCATTCATGCCACCGGAGCTTTGGCCAAAAAGCGGGACTACGAGCAAACGTTTCAGAAACGTGTGATGGGAAATCCGGAGTGGAAAAAGATGTACGGCGATTTATTGCCTCAGCTGGAGTCCCTCTATAAGCAGATTGAGCCTTATGCCAAGGCACGTGAGTATATTTCTGAGATCACAGCGGGAAGCAACATCGAGTTGTTTCAGATTGTGAACACCATGCAACGTTTCCTGACCGTCTATAAGAACAGCGGCAATTCCATGAATGCCAAACAGCAGGATCAATTTACCCGATATGTTGAAAATTTTGAAAAAGATTACCGCAGAGATGTAGATCAGCAGATTTTTACCCGCCTGATCGAGGTCTATTTTAATAAGGTAGACCATGCGTATCTGTCTCAATTTGCCATGGATCAATTCACCTTTGCCGGCAAAAGCTATGATGCCCTTGCAAAAACGATCTACGACAAATCTATGCTGGCAAACCCGGCGCTGCTCAAATCAGGAATCACAGGGGATTTTGCTGCAGGAATTGAAGGGGATTACGCTTTCCAGTTTTGCAGGAGTATGACCGAGCATTACGAAAAAACGGTGCTTGCTCCATACAATGAGCTCCAGTCAAAAATTGAAGAACTTCAGCGCAAATTTATGAAGGCGCAAATGGAAGTCTTTTCTGATAAACGCTTCTATCCCGATGCCAACAGCACTTTGAGGGTAACGTACGGGAAAGTAGCCGGTTACAAACCACGCGATGCGGTTAAGTATGAAACCCATACCTATTTGTCTGGCGTCATGGAAAAATACAAGCCTGGAGACTATGAATTTGACGTCCCTGAAAAACTGCGTCAATTGGCTGCAACAAAAGACTTCGGCGCTTATGCAGATGAAACGGGTGACGTTCCTGTCTGCTTCATTGGCTCCAATCATACCACAGGAGGCAATTCGGGAAGCCCGGCAGTAGATGCCTGGGGAAACCTGGTAGGCCTGAATTTTGACCGTGTCTGGGAAGGGACAATGAGTGATATGAACTACGATGCGTCAATATGCCGGAACATTATGGTTGACATCCGTTATGTATTGTTCCTTATCGACAAATATGCCGGCGCGGGGCATTTAGTAGAAGAAATGAAACTCGTCCACCCGAAAAAGAAACCCGGGAAAGGGAAGAAATAATACCGGAGAAGTCTTAGAAAAGGCAAATTGGCAAACATGTATAATCCCGAATTTTCAGTAATAAGCAATCAATTCGTCAATTAAAAGTCGGCAGTTTGTCAGTTGGCAGTTTTCAGTCGGGTTTACTGAAAACTGCCAACTGCCCACTAACACGGCTGAATGATCGCGAAAACATCCTGTTTTTCGCCTGTTTTCGCTAAAAATTCGGGATGACTCATGTTTGCCCTTTATTTTCATTGCTACCGCTTTGTACGCCACCCGGATGCTACACTTTGAGGCAATTTTAGTTTTTTTCGCTCTTTTTCATAAGCTTGTAAAGCAACAAATGCTGCAATTTGGGCTGTTTCTTCGTCAGCTGCGAGCAATAATTCCGGGGTAAAGTATTGTTTGACAAAGTTGGTATCGAATTGACCTGACTGGAAAGCAATGTGGTTGCAAACGAAACTCCCAAAGGGCAAGGTAGTCGCCGGCCCTTTGATCTCATACGCCGCTATGGCTTCTTTCATTCGCTGGATTGCGGCATCACGCGTAGGAGCCCATGTAGCCAGTTTGGCAATCATAGGATCGTAATAAATGGGAATGTCCATACCTTCCTCGTAACCGTCGTCAACCCGGATGCCTTCACCTGAAGGACGGCGATAGCGCTCCAGTTTTCCTATGCTCGGCATAAAGTTGTCTGTCGGATCTTCGGCATAGACCCTCAGTTCGATGGCGTGGCCGTGAATCCTGAGGTCTTCCTGTTTAATGGCCAGCTTTTCCCCGCGTGCCACAAGGATTTGCTGTTCAACAAGATCTACGCCACTGATCATTTCGGTAACGGGGTGTTCCACCTGCAAGCGGGTGTTCATTTCAAGGAAATAAAAGTTGAGGTGTTTGTCAACGAGAAACTCCACGGTACCTGCCCCAACATAATCGCAGGCTCTGGCAACCTTCACGGCTGCCTCCCCCATGGCAAGGCGTACTTCCGGTGTTAATACCGAAGATGGCGCTTCTTCCACTACTTTTTGGTGCCTGCGCTGGATGCTGCATTCCCGTTCAAACAGGTACAGAATATGCCCATGTTTGTCTGCCAAAACCTGAATTTCGATGTGGCGGGGCGAGGTGATGTATTTTTCAATAAAGACAGAGCCATCTCCAAAAGCTGACGTCGCTTCGCTGATGGCTCTGGCCATTTGTTCTTCAATTTCTTCTTCCCGTTCAACAACGCGCATACCTTTCCCACCGCCACCTGCTGAAGCTTTGATGAGTACGGGATAACCAACCTGAGCGGCAATTTCTTTTGCTTTGTTTACATCATCAATGGCTTCTTCCAAACCGGGAACCATTGGGATATTAAACTTTTTTACCGCTTCTTTTGCCGCAAGTTTACTTCCCATTACCTCAATGGCATGTGTTGAAGGACCGATAAAAGTAATGCCTGCAGCTTCTGCAGAACGGGCAAAAGCGGCGTTTTCACTTAAAAAACCATATCCGGGATGGATGCCATCTACCCCCAATGATTTAGCCACTTCAATGATTTTGTCTCCCAGAAGATACGATTGAGCAGAGGGAGAAGGGCCAATGTGTACGCTCTCATCTGCAAAGCGGACATGAGGTGCATTACGGTCAGCATCTGAATAAACAGCAACCGTTTGAATCCCCATTTTCCTGGCAGTTCGCATGACTCTCAGGGCAATTTCTCCACGGTTGGCAACAAGAATCTTTTTCATGTCCGTTTTACTTCTTCTAAATTTAATCAATCAAGCCCTGCTTTCTAAGATTTTCCAGATAACGAGCCTTATTTACATTATGGCCTTCCAGCGTTTCCGCAAAGGCGTGCAAGCCAGAGCCATCGCCAACAGCGCAGAAATAGACATAATTGTGTTGCTCAGGATTTAATACCGCATCAATACTGGAAATAGAGGCCATTGCAATGGGGCCGGGAGGTAAACCAGCGTTCATATAGGTGTTGTATGGTGAAACAAACTCCTTGTGGTAATTCAACACCCTTCTTGTTTCAAAATCCCGTGTAGCAAAAACAAGGGTTGGATCAGCCTGCAGGCGCATGTTTATTTTCAAACGATTAAGATATGCGCCTGCTATCCGGGGCTTCTCAATATTCTTCAAGGTTTCTTTCTCAACAATAGAGGCCAGGGTATAAACTTCCTCCGGGGTCATTCCCAGCGCTTTAGCCTTTTCCAGACGGTTTTCTTTTTCCCAGAACTTTTTATGCTCCCTGTTCATGCGCTCAATGAATTCTAAGGGGGACATATCCCAATAGCATTCATAGGTATTGGGTATAAACAAACTCATCAGATTTTCACGCGTATATCCGAGCGCATTCAACAAACTATCGTTGGTAAAGGCCTGCATCAATTCTGTCGAATCAGGCTCAATAAATCGGGATGCTTTTGCAGCAACATCCTCCAGCATGCGTTCCGTTGTCAGAATGACTTTTACCGGATCTTGCCTTCCGCTGCGCAAATGGCGGACAACCTGCAGGATGTTCCAACTAGGTTTAAGGCTGTACCGGCCGCTGCGCATGGGGGATTTCTTATACTCCATTTGCTCGGCCAGGTATCGGAAGGCGGCTTCATCCTTAATGAGGTTTTTGGACTTCAGCGTATCCACTACCTGATCGAAAGAAGCGCCTGTTGGAACGTAAACAATGACAGATTCCTCCCCTTTTACTGAAGCTGACGGCGCAAGGTAGCGCTGATAAATGACAAACCCAACCAGGCATATCAAGGCAAATAGTACCCCTCCAATAATGATCAATCTTCGTATCATGCTGTTTTTTAATGCATTAAGGTGTAAAATGACGGCAAAAAGAAGCGAGGCATTCTACCAGAACGCCTGAAATCAATTGAAATAACGCTATGCTTGACGCTGCAAATATGATGAAAGTTCAATATTGTTCTTTTTCATTTGGGAAATCTCTTGATTTCACATCTTTGATATACCCTTCTACTGCCTCTTTGATGGTATCAAAAAGGTTGAGATACCGACGCAGAAACCTGGGTTGAAACTCTTTTGTTATGCCCAACATGTCGTGTGTAACCAATACCTGGCCGTCTGCGTCACGCCCGCCCCCGATGCCGATGGTAGGTATGACAAGACTTTCTGAAACCTTCCTGGCCAATGATGCAGGAATTTTTTCCAGAACAATAGCAAAACAGCCTAGTTCCTGAAGCAGATGTGCGTCTTCGAAAAGTTTTTCTGCTTCGGCTTCTTCTTTTGCCCGTACGGTATACGTTCCGAATTTATAGATAGATTGAGGCGTAAGCCCCAGGTGTCCCATAACAGGAACGCCCGCAGACAGGATGCGTTTTACAGAATCGGCTACTTCGGAACCGCCTTCCAACTTAACGGCATGGGCGCCCGATTCTTTCATGATGCGAATGGTCGACTCGAGGGCAACTCTGGAGCTCCC
The DNA here is from genome assembly GCA_937926205.1 of uncultured Saprospiraceae bacterium. Classification (GTDB taxonomy): domain Bacteria; phylum Bacteroidota; class Bacteroidia; order Chitinophagales; family Saprospiraceae; genus JABWAJ01. The sequence goes on from CALEYL010000054.1 coordinate 84,400, forward strand.
CTGGTAGGAACCAAAAGGCAAATCCACAACCACCAGCGCCCGCTTCACGGCGCGAACTACGGATGCGGCATGGTAAATCATTTCGTTCAGGGTGATGGGCAGGGTTGTTTCGTGGCCGGCCATGACATTGGAAGCAGAATCTCCAACCAGCAGGATGTCGATCCCTGCTTCATCCAGAATACGAGCCATTGAATAGTCGTAAGCGGTAAGCATGGATATTTTTTCTCCCTGCGTTTTCATAGCCTGGAGGTTGTGCGTCGTGATGCGCTTGATCTCTTTTTGCACGGACATATTGACGGAATATGGGTGTAATGCATCGAAAAAACAACACAAACACCTGATTATAAAATATTTAATTAAAAAAATCGCCTGATTCGCGAAATGGCTGCAATTTATTAAAAATCGCAACCATGGCCGTAAGATTTTATTTCAGAGAATATCGTACCTGGTCGGGAAAACGTCATACAGAAGCCAACAAGGTAAATTGAAAACCGGAAAAATAACTTACTTTTGCGACCGCTATGAAACACCTGCTGCAAGCATGCAGTGATTTTTTGATGCACCTTGGTGTAAAAGGAAAAGGACTTTATGAGAAGGATTTTTTTGTTCATGTTACCGCTGTTGTTTGTTGCAGCCGCCTGTTCTACAGATTTTGATCTGGAAGCCGAATGGCGCGATATTCCAATTGTCTACGGTTTGGTTTCGGTTAGCGACACGGCGCATTATATCCGTGTTGAGAAAGCTTTTCTTCCGCAGGGCGGCGATGCGCGCGATGTGGCACAGATTGCTGATTCTTTGTATTATGGCGATCAGGCTACGGTTCAATTGACGAATCTGAGAACAGGAAACACGGTAACCCTGCAGAAAGTTGACGGTAATTTGGAGGGGTATCCCAGAGAAGACGGGCCTTTTGCTACCTCGCCTAATTACCTCTACAAGGTTAAAGCCGGTACAGCCGGTATTGCTCCCGGCGACGATATAAAACTGACCATAAACAGAGGCGATGAATTGCCGCTGGTTAGTTCAGAGACCCGAATGCTGGAACAAATCACTCCATTACAAAACGGACCGGGCACGCCGATCCGGATCGGTGATTATTCAAGAACAACTTCAATTCGCTGGAATGCCGGGCCAAGCGCCAAAATATTTGACGTCCGCCTCATCCTGCATTACCGGGAAGCCGACGCAAACAATCCACAGGGAGGTTTTGTGGCTAAAGAATTGGAATGGATACTGGATCGTGAATTGAGGCGCCCCAATGCGAATGCAGAACAACAGGTTTATGCCGTTGACAATGAAGCATTCTACATCTTTTTGAAGAACAACTTAGAGCAAAATCCAAGTGCTGTCCGGGTTTTTGATTATCTGGATGTTCAGATTGCCGCAGCAGGCCAGGAATTGGTCGATCTCATCAATATTGTACGCATCAACGCCGGGATTACCAGTTCTCAATCCGTTCCGAAGTACACCAACATCTCTGAAGGCCTGGGTATCTTTAGTTCAAGGGCCTATGCATTGCGGCCTAACCTTACCATCGATGGTGTTGCACTAGACAGCCTTAGGCTTGGTATTCATACAAAGAACCTCAATTTTCAATAGCAACCTATGATCGTTGTTACCGGAGCAGCTGGGTTTATCGGAAGTTGTCTCGTTGGAGGACTCAACGGGATGGGTATAGTCAACCTATTGTTGGCTGATGATTTCAGCAGGGAGGACAAAGAGCGGAACCTCCGGGATAAGCACTTCATTGCCAAAGTTCATCGGGATAATTTACCCGATTGGCTGGAACGCATGCATGCGGATGTTCAGTTTGTTTTCCACCTCGGCGCCCGAACTGATACGACAGAAAAGGATGAGGAGATTTTTGACCGGCTCAACCTGCACTATTCCCAAACCATTTGGGACATCTGCTCGCGCCATAACATTCCCCTGGTATATGCTTCCAGCGCTGCAACTTACGGTTTGGGAGAATTGGGTTACGACGACAACCACGAAATCGTTCCTGATCTGAAGCCACTTAATCCGTATGGTTGTTCCAAAAACGATTTTGACAAATGGGCTTTGCAACAATCTAAAACACCGCCGTTTTGGGCAGGATTGAAGTTTTTCAATGTGTACGGGCCCAATGAATACCACAAAGGCAGAATGGCTTCGGTCATTTTTCACACCTTTAATCAAATCAAGTCTACCGGAAGCATGAAACTCTTCCGGTCCCACCGGGAAGGAATAGCCGACGGCCACCAAAGCCGTGATTTTGTGTTTGTAAAAGATGTGGTAGACGTAATGCTGTTTCTGCAGGAATCACGCCCTGCAAGCGGATTGTACAACCTTGGCACCGGACAGGCCCGCACTTTCCTTGACCTCGCAACGCTTACCTTTAAAGCAATGGGACTTGAACCCGAAATCACTTTTGTCGATACGCCGGAAGATATCCGCGATACCTACCAGTATTTTACAGAAGCCAACATGCAAAAACTACGCGATGCGGGCTATTCCAAAGCGTTCTCTTCATTGGAACAGGGCGTCACGGCTTATGTAAAAGAATACCTTATTCCCAATCTGTGCTGGTAATCAAAAGCAATTAGATATCCATTAAAGCCTTTGCGGCGGCATCTAATTCTCCAAAACTATTGTAATAGTGGGGCGAAAAACGCAGCGCTTCCTGAACGCCTTTTTTGTTGAAATCAATCGGCGCCGCAGTCAAAGTGCTGACAGAAGTATTGATGTTAAGGGCATGTAGCCGCTTTTGCAGATCCGCTGAAGTGTATCGCTCGTGTGAAATGGTGATGATGCTGCACAGTTCCGGGCCTTTATCCAGCAGTCGGATGCCGTCGATTTCTCCTAATTCCTTGCGCAAATGGGCACACAAATCCCTGTTCCTCTGAAATATATTATCAATGCCAATATCGAGCATGTATTCGAGCGCAGCTTTGGCGCCCAGAACCAGAGCATAAGGGAATTCCCAGTCTTCAAAACGTCGGGCAGTGGGGTTGGGAAGGTAGCGCTCCTCTCCTACCCAATCGGCGCCGCGCATGTCTATAAACAGCGGTTCCAAACCTTTATCCAAAGCGTTTTGTGAAACAAACAGAAAGCCCATTCCACGTGGTCCCCGGAGGAATTTCCGAAAAGTTGCTGTCAGAAAATCGCAATCGATTGCCCGGACATCCAGGGGCAACTGCCCGGCCGACTGGCAGGCGTCGACCAGATAAAGTACGCCATATTTCCGGCACAACTTTCCTGCTTCTGCCACCGGCTGGATAAGGCCGGAATTGGTGGGGACATGCGTGACAGCCACCAGTTTTGGATGTAATCCGGCAATGGCTTTTTCGAAAGCATGGATATCCAGTTGTCCGTTTTCAGCATTTGCAATCCGCTCAATCCGGATGCCAAAGCGTTTTTTTAGGGATAAAAAAGCGATTTGATTGGAGGCATAGTCGCTCTCAGTTGTCAGAATCAGGTCGCCATGGGTAAAAGGCACAGCCGACAAGGCTCTTGCATAGGCGTCTGTTGCACTGGAGGTCAGGGCAATTTCTGTTGCAGTACAATTCAGGTAGCGTGCCAATGCTTCATAGGTTCCTTGTATTTCATTTGATTTCAGAGAATAGGCTTCATAGCCGCCTATTTGAGATTCCAGTTCCAGGTGGGCCTGGATGGCTTCCAAAACGGGCTGAGGCATCAGGGCTGCGCCTGCATTGTTGAGGTGGTTTCTAAAGGAGCATCCGGGTGTTTCGGAGCGTAGTTTATTGATATCCATATAATTAAAATTCTTTTAAAGGCTGGTTCCGGAAGGTAGCGCACCTGGTGCTTACTGGCCTTCAATTAACAGCAAAGCACGATGAATTTTCAACACCTGCGGCACGAGCAGTTGTTCGCCATCGTTGTAAATGACATAGTCTGCCCGTTTGATTTTTTCTTCTTCAGGCCATTGCTTTTCGATACGCGCCCTCACAGCTGCTTCGCTTATGTTGTCTCGTTCCATGACCCTTTTGATGCGCAATGCTAAGGGAGCAGTCACGACGATCATTTTATCAATGGCTTTATAACTACCGCTTTCGTAAAGCAGGGCTGCTTCCCGAAGGGTATAAGGAGTTCCTGTTTGAGCCTGGTGCCAGGCTGAGCCATCGCTAAAAACGGCAGGATGGACGAGTGCGTTGAGTTGTTTGAGTTTTTCTGCATCGCTGAAAACGACGCCGGAAAGGTATGCCCGGTTCAATTGACCATCCGGGGTGTAAGCATCTGCTCCAAAAGCATCCCGAATTTCTGACATCAAATGCTCGTCGTGGGTCATCAGCCATTTAGCGCGGTCGTCGGCATAATAAACCGGAATACCCAGTGTTTCAAATATCTTACAAACAGTGGTTTTACCACTGCCGATGCCGCCTGTAATCCCTGCCTTGAGCATAAGTGAGTGTTGGGTGTTGTTAAGCTGACAAAAGTATGGGAATATTCCCACATTTGAAAAAAATGCCTATTTTGTGGAGAAACAATGCCGGCTTTATGGATGCAAAATTTACACCAAAAACCTTGTTGAACCGGGGAGCAATCCCCTTGAAATCCATTGTGTTGTGTTGTTTTTTTCTTTTTGCAGGCAAGTTATTCTCCCAGGACCTGCATTTTTCCCAGTTCTACAATGCGCCGCTCAACCTCAATCCGGGCCTAACCGGCGTTTTTTCCGGCGACCTGCGTTTTGGCGCCAATTACCGGGAGCAATGGGCTTCTGTCCCGGTCCCTTATCTTACTTTTTCCGCGGCTTTTGATCAAAAAATTTACACCCCCATCACCCCGGGAGGTTTGCTCAGCTGGGGTATGGTTTTTAATTACGACCGTGCCGGAGATGGCAAATTAAGCTGGTCGCAGATTGGCGGCAGTGCCTCTTATATCCAGCAGGTAGGCGCCGAACAATATCTGAGTGCCGGTTTTCAGCTAAAAACGGGCCAACGCGCATTCGATGCAGCCTTGTTTACATTTGACGATCAGTTCAATGGAGATGTTTTCGACCCGGGGCAGGCTACTCAGGAATCTTTCTCGAAAACTTCGGCTGCTTATTTTGATTTTGCCGCCGGCGCCAACTGGTTTTTTAAAGACGAAGACAGCAGAACACAACTATATGCAGGAATTGCAGCAGCGCACCTGAGCCAACCCAAAGTAGGCTTTCGGAACGACGAAGATGTTCGCCTGCCCATGTTGATCAATGCCTATGCTTCTGGTGTGATTCAAACAAGTCCTGTTGTGGACCTGACTTTCCACGCGATTCACCAGATCCAGGAGCCATATCAGGAAACGGTTGCAGGCATAGGCGGACGCTATCACCTGAATGTGGAACGGGGCAATGAGCTTGCACTCGGCCTTGCGTTTTCGTACCGACTGGACGATGCCTTTATCACTTATCTCGAGGCTATTTATCAAAACTGGCAGTTTGGATTGAGCTACGACATCAATACTTCTCCTTTTAAAATTGCCAGTCAGAGGCGCGGCGGACCGGAGTTTTCGTTACGTTACGTCATTTTCCGGGTTAAGCCACCCGATGAATTCAAAATTTGCCCGATTTTTTAGAAACAAAACCAGCTCATGAAATTAAGAATTGCATGGTCTTTCGCGCTGGCTTTTCTGTCCTGCTTCGGGATGGCACAGTCTTTCAATGCGTTTAAAAAATCCGGCGATCAGGCTTTTGCGGAAAAAGACTATTACGCGGCAATGTACTATTATGGAAATGCCTTGCAATTAAGGCCAGACGACCCGGCAGTCCAATTTCAATATGCTGAAGTAGCCCGGCAATCTTATGCCTATGAAATTGCGGAGAAGTTCTTTTCTTCCGTTCTGAAAAGCCCTGAAGCTGAAAATTTCCCTGCTGCCCATTTTCATCTGGGTCAGGTTTATCGAAGCATGGGGCAATATGAAAAGGCGCAGGCTTCATTTGAAGCTTTTATACAAACCGGACAGGCAGACGCTAGCCTCCGCGAAAAAGCAAAACTGGAAATAACTCATTGTCAGGCAGCGATGGAACTACAGCAGCAGAAGCCGCAGTATACGCTGAAACGCTTAGACCAGAAAATCAACTCTCCCTATTCTGAATTCGGAGCGCTGATGCGAAATGACACCCTTTATTATTCTTCCTTCCGCTATGATTTGCTGAAAGACAAGCACAAGCCGGGCAGGAAAATCTCAAAATTATTGCTGTCTGTCAGAAACGGCAGAGGGCAGCCCATGCGCAATGATTTCAACACAGACACGCTCCACATCGCGCATACGGCTTTTAGTTCAGATGGTAAACGACTGTATTTTACGCGTTGCCGCTACATCAACACAACCCAGATTCGTTGCGAACTCTGTTACCGGGAAAAAGACAGGCGTAAACGCTGGAAAGTGCAGCCGGTGGTTTTGCCGGATCCAATGAACCTGGCGGGTTATACGACTACACAACCAGCAATTGCGTACGATTCGATCGAGAAAGCCGATATGCTCTATTTTGTCTCTGACCGCCCAGGAGGAAAAGGTGGGCTGGATATCTGGCGGGCCAAGGTAGAGGCCAGCGGTTTTTCTGAGCCGGAAAACATGGCAGCCGTCAATACGCCAGAAAATGACGTTTCTCCATTTTTTCACCAGGCTTCACAAACTTTGTACTTTAGCTCAGAAGCTTATGCCGGTATGGGGGGGTATGACATTTTTCGCTGGAAGCAGGGAAAAAGTCCAGAAAACATCGGACTGCCATTCAACAGCAGCTACAACGATGTCTATTTTAGTTCTTCCGCAGATGAAAAGAGCGGCTATCTTTCTTCAAACCGCACTGGCGCCATGTACCTTGACAAGGAGAATAAGTCGTGCTGCAACGATATTTTTGCTTTCCAGTGGATAGAACCGCCACCGCCACCAAAAGAAGGAGAACCGCCAGTAGTTAAAGTGCCCGAACCAGTTATCCCCGAAGAGTCCGGAGAGCCTCCGATGCCCCAAACACTGGAAGACTTTTTGCCGCTTGCTCTTTACTTTGACAACGACGAGCCGGACAAACGGACCTTGCGCACGAGTACTAAAAAAAGCTATGGAGAAAGCTACGAAAAATACATCGACCGAAAAGCAGACTTCGTGAAAGCCTATACCAAAGGACTGGAAGGGGACGACCGCGTGGCTTCTGAAGAAGCGATTAATGCTTTTTTTGAAACACAGGTTGAACGTGGATACGTCTTTTTAGGCCGTTTTTCGGAAATTCTTTTAAAGCGTCTCGAGGCCGGGGAAAGTGTTGAAATATTCATCAAGGGCTTCACTAGTCCAAGGGCAGAAAAGAACTACAACCTCGCGTTGGGCAAACGCCGCATCAGCAGCTTGCGCAATCATTTTGACACCTGGCAGGATGGCGTTTTTGGGGCATACCTCAAAAAAGGCCAGTTGAAAATTAGTGAACGCTCTTTTGGAGAAGCAACTGCAGACAACAGCATTAGCGACGATTTGGTGGATTTGCGCAACTCCGTTTACAGCATAGGCGCCTCCCGGGAACGAAGGGTTGAGATTGTGGAAGTGAAAAGTAAGTGATTTTTGTACTTTTGCAGTACATTAAAACTCAGAATAGCCAATGGCTAAGTTTAAGGTGAACCATACGCGCGAAACGGCCGGTAAAGCTACCGGTACGGCAGTGAAAGTTGGGATTTTCGGTGCGATTATCGGCGCCTTGTTCTTCTTCTTCAACAAATTCAGTGGCGGCAATTCCAATTCAGGCCCTGTGGAAGAGCCTGCCGACACGTATACCAATGAATATTACCTGCCAACTTCATCGGGTCAAATTGTCAAACACCGTTTCTATTCGCTTTCTTACATCGAGGAACACGAACAGGCGGAGTGGGTGGCCTACACCCTCACCCGGGACAACCTGAAAAAGGAATGGGTGGAACGCCAGGACAATTTTTTGCCCGATCCCAAAGTTAAAACCGGATCCTCTACGCCAAATGACTACCGGAATTCCGGCTACGACCGTGGACACCTTGTTCCCGCCGCCGATATGGCCTTTGAAGACGACGCCATGATGGAAACCTTTTTTATGAGCAACATCAGCCCACAGGCTAAAAATTTCAATAAAGGCATCTGGCGGGAACTCGAAGAATTGACCCGTTCCTGGGCTCAAAAAAATGTCAAATTGTTTGTTGTTTGCGGCCCTGTATTGACACAGCCCATTAAAGGTAAAATTGGAGAAAACGAGGTAAGCATTCCGGCTGCATACTATAAAGTGCTGATCGACCTGAATGAACCGGAGAAGAAGGCGATCGCCTTTGTAGTTCCGAATGAAATCAGCTATGACCCACTCTACAAATATGCAAAATCGGTAGATGAAGTGGAGAAATTGACCGGGATCGACTTTTTTCCGGAATTGATGCCGAAGGAGCTGGAAAAGGAACTGGAAGCAAGTTTTAACCTGGACTTATGGGAATTCAACAAGAAGAAATTTGAAACCCGTACCCAGAAATGGAATCAACAGGAATGAGGATTTAATGGAACGAAAGGTGTAAATGCTCGTAATCCTCAAATACTTAAATATTCAATTCATCAACATTATGTCTAAGAAAGAATCTTTTATTCAGGAAATTGCTCAGGGATACACATTCAAAGGAACATCTATTGATCTCGGCGCTGCGATGCTCGATAAAGAAGGCCTTCCCGGCGCCATGGTCAAGTTGCCGCTCAAAACGATGAACCGGCACGGGTTGATCGCAGGCGCTACAGGTTCAGGAAAGACGAAAACTCTGCAAATTTTGGCCGAGCAACTGTCTGCACATGGCGTACCTTCCCTGCTTATGGACATCAAAGGTGACTTGAGTGGAATTGCGGCAGCAGGAACCAGTAATCCAAAAATAGAAGACCGCCATCAGCACATTGGTATTCCTTTTATCCCATCCGGAAGTCCGGTTGATTTCCTGAGTCTTTCTAACGAAAAAGGCGCCCGGTTGCGGGCCACCATTTCAGAGTTTGGCCCGGTCCTGTTTTCACGCATTCTTGGTCTGAACGACACTCAATCCGGTGTCGTTTCTGTTATTTTCAAATATTGCGATGACCACAACCTGCCTTTGCTCGACCTGGCTGATTTCAAGCAAACGCTTCAGTACTTAGCCAACGAAGGCAAGGATTCCATAGAACAGGAATATGGGCAGATATCCGCTACAACCGTGGGCACCATCATGCGCAAAGTCATCGAACTGGAGCAGCAGGGTGCATCATCATTTTTTGGTGAACGTTCATTTGAAGTGGAGGATCTTTGCCGCCTCGACAGCAATGGCAAAGGTATTGTTTCGGTTGTACGTCTGACTGATATTCAGGACAGGCCGAAGCTCTTCTCGACATTTATGCTGCAGATGTTGGCTGAAATATACAGCTCTTTCCCTGAGGCCGGCGATATGGACAAACCCAAACTGGTCATCTTCATAGACGAAGCGCACCTGGTCTTCAGCGAAGCTTCCAAAGCCCTGCTGGACCAGATCGAAGCCATCGTTAAACTCATTCGTTCCAAAGGTGTCGGGCTATACTTTGTAACCCAAAACCCGGCCGACATTCCGGAAGCTGTGCTCAGCCAATTGGGCTTAAAGATACAGCACTCCCTGCGTGCCTTCACGGCAAAGGACCGGAAAGCCATCAAACTGGCAGCAGAAAATTACCCCGAGTCTTCCTATTACGATGTTGCGCAATTGATTACAGAGCTTGGTATCGGCGAAGCTTTCGTTACAGCGCTGAATGAAAAGGGTATCCCTACCCCACTCGCTCATACGCTGCTTCGGGCGCCACAATCCCGCATGGATGTACTGACTGATTATGAAATTGATTCCATCGTTAGTCGTTCCAGCCTCGTACGCAAATACAATGAAGTGGTTGACCGTGAAAGTGCCCACGATATCCTGAGTCGCAAAGTAAAAGCTTCCCGCGACGCCGAAATGCAAGAAGAATTGCGCAAACAAAGAGAAGCGGCCGAGCGTGCAACAGCCAAGCAGAAAACGACGACGACCCGTCGTACCCGGCAGGAAAAAAGTACTTTCGAAGAAATCATGGACAGCACGGTAACCCGGCAGGTCGGGCGTACGATTGCAAGGGAATTGGCAAGAGGATTGTTGGGGGTATTGGGATTGGGTGGCAGGAGGAAATAAAAGGCTGAGCCTTTTTAATTGTAGACACAAGGCGGAGCCTTGCGCCAGCGCTGTGTAAAACAGAGACTTCGATAATAAGCTGATGTGACAAGATATCTTACTCTTTTATTGCTGTTCGGGCTGTTTACGCAGGCATTTTCTCAAATACATGCCTGGACCACACAACCTGCAGAAGGCATTATCTATCGCAACACAGAAGTTGCTGCCCTTGATGCCGGCACAGAGATTTTGCCCACTATTTTTATTGACCCAAGCAAAACCTACCAGCAAATGGATGGGTTTGGCTATACGCTCACAGGAGGCAGCGCACAGTTACTCCAGAAGATGAGTCCGGAAAATCGGACAGCATTGCTGGAAGAATTGTTTGGCACCAAAGGAAATGCCATTGGCATCAGCTACCTCCGCATCAGCATCGGCGCCTCCGACCTGAGCGACCGGGTGTTTTCTTACTGCGATTTGCCGGAAGGCCAGACCGATGTGGAACTTGAAAAATTCAGCATTGAGGCAGAACGCATGGATTTACTCCCGGTGCTGAAGACCATCCTTCAAATCAACCCGGACATTAAAATATTGGGTTCGCCCTGGTCACCTCCTGTGTGGATGAAGACGAATGGAAAATCCATTGGCGGAAGCCTGAAACCCGTTTTTTACGGTGTCTACGCACGCTACTTTGTCAAATACATTCAGGCCATGGAACGCGAAGGCATCCCTATTGATGCCATTACCATACAGAATGAACCGCTGCATCCCGGTAACAACCCTTCCCTGCTGATGCAAGCGGAAGAGCAAACCGAATTTATTAAAAAGCACCTCGGTCCTGCTTTCGAAAAAAATGACATTACCACTAAAATTCTGATTTACGACCACAACGCTGACCGCCCGGATTACCCCATTTCCATCCTCAATGACCCCGAAGCCCGGAAATACATCAATGGCTCCGCTTTTCACCTGTATGGCGGCACCGTGGAAGCCATCAGTGAGGTGCACGACGCTCATCCGGATAAAGAGGTTTATTTTACGGAACAATGGATCGGCGCACCCGGGAATATGGCAGAAGACCTGAAATGGCACATTAAAAACCTGATCATCGGTGCAACGCGCAACTGGTGCCGAACGGTCCTGGAATGGAATTTAGCGGCCGATGCATTTCAGAAACCCCATACAGAGGGAGGTTGTACTTCTTGTCTCGGGGCTTTGACGCTGGATGGTGATGCAGTGACCCGCAATACAGCTTATTACATCATTGCACATGCTTCCAGATTTGTCCGCCCCGGCGCCTACAGGGTATTTTCCAATACCGTGTTGTCACTGCCAAACGTCGCTTTTCGAAATGCAGACGGGCGAAACGTTCTGATTGTTTTGAATGAAAATGATAAACCCGAAAAATTCAAAGTGGATGTTGGAGAAATGAATTTTGTACATACTTTGGCAGGCGGCGCGGTGGTGACGCTCGTTTGGTAAGTCTAACAGCATTCTAAAATCTCAGCGACAAACAGCTCAACCCGCCATCTAATTTTTGAAACTCTGAAACGGCAACCGGAATGACTTCAAAACCGGCTGTTTCAATCTTATGTGCCGTTTTTGGAAAACCTTCCGGCACCAGTACGCGGCCATTTATCCAGAGAGAATTGGCGGTATAGGCTTCGTCTTCGTCAATTTCAATGCATTGAAATGTTTTAAAGGCAGGCTCTTGTACAAACTCGCCATAAACCAGTAAGTGATTTTCTTCCAGATAAGACACTCCGGTTTTCAGGTGGAGCATTGTTTTCAGCTGCACCGTAGAACCACTCATTCCGTATTTTTCCAGAATGGCTATCAATTGAGCGGCGCCGGCGGCGTTGGTACGCGCAGATAGTCCGATGTAGTAATGTTCTCCTACCATCATAACATCGCCGGCTTCCAAAGTCCCTGGAGCGTTGATGTAATCTATATGCGCATAATAATCCCTGAGTACTGTTTCCATGCCTGCTGTTTCACCCTGCCGGGACAAAGCTCCCGGGCGCGTGATGACGGCGCAGTGCGGCGTGCAAAGGGCTACGTCTTCTATAAAAACAGAATCCGGAAAACGATTATCCGCGTCAAGAATCCGGATTTGCAGACCGCAGGATTGTAATACTTCAGCGTATTGCTCATGTTGTCTCACAGCATTGGCATAGTCCGGAACCCCAAGCGAAGCTGTGGTGATGCCCCGAACAAGTTCGGGGCATGGCCTGCGTAGAATGGCTTTTGTAAACATTAGCCCAACACCTCTTTGCCCGCAAGGAAGGGTTGGTCGTAAAAACGCTTACCTGTCGCTTTGTAAAGCGCATTCGCAAGTGCGCCCATAATAGGCGGATTCAATGGCTCGCCAAGCCCGGTAGGATCAATTTCGTTTTTCACAAAATGAACTTCGATGGCTTTTGGCGCTTCGCCGTTGCGGATTAAGCGGTATTTGTCAAAATTATTTTGTTCCGGAAAGCCGTCTTTGAAGGACATCGCACTAAACAAGGAATGACCGATACCGTCCACGATACCACCTTCAGCAAGGTTGGTAGCAGCGATTGGATTTATGACGATGCCACAGTCAACGGCGCAGTGAACTTTATGGATCAATGGCTTGCCATTTTCAATGCTTAAGTCTATCACCTGGGCCACATAGGAATTGTGACAGAAGTAGGCAGAAACACCCCTGTGAACGTTAGGTTGTTGCTGGCCCCAGTTTGATTTTGTGCGTACCAGTTCCAATACTCCGGCGTATCGGGCAGCTTCATAATCGTTGTCTGCTCCGACAGGGTTTTTCAAAGCCCGATCCAAAAGCTCCAGGCGGAATTCAATAGGATCTTTGCCGGCAGCTTCTGCTACTTCATCCAGAAAAGATTGCTCAGCGCCTGCAATGAAATTCGATCTTGGCGCCCGGAAAGCTCCTATAGAGATATTGGAATCCAGTGCCCATTCTTCAGCCAGGTAATTGTCAACTGCGCCGGCAGGGAAGCGGTTGGCAGCAACCGGGCTCTCGGGCAAACCACCTGCCCGCACATGGAATGCGATCAGGTTTTTATTGGCGTCCAGAGCAGCACGGTAAGTAGCGTAGTAGGCCGGGCGGTAATTCCCAAAAGTCATGTCGTCTTCACGGCTGTAAACCAGTTTAATCGGAGCGTTCACTTTTTGAGAGATGACAGCTGCTTCCACAACGAAGTGCCCATATAGCCGTCTTCCAAAGCCCCCACCCTGGCGGGTCATCTGGATATCTACCTTTTCAAGCGGCAAACCGAGTCGGGCTGCCACTGATTTTTCCATGTATTCCGGTGTTTGAATCGGTCCTACCAGTTCAGCTTTGTCTGCCGTAACATGAGCGAAAAAATTCATCGGCTCCATGGTATTGTGAGCCAGAAAAGGGGCAGAATAGTTGCGTTCGATAACCTGCGCCGCATTTTTGAAAGCTGCTTCGGGATCACCGTCTTTGCGGGCAACTTTAGCAAGTTTCGCGCCCATTTCTGCCATCTTTGCCATGTGTTCGGAAGTATTCTCAAGCGCGGCCGGCATTTTTCTCGAACTCAGGGCGCCAGTCATGAAATGCGCGTAAGTATCTGAAAATTCCCCCATTGGTTCCCACTCCAGCTTCAATGCCTTCCTCGCGTTCATCACCTCCCATGTTGTGTTTCCAACCACAACGACAGCAAGCCCCGGAAACGCCGTGGCATCAAACATGTGTTTTTTGTAGTCATCGTTGAAAGTCTGGATGGTAAAAACGTCTTTGATGCCAGGCATAGACCTTGCGGTCGAGTCATCCACTGATTTGAGTTTCAAACCAAAAGCAGGCGGGTGGACAATCATGGCGATGAGCATGCCATCACGTTTGTAATCCAGTCCGAATAGCGGCTTTCCCGTCACAATATTAACGCCATCGACATTTTTTTGCGAGGTGCCGATGATTTTAAAGTCCTTTATCTCCTTTAGCGTCACTTCCTTAGGAACGGTGACTTTAGCCGCAGCAGCTGCCATTTCACCATAACCAGCCGATTTTCCGCTGTTTTTATGGTGAAGAACGCCGGCTTCGGTGGTGATTTCTTCCACAGGTACTTTCCAGGCCTGAGCTGTAGCTTCCCGCAGCATCTGTCTCGCTGTAGCGCCTGCCATGCGAAGGCTTTGCCATCCCTGTCGGATGGATTGGCTACCGCCAGCCAGTTGCCTGACGTATAAATCCGTATTCAGGGGAGCTTGTTCAACGATGACATTTTTCCAGTCAACATCAAGTTCTTCTGCCACAATCATGGGCATGGAGGTCTTGACGTTCTGCCCGATTTCAGGGTTTGGCGACATGATGGTGACGACGCCGTTCTCGCCTATTTTCAGAAAGCCGTTGATGTTAAACCATTCTTTCGGCATGGCCAACACTTCTTCAGGCGTTGGTTGACACGATGCCAGCCAGCTGAAACCAAGCACCATACCTCCGCCTGCAAGCGCTGAAGTTTTTAAAAAAGAACGTCTTCCGTATGTTGTTTTTACAATAGCCATGATTGTGAATTGAATTTGTGAAATTGGGTGGATGCGTTGAATTCGTAAAAAGCACAGCTTATTTAGTGAATTCAACCAATTCGGGTATGATCAGCCCCCCGCAGCTGTTTTTATGGCCGCTTTAATACGGACATAAGTACCACAGCGACAAATGTTTCCGTTCATCGCGGCTTCAATTTCCGCATCGCTTGGATTTGGGTTGTTTTGCAAAAAGGCCGCAGCATTCATAATCTGTCCTGCCTGGCAATAACCACATTGCGCCACATCGTGCTCCAACCAGGCTTTTTGAACAGGATGATCCCCCTTTTCAGAAAGCCCTTCGATGGTCGTAATGGCTTGATTCCCAACCTGTGAAACGGGTAATTGGCAGGAGCGCATGGCTACTCCTCCAAGGTGGATCGTACAGGCGCCGCAGGCAGCAATTCCGCAGCCATATTTGGTTCCAACAAGGTTGAGGTGATCACGCAGCACCCAAAGCATAGGTGTAGCCGGATCAACGTCGACTTGCTGCTTCTTTCCGTTGATGTTTAAGTTGAAAATTGCCATGGCGAAGATTTAAATTTTTAAAAACGGCGGTTTACCATTCTAATTGAATGGAATTCGATGATACAAAGAAACATATTTCGAGGAACTTTATGATACGAAAATCAAAGTAATACTTACAATATTCACATCTTCCGCAGGTAGTCGATCGACTTTCTTCCCTTACAGCCCGGTTGACTTCTCCATGGCCTCTGTATAGCGCGTCCCCATGACTTTAATTTGTGAAGATGCACTTTCAATTTCCTGCAACTCCCGAGCCGTCAGTTTAATGTTGGCTGCACCGAGGTTTTCCATATTCATTGCGTTTTGAATGATGATACAAAATTCAAACTAAAATACGATTTTCAAATAGGAATACACTTCTGGCAGGTTTTCCATAAATTGCGGAGGAAAACCAGGGCTGTTCCGACAAATAAACGCCCGCCCGATAAAAGAAATCACGCGCTATGATACAGAACTTTTGGCTTGACATGGCCCTCTATCCGGGCTGTGTACAGGGATTTTTCCTCACTTATTTACTTTGGCAAAAAAAAGAAGCCAACCGGCCAGCCATCCAATACTTCAATGCCCTGCTGTTGACCATTGCGGTTCTGATGTTCCTTCGGGTGACTTATCAGCCTGCGTTTTTCAGAAAATTTGCAGAGATTATTTTACTGCCGGATGTCATTCTGTTTCTGACGGGCCCTTTTATTTATCTGTTTACACGGGCATTGCTCCGACTTGACCCGCTTCCGAAGTCCCGTCTGTACCCGCACTTTTTGCCGGCCGTGGTACACGTGCTGGTGGTAAATACATTTCTCGGTTTGCATCTGAAAGGCATCCTGCATTACCTGAACCTGCGCCAGATTATCGTTGGATTTAACCTGATCGAAGCTTCCGCCATGTTTAGTTTGGCCGTCTACCTGACCTTGAGCCTGCACACGTATCGTTTGTATCGCGATGCTTTTTACCAAAAGTATGCTGCGCCATTCATCGGGCGGTTTTTGCGCACTTTTTTTGTCATTTGCCTGGTCCTGCTGCTTTTTTGGCTGGCCGGATTTTTGGTAAAAGTGCTGCGGAGCCAAACGGATTATTCCATTTACACCTTGTTTTGGGTATTGCTGGTCGCAGCCGTTTATTTTTTGGCTTACAAAATCTGGGCGACGCCGGCCATCCTGGAACTTCCGCAGGTTTTGGAAAAGGAAGCCGATCTTAACAGAGAAGAACCGGTTTCCCTAACAGCCGTCGCGGAACTGGACGATTATATGCGCATTCAAAAGCCCTACCTCAACCCGGAAATTAAGATCGGCGACCTGGCAGATGAAATGAATATGCCCAAATACCAGTTGTCACGACTCATCAATCAGGGCTTTGGCAAAAATTTCTTCGATTTCATCAATGCCTACCGCGTAGAAGCATTCATTACTGCAAAAAAGGATCCCCGACAGGGCGATAGGAACACCCTGGAACTGGCCTTTGCGGCCGGATTTAATTCAAAATCAGCGTTCAACCGGGCTTTTCAAAAAGAAACCGGGCACAGTCCCAGGACATATTTTGTAGACGCTTTAGAGGCTGTTGAGTTGAACCAGGAAATCTAAAGTTGGTAAAATTTCGTCCCACTTTGCAAAATGGGGCGACTTTCCGCCCTGCATAGCCTTCTTTTGCCGCTGATTTTTTGTTAAACGAATCATTTATAAAGCTATGAAACGCATCTTTACCACTTTACTGCTCGCCGGAACCACGCTAGCGTTCCTGACGGCGCAAACAGTCACTACCATTACCACTTCAGCATCCCGGATCGACGACGATCTGATCTTTGACCAGGCCGGAAATTTGTATGGCTCGAATTACACAGGCTCCGCTGTGTACAAACGGACACCGGACGGCGTCGAAAGTATTTTTACCAATGGATTGGATAGCCCCAATGGACTGGCATTCAACAGCGCCGGAGATTTGTTTGTCGTAGACAACACCGACAACAAAATTTACAAAGTTGCCCCGGATGGCAGCAAAGAAGTCTTTGTTCCTTCGATTCCAGGACCGTCCGGCATTTTGCGCATGCACGACAGCGACACCTTGCTGGTGACCAGTTACATCATCGATGTCGTTTGGAAACTTGCTCCGGATGGATCCTTTTCTGTCTACCTTACTCACCCGCAGTTCAATGGCCCTGTTGGCCTTTGTTACGACGACAGCCTGAATCTGTATGTAGCCAATTTCAGCGATCGCCGGATTTTTAAAGTCAATCCTCAGGGCCAGATTACCTTTTTTACCCAACCGCCACTGGGGCAGTACATCGGCTTCATCGCCTATGCCAATGGGTACATTTATGCGACAGCCATGAACTCCCACAAAATTTACCGGATTGACCTGGAAGGGAATTACAGCGTCTGGTTGGGAACAACGGCAGGCTCAACCGACGGCGACGCTTCTGTGGCTAAATTCAACCAGCCCAACGGCATCCGGGCTTCCAGTACGGGCGATACGCTTTATATTTCAGATTTAGGTACCCGACGTGTGCGGATGGTCACGAATCTCGGTGGCATCAGCGGCGTCAAAGATGAACTGATGCCGGAATGGAATCTGGCTGTATTTCCCAACCCGCTGAATAGCGATGGGCAAATTACATTTGAATTGTCAGAAGCAACAATGATCAACCTGGAGCTCTACGATGAGCAGGGCCGTTTGGTACGGTCCGTGTTGAATGCGGAGAAACTGAGCACAGGGACTCATCGATATGCCATTAGCAAAAGCGGGTTGGCGCCGGGAATTTATTTCCTGCAGATGCAGTCCGGGGATGGGCGGTTATTGTCTAAAAAAGTCGCGATAACCGAATAATAATGGCATCACTTAGTGCCTTATTTATCAACGCCATCTGCAGTGTTCTCCTCCCTGAATGGATGTCTTGGCGTCCATTCCTCTTTTGGAGCGAGGTAGCTCAGCAGCGCAGGCGTCATGGAGTTGACCACCGGATTGCAATGGCGGAAATAGCAATAGGTTTCACAAGCCTCTGCGCCAATAGAGCTTTTAATTTCAGTAGCTGTCCTGGAAAAAACGATCTTGCGGAGACCTGCTGCAAAAGCTTCACGAACCATATCATAAAGCATGTTCAGATACAACTGAAATGCGGCATTGTGCTGGTCGCTGAAACCCAAAAAATGAGCTTCCAATTCGTCGTTGTTGTAAATGGCTGAATGGAAGCCGAGCAATTCGCCTTCCAGAAAATAGCCCCAAACCCGAAAACGGTCGCCAAGCGCCGCTTTTAAGCCACTAAAATACTTTGGATGCAGGCGCACGATGTTGAAATCAGCATGGCTTGCCACCTTGCGGTACAGGGTATGAATGGGTTCATCGAGCAACTGAATAGCAGTAAGATCCAGTTCGCGGCGTTCGATGCCATCCAGTTTGCGGAAAGCCCTTTTTGCGCGAATCCTGTATTTGGAGCTCATCGCCTCGAGATAGTCATCAAAATGCAGCCATTCCGGCCGAAGCATCATGCGCATATTGGGCTGAAACGGAATTTCGTACAAACCTTCTTCCCGGAGCAGCGCAGTGAATGGAGCGTGTTGTGCTTCAAAATCTTTGAAAAGGGCAGCGCTGGCTCCCATCCCCGGAAGGGCTCTTCCGTTACAAAAAAGTTCTGCAGCTGCTTCCAGCAGCAGGGCGCTTTTGCGTGCATCCGAATATTGGGGATCAAAATGAAAAGCATGCGCGCCGGTCAGCAACATATTGCCACAGATAAGTACCGGGAAATTTGTTTTAGAAGCCACAAGCTGTTTGAAGCGATGGCTCAAAGTACTGCCTGGATCAGAAAGCCCTTTAATGTGCTCGGTGGCATTAAATGGCAAAAGTTGACAGCAGGCAACACCAGCAGGTTTATCCTGATAATAAAAAACGAGATAAGCAAATTTCATGCCCTCAGGAGCGTACTCCTCTAAGGCGTTCAGGTAAGTTCTGGATAAAAAGAGGTTGTTTTCCGGTGCAGTAGCATCCCAATCAAAAGACAAATCTGAAATGGAGGGATAAACGATACAGTTCCAGTCCTGCAGCGGTAAAGCCAGTTTTTGAAACCTTGTTTTTGAAACATATACTGGGGAATGCCAGTTTCCAATGGCCGGATGCCTGACAGCAATAAAGCTTAACAATGGCTGGCTAATGGCAGTAATCAGACAAGATTTCACAGGTGATGTTTTAAAATGACAATCAAGAATTAGCGCTTAAGACAATCTCTTTTCGAAAGACACTGACAGATTGATACAACGTGCGAAACTGTGGAAAAGTTGATCAAAAATTTTGAGTTTAACCATTTCGCTGATAAAGAAATTTGAAATGTATCCCATGGAAGCTACCAATCCCGGGATAGGCGAAGCCGGATGCCTTTTAGCAGTTTCAGCATTTTAATGTTCAGCGCAGGATTGGCATTGAAGAAATGTTCATTGATGGAAATCCAGTTCTCTTTTCGCCGCAAATCGTACAGCTGATCCAATCCGGCACGCCTCGCTTTTTCCAGCGGAGATTTCCAATACAGCGCTTTTTCTGTCAGGGCAAATCCTTCTTTGCAATTGCCGAGCAGGCTCAGGTCACAAATGAAAAAAATGCGTTCATTGCTGCGTTCTGAGAAAAGGAAAGCTTTTGCTGCATTGCGCAGTTTGTCTACCGACATGGTCAGAAAGTCTGTATAAATGGTCTCCTGTTCGTTTTGAAAATCGAGATAATCCATAGCAATCTGAAACAAATCGGCCGGTGACCAGACCTCCTGCTGATGCTGGAGAATGGCTTCAGGAAGGGCAACAGCATTGAGGTCTTTGCAATACTGAATCGTAAATTGGTCGAGCAGGTCTTCACAAAAGAAACGAATCAGCCTGCTGAGGTCTTCGCTGCTGCGTTCAAGGGTGTTGTAAAATGTATGAATTTTTGCTTCAAGCAGGGTTGCTCTTCTTTGTATGGTGTCGCGAAATCCTGATGTGTAGATGCGTTCAGAATATTCCTGGTAACGGGTCAACTGGTTTTCTTCCTCAACCCGTTTGCGCAATTCCACAAAAAACAAGGCACTGAGTTGTTCAGCGATGTCTTTTTCAAAATCGATTTGAAATTCAGGCGCTTTTGCAACGGACTCTGCCTGTGGCGCACCGCAATTGATGCAAAATTTTGCTTGTTCCGGCAAACTCGTTCGACATCTTGGACACTGCTTCATTTACAACTGTATATGGTTTTATCCTGCATCTGCTATGCGAAGATAAAAATTAACCTGCGCGCATAATGATAAAAAATCGCAAGTCTACTGTACCGCCACACTCAAGGTCAACATTCCGGAAGGGGTACGGATTCTAAGCCAGTACATTCCCGAGGCCAATTGATCAAAGTGAAGTGGAATGCTTGCTTCCTGTATGTGGTACATATCACGTTGCCACTGCAAAGTGCCTTTGCCATCGAACAGTTGCAATTGAACCTGTTCAGACAGCTGAGGTAAATGAAGCGACAGGGTTGCTTTTGCTGAAACAGGATTGGGAAAAATGCTCGCTGAACCTTTAGGGAGAACTTGTTCCGCAGCAGCAGTCAACGGGCCTATACTCAAACGAACTGCAGGTACAAAATCCAGTCCGAAGCCAGTCCAGTCCAATAAACCAGTATTGCCCACATCAATAACGGCTGCATATTGTGGATGCATCATCGAATCATTGTACAAATAAACCGCGTGGTAATCGTACTCGTTAGAAGCCAGCACATTTAGTTGCTGGGAATCATTCGTTTGGTACTGTACGGCAGCAATGTAATAAGCATTGCTTTCCAGAGCGATGCCATTTACATTTTCGAAATCAACCGGGACAGTAATCAGGTTATTCCCTTCTGCACCTGTAAAGGTATACGCATTTGCCCCGACTGGCCCGCCGCCATATTCATCGGGGTTAGCCATGAAATCGTTGTTTTCATCGCCATACCAACGATAGAGGAAGGTGCTGACTGTTTTTCCGGCAAGTTGAGGCGCATTGCCAACCCCAAAACTCAGGTAACGCGCGTAGAGATTGCTGCCATTGGGAACATAAAAAACATTTCCAAATGTGTAGTCCAGCTCAAGATCAGCCGTTGTCATCAGATCAGCGCCCGTCTGTTTTGCAAAAAGCGTATCGGATATTTCAAAAATGAAGGACCGGCTGTTGTTGACCGGCACATCGTCTTCCAAAGTTGGGCTTGCGAAATAAGTGGCTGTATAAACATCCGGAACAGGCGGAGGGGTAAACTCCGATTGAAAAAAGACATTCTGCACAATTGAATCCGGTGCTATGGCGCCAAACAGAAGGCTGTCCTGATAAATGATGGCGCCGGCACTGTTTTCAATGGTAATGTGTAGTGTGGTAGCAGGTTGGACCAGTTTACCTGAGTTTCGGATGTCGGCCAGAAACCCCATCGGCTCGATCTGAGAGCTTGGCGTAATGGCGTTTGGCGCCACAGCATAAAATGAATTTATGCGTATGTCGCTGTTGGGCCGGGGGTCATAATCGGTAAGTTTTACATCATCAATCTGCCAATTGTAAGCACAACCGGTCAGATCGGCCCCGTTATTCGTTGCAGCGGTAGATAGAAACTGAAAGGCAATACGCAAATTGGGTAATCCAGCTGCGTGGGCACTGATGTCTTCGTAAATAACCTGAGGGTTGAGCGTCATGTCTCCTTCAACTGCCCCGCCGAACTGGTTGGCAACGATGCCTGGAAAAACTTCAACATTGACCCAGTTATCCAGTTCGTTGGTATTTGTACCGATACGAATGGCTGGCCGGTCATTAAAGCTGCGGTAATAGGTCTCAAAAACCAGCCAGACAATTTCTTTTTCAGAGGCGTCTATCGGCGGGGAGATCAACCAGACATCCTGTCCGTGTGGATGGTTGCAATTCAGATCGGAGTCAAAAATCATCCAGCCCCCACTTGCTGTTGTTGAAGCCAAATCATCCGTTGCATAACTCCCTTGCGGCCCGGTGCTGGTCCACCGCCAGTTAGACGAAGGAAGGTTGTTGCCCTGCCGTTTTACCGATATCCATCCGGAGGGAAAGCCACCCGTAAAATTTTCAGAAAAAAAAGTGTTTTGGGAAAAAGCATGCAGGCAAAACAAGAAAAGTGAATACAGGGTTAAGTAGCGTTTAATCATAGCTTTAGATTGTTACGTGATTGACAATCAGGAGGGACGCTTGTTTGAAATAACGTTCAGGCGCAATCATTTGCTGCCCGTATTGTCCTCAATCCTTATACACCATAGCATGATAAGCTTCCAGCAAGGTGGTTTTGTCTACCGGCACTACTCCCGGGCGTTCACAGACCTGCCCCCCTGCAAGATTAGCCATGATCGCCATTTGTTCCATATCCATCCCCGAAGCAATGCCGAGTGCAGCAACGCTGATCACGGTATCACCAGCTCCGCTGACATCCGCTATATCACGGGCTTCAGTGGGAAGGATGAACCGATGATCGTCGCCATCCAGAAAAAGTCCTTTTTCAGAGAGCGTGATCATGGTATAGCGATTGCCGAGGCGTTTGCGTACTTCTGCCGCTGCGAGTTGCAACGAAGGCAATTCAGGGGTGATTGTCATAGAAGCCTGGGCCCTGATCTCTTTCAAATTAGGCTTAAAAAGTGTTACGTGTTTATAGGCCCAGAAGTTGTGATACTTCGGATCGACAACAGTAGGAATATCCCTTCTCAGGGCTTCCAGTATCACTTCGTTGATGAGCTGCGGCGTTAGTACACCTTTGTTGTAATCCTGAAAAAGGATGACGTGGATGGGTTTGCTGTCCAGAAGCCTGCGCACCTGTTCAAGGAGCTGCAGGGCATCTTTTTCTGTAATGTCGTTTGTTTCTTCTTTATCCAAACGCAGCAATTGCTGGTTGGCCGCAATGATTCTTGACTTTACAGTTGTTATTCTGTTGGAAGATGTAATGATTCCCTGGTTGGACAAGCCGGCAGGTTCGAGTAAGTTAATCAGGCTGCGACTGTCAGGGCCATCCCCAATTACCGTACACAAATACGGTGTTGCTCCCATTGCCCGGATATTGAGCGCGACATTTGCGGCGCCACCCAGGCGGTCTTCGCTTTTTTGAAAATGCACAACCGGAACCGGGGCTTCAGGCGAAATCCGGCTTACATGTCCGCTGAGGTAACGATCAATCATAACATCGCCCAAAACCAGTACATTCAGGTTTTTAAAAATGGAGGCGATGTTGGCTGAATTGTCCATGCTGTTACCTTAAGCAAAATAGTGTCTTCCCGGACTCAAACGACGATATTGATCATTCGACCAGGAACAACAATGATCTTTTTAATGACCTGGCCATCAGTCCATTTTTCAACAGCTGCTTTAGCCGCTTCTTCCAAAGATTCTTTGGCGGCATCGGCAGGTAATTCAATGGTAACCCGTGTTTTTCCATTGATGGCAACCGGATAATTGAATACATCTGACTGAAGGTACGTCTCGTCACATACCGGGTAGCGACCTTCTACATGAATGCTTCCGTTATGCCCGAGCAAATGCCAGATTTCTTCGGCAATATGTGGTGCAAAAGGAGCAATAAGTACGACCAGTGGCTCCAATACAGCACGTTTTGTACATTTCAGATCTCTGAGTTCGTTGGTCGCCATCATAAATGCACTGACACATGTATTGAACGACAAGCGTTCGATGTCTTCAGTAACCCGCTTGATGGTTCTGTTCAAAACCTTCAACTCATCTTTTGTAGGCTCGTCATCATTGACCAGAAAACGGCCTTTGTCGTCGTAGAAGAACGCCCAGAATTTGCGCAAAAAACGGCTTGCGCCATCAATACCTTTTGTGTTCCAGGGTTTGGCTTGCTCCAATGGCCCCAGAAACATTTCGTACATGCGAAAACAATCGGCTCCGTATTTTTCCACGACATCGTCAGGATTGACTACATTGAACCAGCGCTTGGACATTTTTTCTACTTCAAAACTGCAGAGAAACTGCCCTGCATGATTCAGTTTGAAATTGCTTTTTTCAAAAAACGGAACCTTGCCGGTTTTTGCAAGGTCAAGTATATCATCCTCAACGATGTTAACATCTACATGTAACGGCGTGAAACATTCTACAGAATACTTTTGGGTCAGATCATGGGATACAAATAAGTATTCATAAGGGGGAATACTTTTCGTTAATATGTATTGTTCCCTGCTTTCAATTGCCGCTCTGATTTTTTCGGCAATCAACTCTGGTTTGTTGATGTCAGCAATCAACTCTTCATTGGTAAGAACCAGCAGTCGTTTCCCATCCGATTTGGCGATTCCCTTTTTCAAAGCTATTTTATCCAGAATTTTGTAGGAAACAACTTCGATGGCCAGGTCATTGGCCTCAAAACAGAAATCGTAGGTTACCGTCTCTTCCAGTTCGTTGTTTGCCATTTGCATTGGGCGCTGATCTGCCAGCAACGGCTGAAGTACCTTTATCCACAAATACTCTTCGAAGAAGCATTCTCTTGCCCGAAAAGCTAAATTCGAACGCCCCTGGATCATTCCCTGGTTGACCAGCTTTTTAGCATACTCTTTTTCAGGCGCCAGCCCCAGGTCGAAAAGAAAATGATTCCAAAACCGGCTGTACAATAAGTGGCCGACCGCGTGCTCAGAACCTCCCAGGTACAAATCAACCTGACGCCAGTAGTTTATAGCCTCGGGGCTGCAAAATGCCTCATCGTTTTGGGCATCCATGTACCGGTAAAAATACCAGGAAGAACCTGCCCAGCCCGGCATGGTGCTCAACTCGTAAGGATATTTGTCCTGATAAAGCCAGCCTTCTGCCCTTCCAAGCGGGGGTTCACCGGATTCTGTCGGTAAATATTTGTCTACCTGAGGCAGCAAAAGCGGCAACTCAGACTCTTCAATCAGGTAGGGCAACCCATCTTTCCAATAGACAGGAACGGGTTCTCCCCAATACCGTTGACGACTGAACACGGCATTCCGGAGGCGGTATTGAATTTTGCCTTTGCCCAGTCCCCGCTCTTCCAACCATTGAATTAATTTGGGAACAGCTTCTGCATAGGTCAGACCATTGATGATGCCCGAGTTGATGTAGCGCCCTTCTTTCGTGGGATCGGCAGCTTCTTCCATGTTTTCCTGCGCGTCAAGTATCGGGACTATGGGCAGGTTGAAATGGCGGGCAAAATTCCAGTCGCGCTGATCTCCTGATGGAACGGCCATTACAGCGCCTGTTCCGTAACCTGCAAGTACATAATCGGCAATCCAGACGGGCACCCGCTCGCCATTGAAAGGATTGATCGCGTAGCTGCCCGTGAAAGCGCCCGTGATGCGCTTTTCGGCCATGCGGTCTACATCAGAGCGTGATGCTGTCCACTTGATGTATTTTTCAATTTCTTCGCGCTGGTCCGGGGTCGTTAACGCGGCAACAAAATCGTGTTCAGGCGCCAATACCATGAAAGTTACCCCATAAATTGTATCAACCCGCGTTGTAAAAACTTCTATTTGCTTGTCCGGATGGCCATCAACAGCAAAGCGCAGAGATGCACCCTGAGATCGGCCGATCCAGTTGGTTTGCTGATCTTTAATGGGTTCAGGCCAGTCAACCGTTTTCAAGCCTTCCAACAGGCGGTCGGCGTATGCGGTGATGCGCATGGCCCACTGCTTCATCAGTTTGCGTTCCACCGGATATCCGCCTCGTTCGGAAACACCTTCTTTTACCTCGTCGTTGGAAAGTACTGTGCCCAAAGCAGGACACCAGTTGACGAATGATTCTTCCGGAAAAGTCAGACGGTATTTCAAAAGCAGCTTCTGTTGCTGTATTTCATCCATGGCATTCCATTCTGCTGCGCTGAATCGGGAAACATCATCATCGCAGGCAGCTTGAACATCCGCATTGCCGTTTTTTGTAAACTGTTCGATCAATACGCTGATCGGCAAAGCTTTGTCTTCCTTTTGGTCGTAATAATGGTTGAACAGCTTCATGAAAATCCACTGTGTCCACTTGTAATAAGCAGGATCAGACGTACGGACCTCCCGGCTCCAGTCGTAACTAAGCCCCAGGTTATCCAGCTGGCATCGAAAGGTTTCGATGTTTTGATCCGTTGTTATGGCCGGATGTTGCCCCGTGCTGATGGCATATTGCTCGGCGGGAAGGCCAAAAGAATCATAGCCCATCGGGTGCAGTACATTAAAACCGCTGAGTCGCTTGTAGCGGGAGAAAATGTCAGAAGCAATATAGCCCAGCGGGTGGCCTACGTGCAAACCAGCACCTGAAGGATAGGGAAACATGTCCAACACGTAAAATTTAGGCTTTTCCGATTGGTTCGAAACCTGGTAAATGCGATTGTTTTCCCAATAACTCCGCCACTTTTGCTCAAGTTCACGTGGATTGTATTCCATAGTCGTACTTTGTTCTGTTGTCTTCTCGTTTTAACACGGACGAACCTCTTTTCGTTACCGTTGTTTTTTTGAAGCAGCGAAATTAGATAAAATGCGCTACATACCAACGAGAGAATGGTCGCGTTTTCCTACTTTTGTATTGAAAGCGCAGTCTGCAGGCTGTTTTATTTTTATTCACCAATCTGTTCACACCTATGGGTAATCTGCTCAAACTGGCTGCAATGCTGGTCATCGGTATTCTAATTTACAACTACTTTTTCGGAACAACAGACGAGAAAGAGCAGTCTAAAGAGATCTTTTCAGAAGCAAAGGACCTCGGTAAAGCGGCCTGGGGCTTGTTAAAATCGGAAAAAGAAAAGTTTGAAGAAGGCAAGTACGATGAAGCCGTGGACAAAGTAGGCGGCTTATTCCGGAATTTGAAAAGCAAAGCACAGGAAAACAATGATGGCGATGCGCTCGCAGAGCTTAAAGATCTTGAGAAGCAGCGACTTGAATTAGAAAAACGGCTTGACGCCATTGACCAAAGCGACACATCAAAAGCTGCTACGAAAGAAAAAGCAGACATCAAGCGCGACTGGGGCGAAATGCTGGACCGGGCTGAAGCGCTCATGAAACAAATGGAGAAGTGAACCCGGTAAAAGGAAACAACAACCCTTTTATGTGCAGTTGACAGGAAAATACAACAGCCTGTCAACTGCATACGATCTGTGTCAGACTGTTTGTTCCAAAACAAGCAACTCCTCTCCCACCCTGATGATGCCAGGTGCGCTTTCCAGGCAGAGGTTCATTCCGAATTTAACTTTGTTTGCAAAATTCCGGTATTTAGCCAAGGTTGCCAATGGCTCTTTTCCTTGCGCCAGGGTTTCCTGGTCAATGGTAATGATTTGGCAGCGCCCACATGTTTTTACTCCCCTAAAATGGACGGCGCCAATGGTAAAATGCCTCCACCGATCCTCTTCATAAGGCAAGCCTCCGGAGAATACAAAATTGGGCCGGAACCGGTTCATGCTTACCGGAGTTTCAAGTTTGTTGTTCAAAAATTCCAGGGAAGATTCACCAACAATAAGAAAAGGGAAACCATCAGCAAAACTCACGATATCATCTGGTTTTGCATACATGGGATCAGGTCTGCGCATGCTGTCATCCGGCATATAAACCAGTTGGCATTCTGCCCGGAGCACTTTTCTAAACCAGGAATCAGCTTCTTCGCTCACATGGACGGCATCACAAACGCTGTCCCAGACCGTAACCTTACGGTATGCTCCATAAGAAGAAGGATTCAAAGGGACCATTAGCGGTTCAACAGCCTCAGCCGCATGCCTGATGATGAGGTGGTCATTGTCGAGGGCAGGATGTAGGCGTGCCATCTCAGGAAGCTCCCGCTGGCTTAGAAAAACGCCTTCCCTGTCCGTAAGCATCCAGCGGCGATCATAAGCCAGTCCCCGGCTCTCGGCAAGGGCCTCCGCCAGGGAGATTCCTCCGAGCGATTTGACGGGATAGATGTTAATGGCTGTGATTTTCAAAATCAGTTAATCTTTTGTCAGAATTTTTAAGTCCATTTACGGCATTGCACATGCCCCCTTTTTATTCGTCTTCTTTCAGCCAGCGTCCTTTTGCTTTGCTGTTTTCCAGCAAAGCCGTATAGATTGTTCCCAGGCGTTTGGCAAATTTCCGAAAAACATCGATCAACCAGTTTTCTATGTAGTAGTTACGATCGAATAGGAGCCTTGGGGTATAGCGAAGAGCATTTACAAAAGATAGCCCGAATGCGGTCAGTAAAACCAATATCAAATAAAATACATTTGTGTTTCCCTGGTAAACCAGAATTTTATCACGCCCCCAGGCAAATGCCGATTTAAAATGCCAGTCTAACTGAAGCTTATGGGGGGTAACCAAATGCATAATAATCCACTCCGGGTCATAGCCAATTTCGATGCCATTCACGCGCATTCTATGTTGTACTTCAGTATCTTCTCCATATGCAATTTTTGTACCCGACATTCCAAGGGCTGTATTGAAGCCTCCATATTCCTTTAAAAGTGTTTTTTCAAAAGCCATAACGCATCCACAGGCTGTTTCTTCAGGGCGAAGTGTTCGAACTGTTTTATAGTTGTTGTCAATTACATAACGATCTTTGAACCATATAGGTCGGTCATATTTATGCCAAGGCCTCGAATTACCTCCAAAAACTTTATATCTCCCCTGATTAAACATCCACAACGCACGCGTGACAAAATTTGGTGCGGCTTTGGCATCATCATCCAAGTATACGATCCATGAAGCAATTGCCATTTCCATACCTGTATTTCGGGCATAGCTCAGCCCTTGCTGCGGCTCATTAATAAGATTGAAATGTGGAAAAAAGCTAGCATATTTCATGGCTATGGCCTCAGTATCATCATTGCTGTTGTTGTTGACCACAATTACTTCAAATTCTGTGGCAGGCAGGTCTTGCTTCGTTAACGAATCGAGACAAAAAGCAAGCCATTCGCAACGGTTATAGGTGCAAATAATGATAGACAGCGAAGGCATTAAATTATCCATTATGATTCTGAATTTTTCGGATATATCCCTTAACCAGATTGGATATGTCCGGGGATACATTAAGCAAAAGCGCTGCTCCAATATACAAAGTTGCAAAAACAAAAGATTTGAAAATGATGGCGGCTATCAGATTTTGGGTATCGGGAAGGAACCAGGCGATGGTGTAACTACCAGCACCGATGGCAAGGATCAACAGGGATCCTTTGCTAAAAGGCTGCATGAACCAGCGATAATATATGTATATAAGCTTAAGCACATTGAACAAAGTCAAAGCGATCATCGTTGCCAGTGCAGCTCCAATAAGTTGAAAATGGGGAATCAATAAGAGGTTACACAAAATATTAAAACATGCTAATGCTAAAATAGAATAAAAATTAAATCGGAAATAAGGTGAATACCCGATTACCTGTGCGTTAATGCCTGTAGCCAGGTCCATAATTTTGCCAAAGCCGAGAAGCAGGATAACGTACTTGCCTGCTACATACTTTTCACCATTGGGCATAATTTCAAAGAGGAGGTCAACTGAAAGCCAAATGCCCAAGAAAATAAAGAGCCCGGCCAGCAATAGGTTTAGCGAACTTTTCCTGTAAATATTTTTAATTTCAATTAGGTTGTTGTCTTTCCATGCTTGTGCCAAAACAGGCGAAGCCGCTGTTTCTATGGAACGCCGGGGAATGTCTATGGTATCTGCAATAAAAAAACCGATAGAATATGAGGCCACACTCTTTAAATCAATCATGGTTCCAACCATAAAAGAGTCAATTTGCAACGCCAATGCAGTACTGATATTTCCTAAAAAACCAAAGACCAGATACCCGCCCATGCTTTTCAGGATAGGCTTACGAATAAAATTAAAATTGAAGGTTAAATTAAATAGCCCTTGCTGTGTTAAATACAATATGATTAATAAAAGTACTAGAAAATAAGAAAAGACCAGGCCTGCCATCAGGTTCGAAAAATCCAGCCATCTCATAAAAAGCGCTATACAAAGCCCTCCTGTACATAGTTTTATAAACAGGTTATTCAAAGAATGTGGTACAAGCATGCGTTGAAAGTTGGACGAATAACCACTGAGTACAGAAATCAATCCCATGCAACAGGTAATTGGGACTAAATAAGGCAGGTATTGTACATAATCTCCAAAATTTGCCGCATATGCTTCCTTAATCGGACGGTAAAAAAAATAGATTAAAATGGAAAATAAGGCAAGTACTGTCGAAGCTGCACCTAATAAAAGGGTCAGAAAACCGTTATGCCCATTGTGTTCGTTTTTGAAATTTGGAAAAAACCGGATAGAAAGAGAACCAATACCAAATAAAGCAAAAGGAAAAAGCATTTGTGCCGTTTGCGTCACAAATTTGAAAATTCCAAATTCATTAGCAGATAATATTTTAGGGTAAATAAATAACATGTTGATAGTGCCAAGTACTACCCCGATGTAGTTGATGATGGTTAAATTCACTCCTTGACGCTGTATGACTCCCATATCCGTTAACGTCTTTTTAAATGAGCCGCCCTGTATCTCCACAAGCAGACAAAAAGTTTAAGGTTTCCGGATGCTAAAACCCCTAATAGATGGCTGGCAATACTCAGGACTTTAAAGACTTTTCTCCATTTCTTATTCTTAAATCCGATATATGAGTACTTATACTCAATTCTGTAAATATTTCGGATTAATTGTTTAATATGGGAAACATCAAGGCTGTCGTTGGTGTAAAAAGTTCTTAAATGTGTGATTTGATTTACCAAAGGAGGAGGCTGCATATAGTGGTTTCCATACAAGATCTTTAAATAAGAATCTGTATCATTAGGAGCGGGAAAAGGAACGCCTTCAAAATTTACACTTTTTAAGGGGAAAATCGAAGTATGGGTGTAGTAATCTCTGGTTTTGCTTACAAATAAATCGTGACAGGAATACGTAATCAAACTTTCGGTATCTTTTTTTAATAGGACACCTCTACTTAAATATGCTTCATAATGACCAAAAAACATGGTTCTTTTTTCGAAACTATTGTTTTTACCAACTAAAAAAGCATGATGAGCAGGAAGAACTTGAGCAGGAAATTTAGGATTCCCCCTGACAAAAGTATGTAGAACTTCGTTTAAGCTTCTGTCAAAAGTGATGCTTTCCTGAGTGTTCTTTACGAATTTAACAGGAATAATATCAATTTTGACAGGCATTATTCCGTCTACTAAATAGGCGATATTTCCAAAATAATCGCAGACATATTCAAAATCTGTGTTATAGAAATACAACAATCTGCCTTCCTTTCTATTGCAATATTGTTCTAAAAGGTTCAAAACTTTAAGGTAGTCATCGTATGGAACACATACATCAACATCATCATCCCAAGGAATAAATCCGCCATGCCGTACTGCACCGAGTAATGTTCCCCCATCCAGCCAATAGGTAATTTGGTTTGCCTTGCATAGGGTATCGAATTCTAATAAAAGCTCCAGACATTTTTTTTTTGCCAGATGCAATGCCTCAACATTTTCAATCTGTTTCCCCCAACTCATAAATGTCCCATTTTATTGGATAAATACTCCAAATCCTGAGGTGTATCTATCTCAAAGCAAGAGATTTCCTCTGTTTGAATAGGCAGATAGGCTTCCAATTCCTGATAAATATACAGGCCCTCCTTTCGGATTTTTATGTTTGCTAAATAGGCAATACCTGTCCATTCGTAGTTGGATATTTTTTCACGGCTAAATCCAATTGCCCTGTTTTCAGAATCCAATAATACATTTACAGCATCTTCAGTATAAGACAAAGTGACCCCAATTAAGTCCTCACCAGGTACGATTTTATCAACAAATTTTTCGTAATTGTCTCTGCTGATATACATATCGCCATCAATATTGAGGAATGGGACCTGTAAGTCATGGCTTCCCAGGTATAGACTGTAGGAATTTGTTGTTGTCGTATAAGCTGGATTACGGACAAAAACAACGTCTTTTCTGATTTTACGAACGCAATCCATGACAATATCTTCTTTAAACCCTACAACCATCCTGATATTGGGAACATCATACAATACATTTAAGAGGTAGTATATTAAAGGATGACCGCCAATTTCGACCAGACATTTAGGCATGTCCAAGCCCAATCGGCTCCCCAAACCCGCTGCGCAGATTATCACAGTATCAATTTTCCCTGCCATATTTTTGCTTTAAAGATTTCAATAATACTGCCAGGGCAAGTCCGTCATAGCAGACGTAATCCGCGATGTTGATCAGCGTGGATACCGGCTCATGTACTCCCCCAAAAGCAATACCAATATCAGCCTGCTCCAGCATCGAGCAATCATTCATTCCGTCTCCTACAGCCACAATCAGGTCATAACTGTTCCTAAGCGTATGAATTGCTTCTTGTTTATCTAATATTTTTTCGATATCAATCAGCTTGTCGCCTTCCACTTTTGCACGAGAAGAAAAATAAGCACAGCCATATTCCCTGCTAATAAACTCATCAACCCAAACATCCAGGTTCCCGGTTACAATGAAACAATCTGACTTGTTGTTTCGAACAAACTCTTGCAGGGGCCTGTTAACAAGAATGGTGTTTACTGTTTGCTTAACTGTTGGTATCGGAATGGTAGAAAGCAAACGTACCCGCAATTTGAATGACTTGCTGAACGTAATCAAACCACGCATTGTTATTTTTGTAAGCAATTCAATTTCCTCATATAGGTCAACGTGCTTTGCGATTTGAGGCAATATTTCTTCCTCCGTCAAAGTCCCATCCAAATCAAAACAAAAAGCAACCCGCATTTTAGGCTTTTTTACAAACAAAAATAAAATGACGTGTATCCGGCCAAACATTTAAGGTGTCCGGGAAAATATCATACCGTTCAACCGATTCAAATCCCAAATTCTTTAACATGGCCTCCTCCTTATCTACCTGCCGGTATTCCGCGTAATATTCGGTTTGTAACTCTTCCGAAAAACCGTCTACTATTTTATCAACCTCGAGGCCGCAATGGGTTCGTACAATAAGTAGCCCCCCCGGTTTAATCATGTCATACATATTCGCGTAAATACAGGCCATAACATCCCTTTCAAAACACTGAGCTACACCAAAGCAAAGCACTGCATCAAATAATTTTCGTATTTTGAATCCGATGATTTCAGCATTTATAACCAAAATCTTTTCATTTTCAACAATGAACCGGGTAAAGCCTTCATACTTTTCTACAGCTGTAATGGTTCCAACCTTGTCAATCAATTTATTGATAATTAATCCTGATCCACTTCCAATATCCAGGATATCATCATCGGTCTTCAAAAAATCCATCAGAAATGTGATTTCTAAATCTGAGGTATCAGGGCGCTTGTTTTTAGTCTCTGTCGGAGATTGAATCTTTTTGGAAAGACTCTCCCAGTATTTCGTACTCTTCACCTTTTCCATTGCAATGGTCCCGTTTTTGCTGGCAAAGGTATAATCTTTCTCAACATCGCATCTTCAAAGCAACCATTTTTTGTAGCCAGTCCCATGATGCAAAGGACAGCATCCTTTATCATCGACTAATTGACCAAAACGGTTTTTTACTCATCCAAACCAGAATTTCTACAGCCCTTCAAAAACTTTCGACTTAGAAGAAATTGGTTATCTTTGCCAAAAGAATAACCTCCTTCTATGGGCTGATTCCTGCAAAAAAAGTTGTAATGAATTTCAAAAA
This sequence comes from uncultured Saprospiraceae bacterium, assembly GCA_937926205.1. Taxonomy (GTDB): domain Bacteria; phylum Bacteroidota; class Bacteroidia; order Chitinophagales; family Saprospiraceae; genus JABWAJ01. Next base: position 118,125 of record CALEYL010000054.1, read on the forward strand.
GCCCTTTTTATTTTTTTTCCTGCCTGCCGTGGTGCTTTATATAAGTTCCATCCAGCGCCTGAATGGCCAAGACATGCTAGTGGGCGTCGTTAGTAACAAACTTGTAACTATTTCATCTATCAATGGCTCCCTTTCTGAACTGGCAAATTTATCGCCAACTTTGCAACCACAAATCCGGGGAATCACTTACCACAAAGGCAAGTGCCTGCTCTACGGCATTATAGATGAATTGAATACTCCTAAACTGGTTAGCATCAGTTTAAATGGTACGACAAATCTTATTGGGTCCATCACCTTTCCTGGTAATATGGTTACCATTGTCGAAAGTATCAGCTACAATGAAGCCGATAACCAGGTTTATCTGTCAGCAAGAATAAACCAGCCAGCTGGGCCTGGCACCTATTTCAGCGCTTCGATACTCCAGATCAACGTTGACAATGCTCTTTGTAGCCTTGTTGGAAATGTGAATACATCTAATGTTTCACCTGATATTGACGCGATGACCCACTATAATGGCAGTTTTGTTACCCTTGACGCCAGTTCGGCTCCGGCTGGAACCTGGGCGCGCTTTTACCGGTTTCTGCCCGGGCTAATTGGCTCTGGGGCCAATATCCCTGAGATTCATACCGTCAACGATTTTCAAACAACTACGGATCTCACAGTTTACCAGGATGAAATTTATTTTACGTCTAACCGCATGCTTTTCAAAGGAGATCCTGATAGTTTCTCTCCGGTTTTGATCGGGCAAATGCACACAGCAACGGACTACGGCGGCACATTGTTGCAAGCAATAGCCACAGTAACGCCGGGAAGCACCCCCGCTATCACATTAGGTCCTGATCTTGAGCTTTGCACAGGTGAAACGGCTACTCTTGAAATCCCGGAGATTGAAGGCGCGTCCATTGTCTGGAGCAATGGCAATACCGGACCATCTACCAATGTAAATACTTCAGGAACTTATTGGGTGCAGGTGACTCAGGGCGCATGCGGTTCCGTTACAGATACCATTATTGTCAATTTCAATGAAGCACCAGACCCCGTATCTCTGGGCCCTGATCTTGAATTGTGTGACGGGGAGACGGCCACCCTTCAGATTCCACAAGTAGCAGGCGCGTCCATTCTCTGGAGCAATGGCGACAACGGACCATCTATCACTGTAAATACTCCGGGAACCTACTGGGTCGCCCTGACTCAGGGGGTCTGTGACCCCGTTACAGATACCGTTGTTGTCAATTTCAATGAAGCGCCAGACCCCGTATCTCTGGGTCCCGATCTTGAATTGTGTGACGGTGAGACAGCTACACTTCAGGTTCCACAGGCAGCAGGCGCGTCCATTGTTTGGAGTACCGGTGACACCGGACCATCTACCACCGTAAATACCTCCGGAACTTATTGGGTGCAGGTGACTCAGGGCGCATGCGGTTCCGTTACTGATACCATTGTTGTTAACTTTACAAGCTGCCCTGATCCAGATACAGGTTGCAGTATTAAATACTATATTCCTAATGTTTTTTCTCCAAATGACGATGGTATAAATGACAAATTTGAAGTATATATTAATTCTGAATCCTGCATATTAGAATCAATTAAAATGCAAATCTTTGATCGCTGGGGCGAACTCGTTTATGAAGGAGCTAGTTTGTCAGGATGGGACGGCGTTTTTCGGACAAAAAAAGCATTAACTGGGGTTTATGTATATGTAATCAACATGGTGTTTTTAAATGATGCTGTTCCCAGGACTGTATTTGAAAAGGGTGATGTTACTTTGATTCGATAAGGAAGGAGCCCCCTTCTTAAATGGCCATAAGCTTCTTTGCTTTTATCTGTTAATTTTCAGACAAATACAAAAGCCACTCCTTTTGAGAACAAGGAGTGGCTTTTGTATTTGTCTGAAATATACATACACCCTACGGCGTCACATCCGTCGTATTCCGGATAATCACCTGTCCTGCAGTAAATTGAGACACAACAGCCACAATATTTACTGGAGTTGTAGGAACAGTTGTGCCCGAAAACGTTGCTTGTGAGCGGGTAAACATATCCATCGTGCCGGTACCATCATTGAGGCTTTTTGCACCGGAATAGGTGCCGCCGCCTACGATGCTGACGTTGACGATTTTAACCAGGGTAGATTCCCAGGCCTCAAGGTTAGCCAGTATTTCTGCGATAGTAGCCTGGCGTGGCGCCGGAAGCGTGCCTGCGCCAATAACCGTTGCGTTTGCATTGGGAACGTTATTGATTTGCAGCAAACCGTTGAATTCTGAAAGCTCTGCACCGGATACAACAATTTCTACCTCCTGGCCGAGCGCAATTGTGTGGGCTGCCGTAAAGCGAACGGTTATGCCCCCGCTGGCATCCTGAATGACCAGATTCCGGTCCGCCCAGTTAAAATTGTCTTTGTCTGAGATGACCACCCCTTTAACTTTTTTGGCAGCAGGAACACTGCTGGCGCCGCCGCCAAAAAGAGTGCGGAGTTCGGCTAAAGTTATGGCAACGGGGTCTGTTCCTCCGCCAAGGTCTGTCACATCACCCAGGTTGCGGATACTGAGTTGCGCATCCGTAAATTGGGAAACAATGGCCACCACATCAACATTTCCGGTTGGCAAAGCAGTGCCGGAGAAGGTAGCCTGTGAACGCGTAAATAGGATGACGGAACCCGTTCCGTCTGAAAGCGTGCGCGATCCGGAATAAGTTGCCCCGCCGGTAAGCGTTGCGTTCTTTACTTTGACCAGAGTAGATTCCCAGCTTTCAAGATTGGCATTAATTTGGGCTACTGTGGCTTCCCGTGGCGCAGGCAGTGTACCTGTTCCTGTTGAAGTTGCTGCATTATTAGGGACGTTATTCACCTGCAGCAGGCCATTGAATTCCGACAATTCCATGCCGGCAACAGAAACGACCACCTCATCCCCAAGGTTGAAGCTGTGGGCAGCAGAAAAACGAACCACAATGCCTGCGCTACCATCCTGCAGCACGATGTTTCGGGTGTCCGTATTGACCGCATTTCTGTCAGAAATAACCACCCCTTTGATGGTTTTACCCGTAGGTCCTGCTGTCGTGCCGGCACTAAACAAACTGCGAATATCACTGATCGGAATCACATCGCCACCGGTATTACCGCCGTTGCAGCGCGTACCGGCCATCGAAACATCGTTGAGGTCACGGATATTGAGTTGCTTGGTGTTTCCGAAAACGCTCACAATGGCTACAATAGATCCTTTTCCGGTTGGCGTCAAATCTGCTGCAAAATCAGCAAAACCGCTTGAACGCAGGATGATGGAATTGCCTGAGCAGTCCTCAACATTTCTGTTGATTGAAAATTGATTGGCCGCATCAGCATAAGGTAATCCTGCGTCAGCCTGAGAAAACTCCACGTCATTGATTTGAACCAGCGTATTGATCAACGAGTTGTATAAAGTCGTGTTCTGAAGTTCTGCCAATGTGACCACTTTGGGGCTTATCGCCTGGTCGCGTTCTGCTCCAACTAAAAACTCCGGTATCAATACCTCTTCGATGGCGGCATCTGCGCTGCCATTTACCTGATGGAGCCCGTTATAATCGCCGATGTACAGGTTTTTGGCCAACAAAAAGACCTTGCGCCCAATCGGGAAGGAATTATACAAACCAGTCGTATTCAATCGAATGGCAATACCGCCCGTTTCATCCTGGATGACGATGTTTTTGAAAAAATTGCCGGATTGATCGTCTGCAACCACAACGCCGTCTACGATCCAGTCTTCTGTAACCAGGTTACTGGCGCCTCCGACCGTATGCAGCGCTTTGAGTTGTGCAATGGTTGCATTTGCTTCCAAATCCGGTAGCTGGCCTACCGGCGGCTCATCAAATTCGTGATCTACACAACCCCAGATGGTGACTGAAATCAAAAAAGCGAAAAGTGAAAATCGTTTTAAGAAGAAATCCATAACGATGATGTATTTTGATTTTTGTTAAATATCAGAGACGGAAGGCCAAACTGATGAAGTAGTTTCTGCCGTATCCATAAAAATAACGCGATGGAAACCTGTTTACATTTTTCTCTTCAAAATCGAAGCGGTACTGTTCGTATCCTCCGGTAATAAAGTCCTTTTTATCCAGAATATTGTTTACCCCAACGTTCAGATAAATAAACAAGTCGTTGATTTTAAAGGATTTTCCTCCAAAAAAGTCCATCGTGAAAGCAGAAGGCGCTTTTTCCTGATCAATGATCTGTTTCCACAATGGAGAGCCGGGTTCAACGACTTCGTTGATGTATTGAGGATCATCCACATAAGAAACTGCTTCGGTCGTTCGGCGCTCCGGGTAAAAATCAATCCAGCTATTGTCAAAATAATTGAAACTCAGGTTTGCAAACCAGAAGTCCTTTCCGTTGTAGCTCAGGGTAAAGCTTGATGCTGTTTGCGGTGAACCGGCTACATAAAAGTTTTTGATGTACACCTGGCGTTGTCCGAGGGAAGCTGCATCGGTGTCAAGAAAAACCTCCACATCCGGCCTGTTGGTATAAATGTTCTGACCGATGGCTGCAACCGCTCTCGCCTTCAATCCCGGTATTGGGGTGGTGAATTCGGTAGCAAATTCTACGCCCATGTGCTGCGTCGAAATATTGCTCATGATGTAATTCACAAAACCGCCGCGAACGCCGCCATTTCCATCAGGAATGGCGTTATCCAGATAAAAGCTGCGGATGGAAATCTGGTCGTCAAACTGCGTAAAGTAGCCCGTTGCTTTTACCTTAAAACCAGGTGAGCGCAGCAGGTAATTGACTTCTCCGGAAAGTATTTTTTCCAGAACGGCGCCAGCTGCAAAATCAGCCCGTGTTCTCGGTGAGACATAAGCATTGCGCGTAAACGGCGCTCGTGTAAGATAAGCTCCGTTAAAGACAAAGTAGTTTCTTCCGTTCAACTTATAGGTCAGACCGCCTTTTGCACCGTAGTCAAAAAAGCTTTGAACTTCAGATTTTCCAATCGAGTTTTCAAACCTGCCGTTTTGAACATTTCCTTCCCGCCAGAAGCGCGAATGGTTGGCATTAGCGGCAGCAAAAAAGTCAAATTTATTGAACTTCCATTCTCCCTGAATCCATGCGCCTGCACGGTTATTGACAATGTTGTAATTGTAACCAAATTTTTCACCTTCCTGAACCAGGCGGTTAGGTGTGCTCAGGTCGTTCTGGATGACCTCGTCGTCTCCGAGATTTTCAAATTCGGCAAATTTGTCAATATCGACATAAAAATCACCGCCGAGCAGATCGTCCAGAACCTTGAAATATTCTGTTTTTTGTGCCTGATAAGAAAGTCCGGCTGTAAGGGTGAAATTATCCGTTACAGCACTGCGGAAATTGGTATTGACACTGGCTCGGCTCATGTCTGAGCGACGCTCTTCCACGACATACTGGGAACGTTTACCGGTGACATTGTTGCCGACAATGCCATCTGCATCGTTGATTGTCTGAATGCTGTTGCGGTTTGCGTCATACATGGCAGCCCAGTCAATTTGCCGCAGGGCTTCATTTTCACGGAGCAATTGCTCCACATCGTCGCGTTGATCGTTTTCTATATAGCTTGGCAAACGCCTGTAATAGTCGGGGCGTGGGTCTTTGGCATCGTACCAGTCGAGCGCCGTAACTCCGTCTCGGCCAAATTCGTAACCAACAGAAGTACTGAGAGTCGATTTTTTAGAAATTTCCCAGTCGTGGCGAAGTATGGTGATGGGCTGATGGGTGTTCACCATCTGGCTGTTGCGTTTTTTGCCGTTCTGATAACCCCAGTAAGAATTGTAAAAATTCGTTCCGGCCAGATCGTACATTTCCTGAACGGAAGAAGTAGAGCGCCCCCGAATGGTTGGCGCACCCAAAGCAGTTAAGTTAAGTGTATGGCGATCATTGATTTTTCTGTCAACAGACAGAAAATAGGACCATGCGTCGTAGGAAGTTCCCGGAACATAACCTTCATCAGCCCATCGGTGCGAGCCGGAAAGCGTGACCGCCCAGCCGTTTTTCATGCCTGAAGAATAAGTCGCCATCAGACGATGCCGGTAAGTTCTGTTGGAAAGTGCGTAAGAGACACGCAGTTGTTTGCGCTGTGAGGTAGCGCGCGTATCAATACTTACGGCTCCTCCCACGCCGCCAAAGGAAAACTCAATGGGTTGAAGGCCAATAGAATTGTTACGACTGCGAACAGCATCATTCAGTCCACCCCAGGCATTCCAGAAGACGTATCCGTCTTCCTGGTCATTAACCGGAATGTTGTTCAGGTAAATCAGGTTGTTCTCGGAGTCATAACCTCTGATGCGGAAACGGGCCGCACTGAAGCCAAAAGCAGCAGTAGAAGCAAAAAGGTCGTTGGATGCGGTAAGGACGCCTGCAATATTTTGCGCGCCTTCATTGCCTCCTTCATCTGAAGAAAGGGTAACTGTGGAAATCACTTCTTCTCCGGAAAGCTGTTCGATTCCGGCCTGGGAAGTCAGGTTCAGTGTGCCGAGCGAAATGTTTCCGGAATTCAGCTTGATCAGTGTGTCAATTGGGGCAAAGCCCGTTCGGGAAAAACTAACGACAGCGTCACTGGCGTTTGTAGGGATGGTGAGGCTGAAAGCGCCGGTGGCATCCGAGAAGACGCTGCTTCGCAAAACGCGAACTTCAACGCCCGGAACAGCTTCACCTGTTTGTCTGTCTTTAATACTGCCTTGAATCGTAACATTTTGAGCCAGAACCAGGCCGGGTATAAAGAACAAAGCGAGACTGAGAAAAAGGAGTACTTTTTTAGAATTAAGCATACTTTTGAGCTTCAATTAATAAAGTGACGCAAAGGTAGTAATTCGCACCAATCGTCCTTTTTTAGGGCAATCAAAATTAACTGAAACTTAGCGTTTGTTCAAACATGGGGTTTGGTTCCCGTCACCTTTTACTGCTTCTGTCGTCTAAACATCAGTCATCTAATCAACAATTATGAAAAGATCACTTTTTATCCTTTTTTTACTTACCCTGCCGGTAGCTGCATTGTATTCACAGAAAGCCCAGCAGTATAAAGTAGGCTGTATCGGATTTTACAATTTGGAAAACCTCTTTGATACGGAAGACGACCCTATCATAAACGATGCGGAATTTTTGCCTACCGGCGCAAAGAATTGGACGAAAGAACTGTATATGGACAAATTGGGGAATTTGTCCCGGGTAATTTCAGAATTGGGCACGGAGCTTAGTCCGGATGGCGTCTCCATACTCGGTGTGGCAGAGATTGAAAACAGACGGGTACTGGAAGATCTTGTCAGCCAACCCAAACTTGCCTCCAGAAATTATCAAATCATCCATTTTGATTCACCTGACCAGCGGGGAATTGATGTGGGTTTGATTTACCAGGCAAAATATTTCACGCCAACTACTAGCAAAGCCGTTTTGATGCCCATTTTTTCGCCAACAGGCGACACCATAAAAACACGGGATATTCTCTTTGTTTCAGGTTTGTATGACGGGGAACCACTTCATATTCTGGTCAACCACTGGCCCTCAAGAAGAGGTGGTGAAGCAGCCTCTCAGCCTTTCCGGAATGCGGCGGCGCTGATTTGCAAAAACATTGCCGATTCCCTCATACAGGCAGATCCAAATGCCAAAATCCTGATTATGGGAGACTTGAACGATGACCCCACCAGCCCAAGTGTAAAAAAAGTACTGGCCGTTTCCTACAAAAAAGAAGAAACAAAAAAAGGCGGGCTGTTTAATCCAATGTACGATTTTTATAAAAGGGGCATCGGCACCCTGGCTTATCAGGATTCCTGGAATCTCTTTGACCAAATCATATTGTCTTACGGATTGATTAATGAAAAAACGGGCGGTTTTCAGTTTTACAATGCACGTGTCTTTAATGAAAATTACCTGTTTCAGAAATCCGGACAATATCGGGGCTACCCACATCGCACTTTCTCCGGCGACACGTATATTGCAGGATTCAGCGACCACTTACCGGTTTTTGTGTACCTTGTGAAGCCGATCCAATAATCCGGGTTATTTGCTCAAAAATTGCCTTTCTGAAAAACCAGGAAGGCAATTTTTGAGCGTTCCCTGGCTTCACCATGCAAAAACACAGGCCATCCAGTGGGACTAGACAAAACGCCTTTGGAACTGAACGATGATTTCCGGCTTGCACTCGATATGATTGAGAAGCAGGGCCGGAATTTGTTCATTACCGGTAAGGCAGGAACAGGCAAATCTACTCTTTTGCAATTATTTAGAAGTACGACCCGAAAAAAAACGGTCGTACTGGCGCCTACCGGTGTGGCAGCCTTGAATGTGCAGGGACAAACCATACACTCTTTCTTTGGATTTCCGGCCAGACCACTTGATCGGAGGGATATAAAAAAGCGGTACAACCGCAAACTTTATCAGAATATTGAAGTATTGGTGATTGATGAAATCTCCATGGTGCGCGCCGATTTACTCGACAATATCGACTATTTCCTGAGGGTTAACCGGGAAAGTCCTTTGCCTTTCGGGGGTGTCCAACTCGTCTTTTTCGGCGATTTATTCCAGTTGCCGCCGGTCGTCGCTTCTGATCCTGAAACTCAGTTACTGCAATCGAGGTATGAATCGCCTTACTTCTTTTCATCAGATGTGATCCGCTCGGAAGTAGAACTTGAAATGTTCGAGTTGCAAAAAGTTTATCGCCAGGAAAACAAGTACTTTCTAAAGTTGCTGGACGCCATACGGCTAAACCGCGTAGACGAAGATGATCTTGAAGAACTGAACCGGCGCTACCTCCCCGATTTTACTTCTTCCGATTATTACATCACGCTTTCTGCACGGAATGCAAGAGTGGATGCCATTAACCTTGGAGAATTGAGTCGCATTCCGCTCCCGGCTTCAACTTATACGGCCCGTGTTACCGGAAATTTCAACCCCAATCTATTCCCTGCCGAGCCTGTCCTTAATTTGAAGCTCAATGCACAGGTCATGTTTACCAAAAATGACCTGCAACGCCGTTATGTCAATGGCACGATTGGCAAAATCGTCAAGCTGGAAGATGAAAAAGTTACTGTTTTGGTTGAAGAGGGTGAACAAAAAAGGTATGTGGAAGCAGAACGGGTTGACTGGGAAGTCTTGCATTATAAAGTGCATCCGGAGGATCAAACCAGACTCGAAACTGAAGTTGTTGGCACATTTAATCAATTCCCCCTCAGGCTTGCATGGGCTGTAACCATTCATAAATCACAAGGAAAAACTTTTGACAGGGTGATAATCGATTTGGATAAAGGCGCATTTGAGAATGGCCAGACTTATGTGGCGTTGAGCAGGTGTCGTTCACTGGATGGAATTGTATTGAGGCACCCGCTTCGCTACCAGGATATTATGACAGATGAACGCGTCGTTGAATTTTATGAAGGACAACGATACCGCTAAGTTTATTTTTTTTCTGATTTTTTTTGGGCTGCAACTTGGTAGAGAAGCTCCGAGTACCTTATTTTGTAGGATATCAAATTCATTAAGCAAGCGAAAAACAGGATCTGACTATGACAAAATCGAAAAGAAAGTTGATTGCGACTAAACGTCAGCAAAAGAATGCAAAGCAGGCAATGTACGTGATTATTGGTATTACGCTTGCGTTGATCGTGCTCGTTTATGTTTTGTATAAGAACGGATAATCGGACGAGTTCTGAATCGGGTTTGTTTTTTCCGGTCAAAAATCCAGCCGAAAGCTATTTCGAGCTGGATTTTTTTTGCCATTCAACATTTTATATGCCTGTTATCCTGTTATTGTCGAAAAATCAGCAAAAAAACGGCTTGTCAAAACAGAATTAAATTTTAAAAAAACCAAGTTGTATTCCTTAATAATTGTTGAATAATTTCAAAAAACCGAATTATTCATCTTATCTCATTTCGATAAAAAAAAGTGGCCTTTAGATGATACCAACTTTATCATCTCGGCATAATTTTACACTAGTCCTACCAAATAATGTTACCACAACGCATTGAATTCAAACAATGATTTTGCGCCTTTTGATTCGAAAAAGATGAGAAATGTTCAAAAATTGACGTAAGCTCTCCTAACTCAATTATTTACCAAATTCTGCCTGATAACACTACGATTACCGGCTTGCTGTTGCAATTCGGAACGGGATTTCTATTACTTAACTAAACATAACATCATGAAAAAAATCACACTCAAGCAAGTTGTTCCGTTTTCGCTGCTGGTTCTTGTAGCAGTGATTGCGATCTTTGCTCCAAACCTTCCAAGTTTTGCTGACGATGGCAAATACAATGCCGCCGACATCGCCTGGATCCTTGTAGCAACGGCACTTGTTTTTCTTATGACACCCGGCCTCGCCTTTTTTTATGGCGGCATGGTGCATCGGAAAAACGTGATTTCTACGATGATCAAAAGTGTGGTGGCAGCGGGAGTTGTCAGCGTTTTGTGGATAGTAATTGGCTTCAGCCTGGCTTTTGGAGAAGATATTGGCGGGGTTATCGGCAACCCCATGACTTTTTTCTTCTTTAAAAATGTATCCTCAGGGGCCCCGTGGAGCCTGGCGCCAACCATTCCACTGGTTTTGTTCGCGTTTTTTCAACTCATGTTTGCCATCATTACCCCCGGACTGGTGGTGGGCGCAGTAGCTGAGCGAATCCGTTTCAGATCCTATACCCTCTTCATTGTGTTGTTCAGCCTTTTCATCTATGCGCCTCTGGCCCACTGGACCTGGCACCCGGATGGATTCCTTTTCAAAATGGGTGTACTTGACTTTGCAGGAGGTACCGTAGTCCACATTTCTGCAGGATGCGCTGCATTGATGGGCGCCCTGGTGCTGAAGCGCCGCATTACCCATATGGAACAAAAGGAAATTCCACCGGCAAACATTCCTTATGTACTGATTGGTACAGGATTGCTGTGGTTTGGCTGGTTTGGTTTCAATGCCGGTTCTGCACTTGGTGCGAATGCACTGTCTGTATCCGCTTTTGCAACGACCAATACAGCAGCTGCGGCAGCTGGCTTGTCCTGGATGTTTTTTGATGTGTTGAAAGGCAAAAAACCATCTGTTCTTGGTTTTTGTATCGGAGCCGTAGTCGGCCTCGTAGCCATCACACCCGGCGCCGGGTTTGTCGCCATTCCTCAGAGTATTTTCATTGGCGTTATTTCTGCAGTCATCTCGAACATTGCAGTTTACTACAAGTCGAAATCCAGTCTGGATGACACGCTCGACGTTTTTCCCTGCCACGGCATCGGCGGAATGGTTGGCATGCTCTTCACAGGGGTTTTTGCAACCACTGCTGTTAACAGTGCCGGCGCAGACGGCCTTTTATACGGAAACTTTGACTTCTTTTTCAAGCAGGTGCAGGGCTTACTCATCTCGGTAGGCTATAGCGCAGCCGGCTCATTTTTAATTTTCAAACTCATCAATTGGATTGAACCAATGCGTGTAAGTTCAGAAGATGAAGAGATCGGTCTGGATGCGTCTCAACACGATGAAAAATATGTACAGGGAACGCTTCTGGTACCGCAAGCGAATGGTAAACTCGCTGAAGTTCCGGCATACACTGAATAAAAAGGTACGGCCTTGATTCGGTTTCTGGTACAAACCGATGACCGTACCTATCATTTCACTTCCATAAAATGATCTACAATGTTACAAAGAATCTTTGCAACAGGCATAGCCTTTTTTTGCATAACCACCACATTTTATGCTCAGGAAGCTGCAACTGCAGCTGATACTGCTACGGCAACCGTGGCGCCGGCTTTTACATTTTCCGGGTTTGCGGATGTGTATTACCGCTACGATCTCGGTGAAATGGCAAGCAACAATAAGACCAGCTTTACCAATTCACATAATTCGTTCGAATTGGGAATGATATCTCTGAAAGCGGAACACAATATCGGACAGGTAGGGTTGGTTGCAGATGTTGGATTCGGACAACGAGCTGAAGATTTTTCATACGCCGATGACCGTACTCGATTCGTTATCAAACAATTGAACTTGTCTTATGCTTTCAAAAACGGTCTTAAATTTACTGCCGGGAGCTGGGCAACTCACATCGGATATGAACTGGTAGATGCCTTCGCCAACCGGAACTACAGCATGTCGTATATGTTTTCATACGGTCCATTTTTTCACACGGGCATTAAGGCTGAAAAGACTTTTGGAAAAACCGGGATTATGCTCGGCGTGGCCAATCCCACTGACTTGAAGTCCACAACACTGGACAACAAATACATCATTGGTCAGATTAGTACGGCTACTAAGGATGATGTACTAAAAGCTTATCTAAATTATCAGGGGGGCAAACCCACCGATTCGGTGCTGGTCAATCAATTGGACCTCGTTGTCACAACAGCGCTGAGTAGCAAATTTAGCCTGGGTCTTAACGGCACAATCACCAATGTACAGTACAAAACCGGTTCTGAAGGCTTTGGAGACGGATCAAAGTGGTTTGGGGCTGCACTCTATCTCAATGCTGACCTTAACGAACACTTTTGGCTAACACTTAGAACCGAGTATTTTGATGATTCAGCACAATTGAATGTTTTTTCGGGCGCTCCGGCCGGAGGCAATGTGCTGGCGACTACATTGTCAGCCAATATCATTGTTGAAGGACTGACAATTATTCCTGAATTGCGCTTTGAAAAGGCGTCAGAACTCATTTATCTCAATACTCCGGACAAACCGTCTGATACGAGCACCAGTTTACTGGTTGCTGCGATTTATAAGTTTTAGTAATTTTTTGCTTTTTGAAGGGAAACAAAAACACGTTGAGATTCCTGCCCGGACCTTAGTTCGGGTGGGGATCTTTTTGATGCTTACCTGTTCAATGCTCCCATATTTCCATTTTCACCAGAGCTTCCGGATAATCTGCGCCAAGTTTGACGTGGTGTAAATGCTGCTCATCAAATGACAAAGTATCCGGGCGATGTATTTTTTCAACAGGAATGTCATTCAGTTCCGGCAACCAGTGTTTGACGTATGTTCCTTTAGGGTCGTACCTTCTTGCTTGTGTCAGGATGTTGAAATAGCGGTTTTCTCGCGGATCACTTCCAACGCCGGCTATGTAATTCCAGTTGCCCCAGTTGCTGCATGGATCATAGTCGATCAGCATGGATTCGAAGTATTCCGCCCCCATTTGCCAGTTTATCTTCAGGTCTTTGACCAGAAAACTGGCAACGTTTTGCCTCCCCCGATTCGACATAAACCCGGTCAGCTTTAATTCCCGCATATTTGCGTCAATGAAAGGAACTCCGGTTGTGCCGTCTATCCACCTTTGGAGCAACTTGAAATCGTTTCTCAAAAAAGGAGGCGCTTCACCGGTAATGCCACCTTTGAGAAAAATTTTGTTTTCGTGCTTTTTTCCCATAAAGCGAAAAAAATCGCGCCAAAGCAATTCAAATACCAGCCAGTAAGTAGACTCATTGGCTCCGTATTCCGATTCAAAACGGCGCAGTTCCCAGTATATGAGCTTTGGGGAAAGGCAACCTTGAGACAACCACGGAGAAAACTTGGAAGAGTAATCCCCGCCTACCAGCTCATTCCGTGTTTCTTTATAGGTTTTCACCTTTTTACTTTCCCAGAAATAATAATGAAGTCGTTCGAGCGCAGCAGTTTCTCCGCCCTTAAAAGTTAGTACGCCTCTGGGCTCGCATTCTATACCGTCATGGCCAAAATCTTCAATAGCCGGTATGTCTCCGGAAGGGACTAAATGGCTCAGTTTATTCTTAAGTTTTTGAGGAGTCGCCAGGGGCTCTCTGACGGGAACAATGCGTTCAACTTCTTTTCTAAACTGGGTAAAAGTATCCGGGGTATGGTGTATCGGAAAAGGTAAATCTGCAGTATAATACAGCATTTTCCCTCTGGAATAACGAACCTCCTGCCCGATGGACCAGAGATTGCGCTCCAGCTCATCCTGGACCATAAGTTCTTCACGAGTGCGTTCCCGGTTGCAAAACACCCAGCTTGTTTTCAGCTCCTTGGCAAGGTCGTATATGACGACTTCCGGTTTTCCTACCCGAACAATCAAATCACTGCCAATCTGCCGAAGTGATTGCCGTAAATCTTTTACGGCTTCTATGATAAATTGCGCCCTGAACTTTCCGGTTTTGGCAAATCCAAAACGCGTATTGCCACCAAAAACCCGCTCATCAAAGACATATACCATGGCTACTTCATCAGCACTGGACAAAGCGTCGGTCAATGCTTCATTATCATGTAGCCTCAGATCCTGCCTAAACCAAACAATGGCACGTCTTTTTTGCATTTTCCTGTTTTTTGAAATCTCATTTTCGATTTTACGATTTGATATTAATAAGCTCGTAAATCAGGGGTATAACAATGACAACAGAGTTTGGTTTTTAAAAATCGCCCGGATCATCCGACCAGATTGTCATCAATTTGTATAATTACAGCATCTCCGGCAGCAAGTTCATCGATTTGCAACAAGCCATTGTGGAAGCGAAGGGGTGATGAATAAGATCCTTCGTTTTCAAGCGCCGAAAAAACAAGCCGAAATTGTGTCTCAGCCTGTAGCGGACAGGGGATTTTGACGTTATGGGCAGCCGTATTTGTATCAGCATTTACGACAAAGAGGTAGTTGTTTTTTTCCTGAGGCATCCAGGCCATCACCTTTCGATCTCCGGTAGCATCCGGGGGTATCAACCACGATAAAGGCCCGGGTACTTCCGGCAAAAGGCGCTCGGCCTCGAGTCTGATGCGATTCAGCCGGTGAAACAGAGCGGTATTTCCTCCAAAAAGGTAAGGCCCCTGAGTTGCTTTAGGACCGCCTTCCAGTTGGAATACATAAAGCTTTGTGTAATACTCGTTTTTTGCCGGCTCCGGGTGCGGATCACGGCATTCAAAGCCAAGCCCCATGTAACTGGGCATATCTGTCAGAAACAAACTCATAAAAAAACGCGACTCATTGCCGCTCAGGTAAAACTTGTCAAACCTGGGGTCGTCTTTATCCCCGGTCATTATTGTAAAACACGGCGCAAAACCTCTGGTATGCAGCAGGTCAAGGTATAACCTGAAATTTTGTAAAAACTGAGGCTCACCCATAACCATGGATTGCAGATCACCTAAAGTGGCGTCAGCCTCTGAAAGGTCGAGGTGGTCTTCTTCACTGCCAAATGCCATCGTGCCGGGTGGCGCGAGAAAAGTTTCGGCGAAATAAGCAAAATAAGGTTTTTCCATCCGGATGCGGCGCAGCACGGCGCGGTGGATGTCATAATAGTTGTCTGCAGTTTCCGGCACTCCTCCGGGGCGCATCTGAACATGCGACATGTCACCACGCATGAAATCAAAATGATATTCCCGTTGGATGGCTGTATAGTGATGGCAAACATAGTCCCAAACCTCAGTCAGCGGGCGGTCAAAGTCAATTTCCCAGTCTGCGTTGTTGTTTTTATTCGCATACAATTTATAACGCGTCAGAGGGCCAAATACACGGGACATCGGACCGGGGTTTACAATCCTGTAATCAAGCCAGGCGTCGTCGGCAACATTTTTTGCAGCTTCTTCATCAAGATCGACCTCCAGTCCCCTGTATGGCGGGCCCATCGTCGCCGGAGCCGGCTCAAGGCCCTGCTTGTGCAAATGCTGAATGTATCCGGACCGGCGTTCGTTTCTTTCAAAGGGCCTGTTTTTTTCACCAAACAACAAAAGACATCGTTCTTCAGGAGGCAGGCTGAACAAAGTTGTTGGATCCGCCGGCAAATCAGCCCCCTCTAAAGCAGGACCAACCCGCAGCAGGTGTTCAAAAATGCTGTCCTGAATCCGTTCAAACAAGTTTTCGCTGTGATCAGTAATCACGGCGCCTTTTCTTTCTAACCATTCAAAATACCGGGGATTGGTCAGTACAATTTCAGCATAACGATCCGCATGCGGAATAACATCCAGGCCCACTACCCTGCCCAGTGCATGCAAAACATTAATCGTTGCTTTCAATTGCTTTTCAACGGTGTCCAGTTCAGGCCTTGCCAATGCCAGCGCTTCGCAAAAGAATTCCCTGTTGATGTGCCAACTTGCCATGCCGTATAGACTGGAGACTACTCCCGGTTCCCAGATGGGAAGCAGGTGAATGGATTGTTGGCAGGCAGGCAGGGTAAACTGGTAGTTGATCAGGTTCCAGAAATGTCCAATGGTGCGAACATTCACGCCGACCATATTGGTAGTTCGCATCCAGGAAGCATCCGTCATCTGTTCCAGCGGTGACACTTGTGTATAACCAGATTGAAGCACTTTTTCCAGTGTTTCTGCTCCAAGCTTTTGCGTTAAAATGTCAAGCGTTGAAGAAACCGGCATGGCAATGGCAGCAGCCGGTAACAAGTCTGGGATAAAACTACATTTGCCCGAAACGTAATCAGCCAGCCCGATAAGATCATTTTTCATAACAGAATTCATCCATTTTGCAAGATGGGTAATAGGGCTTTGACAACATTGTCGCGGTAATAATAGTCAAAAAATGCGACAGGAGTCGTTGCATTTTCCTGCCCGAGGGTTTGCAGGATTTCACGGGCAAAGGCATCTTTATCATGGTCGGATACGACGATCAGCTTATCGCCGCATAAATCACGCCGAATCCCCGATGCCCCGCTATCTGTTGAAACGACCGTTCTGCCCAGGGCTATCGCTTCCAGCACCTTGGTTTTTACGCCGGCTCCGGATACAATAGGATTGAGTACAACATCAGCTGCCAGCACATAACGGTCGATATCTTCTACAAAACCCAGATAATTCAGGTTGTATGAACGCCATGCTTCCAGCTTTTCGTAGACTGGCGGTAAACTGCCGCCGCAAATGAGAATCCGGTAGTTTTCTTTACTTTGATCTTTTAATAAAGGCGCGAGTTCGCGAGCAATAAACAGCACCGCTTCAAGATTTGGCTGGTAGTTTTGCGGACCAAAAAACAGGATCCAACGTTCCGATTCTGAAAAACCATGTTCTGCAGCAACAGCCCGGCGGGCGGCATCGCGGTCCGGCGCTGGTGGCGGCTCACGGCGTTCAACACCGTATGGGACATCAATGCACTTTGAGGGATTCAGCCCAAAAACCTTAATGGCGGTTTCCCTTTCTTCAGAGGAAATAAACAATACCTGGCTCGCCAGACGATAAACCAGGTACTCTACCGCCCAAACGATGCGCCACCACCACTTATTCATACTCCGGAAGCGCTGGTATTCAATATTGTGGGCATAAACAAGAAGGGCGGTTCCGGTCAGGGCCAGAAGGGGCAAAAGCAAGGGCACAATAAAAGGCTGTTGGGCAATGCAATATTGCGCACGGGAAGTTTTCAAAAGACGGTAACAACGCCAGGCAGCAACGGGGCTGAAATATTTAGACATGCCTCCACCAAATGCATTTCCCAGTTTGAAAGCATAGTCCCCAGGCGCGTTCCCAAAACTGGAAATGCAAATGGTGGGAAGATGATTACCCAGTGCTTCACAAAGGCCAAAGCCGGCCTGATGCCCGCCATTTTTAGGTGGTAAAAACACATATGGAATGACCACTGCCGTCACCGGTATTGTTGCTGCTCTCAAATCCTGCTGGTTTCTGTGGGGTAAAGATACACACATGAAGGCTGTCTCAAAATGTAAATTGCTTACGCTTTTTGAAACAGCCTTCTATGTTTGGTTAAATTCAATACCTCAAACCAAATCCAAATTTGTAGAGTGGATCCTTAGAGTCGTAAGGGACATCTTCCTTTTGATTCCGAACCGCCTCCATGGAAGAAGGAAGTTCAAAAGGCAGTTTGCCTTCAGGTTTCGCTTTTCCAAAGACCACATCCAGTAAAGCAGCATCGCTGGCGCCATAATTCGCAAGCAATGCTTTTGCCCCCTGGCTGATTTCGGGGATGACTGCAGGCCGGTCCAGATAAATATCAACTATGGTTGGAACGGTTTTCAACAATTGCAAAATGTCTTCTTTTTCCTTGCCTTTGAAATCGAGATCCCCATGGTGAAATCCTTTAGCAAAAGGATTTAGGGTTTCAACCGGATACCAGGGGGTATTCAGGCGTATGATGGCGATGTCTGCATCTTCCGGCTTTTCAACCACCGCTCCATAAGCAGCTGCAACTTTTGCATCGACATTTTTGACGTAGATTTTCAGCTTACCGAGCGGCAAAGGCAGTTTTTTCGATTCGTTTTTAAGCAAGGTGTAAGACCTGCGCTGGGCTGTTTCTCCGGCTTTTTTGAATGCCTGATTGCTCAGCACCCTATCTGCTGCCGCCAGATCAACATAGGGGTTATCGAATAAACCCAGTTGAAATTTTTGGCGAAGGAGCCGGCGAACCGATTGATCCAGACGGCTTTCGGTTACTTTGCCTTGCTTTACAAGATTTAAAAGGTGTTCGGTACAGCTTTCTCCGCCAAACTGATCTACACCTGCCTCAATAACTTTCAAAACCCGTTCTTCTCCACTCAGGCTTTCTACGCCCCAGGCGCGGGCAGGCCAGACCGCCACCCCCAGATTTGCATCCGTAATCAGGCCCCAATCAGTACAAACAATGCCATCATAGCCGTACTTGTTGCGCAAAAGCCCGGTGATCATGTCTTTGTTGTAAGAGAATCCAACATCTTCACTCGATTGCCCGACCGGAACGCCATAATAAGGCATAATAGCTGAAGTATGCACATCAAAGGCTGCTTCAAAAGGAATGAGGTGGTATTGAAAATTGTTTCCGGGGTAAATCTGCCCTTTGTGGAATTCAAAATGGGAATCAAGTCCTTCCCGTTGCGGGCCGCCACCGGAAAAATGCTTGGTCATACAGGCCACGCTGGCAGGGCCGAGTTTTTTACCCTGATACCCCAAAATATAGGCGCTTGTCAAACGTGCTGATAGTTTTGCATCTTCTCCGAAGGTACCGCTCACTCGCGCCCAGCGGGGCTCCGTGGCAAGGTCAGCCATCGGATGCAGGGCTTCGTGTATGCCCACCGCACGGTATTCCCGGCGCGCAATATCACCGTGCTGGCGCATGAGTTTTTTGTCACCGATCGCTGCAAATCCCAACTGTTCAGGCCATTGGGAAAAGCCAACGGAGGCCATCGAAAATATGTTGTTGCTGAAATAATGCCGGGGGTCGGAGGCAATGGTAATCGGAATGCCAAGCCTCGTTTTTTCCTCCGCATATTTCTGAATGTTGTTCTGCCAGATGGCAAAGACTTTTACGGAAGGAATTTGCCAGATATTAAAATGCGTCATCTTCTTCTCGTCTATCCACTGCTTTGCCGGAGGCATGCGCATCATCCCATTTTCTGAAGGTTCAAGCGTGCCGTTTTCGTTGATAAAGGTCCCATTGATGAACATCATCCCCACTTTTTCTTCCACCGTCATTTGAGTCAGCAGGTCTTCTACCCGCTTCTCAATGGG
This sequence comes from uncultured Saprospiraceae bacterium, assembly GCA_937926205.1. Classification (GTDB taxonomy): domain Bacteria; phylum Bacteroidota; class Bacteroidia; order Chitinophagales; family Saprospiraceae; genus JABWAJ01. The sequence goes on from CALEYL010000054.1 coordinate 137,448, forward strand.
TTGTTTTTTATCTTCATAAACATCCATGCGGCCATTTTTATTCAGGTCGCGGTAAGCCGTAGGCGCTACCCAGGCAGGAATCGAGATGCCAATAGCCAGCAAGGCCAGCAGTGGCAGGATAGAAAATAAGCGAATTTTCATAATTAGGCAAAGTGTTGATTAATCAATGTGTATAATTTACACAAAGATAAAATCATTTTTACAACCTGTCAAGGCTGGGGCTTAAAATTTTGACTTTTATTGCCATTGCTTTCTGTTTTGAATGAGTGAGAAAAAGTTCTCATTTTTGTGCAATGGATCACAAAATACAGGTGAAAAGATTGGACGAACAAAAATTAGGTACTGTTTTACCGCATGTTTCGGTCGATTGTGTCATATTCGGATTTCACGAAAACCAATTGCGGGTATTGTTACTCCGTTTGAAGAACATTGAAGAATGGAGCTTACCGGGAGGAAGGCTTTTTCCCGATGAATCCCTCGACGACGCTGCAGACCGTGTGCTTCGGGAGCGCACAGGCCTGGAAAACATTTTTCTGAAGCAATTCTATACTTTTGGTGATCGGAACCGGATGGATAATACGGATTTTCATAGTATCCTGGCCAGGCAGGGCATTCACCTTGATGTCGGGCACATATTGTTTGATCGAACTATTTCAGTAGGATATTACGCGTTGGTAGAATTTTCGCAGGTAAGCCCGGCGCTTGACGAACTCACTGAGGAGTGGCGCTGGTGGGATGTTCGGGATGTTCCGGCAATGATATTCGACCACAATGCCATAACAACTACCGCCCTGGAGGTGCTGCGCAGGCAATTGCGATTTGATCCCGTTGGACTAAACCTGCTGCCCGAGAAATTCACCATGCCAGAACTCCAGAAACTCTATGAAACCATTCTGAACAAAACCCTTGATCGCCGGAATTTTCAGAAACGCATTCTGGGTTACGGCATCCTCACCCGCCTGGAAGAACGCCGCGTAGGGGGCGCGCACAAGTCCCCCTACCTTTATCGTTTTAACGAAGATCAATACTTTAAGGCCCTGGAAACAGGCCTTGAACACGAGTGGTAGCTTTTTTTCCTAATTGATTCTGTAGATTTCCATAATGCCCTTGAGTATGGCAGGAAAGTCAATATTCAGGTCTATCAATTTGCCTGTTCTCACATCAAAAACCCAGCCCATGACCGTTAAACCGCGTTCCGCATAAGCCCTCTGTACTGCAGCAGTTTTAATAAGATTCACACACTGCTCCTGTACATTCAATTCCACCAGGCGGTCGTATTTTTTTTCTGCATCAGCTATGGCATTCAATTCCGTTTTGTGCAAACGGTACACATCCCGGATATTCCGAAGCCAGGGGTTTAAAATTCCCAGATCGGCAGACTGCATGGCAGCTTTAACTCCACCACAGGCATAGTGTCCGCATACTATGATGTGCTTGACTTTCAGGTGGTTGACCGCATAATTCAATACAGACATCACATTCAGGTCAATACTGATGACCATGTTAGCGATGTTCCGGTGGACAAATATTTCACCGGGTTGAGCGCCCATTAATTCTTCGGCAGTAACCCGGCTATCTGAACAACCAATGTAAAGATATTCAGGCTCTTGCCCCTTTGCGAGTTCCTCAAAATAAGAAGGAGAAATGGCTAATTTGTCTGCAACCCACTGCTCATTTCCTGCGATAATTTTACTAATGTCAACCATATCTGATTTTTTTATGAGTAATAACCAAGGCTGTAAAAATATAAAAGCTTGCCAAAAAAGCGAGCTATTATCCAATTTTTGACACAAAACAGACTTATACTACCCAAAGAACGATCCCCTTACTTCCAAAACAGTTGTTAAATTTGTCGGGTATGGTAAAAACAACAAACAATGGCATCAGACACTTCAAGCATTCATATTAATTCGGGTGGAGCGGCAGTTCACACCTACGATGCCATTGTTATTGGCTCGGGAATATCGGGCGGCTGGGCGGCTAAAGAACTTTGTGAGAAGGGCATGAAGACCCTTGTCCTGGAACGAGGCCGCAACATTGAACACGTCAAAGATTATCCCACGATGCTGAAAATGCCCTGGGATTTCGAACATCGCGGGCAAATGCCCAGCGCCTTTAGGAAAGAAAATCCGCTCATCAGCAAGGCAGCCGGTTTTGGAGAAGATACCGCACATTTTTTCATAAAGGACAAAGATCATCCTTATGTACAGGAAAAGCCATTCGACTGGATTCGCGGCTACCAGGTTGGCGGAAAATCGCTCATTTGGGGGCGCGCATGTCAACGGTGGAGCAATTATGAATTCGAAGCGCCTGCGCGGTTTGGGTATGGCGCCGACTGGCCCATTCGCTACGATGATGTAGCCCCCTGGTATTCGTATGTCGAAAAATTTATTGGCGTTTGCGGCAACCCCGATGGCATAGAAGCCATGCCCGACGGGGAATTTCTTCCGCCGTTTGACCTGAATTGTGTCGAACGACATCTGAAGCAAAGCTTTATAAAGCACTACAAAAATCGTCATCTGGTGCAGGGGCGGTGGGCGCACCTGTCGAAACCCAATGAAGTCCACCAGCAACAAGGGCGGGGACGTTGCATGTCAAGAAATCTGTGTATGCGCGGCTGCCCCTATGGCGCTTACTTTAGCTCGGTTACTTCTACGCTTCCTTGGGCAGCTAAAACGGGAAATCTGACCGTTCGGCCTTTCTCAGTAGTGCATTCCATCATTTACGACGAACAAAAAGGGAAAGCTTCTGGCGTACGCGTGATAGACACCAATACGCATGAAATAACGGAATATTTTGCCCGCATCATCTTTGTGAATGCCTCGGCACTGAACAGCACCCTGATCTTACTCAATTCAACCAGCGATCGCTTTCCCAACGGTTTGGGCAACGACAGCGGCCTGCTGGGAACACATATCGGATTTCACCTCTACCGTGGGTTTGTCAACGCCTCCATCGAGGGTTTTGAAGACAAATACTACTATGTGCGCAACCCTACAGAGTGCATCGTAGCAAATTACCGCAACCTCGGCAAAAAAGAGACAGACTTTTTCGGAGGCTATACCACTTTTTCGGGCGCTTATCGTCCCCGTGGGGCTGTAAAACCTGATGATCCGCAAATTGGAGGCGCTTATAAAGACGCCATGAGCGAACCCGGAACATGGGAAGTGTATATGTATATGCAGGGTGAAACCATCATGAAAGAAAGCAATCATGTGCGGCTGAGCAAGGACCAAAAGGACCAATGGGGGATTCCCTTGCTGGTAACCTCTGTTGGTTATGACGACAACGACGAAAAGATGGTAGAAGACTTTCTGGAACAAAGTTGTGAAATGCTGGAAAAAGCAGGCTGCAAAATCATGAACCGCATCGACAACAAACAGCCTCCGGGGCTGGACATCCACGAAATGGGGGGCGCACGCATGGGTATTGACCCCAAAACATCCCTCCTCAACGAATGGAACCAGGTACACCACTGCAAAAATGTATTTGTTACCGATGGCGCCTGCATGACAAGTACAGGCAACCAAAGTCCTTCTATTTTGTACATGGCTCTTACAGCGCGTGCCGTAAACCACGCAGTCGCTGAGGCACAAAAAGGTAATTTGTAATGAACAGAAGAGACGCTTTATCCGCCACTGCCGTTTTATTGGGCGGTGTCATCATTGGCTCGCAGGCTTTTCTCAGTGCATGCGGACCAGACAAAAAAGAACAGGTACGCTTCGATGATGACGACCTGGCTTTTTTGGACGAAGTAGGGGAAACCATCCTGCCCGAAACCCAAAAATCACCGGGCGCAAAGGCGGCAAAAATTGCGCTGTTTATGAAAAGTATCGTCAGCGATTGTTACGACGAAGCGGAACAGGCCATCTTCTTTGCCGGTATACAAAAGCTGAAAGCACAAAGTGAAAATCGTTACCAGCGCTCGTTTCTGCAATTGAATGCAGATGAAAAAACAGCATTGCTCAATGAATTGGATCAGGAAGCTGCCGCTTATGGCAAAAACAGACAGGATGCCGACCCGGAACATTATTTCAACATGATGAAACAACTCACGATTTGGGGCTATTTCAGTTCTGAACCGGGAGCCACACAGGCATTGCGGTTTGTGCCGGTTCCTGGGCGCTTCGATGGGTGTATTGATTATCACAAAGGAGAAGGCGCCTGGGCATAACTTCAGAAATTATTCATTCAAAATCAACAGTCGTGGAAAAAGTAAAAGTAGCCATACTCGGCGCCGGGTTCATCAGCGACATTCATTTGGAAAGTTATCACCGCTTCGTTCCAGAAGCAGAAGTGGTAGCCGTTTATACCCGGGATAAAGCAAAAGCGGAAAGTTTTGCCGGAAAATACCATATACCACAATGGTACGATGACCTCGATGCCATCATTCGGGAATCCGGTTGTGATGTTGTCGATATTTGTCTTCCCAATTTTTTACATGCTTCAGCGACCTTGAAAGCTGCGGCAGCCGGTAAGCACATCATCATTGAAAAGCCCCTCTCCGTTACCCTCGAAGAGGCAGATCAAATGATTGCTGCCTGCGAAAAAGCGGGCGTAAAACTCATGTATGCCGAAGAGCTTTGTTTTGCCCCAAAATACGAACGCGCCCGGCATCTGGTAAAAGAAGGTGCTGTTGGCGAGGTTTATATGCTCAAGCAATCTGAAAAACACTCGGGCCCCCACAGCGACTGGTTTTACGACATTAAGCAGTCGGGAGGTGGCGTATTGATGGACATGGGCTGCCATGGCATTGCCTGGTTCCGTTGGATGCTGGGCAATAATCCGGTAAAAAGCGTTTATGCCTCTATGGCTACTGTGCTGCATGGAAACCGGACCCGGGGTGAAGATAATTCCGTTGTTATACTCGAATTTGAAAACGGCGTAACAGGAGTCGTTGAAAACAGTTGGGCCAAACACGGTGGCATGGACGACCGAAGTGAAATCCACGGTACAGGGGGTGTCATTTACGCCGACTTGTTCATGGGCAATGCCTCCCTGGCTTATAGTAAAAATGGCTATGGTTACGCGATGGAGAAAGCCGATACAACCAGTGGCTGGAGTTTTCCCGTATTCGAAGAAGCCTTTAACCAGGGGTATCCGCACGAATTGAAACACTTTATTGAGTGTGTGCAAAAAGATACAACGCCACTGGTGACTGGAAAAGACGGCAGAGCGGTTCTTGAAATTATTTACGCCGCTTATGCATCAGCCGGAAAGGGCGTCAAAGTTCATTTGCCTTTCCACCCCGAGGTTGAAAAGCCGGTAGATCTCTGGCTGAAAGCCTGATTCTGTTCAGGCTTTGGAGCCGCTGCCCAGTTTACTGGCAGCTCCTGCGTCGAGCAATATCAAGCTTTGAGGGTGTTGTTGCAGTATACTGGCTGGCACGGAAGCGGTTACAGGACCTTCGAGCGCAGCCTGAAGGATTTCCGCTTTTCGAATGCCATTGGCCATAAGTAAAACGTTGCGGGATTCCATGATCTGCCTGATACCCAAAGTCATGCCCGCTTTCAGGAGTGTTTCGGTTTGAAAATATTTTTGTCCGGTCGTTTGGGTGATTTCATCCAAGGCTGCGACATGTGCCTCCAGTTCAGGTGAAGTGCCGGGCTCGTTGAATCCAATGTGCCCGTTCATGCCAATCCCCAGCAACATCAGGTCAATGCCGCCCAATTTTTGAACATGCTCGTTCATGAGCATACAGGTTGTTTGTGTATCCTCCGCCATTCCGTCAAACAAATAGATTTGCTCGGGCTTAATCTGTAGCGGTTGAAACAAATGGCGGTGCAAAAAATAATGGCAGCTGCCCGGATTGGAGGGTGGAATTCCGACCCACTCATCCAATGAGACAAAGCGAATACCTGAAAAATTAATGCGCTGCATTTTTGCCTGACGCACCAGCTCAGCATAGGCGCCAAGCGGGGTTTCGCCAGTAGCCAGGCAGAGCACAGCGTCTTGCTTTTCAAGCACGATCCGCAGGATTTCACGAGCGGTATTGGTAGAAAGCCGGCGATAATCTTCGAAAGTCCTGATGTTCATAAATTGGTCTCCGTTAAGCTGTGCAACAAATCTTCCCACCCGGGGCTCGATCCCGAACTCAAATAGTAGCCGGAAACGGCATTCCCCAAAGCTAAGCAATCTATTGCTTTTAATTCCATCATCTTTCCAAATGCGTATCCGGCATTAAAATGATCTCCGGCGCCCGTGCTGATTTTCGGTTGTTGAATATACCTCGTTTTCAGTACCTGAAAGTCTCCGTTTTCCCAGGCCGCCGACTGACGGGCATGGTGGATAACCAGCGTTTGCAGGGATAATTGTTCGAAAAGCACGGCGCCTAAATTTTCCATTTGGGGCGTTCCGGCAGGTGATATAACCTGAAAAATACGCTCGGCTTCGTTCAAATTCAAACTCAGAACCAGATGGCGGGTTTTTGAAAATAATTTTAATAAGTCCAGTGCTTCCATAAGCTCGTCCTCGCTCCGGTTGGAGCAATCAGACAGATCCACAAAAACGATTTGTTTTTCCGGATTTGGGCAAAGTGGTAAAATTTCCCGGATCAGGCCTTTCCAAATCGAAGTGGATTGGTCCAGTTCTCCCCAGTTTAACAAGGCCAGTAAATGGCAGTTTTGATAAAGCTCCGACAAAACGGGCAGCCCTATCCTCTCTCTGATCGCGGCCCATCCCAGGTCTTGAAGCGCCCCCATCTGGCCGAGTAAAATTTTACCATCGTCAAATTCCAGCGCTGTGCTTTTCCCCGGCTCTGCGTAGCTGTAAAGGGTGCACAAATCTGCCATAGGGGCAAAAACCGGGTGCAGGGCCGGGTAGCCCAAAGCGCCTATACAGGACACTTTGCCGGCCAGTCGGGCAAGCGCATTGCTCATAATGGGCATGTTTCCCCCTAATTTTGTTTGGCGTTCTTCCAGTTCTATGGAAAGGTTGCGCCCTTCTTTTTCAAGAATATAGTTGCCCAAATGGTGTGCTTTCTCAAAATAGAAGGCAGGTTTTCCTTTTGCTTTGTGCTTTACTACCCGGACGATGGTATCCACAAATCCATCGAATCCCAGCACCATATTTTTGCCGGCGATTCGCGCTTTTTCTGTTTTTAAAAAATCTGCCAGTGCCTTCCCGTCCATCAGTAGGATAATTTTCTCCCAACATACGTCAAGCTTGGGAATTTTAGGAATTATATTTGCAGGTATCCATTTTTATCCAAACACCCGAAGCACATGCGTAAAGTCATATTAAACTTAGCCGTAAGCCTCGACGGTTACATCGAGGGCCCGAATGGAGAATACGATTGGTGTTTCACTGATCAGGACTATGGGATGTCGGACTTTTTTAAAAGGATTGACGCTGTTTTCATTGGAAGGAAATCTTACGAAATGTCCCTGGGCATGGAAGGCGCCGACAATTCCTGGCTGCCTCCTGTGACAGCATACGTTTTTTCCAACACACTTCAGGAAGTGAAAGCCGGCTCGATTTTGGTTTCCGGCGACTTCAAAAGCACTGTTGAACGCATCAAAAGTGAACCGGGAAAAGACATCTGGCTTTTTGGCGGCGCTGAACTCACGGCAGCCTTATTGCAGGCGAAACTGGTGGATGAGTTTTCCCTATCCATTCATCCGATTTTATTGGGAGGCGGCAAACTGCTTTTCGGGAGCATGCCGGAGCGGGTGCATTTAAAACTAACGGATGCCAAAACGTATGATACGGGCCTGGTGACGCTGACTTATGGATTATGACCAACATGATAACTAATCCTATTTCTAAGATCATCTTCATCATGGGCGTATCCGGTTCCGGAAAAACAACCATTGGCCAATTGCTGAGCAAGCGCAGCGGCTTGCCCTTTTTTGACGGCGATGACTTTCACCCTGCTGAAAACATTGAAAAAATGAAGTCGGGTCAGCCGCTCAACGACGACGACCGTCAGGGTTGGCTGCATGCCATCAATCGCTCGGCCGTTGCTGCAGCGGGGAAAGGCGGCGCTATTTTTGCGTGTTCTGCCTTAAAAGCAAGTTACCGGAATTTGTTGTCTCAAGACATTGAAGGACAGATAATATGGGTATTTCTTGACGGCGATTATGAGTTGATACGGAAGCGGCTGGAGCAAAGAACCGCTCATTTCATGCCACCCGGGCTTCTGAAATCGCAGTTTGAGGCGCTGGAACGCCCAGAGAATGCCTTGATTGTTGACTTACAGTCTGGCCCCGAAGCCATTGTCGATAAGCTGATCCAGGAAATAAAAATGCCCTGAATTTCAACAATTCAGGGCATCACAAAGAGAGACCGTTTATCAGATCGCTTGTCTGATGATCTTCAACCATTTTTCAATCAATTGAAATTCTCCACTTAGCTGGTACTGTTTGCGGGCGTTATAAAACTCCAGGGTTTCCGGTGTCTTTCCGCTTTTTTTGAACAAGAACTGCAGATCCAGTCGTTCAATGACTCGTTGGGTGCTGCCGCCTGACTTAACCTCTCTGGAGGAATTAACGATGTTGCATTGTGCAACCTCGTTCAGGTCGATCAACACCTCCTGGCGTCCGCCTTCTGTATCTTTGACATAAACCAATTGGTTTGACGTTTCATCTATGCCGATCGCACAATCGTTCCATGCTTCTTTTTGTGTGAGATTTAGTCCCTTGCCAGAACAGAAAGCCAAAAACACGCGCATTTGTTGTTTTTGCTTCTGGTTGCCGGTTTTGCTCAACAGATAGATGGGTACAACGAACAGCGCAATACAAGCGAGTCCGATAATCGCAGATGATAATTCCATAATTTGCTCCTGATGATAAAGAGTAAGTTCAGGGCGTACGATAGCGCCTGAATTACCCGAGTTAGTAATACCTGTTTAAAAATCAATTCAATAGCAAAATGGAATTACCAGAAACTGTGGAAAGGAAAGATGATGTCAGGTGGTTCCAGCCTGGCAATGGTGGTTCTGAAATTCAAGAAATAACAGCAGGCGGAGGAATCGCCGTTCCGATATCGGATGGGGTTGCCACACCAGGGATTAAGCCTGGTCTTAAAAGCAGGTTTGGCGGGCGTTTTCAGGGGAACAAAGCCTTCTTTCTGTTCACCCGCTGCTATAAAATCCAGAAAATCATTGGATGAAAAATAGGCGCCGTGTGGCGAAGCGCCTGCATGAGCAGCTACCGACGGCGCAGCATGCCCCGGCCGCATGCTGATCGACAACATCGACAACAAGGACAACAGCAATCCGGCCTGTATTTTTCTGCGTAAAATCACGACGCAAAAGTAGTCAATTTTAATTTACCTGCTCCCATCCCATGGTTCTTTCCACAGCCTTTTTCCAGCCCGCGTAGAGTTCCTTACGCTCGTTTTCAGACATATCGGGTTGAAAAGCCCGGTCGAGCTGCCACTTGGCCTTTATGGCGTCCATGGTCCAGAATCCGGTTGCCAAACCAGCAAGGTAAGCGGCTCCCAGAGCCGTCGTTTCCACAATAACCGGGCGTTGTACTTCTACACCCAGAATATCGGCCTGGAACTGCATCAGCAGGTTGTTGGCGCTGGCGCCTCCATCTACGCGCACGGTCTTCAGGGCGACACCAGCATCCTGCTCCATGGCGTGCAAAACATCTTTCGTCTGGTAAGCCAGGGACTCCAGCGTAGCGCGCACCAGGTGTGCTTTGCTGGTGCCGCGGGTAAGACCAAATATGGCGCCACGGGCATACATATCCCAATAAGGAGCGCCCAGTCCGGCAAAGGCTGGTACGACGTACACGCCTCCCGTGTCAGGCACTTTCAGGGCAAAAAACTCCGAGTCTGGAGATTCATCAATAATTTTTAAGCCGTCCCGCAACCACTGGATGGCCGCACCGGCAATAAAGACGCTGCCTTCCAGGGCATAAGTCGCCTGCCCGTTCAGTCCCCAGGCAACAGTCGTCAGCAGCCCTGCCGTAGAGGCGACGGCTTCTGTTCCGGTATTCATCAGCATGAAACAGCCGGTGCCATAGGTGTTTTTTACCATACCCGGCACATGACAAGCCTGACCAAAAAGTGCGGCCTGCTGATCGCCGGCCATTCCGGCAACCGGAATAGCTCCCCCCAGTAAACCTGATTCAGTGTATCCGTAAACTTCGCTTGAAGAAAGCGCTGCCGGAAGCATCTGGCGGGGAACGCCGAGGAGAGCCAACAACTCATCGTCCCATTCCAGGGTATGAATGTTAAAAAGCAAGGTCCGGGAAGCATTGGAATAATCGGTAACATGTGCTTTCCCACCGGTTAACTTCCAGGTCAGCCAGCTGTCTATGGTCCCAAACAAGAGATCCCCGCGCTCCGCTTTTTCACGGGCGCCCGGTACATTGTCGAGCAGCCAGCGGATTTTTGTGCCGGAGAAGTAGGCGTCGATGACCAGTCCGGTTTTGCTGCGCACCAAATCTTCGTGCCCCCCCTTTTTCAATTGCTCACAAAAAGGCGCTGTACGACGGTCTTGCCAGACAATGGCGTGATGAATGGGCTCTCCGCTAAGGCGGTCCCATACGACTGTTGTTTCCCGTTGATTGGTGATGCCGATTGCCACGACTTCAGCAGCCTGAATACGGGCCTCTTGTAAAGCTTTTTGCGCTACGCCCAACTGGCTGGCCCAGATTTCCAGTGCATTGTGTTCCACCCAACCGGGTTGGGGAAAAATCTGGGTAAACTCTTGTTGGGCAACAGAAACAATGTTGCTGTCCTGGTCAAAAACAATGGCTCTGGAACTGGTGGTGCCCTGGTCGAGGGCAAGAATGTATTTTTTCATCATCAGGCATTTTATTGCGGCTGTTTTCCAGCACAAAATATTTATTTCTTCGGGTTTAGCGTGCGAATTTGCAGTTGGTTCTCCATTTTGGCCTCAGCCATGATTACTTCAAAAGCGCGGCTGCTGTTTTCGGCCTCCCTTCTGCTGGTGTGTAATAAACCTGCAAAAACCACGTAACGTGTATCGTTGCTGTTAAAACAGCCCAGCCAAAGGGCATTGGCATGAATGCCCGCAGCTTTGAGTTCATAAATGCGCCTGACAGCCATCCCTGCAGTTTTCACAAGGGTATCCTGGACAATGTAGGTAACCGATCGCATCGAAAAGCGGGAACAATCGTAATACGTCAGACTTCCTTCGCTTTGCGCAGAAATGATGATGTCGTTCGTAGCGTCAGGTCCCATGACGATATAAGGCTTGACGGCCTTATTGAATGGTTGTACAGAAGTTGTGTCAACATCAAATCCAAAAGATTCGCGCTTATTGGTTTTTGCCTTGGCCTCCATTTCTGCCTGGTAAGCGGCTTGTGCCAGTTCCCGAACAGGTTTTCTGTTCAACTCTCCGATAAACAGGGCCAGCATGGAAATCATAGAGACAGAAATCAGGGTCATCTGATGCGCATAGCGTCGGCGGTGGTGTTTAAAAGTAGATTGGTAGGGCGTCAACCAGCGTTTGGCTTCATCCAGACGAGGGCTCGTAAAACGTTTTGCCCAGGACGCATAACGACTTTGCGCCACCCTCCGTCCCAACTCATTCAGGGAAATGAAGCTGATCAAACGCCTCGATCCGACAAAAATCTGTTGACGGGCCGGGGTAATGAGCATGCGGGGTTTCAAAGCCTCGTTCACGACCAGCAACCCAAAGCCATAATAAACACACTGCCGCTGTAATTCCAGAAAATACCGGTCAGAATAAGAAGGAAAAACGTCTTCTCCGATGGCAACCCACTGCTCGTCAGCATAATACTCTTTAAACTGTTCCGTGGCATGTATGTAGCGATAGCGCCTCATACGGGCCAAAACCAGCCAAAACAGGCCAAAGAAAAAGGCTACTGAAAATCCGAACAGCAAAAGGGAAATAAAAATGCCCAATCGAAGTGCGGCATAGAACCCCAGGTTATGGCTTACAAACATGAGTATTGCCATCGAAGAAAAAGCAAGGGCCGCGCAATCCCAGGTCAGTTTTTCCCGCTTCAGGCGAAAACGCACCTCGTCTTTGGTACTGAAAGAGGTCGCTTCCAGGGTAGCAATAAAGTTGACCTTGTCTTCTTTGGGAAATGTAAGATACCCGTCGGCCACAATACCGCCCTCGCCGCGCATGTCTGCGCTGATTTTGGTTTCTCCCGAGCGAGGCCTGAATTTGTAGTACTCTTTCAGAAAGCGCAGGGAAGCCAACTTAATGTTGTGTTCGGTCAGGTTATTCACGTTGTCATTTTAGTTAGCAGACCTTAGCGCCTGCCACAAACGGATTGTTTCCAAAGCAGGTTTCACATCGTGGGCGCGAAGCACACTGGCGCCTTGCTGTAAGGCAACCATATGCAACGCTGTTGTACCATTCAGGGCTTCTTCGGGGGTGATCTTCAGCGTCTTCCAGATCATGGATTTTCGGGAAATACCGGCCAGCACAGGGCAGCCTGTGAGCTGAAAGACATGCAGTTTGTTTAAAAGCTGGTAATTGTGTGCAGTTGTTTTACCAAAGCCAAAACCAGGATCCAGCAGAATGTCTTTGACCCCGAGAGATCGAAGATGCCCAATACGTTCAATAAAAAAATCCAGTACTTCCGTCACGACATCATCGTATACGGCCTGCCCCTGCATGTTTCCGGGAGTCCCTTTCATATGCATCAGCACATAAGGTACCCCGAGTGTTGCTACCGTTTGAAACATGTTGTCATCCATATTTCCGCCAGAAATGTCGTTAATCATCGCCGCCCCGGCTTCCACACAGGCCCTTGCAGTTTGGGCATGAACCGTATCAATCGAGAGGACAGCGTCGGGAAAACGCTGCACAATTCCTTCTACTACAGGCAAAACACGCCGGAGTTCTACTTCAGGGGAAATGATCTCTGCACCAGGCCTCGACGACATACCGCCGATGTCGATGATCGCTGCCCCGGCCTCCATCATTTCCTCTGCCCGGGCCAAAGCGGCGCCCACACCGTTATAGCGCCCACCGTCGTAAAACGAGTCGGGGGTAATGTTGAGTATTCCCATCACTACAGGCTCCTGTAATGGCAATAATTTTCCCCGGCAATTCAGCGTCGTATGTGTCATTTCTATGTTGTACATGGAATTGCGGCTTTCATCCAGAGGTAAATTTATTACTTTTGCTATACTTTTTCCAAAAGCAACTTCAACGATGGCAAAGAACTATACACCCCCGCCGCAAAAATCGCAGAATGCAGGCAGGATGATTGTCCTGCTTCTCCTGCTCATTCTCGCAGGCATACTCGTCTACCGAAAATACTGGGGCGATTCGGGTACCTATACCAATATCCCGAAAGAATTTCAACTCACATATAAACCTGCCGATTTTGAAGTTTCGGTTGACCCCGAAGATGCCCTGGCCATCATGAACAACCCCCAGCGCTACCGGCGCGAGTTCGATGAGTTGGTGTACAGCATCAACATGTCCATTCTTAAGCATGTCGCCGATCGGATGGGATTGGATGACAGTGTAAAAGCACAACTCAAAGGGGAATACGAAAAGCACCATCCTTATCTTAAAAACCTGTATTACAACGACTTCATTGCCCTTCAGGACAGTACTTCCGCTATATATCAGGCCTGGTATGACAATCAGTCGGCCAATTCGGTAGAGGTTTTGAATCAGGTTGCGGCCAAATACACTTGCTTTTTGGTCACCCATGTCATTACGAGTCTGGTGAAAACCGATGCAGCGGGAAGCATTTATGCCAAAGGGCAAAACGTCGATACGCCTTGCGGCATTGCCGTCACAGAGGCACTACAGCCCATGCTCAAGCGCATGGAAGACCGCGCTGCAATCGAAGATTTCAGCCGTTCCCGTGGTCTCTTACAGGAAAAGGTAGAGCGCGCAGTAGCGGAACTGGCGACGATGGAAGTGCGCGATAAAAAAGGCATTAACAAGCAGCTGCAAACAAAAATCTGGGGCTTTTCAGTCTCTTCTTCCGACATTGAAATTACCGCCATCAGCATCCTGAAGGTCGGCTTTCGTCTGAACGACTATTTTGATGTCACGTTGAATGCCAAATCAGGTACCGTGACCCTTACGCTACCTGAGCCGCAGATCCTTTCACATGAAGTTTACCCCAAAATTGACAAACTCGACATCGGCTGGCTGCGCGAAGTAAAAGGCGTGAACCTCAACCAAAGTTTTAATGTTTTGCGGGAAGAGTTTCGCCGCGAGGCCATCGAAAGCGATATCATGGAAAAATCTAAAACACAGGCAGCCGAGTTGATGAAAACCATGTTCGGCCCCATGATTTCTTCGATGAACAAGCGGTATAAACTAAAGGTAAGATTCCGGGAAACAGCCCCGGTCGAGGAACCGGATGCTGAGGAAGAAGGTCTGGATGGAAAAAGAAACAGCAGGAAAGAAGATTTATCCTGACAGGGCAAGCGCTAAAAACCAGCATATAGCCCGATTATCAAGCAACTTAATATCCTAAGCAAAGACCATGCTCGACGCCGCTTTTTGGGAAAATCGCTACCGGCAGGACAATACGCCCTGGGACATTGGCGCTGTGTCGCCTGCCTTGAAGGCCTATGCAGATCGCCTGGCAGATAAAGAGCTGCGCATACTTATTCCCGGAGCAGGCAATGCCTACGAAGCCATTTATCTGCACAGAGCCGGATTCTCCAATGTTTTTGTGTGCGACTGGGCGCCCTCCGCTTTTGAGTATCTGCGCCGGGAAGCGCCCGATTTTCCGGAATCACATCTGCTTGTGGCTGATTTTTTCAAGCTCGAAATGGAAGTAGATCTCATTCTGGAGCAGACTTTCTTCTGTGCCATCTCTCCTGAACTGCGTGGAGCTTATGCTGCCAAAAGCGCAGCGCTATTGAGCGAAGGCGGTAAATTGGCAGGTTTGTTGTTTGCCTGTTTTTTTGAAAAGGAAGGGCCGCCGTTTGGTGGTTCACAGGAAGAATACGAGCGGTTGTTTACACCCCGTTTCCACATCCTGCATTTAGCGATCAGCGAAGCGTCTATCAAACCGCGCGCTGGTCGGGAACTCTTTATCGAATTACAAAAGCGATGAAAAACTACCTCTCGCTCATCAAATTCAGCCACACGATTTTTGCACTGCCATTCGCGTTGCTGGGCTTTTTTTTGGCGACTTTAGAGCCCAATATCTACTTTGTGTGGCCCACGCTCCTCCTGGTATTGCTTTGCATGATCTTTGCGCGCAGCGCTGCCATGGCTTTCAACCGCTATTTGGATCGCGACATTGACAGCCGCAACCCCCGCACTCAACAACGCGAAATTCCGGCCGGGGTTATCCGCCCGGCAGAAGCCCTGTTTTTTGTAGCAGCCAACAGCCTTTTGTTCGTTGCAGCCACCTGGTTCATCAACAAAACCTGCTTTTATCTTTCCCCGGTTGCCCTGTTGGTTGTGCTGGGCTACAGCTATACCAAGCGCTTCACCTGGCTTTGCCATTTTGTGCTCGGTACAGGACTGTCGCTGGCGCCCATCGGCGCTTACCTGGCTGCCGGCGGCGATTTTGACCGGATCCCCCTACTCTACTCTGGCGCTGTTTTACTTTGGGTTACAGGGTTTGACATCATTTATGCGCTCCAGGACGAAGAATTTGACCGGGAGCAGTCTCTGTATTCTGTGCCGGTACTACTCGGCAAACGGGGCGCCCTCCGTCTGTCTTCGCTGCTGCACCTGCTGAGCTTTGGATTCATTCTTGCTGCAGGTTTTGCTGTCGCAGAAACTTATGTAGAATTTCAGTGGCTGCATTGGGTGGCAGTAGGCGTTTTTGGCGCTTTGTTGCTTTACCAGCACAGTCTTGTAAAACCCAATGACCTCAGCCGGGTAAACCTTGCCTTTTTTACAACCAATGGCCTGGCAAGCCTGGTTTTTAGTGGCTTAATGATACTGGACGTATATTTATAATTCCAATAGTAACTTGAATCAATAAGAAAGAACAGGATCATGAAAAGAATTACGGTCTTTTGCGGGTCTAACTCCGGCACAGACCCCGTATTTACGACGCAGGCATTCGCACTTGGAGAAACGCTGGCGCAATTGGGCATCGGGCTTGTTTATGGCGGTGCAAAAATCGGGATGATGGGCGCCGTGGCAGATGGCGTACTAAGCGGCGGCGGCAAGGTCATTGGAGTCATTCCGTGGTTTTTAAGAAAAAAAGAAGTCGCGCACGAAAGTCTGACGGAACTGATCGTCGTGGAAAGTATGCACGAGCGAAAAATGAAAATGCACGAATTGTCAGATGGGGTCATTGCCCTTCCCGGCGGCTTCGGCACCCTGGAAGAATTGTTTGAAATGCTGACTTGGGCACAGCTCGGGTTGCACAAAAAGCCAATCGGGATTTTAAACATTGCGGGGTACTACGACCCTTTGGTTGGCCAGTTGCAAATGATGGCCGGCCAGGAATTTCTAAAAGAATCCCATCGAAAAATGTTGCTGGTCAGCAACCAGATTGATGATTTGCTTTCGCAAATGGAAAATTATGTCGCGCCGGAGGTTGGAAAATGGATCGAAAAGGAGGAAGTTTAGCGCCTGGCTTACAGCTGAATGCGAAAATGTATTAAACCCAGTCTGTCCATTTAGTCTAGTGTCTGCTTATGGAAAATTTCACCACAATCGCTGAAGTAGACCGCATTGCGGCCATGAACAACGCTGCGCTCCGCAACGAACAAATTACCCGGAGCTACTACCAGCTTTCTCTGGCTTTTTCAAAACACACCGGCCCATGGGCCAACTGGTGTACGTTTGCGACCTGGGCATCCCGACAGGCCGGCCAAACCATACGGGGTGAAGATTTTGCAGCCGCATTGGAAGCCAGGCTCAGATTAAGCCCTGCCATCAGCCAGGCCATTTCCCGGATCGCAGAAATTGCTTTGCTAAAAGGTGCCGCTATAGACAAAGAAGGCCTCCTTAAATTGATCTGGGAAACGATAGATCCCAAAGGCGCTTTAGACCGTGCAAGCATTGCTGTTGGCCGGGGAAACAGAAAAGTATTTGCTGAAATAGCCCGGGAATTTGCCCGTTTCTTAGCCGCTTTTGACAATGACACGGCGCATGATGCTGCTAAAATTGCCGGATTCTGCGCTGTGTTAAAGCCTGGCGCTCCACCTGAGGGGCAACAATATCTGGTTCGGGCCTTTAGCCACTATTATCAGGCTTTTTTTGAAAAAGATGCCAAAAACAAGGCAGAACTCATTCTGCTGGCCAACATCGAAATTGGTTTTCACGAACAGACACGCCTGCAGCCGGAAATAGCGGAAGCCCTTGAAGCGGCCGTGGTTGACCCCGTTTTGTTTAAGGCCAACCTGCTCGCGGCCATTTTCCCCAGACAAGGCTGGATCAGTGCGCTCGGCGACTTATTCCGACGCTTATTTGGCTGGCCAACACCTTTAGATCGGGCTATCGGACACCTGACGACACTGGCCCGCCACCACATTCGCCTGATGCTTACCAAACACCTGATGGAATTGCAGTTCCCTCAAAAACGCCTGAAACTGGGCGATGACCTGGATGTCATCTCTTTCCCGCCCTTGCTTAAAACCCTGACCCATCCCGAACTGATCACTTTGCTTGCTCAAATTGACCCGACTCCCAACAGTGTGAAAGCTACCGGCGCCATAGACTGGGCTGATCTCTATGACCGACTCCATTTTATTGCAGACATGTTCCGGTGCTACCAGGAGGATGAGGGGTTGTTTTTGGCGCCGTAATGATGCCGGGATTGCGATGGCCGGTTAACTTCTGCCCTCTTCTTTTTGGACAGCATGGGTTGTTTTTTTGTGTACTTTTAATCATTAGAAAGAAAATTATGGATGAGTAAAATTTTATCATGGTAATATAAAAAAACTGTATTTCTATGAATCTAAACCAGATCACCGTTCCTGTCACGAATCTGGAACGATCTATTGCTTTTTACGAAACATTGGGCCTGGTACTCATCGTAAATGCGCCGCCACATTACGCGCGCTTTGAATGCCCTGAAGGTGAAACGACCTTTTCCCTGCATTTAGAAGACAAAACGCCCGGAACTCCTGGCCCCTGGATTTATTTTGAAGTACAAGAACTCGACGCCTGTGTGGCTGCGCTCATCCAAAAAGGGCTTGTTTTTGAAGAACTTCCCAACGACAAGCCTTGGCTCTGGCGGGAAGCCCGGCTCAAAGATCCGGATCAAAACCAGCTTATCCTGTTTTGGGGTGGCGAAAACCGGAAAAATCCGCCATGGCGTCTGACGACACCCTGATGAATACGGTAAGGTAATTGCAAAGCGGGTTCCCCTACCCTCTTTCTCCTTGCCGCATGGGTTGTTTTTTTGTGTTTTTTTATTTATTAGTGAGAAAATTTTGGATGAGTAAAATTTTACAATGGTAAAACATAACAAAAGCCCTATTTGCTCACGCCGAGGCGGCAACTGAGCGAAGCCGAAGTTCCGGCCCACAGCTGTCTGGCTTAAGTAAGCTAGAACTTTCTCGATTTTAGAATTTCCGGAATCTCGCTATCCTAAAAATCCTCAAATTCTGTGAATTCTACCCATGACAGATTTTCTGTCAGTCTATCTTTTTATACCCAACAGGGTAGCTCTCACCTGATTCAGACATCAAACAGCTGGTATGGAGGTTCCAACCACAATTGTACGGTGCTGCCCGCTGGGATATATGACCTAATGTCGTCAACTTAGCGAAACTAGGTATAATAATAAGCCGTTGACATTGAGGGTATGAAGCAGATGCGCTCTGAGTAGATTGGGGCAGTCTATTCCAAAACATCTAAAAACAAGAAGTAGGCACCCGGATATTTCGGGTGCCTACTTTTGAAAACTCTTCTCAGCAAGAGACCAATCTGTCCCTTACCCTTTATCCCCACTCCTACCGCTGAATCACAAAGCGCTCTGTTTTCACGAAACGTTCGTTTTCAATCGAAAGAAAATAGATGCCGCTGGTCTGGCCGGATAGATCGAGGCTGAACTCAGGGCGATTGGCCTGCCGTGCGCCGGAAGCAATCACTTTGCCCGTCAGGTCGGTCACATAATAGCGGGCATCGCCGAGCAGGCCGCCTTCGATGGTCACATTGATCTGGCCGGTTGTCGGATTCGGCGCGATGCCAAAAGAAACCGGAACTTCCAGTTCGGGAGCATCTGTCACAAAGAGGCAATCGCCAATTTCAGTGCTGAGGCGTTCGGCATCGGCATTCACGGCATCGTAGATTGCAGAGATGCAGATGGTATTGCTAAGGCGTTCGGAGAAATAAACCCGAAGCACCTGGCCATCAAAATATTTGTTCAGTGGAAATTCGTCTAAGGCCAGGGCCAGAATATGGCCGCTAGGGCTGAAGGAAATGGTTGGGTTAAAATTACCCGCCACATTTACGACAGAGTCAATTATCACACCTTCAATTTGCAGATCGAATCCGAGGAGGTAAGTCAGGTTATTGGCTGCATGGATGTCAAAATAATTGGCATTCATATTGCTCAGACCAATCTCCACCGATTCCTGCTGGTTGATCACATGGAAAGGAAAATTGCAATGGCCGTGACTGCCAGCACTACCGCCGATGTGGCCGTGTTCGCCTTCCTGAAAACGGGTACAGGCGTTGAGACGAGCCACGTCGAGCACGGTAAAAGTCGTGTCGTTGGTCAGTTGGTTGCAAACCACCGGATCCATTTCCTCCGAAGTAACCTGTGCCATATAAGCGGCAACATCTGCATCCGTTCTTTGCTCATCCAGGTCAAGGTCGCCACGGATGCGGCTGCCGTTGCAAACACCGGAACAGTCGGCCACGCTGTTGCCCAGTGGGACGCCTTCGCAGTCAACAAAAGGCTCGCAGGCGCTTTGGACCTGAAAATATTTGTCGCCATTCGCCAACTCACCGATATAAAGGCAAACCTGAACTGCATTGTTGTCGAAATTGGTCTCAATACGGCCGAGGTAATCGGGGATTTCCGGGCCATTCACCCGCAATACAAGAAAATAATTACCGGGTTGGATGTCGGTAATGTCCACCCACTGGCAGGCATATCCCGCCGGATAGGTGTCGCCGCAACCAGGCGCAAGTGCCGGTCCGTTGGGCGTTACGCCGGGCAGGCAGTTTGTATTGACGATGGCATAGCTGGTTTTACGGGCAAAATCGATCTGCTCGTGGTTTTCATCGTAGAGGTACGATTCTGCAAAACCGATATAGTGGTAGTGGCCATGGCACTCTGCCCATTCGTAAGCATTCGGGTTATTGGTTGGCGTACCCGGGTAATAAGGCTGGTTGCCCAGATTCCAGATCGTTACCCCATAATACAGCAGCTGTCGCTCGCCTGTGCCGAGGATGCAACCTTCAGCAACCTCGCAGGACAATGCCATGTGATGGTTGTTGATCTGCAAGCTGTTCAGGAGGGTTTCGTAGCCTGGCGCCAGATCCGGTCCGTCGCAAAGCTGCCCCGGAGGAGGATACACGCATTCTGTCAGATCGGGAACTTCTGCCAGCGGGTTAAAATTACACGCCAAAGTATCGGTGCAACCCGAAATCGGGCCGGTGTAGGCAACGCTCCACGTGATGCTTTGCCCGATGCAACTTCCCTGATCATTGTCGCCAACGCGAATGTAAACCGGGTGAAAAGCCACCAAAGGCAACGTAAACTGTGAAGAGGTGCCACAATAGTCGTCGTTGTAAGCAATGACGCCCAGCGCACCTTCGGTTTGGGAAGGCGGGCAGTGGTCGTAGGCGTATAGCTTGGTGTCGCAGGTATTGCCAAGATCACAGGTACTGATGGTGTAATTGCCATTAACCTCTGGCGTAAAAACGTACCAGAAATCCGGATTGGGCGCCACGTGTACCCCCTCCGTAATGGTTTCGGGTGAAGTGCAAATCGTTCCCGGAGGGCAGTTCATGACAACAGACTGCTGGAAATAAGCCTGACCGTGCGTGTCGAAAATTTCCACGCCATCCAGCAATACACGGCAAAAACCCGGTGAAAAAATACCGTCTCCAAAGCTGTCGAAAACGGTGAATTTAACGCAATGCTCTGAAGGCACGCAAACAACCTGCCCGGCCGGTCCACCGGAAGCCAAAATCACCTGGCTCGCATTGTCTACCAGGTTCCAGGAAATTTCGTTGGGGAAAGCGTCGGGTGTGATGAGAATGGTGACTTCAGACTGGCCGTCGGGGCATTGTGCCCTGGCTAAAAACGCGAAAGCCAGTAGCAAACAGGAGGTAGTTAGTTTTTTTGTCATGTTTATTTGTTTGTTTTGGTATGAAAGATGGCTGCAAAAAAAGCAAATTAGGCGTGATCTTTTAGTCTTTTGACGTTTATCTGATCAGGATGCAGATTCCCCACTGCCTGAGAATGCTGCCTGCCCTTCTTGTTCTCAAACCACTAAAATCTCTCCCCATCGTGTGGTATACCCGGGAGAGCGCTGAGCTGCTTTCAATTTCCATTCCTGTTTGATCCCGCAGGCTGCAAATGTCACTGTATTCCGCCCCATTTTTTTGTTGATGACGTCTATGGTTTGCATGAGCGCTGCAGATTGAAGTGAAGGGGCTTCGGGCAGGAATAAATTGGTTTGCAATTGCGTCGCCGGTGTCAGGGCGCTGGCTAAAATGCCGGCTTTTTTATAAGGAATGCCTTGCTGGTACAACATTTTGGCAGCAGTCAAAGCCCAGGTAATAAGCTCATTGGTATTAGCGGTCGCAAGGGGTAATTCCACCGTTTTAGAGGAGCAGTATCCGCCTGCAGGCGCCTGGTTGCGAAAGCGATTGGCCAGCAGAAAGACTGTAATTACACTGGTTTGCTGCTGATACTGGCGCAATTTTTCACCCAATCTGGTTGCGTAAGTAGCCAGGGCTTCATTCAGCGCAGAAAGCTCGAAGACGTCTTTTGCAAAAGAACGGGAAACCATGGTGTTTTTCCGGCGTTCCACCGGCGGCTCGAGGCCATAGCAGGGAAAACCCCGAATTTCTTTGAGCAACCGCAGGCCCACTACGCCAAATTCCTGCTGCATCCAGCCTTCAGAAAGGGCAGCGAGTTCTGAAACCGTGCGGATTCCGATAGCGCCAAGTCTGGTTTTATAAGCGCCTCCTACTCCCCAGAGTTCTTCGATGCCGGTTTGCTGAAGTTTGGGATCATCGGGATGCAGGGTGTAAACGCCTTCCGGACTTTTCTTTGCGAGGTGGTTGGCGAGTTTAGCCAGGGTTTTGGTTGGTGCGATGCCAACGGAGATGGGAATGCCGGTATCTTTTCCGACTTTAGCCCGAAGTTTAGCAGCAAATTCGAGGTATTCCTGTTGCCCGTATCCGTAAAAATCCAGTTGAAGAAAAGCTTCGTCAATCGAGTAAATTTCCAGATCAGCACAATGTTCCCCAAGGATACTCATAACCCGCTCCGACATATCTCCGTAAAGGGCATAATTGCTGGAAAGGACAGCTACTTTGTTTTTGCGGATGAGGTCTTTCAGCTTAAAATACGGTTCGCCCATGCCAATGCCCAAAGCTTTTGCTTCGTTGCTCCGGGCGACGACACAACCGTCGTTGTTGGACAGCACAACAACCGGACGGCTATGAAGCCCGGGGTTAAAAACCCGTTCGCAGCTTGCATAAAAGTTGTTGCAATCGGCCAGCGCATAGCACCTCACAGCTCATAGGGTTTGTGGATGACGTTCGTGACCACGCCCCAGATCATAAACGTCCGATCCTGTGGAATTTCCACCGCTTTGTATGCCGCATTTTCAGGTTTAAGATAGCATTTTCCGTTGTGCTTCACGAAGCGTTTAACCGTGAATTCTCCTTCCAGCAGGGCGATGATCACGTCTTTATTTTTGGGTTCCAGCGAGCGGTCTACAATCAGAATGTCGTCGGGATAAATACCCGCACCTGTCATGGAATCGCCGGCAACTCGGACAAAAAACGTAGAAGGCGGGTTTTTAATCAGGTACTTGTCCAGATTCAGTTTTTCCTCTACAAAATCCTCTGCCGGTGAGGGGAACCCGGCAGGTACGGATTCGAAAAAAGAAAGGCTGATCCGAATGCGTTCAATAGGAATGACAGGCACCCTCAGGGCGCCCTCCCCTTTTGTGTTCATCATAGTGTTTCACATAGTATGTTAAATAACCATAGAGCCGGGACAAATTAAAACATTTTGTTTTTAAAAAACAAAGAAGCGGTTAGATATAAATATATTGAATAGAAGTACGGGGACATGCGGCATATTTATATGGCGGAGAGGTTTTCCCATATCACTTTGCATCCCAGGCCAATACACAACAAAGAAGACACGAGTGTGAACGCGCCCCGGACGTATCTGGCGTTGTTGAATTTTTTGGAAAAGGGCAAACTAAAAACACCTGAAGCCAGCAACATGCCTGCGATGGATCCCATTCCGAAGATCAGCAAATAAGCGACGCTCTCCATACTGCTCCTCAGTTCGGTCATTACCAGCACGACCAACGTACCGCTTCCGGCCAATCCGTGCACCAGTCCCACGCCGTAAGCCAGGTGGTGGTCGTGCGGTTTTTCATGCTCATGAACCTGGTGGTGTTGTTCGTGCTTCCAGGTTTTCCAGATGCGGTGCGCGCCCAATAAGATTAACATCAACCCCACGGCTGCTTCAAAATAGCTAAAAGTTGATTGCGCAACAGCCACCTTAGCGACAATCACCAGCAGGCCTATGGCTAAAATGGTAGAGGTATGGCCCAGCCCCCAGTAAATACCATCCTTCAGCGATTCCCAAATGGTATGGCGGCGGGTGGCAATGTTGCTCACAGCAAGCAGATGATCTGCTTCAAAAGCATGAGAAAATCCGACCACGGCGGCAAAAAGTAAAGGGACTGTTGTTTCCATAATTACAGCATATAAAAGACATCTCAGGGCTTATTCTCACGACTTTTACCTCAACAAATCCGGGGCAGTTGCTCCCCAATCGGCATGTTCACGACCCTGCGCCCGCCAATTTTGCTGTTCAAAACAACCTGGCGTGGATGCATGGCCGTAACAGCGCCAATAATGGCAGCCTGTTGCCCGTTTTCGTCCGCCTGCAACACTTCGAGCGCCAATGCGGCTGCTTCAGCTGCTACAATGGCTATAAAGATGCCTTCGTTGGCCACATAAAGCGGATCCAGGCCCAACAACTCGCAGGCGCCTGCAACTTCTCCCAGAACGGGAATCGGCGCTTCATACAAATCAATGCCGAGCCCCGTATCACGCGCCAGCTCATTGAGCACTGTAGCAACGCCGCCACGTGTAGGATCGTGCAGTAAATGAACATCCGGTCCACAGGCGTCGAGTAAGCGCATCACCGTATGGTTGAGGTTGGTGGTATCACTTTCAATCGTACTCTCAAATTCCAGGCCCTGGCGCACGCTGAGAATGGCAACGCCATGCGTGGCAATGGGGCCGCTGATGATCAAAGCATCGCCTGGTTGCACCCTCGACTTCCGGATATCGGCCGCGGGATGTACCTGACCGATGCCGCTGGTATTGATAAAGATTTTATCGCCTTTGCCGCGTTCCACGACTTTGGTATCGCCGGTAACAATAGGAACGCCTGCTTTTTCAGAAGCAAACCTGACGCCGACCAGCACCTCCCAGAACTCCTGCATACGCAATCCTTCCTCAAGGATAAAGGCCAAAGAAAGGTGACTGGCCCGAGCCCCACACATGGCAAGGTCGTTCACAGTGCCGTTCACGGCCAATTCACCGATGTTGCCCCCCGGGAAAAAGATTGGAGAAATGACAAAGCTGTCGGTTGAGAAAGCCAGTTTTGCAGACTGTACGTCAAAGATGGCCCCATCATGCCGTTCGTTGAGCAGGTCATTTTTAAGCAGGTCAAAAACACCGCTGTCCAGCAAGCGGTTGGTCAATAATCCGCCGCTGCCATGACCCATTGTGATGATGTCAAATTCCAGTTTTGGCATGGGGCATTGCAGCTGCATACGCGTTCTGTCCATGGTTATGCAATTTCAGTATTGGTCAGGACCTGTGAAAAATGATAATAGGCAGCGCAGGCGCCTTCTGATGAAACCATCGGCGCACCAAGCGGATTTTGCGGGGTACATTTTTTGCCAAACTGCGGGCATTCCTGTGGTTTTTTAATTCCTTTGAGCACCAGTCCTGCGATACATTCTTCACTTTCCGGAGCGTGCGGGATGTCAATGTCGAATTTCAGCCTCGCATCATAACCGGCAAATTCCGGGCGAAGCTCATAACCGCTCTGAGGGATGTTACCGATGCCGCGCCATTCGCGGTCGCTGACGCAAAACACCTGCTCAATGGCCTGGCGGGCGCTGGGATTCCCGGCTTCTTTTACTACCCGGCTGTATTGATTTTCCAGTTTAAAAACGCCATTTTCAAGTTGGCGCACCGTCATCAGGATGCCCTGAACCAGGTCGACCGGCTCAAACCCTGTGACGACTATGGGTATTTGATACCGTTCTACGAGGGGGCCGTATTCGTCGGTTCCCATGATGGTACAAACGTGACCGGCAGCCAGAAAAGCCTGGATATGCGAATCCGGGTCGTTCATTACCGCTTCTATGGCCGGTGGCACCAGAACATGGGAAGTCAGGATAGAATAATTCGCTACCCCGGCGCGCTGCGCGTGTAACACGGACAAAGCATTCGCAGGCGCTGTCGTTTCAAAGCCAACTGCAAAAAAGACAACCTCCCGCTCCGGGTTTTCGCGGGCTATTTTTACCGCCTCCAGCGGCGAATACAGGATGCGCACATCGCCTCCGGCAGCTTTAGCTTCCAGCAGGCTTTGTTTCGACCCGGGCACCCGCAGCATATCGCCAAAAGAGCAGAGAATGACGTTTTTTTCAAGCGCCAGAAATACCGCTTTGTCTATGAGATTCAAAGGTGTTACGCATACCGGACAACCTGGCCCGTGCACCATACGCACTTGTTCCGGCAACATTTGCAGAATGCCGTTTTTGACCAAACTGTGCGTTTGGCCGCCGCAGACTTCCATGATCGCCCAGGGTCGCGTTATGGTTCGATGAATTTCCTCCAGATAACGGGCCACAAGGTCTGCGTCGCGATATTCATTGATGTATTTCATAAGCAGTTGCGCTTTTGCTCCATAAGTTCGTCAATTTCTTCGACTTTTGAAAAAATAATCAAGTGTTTTAGCGCTTCTTTTTCTATTTTGACAATGACATTCATATCTGATTTTTTACGAATTGGAAAACAGGCTTTTTGCAACCAGTTGTCCGTAAGCAATACACTCGTCATTTGGCGACAATTGCTGGTGAAAATAAAGTTGAAATTGTGGCTGTAAATAATGCAGCAGCAGGTCGACCAGCAGGCTGTTTTGAAAAACACCGCCGCTGAATGCGATGGTATGTACCTGTAAATCAGCGGCAATCTCCCAGACCATTTGTACCAACGTCAGGTGCCAGCGGCCGGCCAGGAATGCTTTCGATTCCCCTTTTTCCAATCCGGTCAACAGGTGTTTTAAAACGGATTTCACCTGAAAAACAGAGCCGGCAGACAGGCCATCCAGAGGATAAGCAGCGGCAGCCAGTGCTTCCGGCAAAGACGCTCCGGCAAAATATTGCCGGGCTAATGCTTCCAGTCGCATGGCGGCTTCTCCTTCAAAACTCGTTTTATCTGCCAGACCCAGCAGCGATGCAACCGCGTCGAACAAACGGCCCATGCTGCTTGTAAGCAGCAAAGATTCCGACGCCAGCATTTTAAGGTACAGCGACCACTCTTTGTCTGTAAATTTTGGGCGCAGGTGTGCGGGTTCCTCACCCGGATTAAAGCAGGCGCTCAAAGCTGAAAGACGCGGTTCACGGGCCATTTTATCTCCCAAAAGCCATTGGAAATATTCAAGGTGCTTCGTCCGCCGGATAAGGCCGTTTTCAAAAATAAAAAATTCACCACCCCAAATCTGGCCGTCATCACCCAGGCCGGTACCATCCCAAATGACACCAAGAATGGGTTGATCGGTAGCCAGAAGTTTGTTTTCGCCCAGAACGGCTGCAAAATGCGCTTCGTGGTGCTGAACTTTGTGCAATGGCGCCTGCCATTCCGCGGCCATGCGTGCTGCAAATTGCGTCGAAAAATAGCCGGGGTGTTTGTCTGCAACCAGGCTTTGGGGGCGGGATTGTAGCATCTCCAAAAAATGGCGCAAGACCAGTTCAAAGCGCTCGTGTGTATCGAAGTTGTCGAGGTTGCCCAGGTAGGGACTGATGTAAACATTTTTATTGTGCTGCCAGGCAAAGGTGCTTTTTAACTCGGCGCCAAAAGCCAGCACGCTTTTTGGCATTTCCAGGAGCGTTTTTTCAAAAAATGCCGGCGCATAACCTCGCGAACGGCGCAAAAAAACAGGCTGCCGCGACCAGGGAGTAAGCTGAACGACCGAATCGTCTTGTGGAACGACAATCTCCCTGTTGTGCGTCAGCGTACCGTCTGCAATGCTACTTAAATGGATATGAGCTTGTTCATCAGTGTAAAAGATCGGGCTTCCGCTGATGTTTCCACTCGTAGCAACCAGCGGTTTAGCGTAGTGTCCCGCAATTTGTTCAAGCAATGGCGCATAAGGTAACATCACGCCGAGGCGGTCAAGCGAAGGGGCAAGCAACGCCGTACAGATGCCGGAAGCAGGTTGGGCCAAAAGGGGCAATAAAACAATGGGCGCTGCCGGACTTTCCAGCAAAGCTTTGTCGTCTGCCTTCAAAACCACATCACCGGCCAGTATAGTCGCATCAGGGTAAAGAACAGCCAGCGGTTTAGATGGCCGTCTTTTCCTTTCTCTCAGTTTTTGAATGGCTTCCGGTCGGGTAGCGTCGCAAATCAGCAAAAAGCCGCCGATACCTTTTACTGCCAGAATTTGCCCTTGTTGCAGGCGATCCCGGACGCGGTCCAGTAGTTCGGGGTTGTTTATCGTCTCATCGCCCTCAAGCCTGACAGAAACGCCACAAGCAGGGCAGGAATTGGTTTGGGAGTAATACCGCCGGTCTTCCGGATTGTTGTATTCCTCCTGACAGGCAGCACACATGACAAAAGATCGCATTGTGGTACGATCCCGGTCATAAGGCAATTGCTGTGTGATGGAAAACCGGGGACCACACAGGGTGCAGGTGATGAACGCATAGTTGTGCCGCCGATTGCCAGGCTGCTGCATTTCCCCGCGACAATCAGGGCAAAGCGCAAAATCCGGCGACAGCACCAAATCAGGAGCTGTTTTTACATCGCTATGGATAATGGAGAAAGCATCAAAAGATTCTTCTTCCACAATTTTTGTGGTATAGCCACTGATGTATGCGCGCTTAGGGGCGTCCCGCCGGAGCACATCCAAAAAGCGTTCCAGCGCAGCATCTTCAGCATTCAGGCGTATGTGCAGGCCATCAGATGAATTGTTGACCCATCCCAAAAGAGCATGACTTCGTGCCAGTCGCCAGATGAAAGGGCGGAATCCCACGCCTTGCACCTGGCCCTGAATATGGATGTGGTAGGTATTCATGTGATTCTTTCGAATAGGTACACCATCCTGGCGAAGTTAGCTCATAACGCTCAATATTTGCTCATTAAAACAACCCTTTTTGCAACAACAGGCCATCCTGATGATTTTGCAACTATCGTGTAAATCCCGGGGAGAAATGTTGAAAAATCCAGCTTTTCAGAAGTGTTGCTGAGCGGGTTTAATTCAAGGGTCTGCTGCAACTGTCCTTGTGCGTTGCGGACTTCAAGATGTACGGTGTGACTGGTAAAAGCGCTCAGATCGAGCCGTACTTCCCCCGTTGTCGGGTTGGGATAAACCTGGAAATCCGGCATTTCATATGCCACTTGTCCGGCGCCGGGCGCCACCAATGGAACAGCAGCTCCTGTTACCGTTACCTGATCAAAAACAGCAGTCGTCGTGGTATTCACATTAGTGCTTTCCGAAAACAAGCCAACCCGGATGCAGCCGGACATGGCCACCGTTGTGGAGAATGCAAAGTTCCAGTTCATGCCATCCAGTGAAGTATAGCCTGAAAAATTATTGCCGCTGCGCACCAAACGCAACCAGGTATCCTGCGGACGGAAGAAGTTCAGGCTATTTACGGCCCCGTTTGTGGCGGTTCTGATTTCACGGCGGATGTTGTTCGAAAACTGGGTTTTTAAAGCCACCTTTTTAGAGCCGGGCGCCGTTGTTTCGCGCAGCGTAATGCCTGCCCAACCGCCCCCGCTTACACTGGCAACATGGGCTATGATTTCCCCGCTGCCGCACAATTGTCTGGAAACAAACCGCTGGACATCCGAAGAAGAAGTAGAGAAACCGCTGGCTGTCAGGGTAAATTTCCCCGCTGAACAAGATTCGAAGGTATTGGCGCCGTTGGCATTTCCTATATTTTCCCCGGTAAATCCTGCAGGAAGTGCGGCGCCTTGCTGTACAGTAATTTGTGCTATACAGGAAGAAGTATTGCCATTTCCGTCGTTCACATTGACCGTTACCGGAATGGTTTGGCCAAGCTGGGCACAAGTGACTGATTCAAGCGATTTACCGATAAGGTTTACAACACCGCAATTGTCGCTGGAGGCGCCCTGATCGAATACATCGTCTGAGGTGAGCGTGTAATTTCCGGTAGCATCAAGCGTCACGATTGTGTTTTTGCAAACGGCTACAGGTGGTGTTTGGTCGATTCCGGCTGCAACAGTTACCGAAGCGGTTGCTGTACAATTACCTGTTCCATTGTCTGTTACCAAAATGGTGTAATTGCCATCAGGTAATCCTGCAAACACCCCTGTGCTGTTGCTTTGGCTGACTGGTCCCGAAATGGCATATGTCAGCGGGCCTGCACTGGTGGTTGCCGTCACAGTAATGCTGCCGTCGTTTGCATTGGGGCAGTTTTCAGGTGTTGGGATCGCATTTGTGATGGTCAGGTCGCAGCAACTGTTTACCCCTGTACTGCTGGTCGTTCTCACACAGCTATTGTCTGCTGTAAATTCTACTTCTATGACTGTAATCGCACCATCGGCTTTGAACCGCACTCCCGTAAATGTATGGCTGTTGCTGGCAAGGCTTCCTACCGGAATACTCGTAGCGCCGCCGCCGGGGAGCAAATCGCCGCCCGGTTCGAGCCGCAAATCGCCCGTTGCCGGGGGATTGGTAAAATTCACGGCTACATCTGCTGTATAAAAATCATCGGCAGGATCTGCAGTCCCGTTGTTGTTACAGGCGCTTTTATTGATGATGCTGACATTGTCGATGGCACAAGCCAGGCCACCAGAGCAACTGTTTACCCCTGTACTGCTGGTCGTTCTCACACAGCTATTGTCTGCTGTAAATTCTACTTCTATGACTGTAATCGCACCATCGGCTTTGAACCGCACTCCCGTAAATGTATGGCTGTTGCTGGCAAGGCTTCCTACCGGAATACTCGTAGCGCCGCCGCCGGGGAGCAAATCGCCGCCCGGTTCGAGCCGCAAATCGCCCGTTGCCGGGGGATTGGTAAAATTCACGGCTACATCTGCTGTATAAAAATCATCGGCAGGATCTGCAGTCCCGTTGTTGTTACAGGCGCTTTTATTGATGATGCTGACATTGTCGATGGCACAAGCCAGGCCACCAGAGCAACTGTTTACCCCTGTACTGCTGGTCGTTCTCACACAGCTATTGTCTGCTGTAAATTCTACTTCTATGACTGTAATCGCACCATCGGCTTTGAACCGCACTCCCGTAAATGTATGGCTGTTGCTGGCAAGGCTTCCTACCGGAATACTCGTAGCGCCGCCGCCGGGGAGCAAATCGCCGCCCGGTTCGAGCCGCAAATCGCCCGTTGCCGGGGGATTGGTAAAATTCACGGCTACATCTGCTGTATAAAAATCATCGGCAGGATCTGCAGTCCCGTTGTTGTTACAGGCGCTTTTGTTGATGATGCTGGCGTTGGAAATATCACAGACGGAGCAGCTCGCTACGGCAGGGCCATCAGTAGTGACTTCACGGCAGCCGGGCAGCGCGCTAAAACTTACCGGCACCTCGCTAAGGGTTCCGTCTGCTTTAAGACGGACTCCTTCAAACACATACATTCCGGGATCCAATATATCAAATACTTCTACGCTCAATGGTCCTCCTCCAGTCATGGCGTCTTCACCAAGTTCAATGCGCAATTGCCCGGTCGTTGGAGGATCAATGAACTCGACTAATACATCAGCGGTAAAATAGTCATCAAAAACATTGGCAGTACCATTGTCATTGCATTCCCCAATATTATCGAACGCAATGTTCGTGATGCTGCATGTTGCAGGTGAGGAAAATACCTGGTGATGTTCGGGAAAAGTGATTTTTCCATGTTCCGGTACCAACGCCGAAAACAGAAACGCGATATGGACGAGCATTTTTTCCATTGTTTTAACTGCGCTTTGGTTATGAATAAAAGTTTGTTCTGATGCCCTACAAAAATAGCGCAGCCCCGGCGTCATGGAAGATCGGTCTTGTATCCGGCTTGTTAAAATGGATGGTTGGTTAAAATCAGTTTACCGGTGGGACATGAGCCGCTTTTCTCTAATTCACGGCATCAAAGCTCTTCGGACAGATATGATAAAAAAAACCGCTGAGTTCCTTAAATTGCTCCCTCCTGCCATTCAGGTCGGTAGCAAAACAAACGAAAACCATGGATAAGAAGTCCTCTTCCAATCAATTAGACAACTTTGATCATGTCGTTGTATTGATGCTTGAAAATCGCTCTTTTGACAACTTACTGGGTTCTTTGTACAAACCCGGTGACATCAAGGATGGCTTTCCGCTGGGGAAAAAATTTGCCGGCCTCCTCTTTGATGGGCCACACGGCAACCCCATTCCTAAAAAATCGCAGGGGAAACATGGACACACCATCTACCCAAAACGAGCCAGAGACTATTTCCAGCCCTATCCCGA
Organism: uncultured Saprospiraceae bacterium; assembly: GCA_937926205.1. GTDB lineage: Bacteria > Bacteroidota > Bacteroidia > Chitinophagales > Saprospiraceae > JABWAJ01. Next base: position 169,226 of record CALEYL010000054.1, read on the forward strand.
TCCGGGCGAGTTTTATCCCCATATCAATACGCAACTATATGGCCAATTCATTCCCCAAAGTAATGAAGGCCAGGAAGATAAGAAGATTATTGCCCCCTATAACCTGCCAGACCCTTTGCCGGAAAAAGCGCCTATGAATGGGTTTGTAGCCGATTATATCAGTGTTTTGCAGGGACTTGAAAAGCAGGGATGTTTGACTTCTGTTTTTAATTTTCTAGGACTCAACCCAAGAAATTTTAAATTAAATGACCGTTATGATGATTTTAAATCCATCATGGAGTGCTATGAGCCGGATCAGGTCCCGGTCATGAGCAAACTGGCTACGGAGTTTGCCGTGTTCGACCATTGGCATTGCGACGTACCGAGCCAAACCTATACCAACCGGGCATTCTGGCATTCCGGTACTTCTTATGGATATGTAAACAACAGTCCCATAAGCAACTGGCTCTCGTCCAAAAACGGCCCGACCTTGTTCAACCGCCTTCAGGACAAAAAAATACCCTGGAAAATTTACACCGACAACCCCGTTTCTTTGACAGGAATTGTTCACTTTCACCAGCTGCGAGATTTTCACAAAACAAATTTCAAGAGCTTTTCTCAATTTTTGAAAGATGCCGAAAACGGCGAATTACCGGCATATTCCTTCATAGAACCCCGCTTCTTCACCCCCAACAACGACCAGCATCCCACCAGTTATGACTCTGTGCTTTATCGGGAATCTAAAATCGGCTCTGTCTGGCTGGGGGAGGAACTCATTCGGGACGTGTACAACGCCATTAAAGATTCCAGTTGCGAACCCGGCAGTAATTGGAAAAATACTTTGCTCATCATTACACACGACGAACACGGCGGTTGTTTTGACCATGTACCGCCATCGCCTCACTTTGTTTGCACGCCTGAAAATCCGCCAGCTCCCGAGCAGGATGGTTTTATGTTCAATCGCCTCGGCGTTCGGGTTCCTATGATCATGGTGTCTGCCCATATTAAGCGCAATACCATTGTTAACGACGACTTCAGGCATACCTCATTTCTTAGAACGATGTGTGAAAAATGGGGACTTGAAGGGTTTACTGACCGGGACAAAACGGCTCCGGAATTCACAGAAGTATTTACAGCCGATGATATCAGAGATCGATCTGACTGGCCAACATTCTCTGAATTACAGGGCGCGGTAAATTTAGCTGAACACGATTTCTCCAGGGTGCCTTTGAATGACCTGCAAAAGGCCATGTTGTCTGCAGTATCCCACTGGAAGTACGGTTCCACAGAAAAAGCTGAGGCGCTCAACACGACAAAAGAAGCGCTGGATTTTCTCGACTTTTTTGAGGGTGAACTGCCCGGAGCAGTAAAAGAAGAGTTGAAATGGCGTTGAAAGCCGGGATTTCTGTCTGGATGCGGTTATTGCTCGTCTGCATAGTACTGATCATTGCCGGATTCCTGCTGCGCGGCTGGTTGTACCGACAACTCATTATTTATGAATCTGTTGGACAGCGAACGGTGTATGCTGTACAGGCCCCAGAGCTGGTGACCTATATTGAACAGGAATGTGCCGGTATAGAAAATGGCGATATTCAGAGCATTATTCAACTTGGTCTGTCGCTAACTTCCAGGCAATTGAATTTCACCACTTCCAATAATAACAAAGATCCTAACAAGTTGATAGAATCGAAAACAGCTCACTGTGTTGGTTATGCAGCTTTTTTTACCAGTACCTGCAATTTCCTGCTCCGGAAGTTTAACCTGGATGGTGCCTGGACTGCAAAACACCAGATCGGTCAATTATACTTATTTGGTGCCAATATCCACCATTACTTCAACACGCCGTTTTTTAAAGATCACGACTTTGTAACCATTGAAAATAAGGCGACCGGCGTCATCTTTGCTGTTGACCCTTCTGTGAATGATTATTTGCTAATTGATTTTGTGAATTTCAAAAAGCAATAAGCATGAAAGCACGCCCGATTTATCTGTCCCGGCCTGGAGAATGCAACCTGTTTTCCGTTATTTTTATCTAAGACATTTAAAAAGTGGCTTAAATGACAGGAGACACCCCAAAATATGGAATGTCTCCTGTTGAAAATGTCTTAAGAGAGCGGGGTACGAGACTCGAACTCGCGACTTCCAGCTTGGGAAGCTAGCGCTCTACCAACTGAGCTAACCCCGCTTAGTATCAAAACAAAAATACAAAGTTTGCAATTAAGCGGCAAAAAAAAATCATGTCTAAGGTGTGTTATTAACGACTCATCCTATCTTTATCCCAAGACGGATTATTATATGATTGATTTTATCGGGGACATTCACGGCCATGCTGACAAACTCAAAGCTCTGCTCCTCAAGCTTGGCTATTCTTTACAAAATGGCAGCTATGTTCATCCTGAACGTAAAGCCTTGTTTGTAGGGGATTACATTGACCGGGGACCTAAAATCAGGGAAACCCTTCAAATCATCAGGCGCATGGTCGAAAAAAATCATGCCATTGCGCTCATGGGCAATCACGAATACAATGCACTTTGTTTTCATTATCAGGAAAGCAAGGGTGGTCATTTGCGCAAACACCTTATAAAGAACATTGTGCAACATTACGCAACACTGCAACAGTTCCATCACCGGCAGGAAGAATACGAAGATTACTTAGATTGGTTTAAAACCTTGCCCCTGTATTATGAAACAGAAACCTTCCGGGCCGTGCATGCCTGCTGGGACCATCAATACATTGATACCCTGCGCGCTGTTTTGCCTGCCGGGAGGTTGACCGATGAGTTGATTTATTTATCTGTTGATAAAGAGACTGCATTCAATGTGGCGGTAGACGAAACACTGAAAGGTAAAGAAGTCGCCCTGCCAGTCGGATTCCAATTTCAGGACAAAGAAGACATTTTGCGTGGCGGCGTGCGCATAAAATGGTGGGAAAATCCTTCCAGAGCGACTTATAAAAGCCTCAGTGTTATCCACATGGAGTCTTTGCCTGAAATTCCTATGGACACAGCGCTGTTGAACAGTTGCTCACATTATGGCGAGCATGAAAAACCCGTCTTTTTCGGGCATTACTGGCTTTCAGGCAATCCTGATTTGTTCAGAGGCAATATTTGCTGCCTTGACTACAGCGTTGCTAAAGACGGGCCTTTAGTCGCTTATCGCTTTGATGGCGAAGCAAAGCTTGACTCAAAAAAGTTTGTATCGGTTTGAAAAGGCTACCAGCGCACCTGCCCCTCCCCTTCCACGATCCACTTTTCTGTCACCAGTTTTTCTAAAGCAAAAGGGCCCCTTGCATGCAGCTTTTGAGTGGATATCCCAATTTCAGCGCCAAGGCCAAAAGTGCCGCCATCTGTAAAGCGGGTCGAAGCGTTGGCATATACCGCAGCAGCGTCCACATTTTCAATAAAATAGCGACAAACATGCTGGTCTTCCGAGACAATGGCTTCAGAATGCCTGGAAGAGTACTTTTCGATGTGTACCAGCGCTTCTTCCTGATCTTCAACTGTTTTTACGGAACATTTAAAATCGAGAAATTCCCGTCCAAAATCTTCCGGCTCAGCGGGCCTCAGCCTGGAAAAACCAGCATTTTTAAGGATGCTGTAGCTTTGCTCATCTGCAAATACCTCCACCCCCCAGCGTTCAAAATCTTCGCAGAGCAACGGTAGAAATTCAGGAGCTATAACGGTGTCTACCAAAATAGTATCGAGGGCATTGCATACGGAAGGCCTGGATACTTTAGCGTTTACCACAATGGCTTTGGCTTTTTCAAGATCAGCGGCCTGATGAACATAAGTATGGCAAACACCAGCGCCGGTTTCAATGACAGGCACACGCGAATGTTCCCGAACAAAGCGAATGAGCGATTCCGATCCCCGTGGAATGATGAGGTCAATGTGGCGGGTCGCTGTGAGCATGGTTTTTACCAGATCGCGATCCGGTGGCAACAGCGCAACGCAATCCCGGCTAAGGCCTTCCTTTTCCAGGGTCTCCTGGATGAGCCTTATGAGTATTGAGTTGGTATCGAATGCATCCGTACCTCCACGCAATACAGCAGCATTTCCTGACTGCAGGCAGAGGGCCGTCACATCCAGCGTTACATTGGGCCTCGATTCATAAATAATACCTATAACACCCATTGGCACACTTATTTTACGAAGCTTCAGGCCGTTCTCTAAAGTTCGCTCAAGCAAAATGGCGCCGGATGGACCGGGCAGCGCAGCGACTTCTCTGATGCTGTTTGCAAGTGCCGTTAGGCGCGGCTCATTGAGTAACAAGCGATCGTATTTTGGATCTGCAGGATCCATCCGCGATAAATCGAGTTGATTGGCCGCCAGAATGGCGTCTGTTTCATTTTCGACGACGTCTGCCAATCGCTGCAACAAAGCCAGTCTGGCTGCATCATCCAGTCGGCGCACCTGGCCCGAAGCGCGTCGGGTTGCTTCCAATTGAGCCATCAAGGTTTCAGAGGAGGACAATATCGTCTGCATGGGCAATTTCAAAATTTTGTGTGTTCAAATTTTCTTCAATAACGGCAGCCGTATGCTTCACCCTGGCAATGCCGATGGTTTCCTGTTGGGCATCCAGCAGTTCAATGACCTCGTGTTTTCCAAATTCACCTTTTATCCGCCGCACCCCCACTGCCAGCAGGCTCTTCCGCTCCTGTACGGCCCGAACTGCCCCGGCATCCAGCGTCAGCTTCCCGGTAATGATGCTGCCGCTGGCTAGCCATTTTTGCCGGGAATTCAGCGCTACGCTTTGGGCATGAAAAACGGTCCCCGTTTCTCCGTTCAATGCTTTGGCCATCCCTTCCGGGGTTCTGATGTTGAAAAAGACAACGCGAATGCCCATTCGGGTAGCGAGCCGCGTATAAGTCAGCTTCGACAACATCCCCCCCAAACCAAGCGAAGACTTGTCGCTGCGTACCAGTCCGAAAACTTCCTGTCCAAGGTTTTGTACAACAGGAATAATCCGGCCTTCCGAATCGAGCAATCCCCCGACAGATGTACTGATGAGCAGCGCTTCTGCATTGAATCCGGCCGCTATCAGTGTTGCCAGCTCGTCGTTATCCGAAAACTTTAGTTCCAGATTGCTTACTACATCATTTTCGTTGGCAATGGGGATAATGCCGTTGGCCCATAACTCCTGATAAGTTTCTTTCAATTGCAGGAATTGGCGACGGTTTGCAAAATGCTGCCGTTCGCAAAGACTCTGTGCAATTGAGATGCCGTATTGGCTAAAATGCCGGGAATAGATATTGAGCAGCAAGGGATTGCCCACCGCGGCAGCGGCTTTTCGCTCGATCAGGCTTCCCTTATAATTGCGGATCGCATTTTTGCCGGCGCCAACTGCCCCCGAAGATACCAGCACAATCCGGTACGCTTTTTGCAGACCGGCTACCTGCCGGGCAATACCTGCAATGACCAGTTCGTCGGGCTCGCCATTTTCATGGGTGATGGAAGCGGTACCAAATTTGATAACCAATACAGGAGGCAATGCCATAACGTCAATTTAATGCAGCAAAGATAGGCACTCCGGGGATGTCGTCCTGTTTGTAGTCATTAAATTATGACAAATAGGCTGATTTAAAAATCCGGGATGGCTTTGCCTCCCTGTCACGTCATCCGGCAGTTATGTCGCAAACCCCGGTTTCTCATTCATTACTGGAGCTTTTTCCATTGGCGGCCCCCGTTTCGCCAGGCGCGAAGTAAAAGCAGCCCAAACAAAGCAGCTGCACCAAATGCATAATTGGAGCGACTTGTTTCACCGGCCTGTTCCCACCAGTACCCAAGGGTTCCTGCACTCAGAGCCAAAATAGCGCACAACAATTGCTGCACCCCCATATAAAGGAGTTTTGCGCTTTGCGAAAGATCAGGCGTTCTCATTTCAAATTGCCCCTGGCGGGCAATTTGCAGGGTTTGTCGCAACTCCTCCGGAAGGGAAAGCATATTAGTCAGCGCCCCTTGCAGCATTTTGCGAACGAAAGTGAGCAGGTCTCCGCGTTGCCCCATCACAAACTCCTGCGCATAGGGGCGCACTACATCAAGCGGGTTATATTTTGGATCGAGTGTATTGCACAATCCGAGCAACAGGGTGAGCATGCGGTTGAGCAAGACATAATCTTTGGGTACCTGTACAGTCCCCGAAATGCCGCTGAACCCAATATCCTGTATCAGGCGAAACAAGCTGTTGTCGAATGGTTTGACTTTTATGTCTTTGAAATTTAACCCATCCATTTGGACTTCGTTTTGCAGGAAATTGCGCAGCGCCACGATCATTTTTTCGGCCATTTGCTCTGCTTCCCGGCCATCTGCAATAAACCCCATCATCCTGCTGGCTTCAATCATCCCGCGGGTATCGCTTTTTACGGCTGCTTCAATGAGATTCAGCATACCTTCCCGCATGTTGGCTCCCAGGTGTCCGGTAGCGCCGAAGTCAAGCAATACCAGCACGCCATCCGGACGGACAAGGATATTCCCCGGATGCGGATCTGCATGATAAAATCCGTCTTTGAAAACCATCCGGCAATAGGCATGTAATAAATTTGACGCAAGTTCCCGGCGATCAAGCTGCCATGCGTCCAGTTGTTCTGTATTCGAAATTTTTACCCCTTCGTGCCAGGTAGTCGTTAATATTCGTCCAGTGGAATAGCTTGCATGAACCTCCGGGATAAGGAGTTTTTTTTCCCCAGAAAGGTTCTTACTGATTTCATTCATAGAGGCCGCTTCCTTTTCAAAATCCAACTCCTCTTCGATCATTTTACTGACCTGAGAATAGAGGTAATCCATGCCTTTTATGTTGTAAAACCAGGAGATGATGCGCGTGAGGCGGCGAATGATGTCGAGGTCGATCCGGGCAATTTCTTCAATGTCGGCATGTTGAACCTTGACCACAACCGCTGTACCATCCGGTAACTGAGCGCGATGCGCCTGGCCGATGGAAGCAGAAGCCAGCGGCGTTTCTTCAAAATGGGAGAAGAGTAGCTCTGGTCCTTTGCCGAATTCCCGTTCAATCCGCTCCTTAACCTGTGAAAAGGGTCTGGGGGGAATGTTGTCCTGAAGTGCTTCGAGCGGTTTCTGAAAAGCATCCGGTAAAAAATTACTCAGAATGGACAGCATTTGTCCGATTTTGATAAATAAGCCATTCAATTCGAGAATTGCTTTTTTTACGCGCTCCGCATTCCGGAGGTGCAGCGCCAGCATTCTTTTTTCGTAATGTTTGGTACCAAAGACCTTTTTCCGAAGTACGAGTCCGGCATAACTTAACAATACGCGTGCTGCTGTCCAGTAAGCTTTCCGCATGCGCTGGTTGCCCGAATAGATTTTCTTTTGTGTAGCCATGTCATCCTGTCTTATCCCGGCAAATTACCGGACATTTTCGACTTTCCAATATTTAGTATTCCTAAAAGACCATATTGGTGGGCACTTTCCAAATGTTCGTTTTCCTGAATTGCAGAAAACATTTTTTTTGTCTCATTTTTGGCGATCGACAAAATTTTTTATGCCTTTACGGGATGCAGCAACAACTATTCTTTTAACTTTAGCGCTGATATTATTGTATATTATACACTTTGAACCCGGCCAACTCGTGGGACAATCACTGCAAACTCTCGATTACATCATCTTCCTGATCTATTTCGTCATAGTAGCTGGCTACGGCTATTGGATTTATCAGCGAAAGAAACTGGCTCAGGCAAGCACGACCGATTTTTTCCTCGCAGAAGGGTCACTCACCTGGTGGGCCATTGGCGCTTCCCTCATTGCCTCCAACATCAGTGCCGAGCAATTCATAGGCATGTCTGGTTCCGGATTCAAGATGGGGCTCGCCATTGCCAGTTACGAATGGATGGCTTCAGCAACGCTGATTGTCGTTGCTGTTTTCTTCTTGCCCATTTACCTGAAAAATAAAATTTTTACCATGCCGCAATTTCTAGAGCGGCGTTACAACAGCACGGTAAGTCTCGTAATGGCTGTCTTCTGGCTCTTGTTGTATGTGGTGGTTAACCTGACTTCCATCCTTTACCTTGGCGCCATTGCCGTTAGGGAAATCAGTGGTCTTAACCTCTTTTTCTGTATGGCTCTGTTAGGCCTTTTTGCCATTTTCATTACACTTGGCGGCATGAAAGTTATTGGCTATACGGATGTTATCCAGGTTTTCTTTTTGGTTCTGGGCGGTTTGGCGACCACATACATTGCCTTTAATCTTGTGGCCGATAAGTTTGGTGAATCGGGTGTTGTTGCGGGGTTCAACCTCACCATGCAACATGCCAACGACCACTTCCACATGATTTTTGATAAAAACGATAAAAATTTCCTGGATTTGCCGGGGTTGTCCATACTTATCGGCGGGATGTGGATTGTCAACCTCAATTACTGGGGCTGCAACCAATACATTACGCAAAGAGCATTAGGGGCAGATTTAAAAACAGCACGCAGCGGTCTGCTTTTTGCCGCTTTTCTGAAGTTGCTGATGCCCGTCATCGTCTGCCTCCCCGGAATTGCAGCTTTTGTTTTGCACCAACAGGGCAATTTCCAGACAGAAATGCTTCAGGACGGCGAGTTGAATCCTGATCGCGCCTACCCTGTTTTGCTCAACTTGTTGCCCCTTGGTCTGAAAGGCTTGTCTTTCGCCGCACTTACAGCGGCGATCGTCGCGTCTCTTGCCGGCAAGGCGAACAGCATTTCCACCATTTTCACACTGGACATTTACAAAAAAATCAGTCCGCAAGCCAGTGAAAAAAGCCTGGTTCGAATTGGGCGCATCACCGTGCTGGTCGCAATTGTACTCGCCATGATCATTGCTCCTTTCATGGGCATAGACAAAAAAGGTGGATTTCAATACATTCAGGAATACACAGGATTTGTATCGCCCGGTATTTTTGCCATGTTTATCCTCGGTTTTTTCTGGAAAAAGACAACAGCAAATGCGGCGTTGTTTGCAACGATCGGAGGCTTTATTCTTTCTGTCATTTTTAAATTTCTGCCCAATTGGGTGGACCTTTCTTTTCTGTCGTCGATGGGATTCAGTGCGCCAAACAGCGCAGGGGTCTATGAAATTCCGTTTATCGACAGGATGGGATTCGTCTTTATCATTTGCATTGCCGGCATGTTTGTTATCAGTATGCTGGAGCTCAAAGGCCGGTCCAATCCCAAAGGCCTGGAACTTGATCGCGCCATGTTCCGGACAAATCCTGGTTTTACAGTAGGGTCGCTGCTTATTCTTGGTATTCTGACGGCACTTTACACCATCTTTTGGTAAATCAAGATCAATCCCAAAGCAGGAAAGTAGAAACTTTTATTATGCACAACTTTAAACGACAGTAAATCATGGCTAAAGGATTAATGGGATTAGATTTTGCAATCATCGGCCTCTACTTCGCGGCGGTTTTTGCACTGGCGATCTGGGTCACCATCAAGGAACGCCGTTCGAAAGCTCAAAACTATGATTCTACTGACTACTTTCTGGGTGGGAAAAACCTGGGATGGTTTGTCATTGGGGCGTCGTTATTTGCCTCAAACATAGGTTCAGAACACCTGGTTGGCCTGGCTGGCTCCGGAGCAAGGGGAGACATGCCTGCGGCCCATTTCGAATTATTGGCTGCGCTGGTTCTGATGGTACTGGGCTGGGTTTTTGTGCCTTTTTACATCAAAAGCGGCGTATTTACCATGCCGGAGTTCCTTGAGCGGCGCTATTCTTCCAGTGCCCGGAATTATCTTTCCATTGTTTCTATTGTTGCCTACATTCTGACCAAAATCTCCATCACCATTTTTGCCGGTGCTTTGGTTTTCGAAGTACTGGGGCTGGAATTTTGGACCGGCGCTGTGCTTGTTGTCGTCGCAACCGGCATTTACACCATTTTCGGCGGACTGCGGGCGGTGGTGTACACGGATATGATGCAAATGTTCATCTTCCTTTTTGCAGCAGGCGCCATTACCTATTATGGATTGGAAGCGCTTGGGGGCTGGGGCGGTATGACCACCGCCATCAACGAAGCAGGAGGTACCGCTACTTCAGCAAAATATTTCAACCTCTGGCGTCCGATGAGTGATCCTGATTTTCCATGGACAGGCATTCTTTTTGGCGCACCAATTTTGGGAATATGGTACTGGTGCACCGATCAGTTCATTGTGCAACGGGTACTTTCTGCACCAAATTCAAATGAAGCCCGCAAAGGCGCTTTGTTTGCCAGTGCACTGAAATTGCTGCCTCTGTTCCTTTTTGTAATTCCCGGCGCCATTGCCTTCGCTCTATCGCAGCGCAACCTGCTTGACCTTGGCGGAAATCCGGACCAGGCATTGCCTGCCATGATTACGGATTTCCTTCCTACAGGAGTAAAAGGACTGGTGCTTGCAGGCTTGCTGGCAGCTTTAATGAGCTCTTTGTCCTCTGTATTCAATTCCTGTTCCACCTTGTTTACCATAGATTTTTACAAGCGTTGGAAACCGGCGGCCAGCGAAAAAGAACTCGTATTTACCGGACAGGTAGCGACGGTCGTTCTCGTAGTCATCAGCCTTGTCTGGATTCCGTTCATGCGTGCCATGATGGAAGGCGGCGGATTTTACAAATACCTCCAAAGCATTCAGGCTTATATCTCTCCGCCAATTGCCGCAGCGTTCCTGCTTGGCCTGTTCATCAAACGCATCAATGCCAGAGGAGCCATTGTCGCGCTCTGGACCGGATTTGCGATTGGTCTGCTGCGCCTGGTGCTCGAATACATGAAAAACACGAATGCGCTGGCGCCGGGGTCAGTGCTGGACAGTTTTGCCAGCATCAACTTCCTGCATTTCGCCATTATCCTTTTCGTGATTTCTGCCGTCATTATGCTTGTAGTTAGCCGGACGGCACCTGCTTACGGGCCTGAAAAGCTGAAAAATGTAACTTACGAACGCACGGAAGATATGACAGAAGCTTTTAGCTTCGCTAATCGTGATTTCTGGATCACAATTCTTATTATTGCAGTTGTATTCGCTATTTGGTTTATATTCAGTCCGCTGGGTATCGCCAATTAATGTTTTTATCTATCTGCGGCCTTCCCTCCCGAAGCCGCAGGCAGGCGGTTAAAACCCAGACACAGACTAAATGCAGGTAAATCCATTAGGTTTGTGTCTGAGTTTTAATTCAGCGTTGCATGTTTCACTAAAATTGGGTTTAATGCCCGATATTTCAGCGCTTACTTAAAAAATCAGCTGCGCGTTTTGGGAGCGGAGCATAAAAGTTGACCTGTGACGGAAGAACAACTACTGGAAAGACAGTTGGTGGATTGGGACTTCGTTCTGGATACCATACGGGACGAGCGCTGCGTGCTTTTTTTGGGACCTGAAGTTTTTGCCAATCCCGATGGGGAAAAATTAGAAGCCCAACTGGCGCGCTATCTTGGCGTTCCCGACAATCCGGATATCCACAAGTATTACCCCGACGATGCCCTCTTCTTTTTCCAATCCGGCGCCAAAAAAACGCGGATTAGTTATTCTATCAAGCGTTTCTATCATCAACCTTTTCCCCACGCTGAAAAACTCCTTGAAAAACTCGCTGAAATTCCATTCCATTTCATCATGTCCCTGACCCCGGATCGGTTGCTATACGATGTTTTTGATAAAAAAAACCTGAAATACAAATCCGATTTCTACTACAAAAACCAGCCTGCAGACCCTGATGCCAAGGCTCCGACAGCCTCCAATCCATTAATCTACAATCTTTTGGGAAATATTGATGTACAGGAGTCTCTGATCCTGACGCACGATGATTTATACGATTATTTCGAATCTATTTTCCGGGGAAAAAGCTTATCCGAAATTTATAAAAACCACTTAAAGCAAGCCAGCAATTTTATTTTCATTGGCTTGCAGTTTGACAAATGGTACATGCAGTTGCTGTTGCGCATTTTGTACCTCCACAACGACAAAGCGGCATTCATGCGGTATGCTGCCAGCGAAGGGATGACCGACGAAGTCAAAACGCTGTGCCTGGAACAGTTTAACATCAATTTTATCTCGAAAGACATTTCCGGGTTTGTAGATGAATTGTATAAGCGCTGCAAAGATGCGGACTTACTGCGCCTGGAAAATGATCCGACATCATCCCCGGTTAATACCTGGATAAGTATGCTGGCAAAAGGGAAAATTGACGATGTTCTGGAACAGTTTGCTGTTTTTCTTGATAAATCAGGGACCGCCGGACAAGCGCTCTACAACGACTTACTCAATCTAATGGGCCGTTGGGGCATGTTGCAGCAAAAGGTGAATCGTGGCACAATTGGAGAACAGGAATCTTCCATTGAGACCAATAAAATCCGGGAAAGTCTGCTGCATTTGCTGAACACCGCAAAAAACACCCTGTGATGTCGAACCGATATCGTTATCCCGGCGCCAAACCGTTTCAAACGGATCAACAGGACATTTTTTTCGGAAGGAATAAAGATGCCGAAACGCTTTTCCAACTCACTTCCCTGGAGCGTTTGGTCGTTTTGTACAGCAAGTCGGGTCTGGGAAAAAGCTCGCTCATTAATGCCGGTCTGATTCCCAGAATGGTACAGCAGGGTCAGGTACATCCTGTCCAGGTGCGTTTCGGCGCCTGGGTGTCCGGCAGCCTGAATGATCCCCTGATCAGCACAACGGAGCGCATTCATGCCGGGCAAGCTCCTCAGGATTTTTTAGACAAACTTGTTCCGGGAGATGACTCCCTCTGGCGCCAGGTGAAGTCGCGCCAACTCAGTGACCCGGGCTTCGATAATTTCATCCTCATATTCGACCAGTTTGAGGAATTGTTTACCTATCCGCAAGAACAGATTCTCCGCTTTAAAAAAGAACTGGGCGAATTGATTTACACCCAAATTCCCCAGCGCTACCGGGACGCAGTAGAAAAAAACATCAGCGAACTTTCAGACGAAGTGCTCGAAGCACTGCATCGCCCGATGAACGGGCAGGTCTTACTGGCTATTCGCTCTGATCGCCTGCATTTACTTGACCGGTTGTCTGATTATTTGCCAACCATTCTCAGCCATTGCTATGAGTTAGGCCCGATGGATGCTACTCAGGCGAGCCGTGCCATCGAGCAACCGGCGCGGGCGCAAGGTGATTTTGCATCGCACCCCTTTTACTATGAAAAAACTGCGTTGGATGCCATTCTGGATTTTTTAACCCAAAATGGTACTGAAAAAATTGAGTCTTTTCAGCTACAGATTCTATGCCAATCCGTTGAGCAAACCGTTATCAGGCAGCAACTTGCATCGGTTGGCGTTCAGAATCTGGGGAACCTGGAGGCCATATACGAAAATTATTACGACGATCAGATTGGCAGCATAGAAGATCCGGCAGAACAGCAGGCTGCACGCCAGCTGATAGAAGACGAGTTGATTTTTGAAGACGAAGAACGACGGCTGAGTTTATACGAAGGCATCATTACTCATAAAATCAAGCCGGAAACGCTTCGTCAATTGGTTGACCACCATTTGTTGCGTCCGGAGCCCAGTGCGCAAGGCGGCTATACCTACGAACTCAGTCACGATACGCTGGTTTCCCCTGTTCTGAAATCTAAAGCACGGCGCAAAACTGCGGAGGCTCTGGAAGCAGAGCACAAAGCTCAAAAAGAACGAGAAGCAGAACTCATATCCCTGCGTTCCAAAGCGCAGGAGGAACGCAGGAAGCGCCAATCAGCCCGACGCCTGGCGATTGTAGCAGTGGTCGCAGCCTGCTTCTCACTATTTGCATCTTTGTTTGCATTCTGGCAATACCAGGAAGCGAAATCGGCAAAAGATCGTGCGGAAGCCAATGCGAAAACAGCCGAAGAAAACGCGAGAGAAGCTGAAGAAAACGCGAAAAAAGCTGAAGACAATGCGAAAAAAGCTGAAGAAAACCTCAGACGGTACGAAGAAGAAGCAACAAACCGAAAAAAACTGGAAGCCATTGCTCTGATCGAAAGTGCAAAAATATACAACGACGCCGGATACAAAGAGCTGGCCAAACGCACTTTAAAGCAGGCGCTGGAGCTGGATTCATCGGATGAAATGAAAAAGCGGGCGGCTGCAATCCGTTAGAGATCTGTATTAACTGGATGATTTGACAATCAATGATATCAATTTCGAGAACCTATGAAAAAATGGCTGTTCATTTTGGTGGTGTTGAATGCTACTGTGCTTTGGGGACAGGAAGTTGAACCATGTCCTGAATTTGCCAGAATCATGCGCGATGCTGAAAAAGCGGAAAAAGAAGGCGATTTCAGAAGTGCCATTCTCCGTTACAATGCCGCCGAACGCTGTAACCCGGCTAAAAGCGTAGAGATTGAAGATCGGGTTCTTCGTGTTTTTGAAAAAATAGACCAGCTTAGATTAAAAGCAGAATCCGCTAAGCGATCAGCGGAACAAGCCAAAGTCACAGCGGAAGCAGCAGCTCAAAAGGCAAAAATAGCAGAACAACGGGCTGAAGAAGAGCGGGATAAGGCGCAGCGGAATTACAATAAAATGATTCAGGAGAAAACAAGAGCAGACCAGGAGGCATTCCGTGCCAATTTCAAGAGTATTGAATCGAAATCATCTGCACTCGCGGCAAAAGCGCTGCGCCTGCAATGGGAGAATCCTACGGTAGCCGTAAAGCTTGCCGATGCTGCTTTTCAAATGCTTCCTGACGATGGCGACGATGCCCGGGATGCCGTGGATGACATTCTGAGTGACCCCGAGGCTGTTTTTTACTACAAAGAAATATTAACCGGTCATCCCGTAACGGCATTTGCACTTGCTCCGGATGAATCTATTTTTGTTTCCGGAAATGATCTGGGCAATTGCGTTATTTGGGACCAAAACGGAAAAAAACTGCATGAATTTAAAGCGCACAATGCACAGGTAAAAAAGCTTGCCTTTTCGCCCGATGGCAAATATTTTATCAGCTCGGGCTGGGATAACATGGTGCATTTCTGGAATCCGGACGGTAGCCTCATCCGCAGCATGGCAAAACAAAATGCCCACATTCAGGACTTTGCAATTTCACCCAAAGAAGACCGCCTCGCTATTAGTTTGGAAAACAACAACATCATACAAATTTGGGGCAACAATGGAAAGTTGATCCACGAGTTCAGGGGCCACGACAAAGCAGTGGAAGCCCTGGCCTTTTCACCGGAAGGCGACCTGCTCGTTTCAGGCGATAAGGATGGTGTTGCCATTCTCTGGAACATGCTGGGGGCAGTCCTCAAAAAGTACGAAAGCCAGGAAGGCGGCATTTCCTGTATCGCCTTTTCACCCAATGGCCGGGAAATTTGCCTAACCACCCGTTTTCCTGAAATATGGCGTTTTCTGGAAGATGAGCAATTGGTTTTTAGCGGCAATACCATCAGCATGTCTAATCTTGCTTTTTCAACAGATGGACGAATGCTTGCAACCAACGACCTGCTCAAACCGGCAATTACAATATGGCAGGCCAACGGCGAAAAATACCGCACCTTAAACGGCCATGCTGCCGGTACTTCCACAACAAACATCGTTTTTGCTCCGGATAACCGGACAGTAATTACTGCAGGAGACGATGGAAGCATAAAATTTTGGGATCTGTACGCCAACATTCAGAGCGTATTTAGCGAGCATAAGAAATACATCAACAGTGTGGCATTTTCGCCCGATGGCACTAAAATCGCAACTGCCAGTGCTGACGGCACTGCGAAGTTATGGACGCTGGAAGGTCAGGAACTCCAAACCCTGGCTGCACATACTGATCAGGTCAATGACATTGCTTTTTCACCTGACGGAAATTTTTTATTGACTGGCAGCGATGACCGCACTGCGATTTTGTGGAGTATTCAAGGAAAAGTTGTACGCACTATAAAAGGTCATACCGGCGCCGTCAACGCTGTTGCTTTTTCAACCAACAGCAAATGGTTGTTGACAGCAAGTGCAGACAGTACGGCCCGGGTTTGGGATATTCAAGGAAAACTACGGTACACCTACCGTGGACACAAAGCGGGGCTTTCCAGCATTCAGATGATGCCTGAAGGGGATGCCATTCTTACTTCCGGATGGGATGGAACGATAAGAATCTGGAATACAAACGGTGTTGAACAACGGGTACTTCAATCCGACGCTGAAGGCATCAAATCAGCCTCGGTATCTATTGACGGCAAGATAGCTGCTGTAATTGACGATGAAACTGTTGTAGTTTGGGATCCGCAGGGACAGGAAATTTTGCGTTTGAACAAACTGCCTTATGGTGTTTTCACCGTCTCGTTTTCTGTAGACGGGCAGATATTGATTACCAGTAGTTTTTCAGACAACAATGTCAGCCTTTGGGACCTGAAAGGCCGGAAAATAGCTTCTTTGCGCAATCAAAATGGCATTGGTAAAGGAATAGCCTGCTCACCTGATGGCAATTATTTGCTGGTTTCCGGAGGGCCTTTTGATGATGGCACCGCCAAAACCGCATCGCTTTGGCTAATGCCTTCCGTATGGCTGCGTTATGGGATCGCCCCCATGCAGGAGGAAGATATTATTTCCTATGGCATCCGGGATTACCTGGGAGATTATGAAAAATAAAATGACCGGTTAAGTACGAATATGCAGCTATTTTTCACAATAGAAGTCGAAGATGGTTTTGCCCTGCTCAGCGAGGAGGAATCTCTTCATTGTACACAAGTTCTTCGGAAAAAGCCCGGCGACACCCTGAATCTCGTTGACGGGCGGGGCAACTGGTACGAAGGTTTGCTGATGGAGGGCGGCAAAAAAAAATGCCGTATTCTCATCCAAAAAACGGTTGCAAATTACCAAAAACGACCTTTCAGGCTCCACATAGGCCTGGCGCCGACAAAACAAATGGAGCGCACCGAATGGTTTCTGGAAAAAGCAACTGAAATCGGCGTTGATGAAATCACCTTGTTGCAATGCAAACGCTCTGAACGCGCTCATATCCGGATGGATCGCCTGCAAAAAATCGTCCTGTCGGCCATGAAACAATCACTTAGGGCTTATCTCCCACTGCTCCATGATATGACACCCTTTCATGCATTCGTTGAAGCTGCAAACCCGGATGCCAGGCGTTTTATTGCTTACATGGGAGAATCGCCGCACCACACCCTTTTGGAAAACTATAAGCCCGGAAGCGACGTTTATATCATGATTGGCCCGGAGGGTGATTTTACGCCCGAAGAGGTTCAAAAAGCGCTCGATTGTGGATTTTCCGGCATAAATTTGGGGCCGCATCGCTTGCGCACAGAAACTGCGGGCATCGTCGCCTGCCATGCGATCAACCTGATTAATGGATTCTAGCCGTATCTCTGATGCGGTCAACATAGAAAAACAAGATATGAAACGCTTATTCTGGCTGTTGTTACCGGCTGTTTTCGCCTTTTCTTCGCCCGAATCAATCGAGGCTCAACCCTTAAAACTGGCGCTCCTCAAATACAATGGCGGGGGCGACTGGTATGCGAACCCAACCTCTTTGCCCAACCTTGCAAAATTCTGTACCCAGCAACTGGGCATTAACTTTGATCCGGAAAACGCTGTCGTTGAGGTCGGTAGTGCCGATTTGTTCAACTATCCCTTTGTGCATATGACGGGCCACGGCAATGTCGTTTTTTCAGACGCCGAGGCTGAAAACCTGCGCAATTACCTTACTGGGGGCGGCTTCCTGCACATCGACGACAACTATGGCATGGATCCTTATATCCGTGTCGCGCTCAAAAAAATCTTTCCTGATCAGCAATTGGTCGAACTCCCTTTTGAACACCCCATTTACAGGCAAAAGTTTACTTTCAAAAACGGGTTGCCAAAAATCCACGAACACGATGGCAAAGGCCCGCAAGGTTTTGGATTGTTCTGGGAAGGGCGGCTGATCTGTTTTTATTCCTTCGAATCCGATCTGGGTGATGGATGGGAAGATCCTCAGGTGCACAAAGACCCGGAAGAAGTACGACTTCAGGCACTGCGCATGGGTGCGAATCTGGTTCAGTACGTATTTAGTGGAGAGTAATTTGTGTCTGTCTTTAACCACCTCCGGCCCGCCTGCCGGTAGCTACGGTTTATACACAACTCAAAGAACGTATATTTGGAGCCAAA
>CALEYL010000055.1 GCA_937926205.1 uncultured Saprospiraceae bacterium
TGATTCCCAGGGACAAAAAGCCATGGAACAGCGCTTAACTTAATGGTGTTGATGCCTTGTTGGGCGTTCGTGTTCTTCTTTTATTCATCTTCTTCATCCATCATGTCAAGTTTCCAATTCATTTTCTTTTTCTCTTTCCAATCCCAATAAGTAGAAAAGAAATCATCATGAAGCATCTCTGTCACTTCGTTTTCTTCTGAAAAATCGACTAACATTACTTCTTCCCAATTCGCTGAATCAATATCTGGGTCAGCGGTTCCGTCAATTATATTCAGCAGGCTAAAAATTACATCGGCTGAATTACTTGCTAAAACCTTTCTTAAGGCACTTTTCAAATTTTCATTTCCACTCAACTTTTCGATTTCATTTTTTTCTTCTTCTGTCAATCCTCCATTCGAAGGATAATTTATCAATTGATTAGTTCTTTTATGTTGAATGTGATTTGCTGTCATATTTGCATATTCAGCAATCAAATTATGAAGATTGACAAGCAGTATTTTTCTATTTTCTTCGGATAGTTTCAATTTGCTTTTATTTGTTTTCTTCATGACGCCCAACTTAAGTATCCCCGCAATACCACCAAGTCGCGAATACCCGGCAGTAAACCCGTATGGTGTTTATGTACGGGTATTCGCTTACAGACGAAGTTAGTGGTTTTTTTTTCATATTTGATACCGCCTTCCCGGCCTTTGTTGACAAACAAAAAGGGCAATTGCGCCCCGGCAGTTCGGGCATTCCTGCCAGCCAGATTTTTGCCACGGTTTCTGTATTGCGAACACGCCCTTGTCTTTCAATCCTCCATTAACCTGACATCACACCGTAATGACCACCTTCCCCCGGGCGTGTCCTGCTCCAAGGTAACGAATTGCTTCTGCCGTCTCACTCAGTGGGTAGCGTTTGTCAATGACCGGTGTGATTTTACCTGTTTCAATCAGGTTTGTGATAACAGCAAGGTCCTTGTTGGCTTTATGAATCAGAAGCCCCATTTTTTTACCGGAAATAAATGAGCCGAGAAGCGCCGTCTGTAATATGGCCGGTATAGTACCTCCAACCATGACAAAAATGCCGTTGGGTAGCAGGGATCGTTTGTAGGTGAAAATGGAGCGATTTGCAACCACGTCCATGATGAGGTCATAGCGCAGGCCATTTTTGGTAAAGTCTTCTTTGGTATAATCGATGACATGGTCTGCGCCGATCGATCGCAGCAAGTCCTGTTTTTCGGTGCTGTCTACGCCGGTCACTTCGGCGCCGAATGATTTTGCCATCTGTATGGCAAAAGTCCCCACGCCGCCGCCTGCGCCATTGATCAAAACCTTGTGCCCCGGCTGAAGCGGTCTATGCTCGCATAGCCCCTGCAGGGCAAGAACCGCTGCCTGGGGCGTGGCGGCTGCTTCCTCGAATGTCATGCCGGCCGGCTTTTGCATCAATGCCTGTTCAGGAGCACAGACGTATTCCGCAAAACCACCCCAGGTATCTTCTGAAAGGTCTCCGAATACGGCATCTCCTGGCTGAAACTGGTGCACCTCCGGGCCGACGGCGTCTACTATTCCCGCAATGTCAGCGCCAATGATGCTGCGTTTGGGTTTGAACAATCCAAACAACAGGCGATATAAGTAGGGTTTTCCCCGGACCAGATCCCAATCCCATGAATTGACCGATGCTGCGTGGATTTTTACCCGGACTTCGCCAACGCCGGGGATCGGTTTTTCGACTTCTGTGAGTTGAAGCACATCCGGCGATCCGTACCGGGTATATGTCATTGCCTTCATGAGCGTTTCCTTTTTGGCAAAGTAAGGATCAAGACCGAAACCACGGCGGCTATTTTCTACCGACAGGCTGAATTGTGGCCACAAATCCCGGACAACTTTCATCAACAGGTCTACCCTGATATTAGCGAAGATGATAAGACTTCTTTTATTGAATCTGTTCGCGATTTTATTCTAAACAGCAATGATGAAGAATTTTCTGATCAATTTGAAGAAATATTTGACCTTCAAAGTATAATCGACTGGCATCTGTTGTTGCTGATATCAACCAACAGCGATGGGATTTTAAAAAAAAATTATTTGTATAAAATTGACAATAATGGTTTCGGGCTTTGCGTTCGGGAAGGTTTCGGAGAATAAAACTGTTAACCAGCACTGAACTTGATTTGAAGCACAAAGCTCCAAATTCGCACCTCACCCTGCCAGACGCAAAACCCGTGTTATGCATATTTTTCTTTCTATTATCAACCTGTGATAACTTAGTTTTCTAAGATATCATTTATGTCTAAGATTAGTTTCTCCATTTTCCACTGCGGATCCCGCATTACACCCATTCGAACTACCATCAGGTCCCATGAGGGAATAACAACAATGTATTGCCCCTGATAGCCTTGAAACATGAACGTATCTTCCGGAAGGCTAGGAAATAATTGTTTGTCATCAAGTCTGGTTTTTTTATTCAGCCAGATTTGTGCGCCATACCTGCCTTTTGAGTCAGATGCGGGACTGAGCGCAAAATCTACCCATTCCTCCGATAAGAGTTGATTCCCCAACCACTTCCCCCGGTTTTTATAAAGCATGCCTATTTTCAACCACGATTGTGGCGAAGCATGAAAATAACTGGACCCCACAAAGGTGCCACTCCCATCGTATTCAAAAATGGCTTCATCAATACCCAATAAATCCAAAAATTGACTTCGTGCAAATTGCTCAAACGAAGCCTGATTTCCTCCTGCTTTTCCTTTTACCAACCATGACAGGATATTTGTTGTGCCACTGGAATAACTCCAGTGTGTTCCGGGCTGAAATGCCTGCTTTTTGGCACTGGCGTAAAGCGCCATATTATCGCTTTTATAAAGCATGGTGGTAGCATCTGAAAAGGGTTGGTAAACTTCAGAGAATGACAAACCATCCTGCATTTGAAGTAGGTCCTTCCACGTAATCGCTGATGGATTGTTAGCTTCGGCCACAGGTAAGTCTGCCTTTTGTTCCCAATGTTCGCCCGAAAGCGTAAACCATCTTCCGGCAAGTGTTCCTGTTAAACTTTTGGAGGCTGACCAGGATAGGAGTGGTGTGTATTTGTTTAATCCTTCCATATACCTTTCTGCCCAAAGTTGGTTATCGTATACTACTGCCACCGCCCAGGTATTTTTTCTCGGGGCGTTGGTCAATTCATCAAACTCCTGTTCTATTCTGGCTTTTAGCTTTTCTTGTTTCAACTTGTTTATTCCGCTCAACTCAGCAGTTCTACTCCCAAGAGGCCATTCCAGACTATCTAACCCGCTTTTTCTGGCCACATCCGGGGTGATGATCTTTTCAAGGATTTTATCTCCTTCTCCCAGCAGGGTGCACCCACAACCTTCTGTGAATTTTGCCCTTGAGGGTAGTATCAATCCGTATAATTTTACTTCCACCGTCCTGGAATCTTCCTCTATGGTATAATCTACCAACCTGAATATTGGGTTTTCGGGTTTTATATAATGAGACCACACTGTATCGGGGTTCATTTTGTTGACATACACTGAAGAACACAGGTATTTTGCCGGATACCCAGTGGCGATAGGGGCGATTGTAATACTGAACACGATGAAAATCAGCGCCAACAAACTTACTATCGCCAATGCAATCTTATTTCTATTTTTCATGACCGGGAAAATTTAGAAGTTACGGTTGTCTTTTATCATTGCCTTCAAATGGTCAGGAACCGGCTGATTCTCCATTCCCTTTAAGTGTTTATCGAAAAAATTTCGAACAAGTAGGATGGTGGCCTCATGATGCGCCTCTCTGTGAGGTGCTGTAATAAAGCCGAAAGGAAACATCAGCGAGAAATCTGAAAAACTCATGTGGTTAGCGCCTTCAATCACATAACTTTCGTACCCGCCCAGTGCAAGCCCACTGAGCCTTTTATTCCATTCTACAAACAGGAAGTCATGATATTCCTCCTTGTTCATTTTCCATTCTTCGAGATTTTTTTCGGTCATTTCTCTGGCAGGTTTATTGTCTGCCCTCAACTCCATGAAAGGCTGCTGAAATCCGGTAAGGTGGCCCTGGCCAAAATAGAAGCCATCCAGATTGATACCTGCCCTGAAGCGACTATCCCGGATGAGGGTATTGGCGGATGTTGCCCCGCCAAATGAATGGCCGAACACCCCGATCGCTGACAAATCCAATGATAGCTGCACGGGTAGGGATTTGTTCATGAACATCTGCTCTACCGTTTTCAGAGTAAAAATCTGATCATCACTCCATTCAATGATCTCCCGGTTGCTGAACGGCACATTGTGCGTTACCGAGTCAAAAGGAGTGACACCGCCATGTACACCATCACCTGACCATGTGCCGGCAGCAGATCCTGTATGTTCTACGCTTATGACAACATAGCCTTGAGAAACCAGTTGGGGCAGTAAAAAGCTGTTTTGAAAACGGCTTCCGTTATAGCCATGCGAGAACAACAGCAAGGGAAATCCTTCCTTAGTTAAAGCAGGTTCAGCCAATTCTTTAACGGGAACCTTTGAACGGCTGATTTTCCTAATCAACATTTTTGGCACTCCATACAAGGCCTTCAGATCTTCTTCCAGCATTTCCGGGTTGGGATGGTAAGGCATGCTTTCTGCATGTAGTGCAGCGGCCGGATAATACACTTCCACTTGCAGGGTCCTTCCGTTTCTGGCGGTGTCTTTCAGTTCCAGATGGAACGATCCGACCGCATAGGGTCCTTTAGGTCTGGGGAAATTTGCCTTGGTAAAAGCGGAGGCTATCAATACTACAACCATCAAGGAAAGGCTGCCGCCAATCAACTTTAATCTTCTTTTGAAATTACTTTTTGTGCTCATGATTTTTTATTTTTAAAATGATGAGGCAAAAGTCACTTCAATTCATGGAAGGCACGACCTCCCTAAGTGGTTCGTACCACTCCCTGAAAAAACGGGGCGTTCAGGGTTCTTAGGAGACTGATTATCAATTAGATGATTTACGATATTCGGATGGATTTAATCCCGTAAATTTTTTAAAAGCGGTGTTGAAGGTTGATTTGGAGTTGTAGCCACAATCATAGGCAACCCCTAAAACACTGAGATGGCTGCAGGCAGGATCCCTCAAGGCGGATTTAACGGCTTCAATGCGATGGAAATTGATCAGATCATAAAAAGAAGTCTTTCGGTGCTTACCAAACAGTTCGGATAGTTTATGTGGCGGAACCCCCAACTGTTCTGAAAGCGAGGTAAGGCTGAGATCAGGATTCAGAAAGCCCTTTGCTTCAATAAAATCATCGAGTTGTTTATTGATTCGTTCAATTTCTTCGTTCTTTAAACCGCTTTTTTCATATTTCGGCAACGACTCGGACTTTAGGGTTCCCGTTTGACCTTGTTCCATTTGCCGAATCCAGTCAAAACTGGCATCAAAAATCGTTTCCTGCCTGAAAGAATAGATGGCAATTACAAGCAGGAAAGCCATAAGCAAAACCAAATTAATTGTGGTAATCAATCCTTGCTGATCGGGCAGTTGAAGCGCCAGTAAATAAAGAATGAAAGAAAGTATGCTAAGGGATAAAATCGCAAAAAGAATATATCTAATCCAGACTAAATCCTTTCCCTTGAGGTTCGAAAAGTACTGTTTAATTTTCTCCTGATGCTTATGCAGGGCATAAAAAACCAGTCCGATATACAGGAAAAGGTGAAGAAACTTAAACAATCCGAGAGCCATCGCAAAGGAGGAGTTGTAAACGGATTGAATTGATTGCGGAGAACTAAAGTTTGCACTTACCTTTTGGTAGAAATAAATTAAGCATGGGAGATATAACAAAATCGGAATGGCGTGGAAACTTAATCGTTTATAGGAGAGGTTACCACTCAGGCTGGAAATATATCCGTAGATACTGGGGCCCATGAGCAAGATTAAAGGATCCACAAGAAAAGAGCCTCGTGGTTCACCAAAAAAAGTATTCAGTAGCGGGGACGAAATGTAGGCACTGACACAAAGAATAAATATACCGATTAGCCAGGATGCGTTTCTCTTTGCTGACGACTTGAGAAATAACAAAAGGCTAAGTGTAAATCCTTGTCCTAGTCCTAAGGCGAATAATGTTTCCATTTAATACTCAGCTATTCAGTAGTTTTATTAAAAATTATGCATAATGGTTGGCTTACTGCCGTGCCGCACGTCGTTGGGTTTGCGGGCTGGCTGTTCGGTGGCATGGACAGAGCCGTTGTTCATTCCCATTAAGTTAAGCGCCTGATGTTTTGAAAAAGAAGACGAAAG
>CALEYL010000056.1 GCA_937926205.1 uncultured Saprospiraceae bacterium
TGACAATGTGACAATAAGTTTCTTTCTACAATACTAAAGGTCATCCGTGTTCCAATGAATGCATTTTGGGAAACACGGATGACGCAGATTACACAGAAAACACGGAAAGAGACGCTGTGTTCCACAGCGTTCCAGACAGATGTGGGCGGAGCCACTGCGCGAGCGATTGTGTTTTGAAACAGAGGGTGTTTTGTTGCTTAAAATCCGGGCTGGAGCCCTAAAAATAGAACACGCGGGGCGGAGCTTCGACTTCGCTCAGTTACCGCCGCCGCGCGAGCGGAGTTGTCTGGCTTGGCGGACTTGGCGTATCCTTGGCGCCCTTAGCGGGCACAGCTGAAAAACAAGTTTACAATGGGTATTGAATCGTTTTCCAATAAAAAAGTGCTGTTGGGAGTAAATTTTGCCCATTTGCCCATTTGCATCTTGCCTATTGAGACGCCCTCACGCTCCCGATGCCATTCCATTCGATACCAATACGGCGGTTTCTTTTGCAATGCCGATTGTCGCGACGGCGCCGCTGTTAAATTTCAGAAAATCGGATTCGATGCCGTCGCTGAATATGACGCCGTTGGCCGGCATGAGCGATTCAAGCGTCAGCGTGCTTCGGTTGCGGATGATGCCTGCCGTGATGCCGGTTTGGGTGCGCATGCTTTGGAAAGGCTCGCGCACAGCGAAGAGCAGTTCGTCGTCGCGGAATTTGGGTTGCTTGCGCTGGAGTTGTTTTTCAAACATGCCTGCAACCCCGTAAGCCATGTTGAAAACCGAGCTGAGCCAGCCGGTAGAACCAGCAGGGGTGGAGACGATCAGCCCGCTGGAAGAGTGTTCCTCCACGGCGTTGTTGAAACTGATTTTGTAGCGCGCCGACACGTGCGTGGCAGCGCCGATGAACAAATCATTAAAGGCCAAAAGGCGCTGTCCGTCGTTCAGCCGGGCCTCTGCAAAGCGCATGGTGCGGGAAGGAAAGCGGTTGGAAAGCACGGCTTCTACCCCACCGATGAAATTGGAAACGTCGAATGGCAGCAACACGCCATCGTAGCGCTGTTTGTCGGGGTTGACGGCAATCATCGGCACACCCCGGGCGTATTTTGCGGTATTCGCCACCAGCCCGTCCTGGCCGATGACCACAATGAGGTTCTTTTCGCTAAAAATGAAGGACGGCATGTAGACCCTTTCGAGCAATTTGTGCTTCATCACTTTTGACAACTGCGCCTGGAGTGCATTGAGGGATTCGTGAAAAGTGTCGTGTTCCAGCACGTAGTCTTCAAAATTTCCGCCCATCCGTTCAATGTAGAAACGGGCCTGCGCTTTGGTATTGAATCGTTCGATGAGGGACTCTAAGCGCGTTTTGTTTTTGACGATGATGGCGTATTCGGCACTCATATCGATTAGTCGTCGTTGTCGTTCAGCAGCGAATCCAGTAAATCCGGGCTGATATTGAGGTTGCCAATCTTGTTTGCATTTTCAGCCAACTCGCGGAATGCCAGCGAGATGTTGAATTTCGGATCGGGGTTGTTACTCAGCGCCGTCAACATTTTCCAGTCCATATCTTTGTAGGGCTTCAGCGTAGTTTCCAGAATATAGCCGCGGCTGTCGGCTTCCTTGCGGTCGTTGGCCGTTTTTTGTTCGATGAGCACCTTGCGCTGGTTTTCCAGTGCGATGTCGGCCGCCAGCTTCATTTCCTGGAGTTTGCGGTCGTTTTCCGCTTTTTGCACCTCCGACTCCATTTTCTTTTCGGCAATCTGCTTCTGTTTTTCCTCTACAGCAATTTCGGTATTCAGCTCCGTTTCCCGGATTTTCCGCTCCTGTTCCACCGCAAAATTCCGACGATCGTAAATGGCCAGATCGGCTTCCTGCTGTAGTTTTTCCCGCGTTTCGGTTTCCAATGCCCGGGTCATTTCCGGCGTTGCCGCAATGGCTAAAATGTTGGCGCCCAGAATTTCAATCCCCAGCATGCCAATTGCCTGCGAAGCTTTCAGGCCCACCTGAATTTTATCTTCGATGGCTTTCGCCGAACGGATGGCGTCCTTCAGTTTGATTTCGTGGATGTAGGAAGAAGTGGCCGTTTGCGCTTCATTGATGATGCGCTGGTTGAGCTTTTCGATGTCGTTCTTTTTGTACTGGCCATTGTCGTTGACGGTAAAATCGAGGGTATCCGCCAGGGTTTTGGGGTTGCTGATTTTGTAGCTGATCTGCCCCTGAATGGTGACGGTCTGGTAGTCGTGGGTAGACTCGCTGAAGATGAACGGCAGGTCGTTGCTGCCCAACGGAATGGCGACAATCGAACTGGTGGGTGCAAAATAAAAGAAGGAAAGTCCGCGCCCTTCCCGGGCAATTTTCCCGTTTTTATAGTGCAACACATAGGTCATGGAGTCGAATTTGATTTGTTTGATGCCAAACATGGGCTTTGTTTTTTTGATGACTGTTTTGATTCGATTAAAGGTAACACCTTTTGGAAAGATGTCACCCTGGGCAGCCGCTCTCCCATTAAAGGTAACACCTCTTGGAAAGGTGTCACCCTGGACAGCCGTTCTCCGATTAAAGGTAACACCTTTTTGGAAAAGTGTCACCTGGGGTAGTCGGCTGAGTTCGATCACGCAAATTAACAAATCTGCGCGCTTTATCCATGCCAGGCACCCATCTTCGGGCATCAAATTTTCAGGTCTCCGAATTGCTTCAGGTGGTGTTCCATATGCGCCACATAATCGGTCATCAAAAACGCCAGGTTTTCAGTCTGCCCGTCTTCAACAACCAGAGCAAAAGCAAGGGTTTCCGGGGTTTGGAGCTGCATTAAATGTTTGATCCTCCGATTCAGTCCCAACCAGCACTGGATCAGTTCCTGAAGGTCTGCGTGCTGGTAGTCGTTGGCGGCCACAAGCTCATCCTGCCGGTATTTCCGAACCACATAAGGTTTTGCTTCAAACTGAATTTCCGTAAACCGCTGCAGGTTGTTGATGGCCGAATCGATCAAATGGCCGAGAATTTCCTTTTTAGACCATTTTGAAGGAGCAGGCTTATGTTCCAGTTCGGCCAGGGATTTTGCGTTCAGGTATTGAACGGTAGCCTGAAGCAGTGTTTCTAATTTTTGAATAGTCGGTGTCATGAGTTGAGGATTTGAATAGTTGAGTATTCGAGGATTTGAGGTTTAGGAACAAGTTTAGGTTTTCAAAAAAACTCCTTCCACCTATTTGAACGCTTTAACAATTGAGTCAATAAACTGGCTGTCAAACCGTTCCAACAGCTCCGGGTCCAGGTGGTAAAATGCCACAACTCTTTGCTCAGTCTTCGGCAAATACCGATTCAACAGTTGCGCCGCAGCCATCAGCTCTTTCGCTTCTACGCTTTCGATGCGAATTTCATCTTCCGCATAAAGATAATACCCCTCCACATAACCGCTGCGCACGACTTCAAAGCGATTTGGGCCTGTGGCTTTCAGGCGTTGATCCCCGGCGAGATCGGCCGCACTCAGGTTGTTGATGAGCCGGATCATCTTCCCTTCGCGGAATAACACGCCCCAGGAAAACAAGGGCAATGCCACATCAAGGGGTAGCGGGTAAGCGTCAGTGTTCCTATCGAGGTATTGTTTGGCAATGTCGAGGTTAAGGATGGAATTCTGCTCCTCCCCTGCTTCCACGTCGCCCATGTTGTAGAACATAAGCATGCCCCGGTCAACAGGCGGCACACCGGTTTTTGCAGGGTATTTAACCTGATGAAGGCGGATGGTAGCCGATAACTGTACCCTGGTTCCGAAGCAACTGCGCATGGATTTGAGCAGTTGAAAATAGGGCGTTCGTGTTTGTTGCGACCAGTCGCAATCCAACTGAACTTCCTCAAAAGGCTTTTTGGCCAGGGCGATAATTTTGTCGCAAATATTCGCCGCCAGCTGAGGGATTTCCGCAGCAGGCAAATTCAAAAAAGTACGGTTGGTGATGAAAATGCCGGGAACGAGGATTAAACTATCGGGTAGGGTTTCGGGCGCAAGCTCGATGAGTGCCTGTGGAAGGGCTTGTTGCGCGCTTTCGGACCAATCGACGTCGAAAAATTTGGCATAAAGTTTAGTGGCGCGCAGTTCATGAAGGTAAGTGCGCTCGGTTTCAGTGAGGGACAAGCGGGTACGCCAGTGGTAGAAGGCAGGTGAAATTTGTGTTTCCGGATGGGTGCAGCCGGAAAGAGAAAAAAAGGCAATTATCCATGCCTTAAAATAGCTCCGATGTAACATCAGCTGATTTCCGGAAGCATTTTCCCGGGATTTTGACGAGTTACAAAAATGTCCGGCATTCTTATGATTTTCAACATGGACCTTTCATTTTTACTCCATTCTTTCCAACAATTGCTTCGCCTTCGCCGCAAAAACCGGCTCTGCCCGTTCCGACAGATTTTTTAGAATAGCAACGGCTTCATCCGGATTCTTTTGTTTCAAAAACGCCAACGCGAGGTACCAGCTGGCCTCATCGAACAATGTGGGATCGTTGATGCTGACTGTTGTGAGTTCTTCAACTGCTTTTTCGGGATAGCCACTGTTGAGAACCGTAATCCCTGCGTACAATCTGGTTTGAAAATCATCGGGATGACGAGCAAGGTAGTTGTCAAAGTGTGGTGTGGCGGCAGCATAATCTCCGGTTTTATACCATTTCATTGCTGCAAGGTATTCCGGATCAGCGGCAGGGCTACCCAGTTCGCCTCGCAAGAGGATGGAAGCATCTGCATCCGGGGCGGTAAAAAAAGCGACATAGAGTCGGTCATAGCGCGTATGTTGCCAATAAACGATTGCTGCAATGGCCAATAGTAGCAGGACAATTGCTGCGGCGACATAATTAAATCTGGATTTTTGCATCAGTGTAACTTGTGGTGTGGTCCTGTTTGCAATTTGTTGTTGCAATAAGGCAAGGTCGGCACCCACGGTTTCATCCGGATTGGCAAGATAACTTTCCAGCGCAGCACGACACAATACGCAATCGAGCACGTGGCTTTCCACCCGAAAACGGGCAGCCTCATCCAGGCGGCCTTTCGCGTAGTTTTGAATCTCTTCCAGACTCAGGCACGTTGTATTTTCAAGGATTTCTTTCATTTTGCAGCAATCAGGTTCAGGAGTTGTTTTTTGAGTTGTCGCTTGCCATTTTGCAGATAAGATTTGACTTCATTCAGGGCAAAACCCGTTTGCCCGCTCACTTGCTGGTAGCTCATTTTTTTATAAAAGAACAAATTGAGGCAAAGGCGCTGGGCTTCGTCCAGTTTTGAAAGCGCCGCTTTGATCTCAGCATCCGTAATGGGTTGGTCTGTGGCGGCATATGCTTCATAATCTTCCTGAACGGCTTCCATTTCCAGTTCGGGAAGCGGTACATAGCGCCCTTTGTTTCTGAGGTAATTGAGGCATTCGCGTTCCACCACGACAGGCAGCCAATTGCGAAAAACGCGTATTTCGGTATCCGGTAAAATTTCGAGCAATTTGGAAAAGATGCGCATCACCATATCGCGGCTGTCTTCCCGTTCGATCAGGTATCGTTTGCAAATCAGAAAAACCTGCATCGTGTAACGCCCGAACAGCTCTGTAAAATACTGCTGGTCGTTTGTTTTACAATAAGCCGCTACCAGGCGTTCGTCGCTCCAGTCTTTCAATGCCTCCTGCCTGATTCCGCGAATGAACATGGAAATGGATTTGAAATTTGATTTGCAAGGTAGGGAAAATGGGGGATTGAATTTGGGATTTGGGGAATTGAAAATTTGAGAATGGGGCGCAAAAAATAGTCGAGCGCTTTCAGAATGTCTATTTTTTACCACTTGCAGCATATGAAACACCCATAGTTTTGTACAAACAAATCAAAACATTGTCAATTATGGAAAGACGTGATTTTTTGCAAAATGCGGGTCTGTTTGCCGCTCTTGGCATACTGCCTAACCAGGTATTAACCGCTCAATCCGGCGCATTCGCCGCAAATTTCCCCCCGGATCCGCTAAAACCGTTTTATTTACCCCCTTTACCCCCACTTTCGAATAAAAAAAGCATGGATATTCGGGTTTGGGTGCGCTCGCAAATGACCGGAGGTGTATATTCGTGTGTCGAATGTGCCGTCGCGCCAAAAACCATGGGACCGCCACCACATTATCACAAGGAATTGGACGAATTGATGTATGTTTTGGAAGGAACAGCGAGCGTTATGGTTGAAAATGAAGTTTTTGAGATAGCTGCCGGCGGCTGGCATTTTCGCCCCCGAAACCTAAAGCATACCTTTTGGAATGCATCCAAAAAGCCTTTACGGTTTGTGGACATGTATTTCAATCAGCCTTTCGAGGAATTTTTAGAGCGCATTTTTTTCGATTTAACCCCGGAAAAGGGCTATCCCCAAGGATCAGAACAGCTTAGGCGGGAGCATGAACTCTTAAATGAGCAGTTCGGACTTGTTTATGCGCCGACGGCTTTCGAGGAAAGACAGGCAATTGCCTCAAAATATGGTTTGCGGTCTTAATTTTCACCAGCACAGCATCCGATGATGTTAAAAGATTTTTTACCGGCACCATCGCTTCGGGCATTTGTCCGCTGTTATCGAATTGTTCACATGCGGTTTGATCCCCAGGATCCTCCTCCGTTCAAACCCTATACGCCCCGTCCGGAACAGTGTTTGGCTTTTTATCCCCACGAGCGGGAGAAAGTGGATTTCACCGCCCATAATAAAAGTGTAAAAAACATCCCGGTTGCCTTGGTGGGACAGGCGCTGTCAGTAACCAACAGGCACATTCACGGGCATTTTATGGTCGTTCAAATCTTGTTTCAACCGGGGGGCTTCTTCCGGTTGACGGGAGTTCCAAGTTTTGAAATTAATGATGCTTACCTTGAGGCGGAATGCGTATTTCCTAAAGAAGTGCATTTGGTTAATGAAGCATTTTTTCATGCAAGAAACTACGCTGAAATTGTACAAATAGCCAATGATTTCATAGAGCGAATGGTGCGCAAATCCGTAAAGGACAGCCATTCTGTTGATACAGTCTGCCAATGGATGCTGGAAAACCCGACTGCTTCGCTGGATCTTCTGGCAAAAAAATCATTTTTGAGTCCGAAACAATTTGAGCGGAAATTTAAGGAACGTTCAGGGGTAAACCCAAAGCTCTTTGCGCGGCTCGTCCGTTTCGACCAGGCATTTCGGGAAAAGAACAGGAATCCCGGGCGGAGTTGGCAGCAAATTGCCCATGATTGTAATTACTACGATTATCAGCACCTGGTACATGATTACAAAGATTTTACCGGGTTTAAACCCTCTGAATTCCATCAATTGGAGAGTCGTTCTCCCGAACGCCGGTTTGGACTTGCGGAGCATTATTATGAAACGCAGGTGCCCTGAAGCTCATCCCCTTACCACCTCAGCCCCCACCGCACACCGCAAGCACTGCCGCTTATCGCAATACTCATGCTTCAATTGCAGCAGCGCCTGGGTTTGCGCAGCAGAAACCGCTTCCATGCCCAGACTTTGCCAGTTTTGGATAACAAGAAAAGGTTTTTATCCAGATTAAGTCCATTTCTCTATTCTTTTTTATATTTACATTAGCAATAAACCAAGTGAGTATGGACGAATCGCCTATTCACCTCATCCTGATCACCCTCATTTATTTTTGCCTGATCGTTGCGTTAGCGCAATACGTTGCAACAAGGCATCTGGCGATCTTGTACTATATTGGTTATTTGCTTGGGCTTGGCATCCACTATACCCGCGATTTTTTACTTTACCATGCTCCTGCATCATGGCGTATTCATCCTCCTGACCTTCCATTGAGATGGGATTCACCCACGGCGCTGTTTAGCCATTCAATGTACCTGCTGTTCATTTCTGTTGTGCTGGATTTGCCTCAAAGTAGCCCTCGCGCTAACCGTTTTTTTTTATTTTTAAGTAATTTTTTCTTCGTGCTGGTTGTGGTGCACCTTGCGCTTCAAGTAATATTTGACTACGGCACGGCGAATAAAGTGTATTGGCTTGCGAGAGCCTTGTTCGCCCCCTTTTCCCTGTTCATAATTCTGATGTTTTTCATCACAAATGCCAAAGCTGCTTACCAAAAGCTGGTTCTATTGGGGTCTTTGGCGATTGTCTTTTCTTTTCCAGTTTCCATGGCCAAATGGTTTTCATGGCCCTTACAAGGTTATATCCCCGGGATCATTGACTGTATTCCTACTCGAATCGGCCTTGTTTACTTGCCTTACGTCAAAGCCAGCCTTGTTTTTGAAATTCTGTGCTTTTCCTGGGCGATGGTGTTTATTCCCAGACAACAAACCGCTAAGACTGTCTTGAAAATGTTGTTCACAGAACAGGCACTTACTGCTGACGCTCCTGACCAAACGCCGTCAAAAACAGCTTTTCCCCCCGATAATGCTTTTGCCCAAAGCATTGCCCAATTTATTGAATCCAGGCTGAACGATGAATCGCTTGGCGTTCCTGATGTATGCGAATTTGTTTCTCTGAGCAACTCACAGGTCACCCGTAAGTTGAAAGAAATCTGCGGCCTGTCTACAGAACAATTTATCCAGCGCTACCGCATGCACCGGGCTTTTGAAATGTTGCAACCCGGCGACCGACGGGTGGGAGAAGTGGCTGCGGCGGTAGGATTTAAAGAAGTAGCCTATTTTTCGAGGGTGTTTAAAAAGACGTTTGGGATGAGCCCGAGGGAGGTGGGGAAAGGAGAGGATGCTGTTTAAATGCAAGAAAATGGGGGTTAAGTGAAAATTTCAATAGAAGTAATACCCTATTTTTGTCACTTTACTTTCTCTATTTTAGAGAACAAAAAACATATAAATATACATGACGGAAGATTATCAATTCGTACCCATATTTTGCTTTCAAAGATGATCAATAAGCCATTTTTGGCCTTACAGACTTTAATTTGTTCCGTGACGTTAAGCAAATATTTTTTGTGTAAAAATACTTTAAACCATGAAGAACCTAAAAAGGTGCATGACTGTGTTTCTCTATCTTTCTTTTCCTTTTCAAATTATAGCACAACATGAACCCGACGCAATCTATTGGGGGTTTAGGTTTGGGCCTTCTTATAGATGGTTTGACCAAGAATCCCTCATTGGCATGATCGTACCTACGTACAATCATGGTTCGTGTACTTTTTCAGAGCAAAAAACACCAGGGTTAACTTTTGGCCTTGATTTTAATTTCAGGAAAGATGGCAACCCTTTTGGCGTGGAACTGGAACTCAGCTATAGTTTACAAAGCTTAGGCTCAGATATTAAAAAAGGTTACGATCTTCAGGTAACTTTTTTAAACAGCACCGTACCATCCAATTCCTACTTTACATTTAATTATGAGTATTTTAATATGGCACCCGTTTTCAAAATTTTTCCAATTATAGATAAAAGGCCAAATAAGGTTATGGTAAACAATGGCTTTCAGATATTATTAGGTGCACAACTTAGTTTGGCTGCCAGTGATAAAATTAATTTTTGGTGTGACACGTGCGATCCGAATTTTATCCTCTTGACAAGAGATGCCTATAGACGAAGCCTGAAAGGACTTAACTATTTTTCATTCATAGGCGGTTTGGGGTGGGAAGGTATTCCTCTTTTCAATGAAGACGCCTATTTATCTGCAGAAGCAAGATATTATTGGGGATTAGGGGATAGTATTGAAACGCAGGCAAATTCGCTAGGCTCAATCGAAAATAGAAACAGGCAACACTACGCAGAACTAACGCTTATCATGTCATTCCTTTTTTATAAAAGATAGCAAAAGTATCCACCCATGAAAAAGACTGGATTATTATTACTATGTATAGTTGCAATACGCCCGGCCTTTTCTCAAGTACCAATGCCTGGTGGCGTGGTTGGCGCTAAAATATGGTACGCATCATTCCATCAAAACAGCGAAAATATTGTCTGGAAAAACATACTTCTTTCTTCTGCTTCCCATATAACTGGTTTTTTCCCAGACAATGCAAAAAGCCGTTTGTTTAACTACAATCCGGCGCTTTATGTGAATGGAGTCTACAATGGTTTCTATGTTTCCGCTGGTCAGGTTGATCTGTCCAGGACGACCATTTTCACAGTTTATGACCCTGAGGATGCGTACTGGGAAAAGGCGATTTGGGCGTATTCTCTTAATGCAAACGACAAGCTTGTACTTACAACACACCGGGTAGGCGATCTTGAAGACAGCACCTACATGAATTTTGTTCCGGAAAGAATTGATATGCCCCGAATGAATACTTATTCTCACTATAAAAATGGAAATACAACTGAAGCTTCTCTCAAACAGTTCAGATTTGGACGTCAATCGGAAACCAGTTCTCTACCTATTACCGAATTTAAAGGTCTTGTTCCGGAGTTTATTGTTTTTGACAGGGTCTTATCTACCGAAGAGCGAATG
Source organism: uncultured Saprospiraceae bacterium (assembly GCA_937926205.1). Taxonomy (GTDB): domain Bacteria; phylum Bacteroidota; class Bacteroidia; order Chitinophagales; family Saprospiraceae; genus JABWAJ01. Next base: position 10,350 of record CALEYL010000056.1, read on the forward strand.
AAAGTAGAATCTTATTTAGCCTTAAAATATGGGATTACGCTGCTTCATCATGGCCCTGCCAATTACGTGAATTCAAAAGGAGAAACAATATGGAATGGCAAGGAAAACAGTCCTTATTTTTTGAACATCGCGGGTATAGGAAGAGATGATGCATCAGGTTTATACCAAAAGCAATCTACAAGTAGCTATGCGTCAGAACTATTGACCATTGGCGCAAAATTCATTGCAGTTAATAATAACGAAAACCATACGGAATTTCCGGATGGAAATTTTTTGATTTGGGGTGACAATAACAATGAGCTGATAATTCAAAAGGAATTGCAAGGGCAACCTCGCCTACTGAGCCGAAAATGGATGATTGCTCTACATGGAAATCTAAATGAAATCCCAACAACTATAAGTTTTGGTAAAGACCAAATCAAAGTTCAAAAACAGGCCAAAGAAAGATATTGGTTGATCATAGACAGGAGCGGAACCGGTAATTTTCCGCTTGGGTCCGTCAGCTATTACCCACTGACAGAAAATCTCATCAATGATGTTCCAGTGATATCCACTAACAACATTCATTGGGATACAGATTCATCAGGGAAAGATATTTTTACGCTTGGCATTGGACCGGAAATGATGGCCACGGCATGGCTAACTGCTCCGATGTGCATACCGCCTGCCAATGGAATTGCTAATATAGGTGCTGTAGGCGGCCTTCCCCCCTACCATTTTTCGCTTTCTTCTTCCGATGCCAATTTTGACCGGCAGTGGACAATCAACAACAACGAGACAACAGAAATAGACAACATCAGCCCGGGAAACTATCTATTGACTGTCAGGGATGCTACCGGACTTACCTATCAGGAAACGCTTACCATCCAAAGTCTTGATGCACCAAAATCGAATTTGTCATCCAATTATACCATTCGCCCCAATGAAGTTTTGAAATTAATAGTAGGTAATCAAGATGTTGTATGTTATTGGACTTTGCCTGATGGAAATATCCTCCATCACAATGAAATTGCAATCAAAATACCAGGAATCTATTCGCTGGAAATGAATCAGAATGGATGTATTTCAACGCAAATTATAACAGTTAACCTGCTTGAAGATGTATTTTTTGAATCGGTGAAGCTATTTCCCAATCCAGTTTCAAAAAATGGTTTCTTCAACATAGCGATTGAATTGAAGAAGAAGGGTTCTGTTGAGCTTCTTATTTACGACACACAAACCCGACTTATACAACGTAAGAAATTAAACGCCGCTGTCCGGCATTTTTACACCGGGTTGATAGAAACATCAGGTTTATACACCATTGTGGTTAAATCTGCGGACGAAACCCAAACGCTTCAATTGGTCGTAGAATAAATAAGACTTAAACAAACATCATGAAAGCTAATCTACCATTTATCATAATTGGAGGCTTAGTGCTGCTGATCTTTAGTGCAGGCAATTATCCTGGTATTCTATTCAAAAGTCCATTAATTGCACCAGTTGTAGAAACCTCCAGCCCGTCCCGCAAACACAATAAGAAAACACTTTCATTTTTTGTCAGTAAAAATGTTCTTCCGGCAAATACCATCCAGGTATATCACGCCGACCTAAGTGAAGGGTATATTGGCATTAATAAAACCACCTACACTGATGACCCATTTGACAATATTTTCCACATCTATTTGGACCAAACGCCAGGCGAAAATGATCGCGTGTGGTTGGGATATCAATTAAAAGGCGTTCAGGACTATACCGGCATTGCAAAAAGTGTCAATGCCCAGCAAGCAGCGGGAGGATTTTTCGTAAAAAAGTACGAAGATTGGACGCTGCAATACGAGCCAATACCGACCAATTGGTTAAAAAAAGGTGACAATATCATTCGGTTTACTATCCCTCCGGGGGCACTTTATAGCTATGAAATAAGGGATCTTTCTTTGAACATTGAATCCCGTGCAAATTCCCCAAAAGACTCCATCATCATCAATCAGCCATCCACCTGTTACTACGGCAATAAGGCTTACATTCAGGGGTTTTTAACCGGAGAAAAAGCAAATCAGGCCCAATTGTTCATTGATGAACAACCCATTGATCTCAACAATGGTGTTTTTGAGTGCATGCTTGATAAACCAGCAACAACCGATATAAACTGGAGTAAAGAACTATCCGTATTGTATCCCGACGGCAATACCATCAAAAAGACGGTATATTTCAATAAAAACCTCCTGCCCGATTATGTTTTTGAATTGCAGGAAAAAGGAGTAACTACAGAGAAATGGGTGCACTGTGATGATTCAGAAATGCTCACGCTACAGGGCGCCCAGTTATTCATACCGGGTGACGCCATGAATGAGAATACTCTGTTATCTATCACTGCACTGAGGGCATTAGACATCCCCGCTTTGAACTCAGATTTAGTAAACGTAACAAAAGGTGCCAAAGGCTACCGGTGTTTACCCGACGGCATGGCGTTTCTAAAAAGCGCTACCCTAAAGATCGCCTACGATGACCAACTGATACCTGATGGATATACATTCGAAGATATCCGCATCTTTTTCTTTGACGAACAGGTCAGAAGGTGGATTGCGCTACCGAAAGATAGCATAGACGTCAAAGAAGCATCTGTACTCGCCAAAACTACCCATTTCACGGATTTCATCTCCGGGATCATCAAAATTCCGGAATCTCCGGAAACGCAGGGCTACAAGCCTACCACGATAAAAGACCTCAAAGCCGCCGACCCTTCGGCAGGCATAACGCCTATTGAGGCGCCTTCTCCTAATAACATGGGCACTGCCAATTTAAATTATCCGTTGAAAATCCCTGCAGGCAGGCAGGGGTTACAACCTCAGTTGGCCATCACGTATTCCAGCGAATCCGGTAATGGTTGGTTAGGCCTGGGCTGGAATTTGCAAGTACCTTCAATCAGCATTGAAACACAATGGGGCGTTCCCCGATTTGACCCTGCTAAGGAAACTGAAACCTATATTTTGGAAGGCGAGATGTTGACGCCCCTGGCACATCGTACCATATTGGTTGACCGTATCGGCGACCAGAAGCGCTTTTATCCCCGAATAGACAACGATTTCAAAAAAATAATACGACATGGCAATAACCCGAAAAACTACTGGTGGGAAGTAGTGGATAAAGACGGCACGAGCAGTTTTTATGGTGGTACTCGAGACAGTAATGTGGTTAATAATGCTGTACTTCGAGACAGTGCAAACGGTAATATTACCCAATGGTTTCTGCGGGAGATCCGTGACCTTAATGACAATTTCATTCGCTATCATTATGAGTTCGACGACAACTCTGGCATCATAGGCGGATTGGTTCCGGGCAGGCAGTTGTATTTAAAAAAAATAACCTACACCGGCCATGGAAACACAGAAGGGAAATACGCAATTGAATTTAATCGCGATCATGCGCAAACAGGCCAGTCACCAAGAGCCGATGTCATGATCAACGGCCGGCTTGGGTTTAAGCAAGTGACGGCTGATCTGCTGCGAAAAGTGAATATTACTTTTGATGGCCAGTTAATCAGGAGCTACAGTTTGTATTACTCAGAAGGCCCGTTTGTAAAATCGCTTTTGCAAAGAATTGTAGAGAACGACAAGGTAGGTGATGCATTTTATGAGCACCAGTTTGAATATTTTGATGAGGTTCGCTCAGGCAACAATTACTACCCGTTTAAGCCCGAGGCTGATTGGTCAATAGCAAGCGATGGCTTAAATGCAGGTTTTATTCTGACGCCCCCAGGCTTTGGCGATCACGTTTCTTCCATCAGTGGGTCTAAATCCAGCAGTTTTAGTTTGGGTGGGACAGGTACATTTGGTATCGCTGCATCCTGTGGCAGCAAACATTATTCGATTGGCGGCGGGTATAATTACTCCAAGTCGGATAATATTGGCTTGGTAAGTTTAATTGACATTAATGGTGATGGACTATCCGACAAGGTATTTCAAACCAGTGAAGGATTAAAATACCGACCCAATCTGATTCAAAGTGGAACAATGGGATTTGGCTCTGCTATTTTATTAGGGGGTAATTTGGATGGATTTAGCAAATCAAAAACGACAACCCGATCAAAAAATTTGCAAGCCAGCATTCCTCACGCTTTTTTTGGTATTAGCAGGGCTAAATCAAAAACAATAACGAGTAGCTATTTTATAGATTTTAATAAAGATGGATTAATGGATATTGTAAATAATGGCAGAGTCTATTTCAATTATCTCAATAATAATGTACCTACTTTTTCATTAAGTCCGGACAACACCCCTAATTCCATAATACCCGGTGCTGCTATTAATACGACCGTACTGGCCTATGACCCAATGGAACAGGCCGCTTTGATAGACGAAAACCCTTTGCACGATGCAGTAAGGTTATGGATAGCACCCGATTCCGGCTCGATAAGAATTAATTCCGTTATTCAGCTGATTGAAAACCCCGAGGCATTCGAATATGGAGTGGCTGACGGCGTGAATCCGGTTATCCAGCATAATGGAATTCAATATCCGATTGCCTTCACTCAAGGCATTTTTACGCCACAAACTGATCAACATACGTTTGAGGTACAAAAGGGCAATCGCATTTATTTCAGGTTACAATCCCGGCTCGACGGCGCTTATGACCAGGTTTACTGGGATCCTGAAATCACTTATCTGAATATTGCTGATGGGGAAATAGATGCCAATGGCCGCCAAATCAAGCGCTATAAAGCATCCGAAGACTTCATTACCGCATCCGACCAAATACTGACCATGCCCTACGATGGGCAATTGCGCATTCAGGGTACTTTTCAAAAACATGTAACCTCGGATAGCCTTGCACTTGAAATTATCCACATGAATGCTGCTGATAGCAGCGCGATTTTCAGACGTAGTTATAACTGGAATGAATCACCTAATGACCCAATTGATACAACCATCAATGTATCAAAAGACGATGAAATAAAGTTTATGGTATCTGCGAATACCAATGTTGATTGGGCAGATATTTCTTTCATGCCATTAGTATCCTATATAAACGCTACAGATGAAAATGGAGATTCTGTAACTACCATAACGCAGGGCGGAGATACGATTATTACTTTTTGCCCGGCAGTAGCTTTTACTATGTATAATGATGTGCACATCAGAACGCCTTATCTTACTGATATTTCAGGGACCATTATCGTAACGCCGTTTTTGGCAGGGCCAAATAACGAACTCCCCAACGGACGAATTACCTTATCCGTTAAAAGTCCCAAAAAATTACTGGGTTCCACTACTTTTGAAATTGTTGATGGCGCCATCGTACCCCCTTTCCCATTGCCCACCATCACGGTCAACGATGTAGAAGCGACCGACACGCTTTTTGTGGAATATCATGTTCCTGATAGCTTGCAAGCAGATAGTTTAATGAATTTTTTTTCCAATAATATTACAGCCCGGTTAAACAATGTAACAATCAGCGCAGGGCTTTTCGCGCCCATTCCTGAAATGAGCAGGATTACGGGCCAGCATTATCGTGGCTGGGGGCAGTTTTTTTACGATGGAAACAGAGACAGAGCCTTTATGCCCATCAACGAAAATGAATTAATGATTGATCCGGAGATGATGGATCCACAGGAAGTAGATGATAGCTACGTAGATACCAATAATGTGAACGGCATATATGACCCTACCAAAGCCAAATTTATCGTAGCAGTAGCCAATGCAAAAACAGGTGCCTGGTGTGGATACGACGATCTCACCTGGATCACAGCCGATAAAATGAGCAGTTCAAGAATGGGGGAGGACGATATATCTGTGATTACCCCCACTTACCCGGGCGGCACGCACCGCGCACCAAATAAAGAAACCAAAACCCGAACCACGAGTGTATCCGGAGGTGCAGATATTTTCGCAGGGGTCAGCGGATCGTTGAGTTATTCCTGGGGATCGGCTGAAACGAAAATAGAAGTAGATGACAAAAATGGAGATGGTTATCCCGATATTTCAGGCCCTGATGAAATTCAGCATACCAATATGCTGGGAGGGCTGGAATCTACGGTTATTCAACATGGACTTGGCGCCATGCATTCGGACAACAATTCTTTAGGCGTCACTGCCGGTGGAACTTTCAATGCATCTAAGGAGATATGGAATAACGGGAAAGCAGACAGTAAAAATGCCAGCTTAACTGCTTCTGTTTCTGCAGGCATTTCCGGCAATTTTAGCACCAATGATGATGATGTTACGCATTCCTGGCTGGATGTCAGCGGAGACGGATTACCAGACAAGGTTTACAGCGACGGAACCGTGCGGCTCAATCTCGGCTATCGCTATACAGCACCCGAACCCTGGGGGCTTCAGGCTATACGCAGTGCCGGGAGTGATGATATTGGCGCTGGTGGCACGGCCGGTGGTGGACTGGTATTAACAAACGGGCTAAACTGGGCTAACATGAGTTTTTCAGCTGGCATCAGTTGGTCACGCACTGAGGGAAAACTGGAAGAAGGACTGGTTGATGTAAATGCTGACGGATTGCCGGATATGGTTGCGATAGATAACTCTTCAACAGCAGGTAATCCTGTAAAAGTATGGTTCAATACGGGTAGTGGCTTTAGCAGTGATTCAGTTGCATGGAATGGTATGAACCTAATGGAAGAGAGTGAATCAACCGGGGAATCTGTCAATGGAGCCTTTACCATTTGTGCTTGTTTTTTATTTGTTAAAATATGCATTAACCCCAGTGGGTCAAAAAACAAGGGTGCAAGTCGGGAACTCATCCAGTTATCGGATATTAACGGGGATGGCTTTCCTGATCTCATCAGCTCGGGATTGGAAAACGAATTAAAAGTACAATCGTCTTCTATCGGCCGAACCAATCTGCTCAGAAAAGTAATACGCCCACTTGGCGGCTCTTTTACCCTGGATTACAAGCTAACAGGCAATACGTATGACCTTCCCCAGGGTAAATGGGTGTTAGCCAGTGTAGAAACAGAGGATGGACTGACAGGAGATGGCGCCAACCAAATGAAAAATGTATTCGATTATGAAGGCGGAATTTACCATCGTCGCGAGCGCACTTTTTATGGCTTCCAAAAGCTCATTATGCGCCAATTGGACACAGAAAACAATGGAGAAGTTTATCGTATTGTCACACAAACCTATAAGAACAACAATTACTATGAAAAAGGCCTGCTACTGAGTGAAGTCATGACCGACACCGATGGCAAGAAATATTCCGAAAAGATCAATACTTACGAACTTCGGAATGCTTTATCAGGCGTCCCGTTTGATCCAACTGACGAGACCGGGCGGGCATTCCCAGCGCTCCTTAAAACCCAAACCTTGTACTACGAAGGCCAACCCACGGCTGGGCTTCAGCAAACGATGGAATATGTGTACGATTCCTTGGCTAATATTGTTTATTTCACTGATCGCGGCGATGGTACTTCTGCCGATATCATCACGGCCCGTATCCAATACCACCACAACGATCCATTGTACCTCAAATCCATTCCCAAATCCATAGAAGTCAGCGACCACCAGGGGAGGATTCGTTACCGCGAGCAAGATATAGACGGTGAAGGCAACGTCACGCAAATCCGGCAATTCCTGGAAACGGGCGATACTGCCGCCTATAACATGTCTTATGATGTTTATGGTAATTTAACAAGGTTTACAAAGCCAAAAAATTACAATAATCAGCGTTTTTATTTCGACTATTCCTATGATAGTCTGGTGCATACTTACGTTCAAAAAGTACAGGACGCTTTTGGTTATTCGTCTACCAGCACCTATGATCTTTTATTTGGCTTGCCGCTTGAAACAATTGACATTAATGGACAACGAATCGTCTATACTTTAGACGACAAAGGCCGCATCGCGACTGTTGTCAGCCCTTACGAGCTAACTTATAACAATCCTTATACGATTGCGTTTGAATACTATCCCGAAGCAGAGGTACCCTATGCCAAAACCCGGCATTACGATCCTGAAAACGGCTCTGATATCCTGACCTACACCTTCATGGATGGATTGATGCGCCCCGTGCAGGTAAAAAAATCGGGCGCCATTTTTACTGCTGCCGGCGTCGCCGACAGCCCGGTTATGATCGTCTCGGGGAGGATCGTGTACGATGCCTTCGGCAGGGCAGTAGCCAATTATTTTCCGGTAACTGAACCTCAGAATAACAACCATATTTTCAACACCAGCTCCGATAATACACCTCCTACCACTACCCAATACGACGTACTGGATCGCGAAATCGCCATCGAACTTCCTGATGGCGCTCAAACCCTCAATGAATTTGAAATAGCGCCCGACCAGCAAGGATATGTTTGTTTTAAAACAACCGTTACCGATCCGGAGGGCAATAAAAAAGAAAGTTTCAAAGACCTGCGCGGACGCGAGCGCGTGAAGGTGGACTATGGCCCTAATGGTGCTATCTATACGACTTTTCGTTATAATGTACTGGCAGAATTGCTCCAGGTCATTGACCATGGCGGTAATGAAACCCGATATACTTACGACCAGCTAGGCAGGAAACTGACCTTTGACCACCCGGATGCAGGATTGACAGAATATTTCTATGACCTGGCCGGAAACATCACCCATAAAATCACACCCAACATCCGCACGGCTTACCCCAATGGCGGAGCCATTTTATATACCTATGATTATAACCGGCTCGAACAAATTGACTATCCTAAAAACTTCCAGAACAAAGTAAAATTTCATTATGGAGAGCCAGGCGCCCTTCATAACCGGGCCGGGCGTCTGTATCTACAGGAAGATGCCAGCGGAGGGCTCGAGTATTTTTACGGACCGTTGGGAGAAATCGTAAAAAATGTTCGTACCATATTGGTCAATGAAACCACCGAATTCACCTTCGTCTGGGAACAAACTTACGATACATGGAACCGTATCCAGACCATGAAATACCCTGATGGCGAAGTAGTTGACTACCACTACAACACTGCCGGAAAGCTGAATAAACTGACCAGCAAAAAAGTAGAAATTGATTATACCCTGATCCGGCAATTGGGCTATGATAAATTTGAACAACGCGTTTTTTTACAATACGGCAATGGTACAAAAACGCATTACACTTACGGTCCTAACCGCCGCTGGCTTGATCATTTATTAGTGACGAACAATACCGCCAGCAGCAAAATCATGGACAATAAGTACGAATTCGATTTGATCGGCAATGTATTGTCTATTGAGAATTCTGCCCCTGCTGAAGCAACGAAAATCGGAGGGCCCGCCAGCCATGAATATGAATACGACAATTTGTACCGCCTTATCCATGCTAATGGCCAATACGAGCGACTGGGTGTGCAGTCAAGCTACAACCTGGATATGACATACGACGATTTGCACAATATCCGGCACAAAGAGCAAATCCAGCAGTTTAACAATGCTACTTTAACAGATAAGACCTATACCAGCCCATACACCTACGAGGGCAGCAAACCCCATGCACCGAATCGGGTCGGCAATAAGAAATATACCTATGATTCCAATGGCAACCAGTTGGGCTGGCGAATAGACGACCAGCCTGACTATCGTGATGTGTACTGGGATGAAGAAAACCGGATCACCACCATCAACGATAGGGGCTATCTCAGCCTTTATACCTACGACGCAAATGGCGAACGCGTCATCAAAAGCCACGGCGGCTTACAGGCCGTCTATGTAGATGGCTCCATTGCCGGCCCCATTTCGCATAAAGACAATTTTGCGGTATATGTAAGTCCATATATGGTGTACAGCCAGGATAAATTCACCAAACACTACTACGTTGAAAGCCAGCGAATTGCCAGTAAAACAGGCGTAGGCAATTTTTATTCCAACACAATTCCCTTCAACCAGGGCATCACCGCCGGTGATTTGGATTATCAGGAGCGCACCGACTCATTGGAGCAGGCGCTTAAGGAATTCCTGGCCAGCCTCGGCTATAACGTAGGCATTCCTTCTCTGGAAGACAACATTCGCGACCTGGAGGCTGCTGGCATCGTCGTTCCTTCCCTGGAAGCCGGTGATTATTCCAGGCCACCGGTAGGCTGGCCACAGCCCGATTCAACCAACCGGGATTCCATCTGTGGCCCCTGGCCGCCCAATCCCTTTGGCCCTCCCATTACCAACGACAATGTAGAGGCCGGATACGCCTTTGTCGGTTATCCCGGCGTACCCGAAGCCAACCAGTATTTCTACCACCCCGACCACCTCGGCTCCACCAATTACATCACCGATGCGGCAGGCGCTGTGCGCCAATTCGCTGAATACATCCCCTTTGGAGAAACCTTTGTGGATGGCCACCTCAATTCAGACACCCAACCTTATCTCTTCAATGCCAAAGAGTTGGATGCGGAGACGAGGTTGTATTATTATGGGGCGCGGTACCTTGATCCGAGGATATCAATTTGGATGAGTGTTGATCCAATGATGGAGAAGTATGCGGGGTGGAGTCCGTATAATTATACCATTCAAAATCCTCTAAAGTATGTGGATCCGGACGGTAAGGATAAAGAAGAGTTTGCGGCCAATTCTTTCGAGGCATTAAAGGGTTATGGAAGTGGCCTTTTAAAAGGGGTAAATGGCGTAAAAGATTTTTTAACAAAAGATGCACGGAAAGGAGAAACATGGAAATCCTTAGGAAATTTGATTTTAGGAGGATATGCCTCTTTGGCTGGTCAAAATCTAGGAGAAGTTGATGCATTGCTTGGAACAAATACTTCACAAGCAGTTGAATTGGCCAATAACTCATTTTCTGAATATTTAGGAAAATATGGCAGCGGTGATGCTTTTCAAATAGGAGAAGCATTAGGCCAAGCCGTATTTAGTCTTTTGCCTATTATTAAGAAAGGCCCTAACTTTTTAAACAAAACAGGGCTGGGGCAAAAACTATTTTTAAGTGAAAAATTTGGTATTACATCTTATTTATTTGGAAATAGTGGCGCGGGGCATCAAGGTATTCTTAATAATCCAAAGAGTTTTCTTAAAATGGGTTGGTCAAGTACCGGCGAGAATGGCGGAGGAATGTATTTTAGGGTGGGTATTGGAAGACTTCCCTCTGAAACCAATAAAGCATTTTTCCACCCGGGATTTTCGGAAACATTTGTTCCTAATAGTTTTTCCAATCCTTCAATGGAATTGAAGAGAGCTCTTTTTAAAATGGAAATAAAATAATATGAGATGACTCGATTTTGAGGACAGAAATATAGGAAAGTTAAGGATAGAGGCGAAGAGAAAATGCTGTTTGAGTCCACTAGTTGTTGCAAGTGTTCGAACATATCTGGTTGCCACAAGTATTGGAATGGATTTTGTATATATATAAATTTATTTATATTTATAAATCCTGAGTCGTCTGTTCAAGTGTTAAGCGAAGCCACACGTGAGGCAACTTTTCAAAAAACTCATGCCCTCATCGAGCTGATGAGGTGCATATTCGGTGAATCACCCCCTCACCACCTCCGCCCCCACCGCACACCGCAAGCACTGCCGCTTATCGCAATACTCATGCTTCAATTGCAGCAGCGCCTGGGTTTGGGCAGCAGAAACCGCTTCCATGCCCAGACTTTGCCAGTTTTCGATGATGCTGTTCGATTCCGGCGGCACGGATTCAAGGAGACTGATGGCGCGGTCACAAAGGTCAGGTTCGGATTTTAGTTTGCCGTAGACAAACAGGAAAGGCGCGATGGTATTGACGACCAGCAGGTGAATGGCCGATTTGCCCAGGGTTTTGGCGCGTTTGGCGGAAGCCTTCTCAAAAACGTAGTGGGTTTGCCAGTAGTTGGAGAGACGCACCTCGAACATGTTTTCGATTTCGGACAGGTTTTGGGCGACCATTATTTTGCTGAACAAGTGAGCAGACTGGTGAATAAGGGTAGCGAATTGGGCGATGCGAAGGGTTGGAAAATTGGCAGGCCGCATGCGCAGAAACTTCCAGCTGCTGCCCGCAATGGGTTGCAGATCGTATTTGTGGCGCAGGAATGTGTACTCTTTTTGCAGGCGCTGCGGGTACTCGTCGCTGAACGTATTTTCCAGCAGGCCGGCCTGACCAAAAAGCAGGGCTTCGAGTTGGAGCAGGTTGTTTTTGTGTTTTGAAAGTAGGTGTAATGGCAGCGAACGGGCCAGTGCTTCGAAGGGCTCTGTGTTGACTTTGACGCCAAAATTACGAGCCAGAAACTGGTAGAACGTCTCTTCCCAATGCTGCTGGTTGCGCTCCAGACGCGCTGCAATGGCGCCCGTTTTGGCTTCCAGGCGTTCTACCATGAGGCGGTCGAGCCAAAGCTGGCGGGTAATGTCGGGCACACGGTGAAAATGGTGCTGGCAGGGGATCCAGTACTCGTTGTGGAGCAATTCACGGTAGGTTTTGATGAGCGGTGCTGCGATCCGCCGCTTCAGTTCAATGCAGGGAATCCGCGATCCATTGTTGCTGATCACCGGGCGGTCTTCTTCCCATACCACGTGCAGGATGACATTGTCGTAGGCACGGTCCTCGCCATGACGGTGGTCGGCCCATTCGGAAGCCACCAGGTGCATTTCTACATTACCTGCCCAAAGCGTGTCGCCGATGCGAATCCGGGCGTCAAAAAAATCAGGGCCGGCATGGGTATTGTGCGTACCGGGCGCGATGATTTCAACGGCTTCGCCTTCTGTGCTGAACAGGTTTTGAAAATCGAAACGGCGGGTGCGCCAGACATAGTGTAATACGTCTTCTTTCATAAGGCAGTGCTAATTAACCGTGGTGAGTTAATGGTTCCTATAGTTTAGCACGTGACCCCGCGATGTTTTTCAATTTGCTATTGAATAGCTTACAAATATAATAAAAATTCAATTTAGATCAATAGAAGACCAGGAAGAAACTACTGACTTTCAGACCTTACCAGTTATTAGTTAAAACGGTGGACGGGCTCCCGTTAACCGTCTCCCGTCCACCGTCCACCGTTTACAGCATCTCAATACTCTTCTTCACAAAGTCTGTCAAATCAGCACCTTTCAGCATGTTTTGATTCAACAGGGCGATGTCATAAAGGTAACGCGCCATGTTTTTTTGCTTCTCAGCGTCCGTTTCCCCCAGGAGTTTGGTGGCAATAACCGGGTGGTTGGTATTGACCACCACATTGAAGGTATCGGGAAAAGCGCCGAAGTTCATGCCCTGAAAAGCCTGCATTTCCTTCATTCGGCGCATAAACTCTGGCTTGGTGATAACGACAGGATAAGCTTCCGGCGACAGTGCCTGGGTGCTCACCGTTGCGCCGGCTTCAGAAGCAAGGCCTTCAAAAACGGCTTTCACCGTCTTTTCTTCACTTTCGCTCAGCACCGACTCGCGTTTTTCATCTTTCTGCACCAGGTTGTCTACCGTATCTGAATCCACGCGTACAAAGACCACGTTGCCCAATTTGTGCTCCAGTTGCTGGATGAAGTGGTTGTCGATGATGGTGTCCATGACCAGCACATCGTATTCTTTTTCACGACAAGCGCGGATGAAGCTGTCGTGGGCATCCGGACTGTTGGTGTAGAGGAACACCACTTTGCTGTGTTTATCCGTTTGCAGCGGCGCGACTTTTTCGCGGTATTCTTCTATCGTAAAGTGCTTGTCTTCTGTGTTTTTGAGCAACGCAAACTTCAGCGCTTTGTCGTAGAATTTTTCATCTGAGATCATCCCGTATTTCACAAAAACGCCCAGGTCGCCCCACTTGCTTTCATAAGCTTCGCGGTCTTTATTGAAGAGCTCTTGTAATTTCTCCGCCACTTTCCGGGTAATGTAACCGGTGATTTTTTTCACGTTTTGATCGCTTTGAAGCGCACTGCGTGAAACGTTGAGTGGGATATCCGGCGAATCAATGATACCGTGCAGCAACATGAGGAATTCCGGAACGATTTCCTTCACATCGTCGGTAACATATACCTGATTGGAGTACAGTTGAATTTTATTGCGTTGCGCCTCAATGGCGTTGTTCAGTTTTGGAAAATAGAGAACGCCTGTCAGGTTGAAAGGGTGGTCAATGTTGAGGTGAATCCAGAACATTGGCGGCTGGCTATAGGGGTGCAATTCATTGTAGAAATTGCGGTAATCCTCGTCTGTCAATTCAGCAGGTTGCTTTTTCCAGAGCGGAGCAGGATTGTTGATGATGTTGTCCACCTCAACTTCTACCGGCTTCGGTGTTTCTCCTTCCGGTACTTCGCCTTCCGGATCAACATATTCCTTCCGCGTACCAAACTTGATGGGCACCGGCAGGAATTTGCAGTATTTTTCCAGCAACCCTTCAATGCGGTTATTTTCGAGGTATTCTACCGCGTCGTCGCTGATGTGCAGCACGATATCCGTCCCGCGGTCTGCTTTTTTATAAGCGCCGATGCTGTATTCTGGGTTGCCCTCGCAAGTCCAGATAACGCCTTTGGCGCCTTTTTGCCATGACTTTGTGATGACGTCCACTTGCTTGGCCACCATGAAGGCCGAGTAAAAGCCCAAGCCAAAATGTCCGATCAGGTTGGCGTCGTTCTTGTATTTTTCCAAAAATTCCTGCGCACTGGAGAAAGCTACCTGGTTGAGGTATTTGTTGACCTCTTCTTCGGTCATGCCCACGCCTTTGTCGCGGATTGTAAGCGTTTTCGCCTCTTTGTCTAATAAAATCTCTATGGTGGTATCGCCGATCTCTCCTTTCATTTCGCCCCGCAAAGCCAGTGTTTTCAGCTTATTGGTGGCATCCACGGCATTGGAAACGAGCTCGCGGAGAAAGATTTCCTGATCGGAATATAAGAACTGCTTGATGATGGGAAAAATGTTCTCGGTTTGTACGGATATAGTCCCTTTTTGCATGGTCATACGCTCTATTTTTTGGTTGAAATCAATTTTGGCAAGCTATAGAAGTCAAAGGTTATGCCAAGGATGAAAAACTGACATTTTGGCAAGTGAATGCTTTGTAGGTGTTTTTCCCGCTAAGGGCGATGAGAGCTTGTTATACCTTCCGTTGTTAAGTTATGGGCAGGTGAGATGGCACGGTATATTTCCGAAATCTCAAAGATTTTGGAAATCCGGGACTCACATGAGGCACAATGCCTGCGGCTTGTAGTAGTTTATCGATAAAAAGTGGATCCGGATTTGCAGCATTAAGCCTGAAAAACCGCATAAAACACCTATATCATAGGTGGATTTAACATGCATCTCCCTGCAACTCCGATTGAAGCACATTATTTATATAAAAAACTGCGTTTTACGCAACTTTAAAGAAACACCTCCGTAAACACCACTAACTATGCCTGCTTAGCAAAAGAACGAAAGCCGGTATGATGAAGATTAAGAAACATCATTGCATAGCAATATAAGAATTTGGGGATTTTATCCCCAAAGGGTGAGTCGAATCGGTTCGAATTTTTGGGGGGTAGAACCGGTTACAGACTCATTCAAATTCTCGAAGGAGCTGGGAGGGTCAACTTTCTGGCTCTTTTATTTTTTGTTAGATGCTAGATATCAGATGTTAGATATTAGATGTAAGATGTTAGACCGGGCACCCCACAGTCTTACATCTAATATCTAGTATCTCATATCTTTCATCTTCTTCCCGTCACTTCTTATCTACTACGATTCGCTTATCCCGGTTCGCCAATTCCCAGGCGGTGTGAAAAACCAGGCGGGCAATTTTTTCCATTTTCCCGTAATTGAGTTTATCGGCAGTGTCTCCGGTCCGGTGATAATCATCGTGTGTGCCGCTGAAATAAAAAATAGCCGGAATGCCTTTTTCCGCGAAGTTGTAGTGATCGGAGCGGTAGTAGTAGCGGTTGGGATCGTCTTCTGCGTTGTAAGTATAGTCCAACTCCAACTTGCAATAGGTTGCGTTGGCTTTTTCGTTGATTTCGTGCAATTCAGAACTTAAACGGTCGGCTCCGATCACGTAAATGTAATCGGGATTGTCTTTGTGTTTTTCATCCTGCCGCCCGATCATGTCCACATTAACATTGGCAATGGTATTGGCCAATGGGAACAACGGATTTTCTGCGTAATACTGGGAACCGAGCAAGCCTTTCTCTTCGCCGGAAACCAGCAAAAACAAGACACTGCGCCGTGGTCCGGTTCCTTGTTTTTTTGCTGCCGCAAAGACTTCTGCCAGCTCTATCACGGCAGAGGATCCCGATGCGTTGTCGTCGGCGCCAAAATAGATGTCATCCCCGCGTTTTCCAAGGTGATCGTAGTGAGCGGAAACCACAAGTACTTCACTTCTCAATTGCGGGTCTGTTCCTTCCACAAATCCCAGTACATTATCTCCCTTAATTTGACGGACGCGCTTTTTTTGCGAAATTTCAAAAGCGCAGGGTAAGGCGATCGGCGCTTGAGGCTGACCCTTTTTTTGAATTTTTTTCCGGGTCTTTGCAATGACTTTCAACTGGTCTCCGACAATTTTCCGTGCAGTTTCCGATGTGATGAAATAGCTGTTGGCATACCATTTCTCAGGTTCTTCTCCCCAGCCCAGCAGCATGCGATTGCTCAGAATCGCCTTGCGCACTTCCATTACATTGTTTTTGAATTCTGGGTCGATGATAAACACCGCAGTCGCGCCATATTTTTTTGCAGCCCGAACCTTCAGCCGCCAGTCTGTCGACCACTCTGAGGGCCCGCGTTTTCCACTGACTGCTGAAATGCTGTCTTTCTGAAAAGGTTCTCCGGAATAAATTAAGATTGCTTTTCCGGTGACATCGTTGCCGGTATAGTCATTGTAAGTTTCACCGTCTATGCCATAGCCCAGAAATAAAATTTCAGTGCCTGTATTCAGGTTTACACTGGTATTGGCAGAAGGCCAGGCATAATAATCCTGAAAATTGCGGAGCGTTTCGCCGTTGAGCGCCACGCTTATTTTTTCCCAGTTTTCGGAAAGGAAGGATATTTTTTGAAAATAAGAGCCCTCCTCCCCTACTTTAGGGAGGCCATAAGATTCAAAGATGCTGGCAATATAGAGCGCCGCATTGTGCTGGCCTTCGGTTCCGGTTTCCCGGCCTTCAAATTCGGGAGAGGCAAGTTTCCTGGCATGTTGTTCCAGCCCTTCGGCCGTAATCATTTTTGCCAGTGCCTCTTCTGCCGGAGCCTGAAATTGGGCAAGAACGGGAGTATAACAAAACACAAAAGATAAGAAAACAACGGATGATATTCGTTTCATAATAAAAATATTTAACACTTAGCTAAAACGCCGGGGGCGCAATTTTATGCAAATGTAACTGAACTCTTCAAGCATCCTTAAAAAAAAGTGGGCCAGAGCACTTGGCTCCGACCCCTTCACATGAAACAAATTTACGCGTTAAAATTCCTTATCTATTCCAGCAACACCATTTTTCGGGTCGCCCTGAATTGATCCGTTTCCAGTGTATAGTAGAGTACTCCACGGGGCAAGCCTGCTTCATCCAGTAAAATCTGGTTGTAGCCACGCCCATAATCGCCACGTATAGTCCTCAAGACTTTCCCACTGATGTCTTGAATAACCAGGGTTGCTTCGGTAGCTTGCGGCAAATCGAAACCGATAGCTGTTTGCGTCCCGAATGGGTTGGGATTGTTTTGATACAGTTTGTACCCGGCTGTTGCCACCCGGACATCATCGAAGCGGATTGTTACATTAAGTGGCTCGAAATCAAGATTGTAAGCTTCTGCGTTTGTTCGTGTTGAGCCGATGTGGAGCCACTCACTTAATTTACCATCGGCCTTTGCACGCAAAGTTAAAGAAAATAAATTTACTTTTCCAACTTCTAATGGCCGACCTGATGGCCAATGCCAACTGGTCGTCACAACGCCTTCGCTTACACCCTGAAGTCCTACGTGCTCTGACCTGGAGAGTCCCTCGCCAAAGCTCACCCACTCTAATTTATCCGCGTCAAAAATCAGCGTAAACTGGTAGCCATATACCGAAGCCAGCTGCTCGCTACTCAACACTATTTCAACGGTTTCTCCTTTTTTCAGGAGGCGATCTTCCGTTTCAAGGAGGAAGGTGCGGCCATTGCTGCGTTCCTGCAAATTGAGGAGATCGTCGCTCGTCGTTTGAACTGTGTTGTTCACATCACCGATCTTGATACCGATGAAATCCAATCCTTCCTGACAACCGCTCAGGTTTTCGAGGAACGTGACCTCCGGCCAAGCCTCAAACCATGGGTTTTCAGGTACGGGGAATTCATAATCGCTTTCCACAAAGCGCCAGCTGCTGTTGTTAGGCAAGGTCGTATCGATGCCCAGAATTAGTTTGCGCACCTGGATCATGTCAAGCGCCGTAATCGTACCGGAGTTGTTCACGTCTGCAGCAATCAGCTTGTACGGAGAGCTCAACGGTTGAATTCCGAGGATGTGGCGCTGAATCAGCACAGCATCCAAAGTTGTCACACCGTTGAGGTAATCTCCGTCTTTACTCGGTATTATCGTATAGTCACGGTGCAACTGGGCGGAAGTAAAGTCATACAGTCCGTCAGCATCCGTTGTCGTAAATTCGTTCGGATCACCACTTTGCTCAACATTCACCGCTTCGATCGGCTTACCGGTTTCTGTCACGATTCTTCCACTCAACATGGCGAATTCGTCACAATCGCGGCACAGATCATTCGGATCCTGAACCAGTACAAAGGCATCACAATGCTTGTAGTTTGGTCCGCCTACTGTACCGTCCGGTTGAACACTGTAAGGATTGAAAGCGCTGTCCCAAACATAGACCTCCACCGTCACGCTGTAGCGATCATCGCAGGTCAGTACCAGGCTCGTCTGGTTGATGTCAGGCGTTTTTCCAACCTCATTGATCGAGAATCGGATCGGGTTGGAACATTCCGTAACATCGCAGGAAGCGAGGTCTACCGCAAAGATGGTCACCGCTGCGTCGTCAATATCACCATCGCCATCAGCATCTGTGTTTGGCGCTACCGGTTGCAGGTTCACAATCAGGCCGTTGAAACATACCGGATCAGGGATATAGCAATCTACCACTTCGAACGGCAATGTAGCAATGACACTGTTGTTGCAACCATCGACTGCCCGCACGATGAACCGATGCGTACCGATCGGGAAGTACCCTTCGATCCGGTAATTTGGATAAGAACCGCGCAATACGGCAGCATTATTCAAAGTAGCCTCGATCGTTCCATCGGCGCCGGCATCAAGCTGAATGATGACGTCTAAGGAATCAAGCGTACAGTTGTCGTTCAGCAGGAACGGATAGCTCACCCAGCCCTCACAAGGCACACTGTCTGTACAGAACGGAGCGGGCGCCGTGAAGGTAATCTCCGGTAGTATGGTATCAATCACATAGATATACTGTGTGTAGATCCAGTATCCGGTAGACGTCGTATCCTTCCACATGCCATTCGGGTTGGTGGTACCGTCGCAGCTTGTACCCTTCGTGCCTGCCAGCGGAATGAGGTTGGTCTCAATGCTGTCGCGGTCGAGGTATGCATTGTTCGGTCTTCTCAGTACCCAGATGTTCTCGTCGCCTTCGTTGCCGTCACAATCTTCATCGCGGCTAACAATTACCGGAGCAGAGATGCCATTCCATTCGCAATGGTTGATCACATGGAACGTGCGTTTGATGCGGTAACATTCGTCGTTTATTGGACTGAGACGTTCGTCAACATGAGTCACCGTAATCGAATCACAAGCCGTTTTACGCAACCAGACCGTATCGATATCAGCGCAGTTAGCCAGCGTTGTATCTTTCGGGAACCTGATTTCGTAGTTCAGGCTATTCTGGATCGTAATGACCTGTTGGAAGGTCGTCAGTGACAAGTTGCCCACAGCGTCAACCGCAACGAAGCGACGGATAATGGTACCGAAACCGCAATCGCTCAGGTTCAGAATTGGCGCCAATTCGATGGCTTCAGCAGAGCAGTTGTCTACCACCGTTGGTACACCAAATACCTGTTGCAATTGCAGGGTGTCGGCTGCATTGAAGTTATCCGGCAGCTCATCGCAGCTCACCGTTTCATTCTCCAATCCGGTGCAGTAAGGCAGTGTCTTGTCTTCGACCAGTACATTCAGCCAGCAGACATTGGTATTGCCATGGATGTCGGTCACCCGCATTTCTACCATGATATACTGACCAGCGTCACAGCAACCAAACTGTACATATGGCCCCCATGCAGAAGCATAAGGCGTTGCCAGTGAGTCGCAGGTTTCAGGATCGCGGTTAAACCAGCGGCGTACCTCGATGGAAGCAATGCCGCAATTGTCGTAGCTGTTGTTGTTGATGTGCTGCGTGTAAAGTCTTGCCAGACCAAAGCCACCCAGAGACACATTCATACTGCCAAAACAAATGGCTACCGGTTCTTCCAGATCTGCGACGCGGAAGCGGCAATCTTTCATGCTTACGTTACCGCATCCATCCGATACGATGTAGCGGAAATAGTAGTCTCCGATTGCAATTCCAGATACAATGCGCGGTTGTCCAGGCAGTATCGTGTGCAATACGTTGCCATTCAGATCAACAATCTGCGTGATCACCATGAAGGTATTCGAGCAGAAGTCGCTGACGACCGGCATCGGAACTTCTACCGTGCCCACGCAATCAAACGGATCGGTGTGGAAGAGCAGAATGTTCTGTTCAATAATCGGACAGAAGTGGTTCGTAATCGGACATTCTATCACCGGCCCTGTCGTATCCGCCACCAGAATAATCTGGAGGAACTGATACATACTATTCGGATCGCAAACATTTTCAAATGTCCAGGTGCGGCGCACTTCATAAGTACCGTCACAGATGGCATTTACCTCATCGCTGTAAGTGCCGCTCAGGTTGCAATAGCTATCGTCAAGCGGATGTACGCCGTAAGCGCTTTGTACTGCCGGCAGGCCGGTCAGATCCGTATGAGGATGCCCAAGCGCATCGGTCAGCAAGGTATCTGTACAGTAGAACCGTACCGTATCAGCCGGTAAGATGATATCGGCAAAGTTCGCCTTGCGGATGCGGATCAGTTGCGAGCAACCGATTGTATCACCGGTAATCGTAGATGCGTAGAAATGACGCTCGATCACCGTTGTATCGCAGTTGCCGTCTGCTATGATTTCATCTGCAAACCATACATTCAGCACGCCACAGCCGTCTACTTCCGGTTCGCCGGTGTAAGGCAGACTGGCCGGGTTGTTCAGGATCGAATCTACATCGCTGCAGATCAGATCGTGCAGTTCGCCGTCGATTTCAATCTCAGCCAGATCGTCAGGACAGCTGATCGTTGGTATCGGTGAAGAAACCGTGATCGAAGTCAGACATTCCTGATCTTCCGTACAATCCGTGATGCTCAGCGTTACAGTACCCAGCGGGAATGGCCCTACAGTTACCGGCACGCCATAAGCTCCGGTATAGCCGCCTGCAGAAGTCCAGCAAGTGGAAGCGTTCATACCATTCACTGTCAGATCGAAAGTGAAGGTGTCGTCGTTCGGATTGTCCGGCGTACCGTTGTCGTCGCAAAGTACATTAGATGCTGCGGCACTGATTTCGCAAGGCGGTTCTCCTGTACAATTTGGCGCTTCAATGGTTACTTCTGTGAAGCATTCATCATTCATGAAGTCGTAGAAAATGAGGTGTACATCACCGGCACTTGTCGGGAATGGTCCTTCAAGGAATACGTCTCCATAGAAGCCCGAAGCGACCATTATATTACCCTGCATGGCGTACCAACCAACACTTCCATTCTGAGATGTAATGGTCAGCTGGGCTGAGAAGGTATCGTCATTCGGGTTAAACGGCGTACCGTTGTCGTCGCACGGCGTTTCCAGTATCGCTACGTTGATGCTGCATGCCGGCATAGAGCATGGTTCGGGAGCGTTGACATAAATTACCGCAATACAGTTCGGGTTCATGTTTCCTATGACTGTGAAGGTCACATCATCATTATCCGTTCCTGTAATGATTGGATATGGTCCGAAGGTTCTGACCACTCCAAACATACCCATTGCGCCATTGTCAGCGTGCCATCCATCCATCTGTCCAGTCATGAGCAGATCGAATGTAAAGTAATCGTCATTCGGGTTGTCCGGCGTACCATTGTCGTTGCAAAGCACATTGCTCACCTCTGCCCCTATCGTACATTGTTGTTCGCACTGCTCACCTGTTGGCGATTCAATGGTCAGCGTTGTTGTACAATTTGGATTAGCATTATCCGTGATGACCAGGGTAATGGTACTGCCGTTTGCCGGATAAACTCCGGAAACCACAACTTCTCCATATTGTCCCTGCATGCCGTTGTTTGCAGTCCAGCCACCCGTTCCGCCAGTTACACGGATCGAGAAGTGGAAGGTATTGTCGCTCGGATCAGCCGGCGTATCGTCCGGATCACAGGACCTGTCAACCAATTGCGCTACGATCGTACACGGCGTACCACTGCATGGTTCAGGTGCTTCTACCGTTATGGTGGTTGTACAACCCGGATTCACAAAGTCTGTGAATGTGAGTGTGACATCACCGTCGGCGATTAGGAAGCCTGTGTAAGTTACCGGCACCCCATAGAAGCCGGAGCGCAGCGTTCCGTTTTGGTCGATAGAGTACCAGCCGATGCCGCCCGGATTTTCTGCCGTCACAGTCGCTGTGAAGGAGAAGGTATCATCGGAGCTGTCCAGTGGCGTACCATTGTCGTTACAAACGATGTTCGTAATCGTTGGCGTAATGGTGCAAACCGGCACAGAGCAAGGTTCAGGTGCAACTACGTACACTACTACAATGCAATTGTCGTTTACATCACTAACAACCTGGAAGGTTACGTCACCGTCAGCGATATCAAATGGTCCCAGGCGCAGCCATTCTCCAAAGACGCCATGCACAAGTTCCCCATTGATGGTAGAGGTCCAGGTTGTACCCAGATTGTCTCCGTTCACCAGCAGTTCGAATGTAAAGGTGTCGTCTGATGGATCATTCGGCGTGCCGTTATCGTCGCAAACCACATCCCTCAGCGTAGCCGTCACGTTACAATCCTCGTCACAATTGTTCGGAGCAATAATGCTCAAAGTAGTTGAACAACCAGGGTTATCGTCATCCGTGATGGTCAGCGTAATCGTCGCGCCATTCGCCGGGTATGCCGGGAATGTCACAGCCTGGCCATAAGCTCCTGTTGTGCCGTCGCTGGCAATCCAGGTTCCGGAGCCTCCGGTTACGGTTACGATAAAGCTGAAGGTATCGTCGCTGGTATCGGTCGTTCCGTTATCGTTGCAGTCGCCGTAAGAGAAGTCTGCACTCAGTTCACATGTACCGGAGCATGGTGCCGGCGAAGTCACTGCTATAGCTGTTGCTGTACAGCCCTTCACCACATCGCGGATGTCCGTAATATTCACTCCCGTTCCAATCGGGAAGGAACCGAGGGTTACCGAGGTGCCATAGCTTCCCGTTATCGCCTGTCCGTTGACAAGTGCACTCCAACCATTATTGCCCGTGTTGACACCGGTTACCGTCAGAGTGAAGGTATAGGTATCGTCGTTCGGGTTGTCTGGCGTACCGTTGTCGTTGCAAACCGGCGCACTCGTCGTTGCTGCAATCACGCAATCATCCGAGCAGGAAGGCGGCGAGTTCACCACCAGTGCATTCGCTACAACGCAGTTTTCATCGTCGGCATCGTGAATATTATTAATGGTCACTGTTGTTCCGATAGGGAATGGGCCCAGTGCGGTCTGCGTACCATAAGTACCGCTTACCATCGCACCATTGACCATTGCAATCCAGCCGTTGTTGCCCGTATTGATACCCGTTACCGTCAGATTGAAGGTAAAGGTATCGTCGTTCGGATTCGTCGGTGTGCCATTGTCGTTGCATACCGGCGTTCCGGTTGAAGCAGTTATCTGACAAGCATTCGAGCAGGTTTCCGATGGTGGATTCACCGTGAAATCTACGCGGCAGCCTGTATCTGCGCGGTCGCGAATGCGGATGCTCACCGGTCCGCCACTGATCGGGTAAGGTCCGAATGTCGTTGTAACGCCGTATTGACCTGACAAACCAAATGTTCCATTCGGGAATACCTGTCTCCAACCAAGCGGGCTGAAGTTGTAGACTCCTGTCATGGTTACATCGAAGTAGAAGACATCGTCATTCGGATTACCCGGCGTACCATTGTCATCGCAATGTACGTTGGTCACCGATTCCTCAATTAGACACTCATCTGAACAAGTCACGGCTGGCGGTGGCGCATTCAAACTTGCTGAACACTGCGTATTGCCATTATCCCAAATATTGATGGTTACGTTGCCGCCACTGATCGGATAAGGACCAAATGCGACAATTGTTCCGTAAGCACCATTGTAACTTGGCCCAAGCGTTGGGTCATCTGTTGTCCAGAAACCACTGGTATTAAAGCCCATGACACGCAGACCTACGTAGTACTGGTCGTCGCTTGGCTCATACGGCGTGCCATTGTCATAACAGGAAGAGAATAAATATTCTATCTGTATGAGACACTGGTCAGAACATGTTGACGGTGGCGTTACCGTAATCTGGGTATTACATGCCGGGTTCGTCATATCCTGGATATTCAGGACAAATGGAGCACCACTACCAATCAGCAACGGACCAACATTGACCGTACTTCCATAGGAGCCCGTAGCAACCAACTGACCATTTATGCGTCTGGCTTCCCAGGTACTGCCTGTATTGAATCCATTGACCGAAAGCGCAAATGTGAACGTATCATCACTTGCATCTGCCGGTGTTCCGTTATCATTACATACCGGCGTTTGTGGCAGCGTTGCAACGATTTCACAAACATTCGAACATGTTGCTGGCGGAACAACCATCAGGATGTCCTGACAAGCAGGATCATTGCTGTCCCTGAAGGTGAACATGATCGGGCCATTGGCAATGCTGAATGGTCCGAAAACGGTATTCACACCATAGTTACCGGTCAGTGTTCCTGCTCCGTTCCAGGTTGCTGTCCATGTGCTGCCTGTATTGAAGCCGGTTACATTCACGCTGAAGGTAAAGGTATCGTCGTTCGGATTGCTCGCAGTCCCGTTGTTGTTACAAGTCGGACCGTTTACGATTATGGCATTGATCTCGCAATCATCAGAGCAAGGCGCTACTGCCGGAATATTGAGTATTGCCGGGCAGTTAGACTGTCCATTGTCTTCAAATGCGATTTGTATGGCCGTGTTCGTGGCAAATGGTCCCAACACAACTGGCACGTTGTATGCGCCTGTTGCAGAGCCGCCGTTCCAGGTAGCCGTCCAGCCTGTGCTGGTATTGAAACCTGTCAGCGTAACTGCAATGGTAAACGTATCGTCGTTCGGGTTGCCATTGGTACCATTGTTGTTGCAAACCGGATTGCCAGGTGTGACCTGAATCGTGCACTGGTTCGAACAAGACGGCGGAGATACAACCATCGAGCTGGAAGTACATCCAGGGTTGTTGGCATCCTGGAAGACAACCGTAATGTTCACGCCGATCGGGAATGGTCCCGCAACAACGGTTCTGCCATAATCCTCTGTTGCTACCTGAATGCCATTGACAAATGCGATCCATGTTCCGCTTTGACCACCATTGTCCGCTGTAACGTCAATTGTGTAGTAATCATCACTTGGATCACTTGGTGTACCGTTGTCATGGCAGGTTGCATTCGTTGCTGAACTGGTAATTTCGCAAGTGAATGAACAGGTCATCGGAGCAGTTACGGTTACAGCATCGCGACAGCTGGAGCCCTGAACCGCATCATTGACATAGAAGTCAAGGTTGCCAATCTGTTGGATGTTGTAAGGTCCGAAAGTTACCGGAACACCGTAGAGCCCGGTTGTGGCGTTCGGATCGTTCGCTGTCCAGGAACCGCCGGTCGCAACACCTGTGACAATCACAGTGAATGTGTAAGTATCATCACCAGGATCCGATGTACCGTTGTCATCGCATTGTATATTGCTAACAACTGCATTGATGTTACAAATTACGTCAACTTCAGCGCCATCGCCATCGTCCTCATCGCCATCATCGTCAATGGTATTGCCGTCGTTGTCGGTATCTACTCCATTACCTGGCGTAGAGTCAACATCATCTTCATTAGCATGCGTTACTTCTGCAAGGTTCAGGTGGTTGCCTTGCTCAAGGACCGTTGCTGTAATAGTCAGTGTTGCTGTCTGATTCAGTGCAAGGGTGCCTATTTGCCAAAGACCACTTGTTGCATTGTAAGTACCGCCGGAGTGGGTGACATAAACATAGCCGGAAGGCAAATGATCTGTCACTTCCACGCCGGTTGCGGTGCTAGGTCCTTTATTCGTAACTGTAACGGTGAAGGTCACCTGATCGCCCGGATTCACGAGTGTGTTGTTAACACTCTTCTCAAGCTCAAGGTCAATCAGCGCTTCTGGCGTGATGGTTGCGCCATCACCATCGTCTTCATCACCGTTATCGTCTATGGTGTTGCCGTCGTTATCGGTATCTACGCCGTTATCAGGTGTAGAATCGATATCGTCTTCATTGGCATTCGTCACCTCTGCCAGGTTCAGGTAATTGCCTCCTGCAGTCACTGTTGCTGTAAGCGTCAACACAACCGTCTGGTTCGGATTCAGAGTACCCACGAGCCATTCGCCGGTACCTGCATCATAACCTGAGCCTTGTGTGAAGCTATGGGTCTGGTAACTGTAACCATTCGGCAGAAGATCAGTAACGATTACGCCGGTTGCAATGCTTGGGCCACGGTTAGTGACTTCCACTGTAAAGATGACCTGGCTGCCAATTGTAGCTGTCGTTACGTTGACGCTCTTTTCCAACTCAAGGTCAATGACCGGATTTGGGTTAATGATCGCCCCATCGCCATCATCATCATCACCATCGTCATCGACGTATTGCATGTCACCGTCAGTATCGACGCCATCGCCCGGAGTAGAATCAATATCCTCTTCATTGGCATTCGTTACCTCTGCCAAATTGAGGTAGATACCTGTTCCATTTACCGTTGCGGTGATGGTCAATGTTACTGTTTGATTCAGCGCCAGGGTACCAATATTCCACTGACCGTTGGCAGGGTTGTAAGTACCGCCTGCATGGCTAACGTAGGTGTAGCCTGAAGGCAACTGATCGGTTACAACAACTCCAGTTGCCGTACTCGGGCCGCGGTTAAACACTGACACAGTGAATGTGACTTGCTGTCCGACATTCGGAGTCAGGTTGTTCACACTCTTCTCCAATTCGAGATCTATGACCGGAATTGGTTCAATGGTTGCACCATCGCCATCGTCTTCATCGCCATTATCGTCTATGCTATTGCCGTCGTTATCGGTATCTACACCGTTATCCGGAGTAGAATCAACATCATCTTCATTGGCATTTGTCACTTCCGCCAGGTTCAGGTAGTTACCTGTTGCCAATACCGTTGCCGTTATCAGCAGGGTACGGCTTTCGCCGGCGTTAAGGTTGCCAATAATCCAGACACCTGATGTGGCATTATAGGTTCCACCTGTATGGCTTACGTACGTGTAACCAGAAGGCAATTGATCCGTCACTTCAACACCTGTCGCATTGACGGCGCTTTCATTCGTTACCACTACGGTGAAGACCACATTCGTGCCTACTCTTGGCGTACTGTTGTCAACACTCTTCTCCAAAGCCAGATCAATCAACGGCAGGTCACCACAGGCATCTGCTGTGTCATCCGGGGTACCATCATTGTTGGTATCCACACTCGCCACGTTGAACAAACCTTCTCCTGACTGCGGGGTGCCATTGCCTTCACCGCAAGCTGTATAGATGTTGTCACCAGTAGCATCACTCAGGCTGTAGTTCACCGTAATTGTCAGGGTATAAGTATGGGTGGCATTGGCTGCAATCGCCTGATCGTTGGCCAGCGTCCACGGGCCACTACCTGCAAGGGCGCCACCAGCATTACCCGGTGCATTGCTCGTGTAAGAACCTCCTTGTGCCGTGATGTCGTCGTCAAAATCAGGCATGTCAAACAAGTCGTATTGACCTGCACCACCATCATTTGTAACAGTGATGTTGTAAACAACTGTGAAAACACCTGGAGACTGTGCAGTCGCTGATACAAAGGTCTTGTCCAGTTCCAGTGCCGGAAGATCACCGCAGGCATCTGCTTCGTCTTCTGGTTGACCATCGTTATTGGTATCCACACTTGCGCGGTTGAACAGACCTTCGCCTGGTTGTGGTGTGCCTGTGCTTTCACCGCAGCTTGTGTACGTATCATCACCGCCGCCACCGTTCAGGTTCATGCTCACATTGACAACTACCGTGTAGGTATGTGTCGCATTCGCTGCAATTGCCTGATCGTTGGCCAAAGTCCACGGACCTGCTCCCGCAAGGGCGCTACCGCCGTTGCCCGGTGCTGTGCTCGTGTAGCTTGCGCTGTTGATCGCAATATCATCATCAAAGTCGGCGGCATCACGCAGATCGTACTGACCGGCGCCTCCTTCGTTGCTCACTGTCACCGTGTACGTCACATTGTATGTGCCGTTCGGTTGCAGTACTGCACTAACGAAAGTCTTGTCCAGTTCCAGTGCCGGAAGGTCGCCGCAGGCATCTGCTTCGTCTTCTGGTATGCCGTCGTTATTGGTATCCACACTTGCGCGGTTGAACAGACCTTCGCCCGGTTGTGGCGTGCCGGTAGTTTCGCCGCAGCTTGTGTACGTATCATCACCGCCGCCACCGTTCAGGTTCATGCTCACATTGACAACCACCGTGTAGGTATGTGTCGCATTCGCTGCAATTGCCTGATCGTTGGCCAAAGTCCACGGGCCTGCTCCTGCAAGGGCGCTGCCGCCATTGCCCGGTGCTGTGCTCGTGTAGCTCGCGCTGTTGATCGCAATGTCATCATCAAAGCCGGCGGCATCACGCAGATCGTACTGACCTGCGCCACCTTCGTTGCTCACTGTTACCGTGTACGTCACATTGTATGTGCCGTTCGGTTGCAGTACTGCACTAACGAAAGTCTTGTCCAGTTCCAGTGCCGGAAGGTCGCCGCAGGCATCTGCTTCGTCTTCAGGTTGACCGTCGTTATTGGTATCCACACTTGCGCGGTTGAACAGACCTTCGCCTGGTTGTGGCGTGCCTGTGGTTTCACCGCAGCTCGTGTATGTATCATCACCGCCGCCACCATTCAGGTTCATGCTCACATTGACAACCA
>CALEYL010000057.1 GCA_937926205.1 uncultured Saprospiraceae bacterium
TACTCTCTACCCTATACTTTCTACCGTTTGGGGCAGTGTTGCTTTATGGAGCAATCTGCTCCGTCTACCGTCTACCGTCTACCGTCTACCGTCTACCGTCTACCGTCTACCGTCTACCGTCCACCGTCTACCGTCTACCGTCTACCGTCCACCGTCCACCGTCTACCGTCCCCTAAACACCGCCTTCCGTTTTTCCAGAAATGCCGCCACGCCTTCGGCAAAATCTTCGGTCATTCCGGCTTCCACCTGCAACTCTTCTTCGAGGGCCAGCTGGGCCGTCAGGTCATTTGTCAATGAGCGATTGAGGGCGCGTTTGGTCAGAGCGAGGCCAATTGGCGGCAGCAGCGACAGTTGGGTCGCCAGCTCGGCAGCGGCGGTTTCCAGCTCTCCGTCCGGGCAGACTTTATAAATCATGCCCATCGCTTCCGCAGCCGCAGCGGTCACGCGCTCGCCCAGCATCATCAGGGCAGTAGCGCGTTGCATGCCAATGAGGCGCGGTAGCGAAAAAGTGCCGCCGCTATCGGGGATCAGGCCGATTTTACTGAACGCCTGGATGAAAGAAGCAGAAGCTGTGGCGATGGTAATGTCGCATGCCAGCGCAATGTTGGCGCCCGCGCCGGCCGCGACGCCATTCACGGCACAAAGCACCGGTTTTTCCATATTGCGGATGCGTTGAACGATCGGATTGTAGTGCTCTGAGAGAATCGTGTACAGGGAAGGGCCGTCTTCCGCCACAATTTCCTGCAAATCCTGTCCGGCGCAAAATGCCTTTCCTTTACCGGTCAGCAAGACCACCCGAATGTTCTCATCCGCTGCACAGACGTCCAGTTGCTGTTGCAGTGCCAATGCCATCTCGCGGTTAAAGCTGTTGTAAACTTCCGGCCGGTTGAGGCTGATTCTGGCAATGTGCTCGCCGGTTCGTTCAAAAAGAATGCTTTCCATATGTTGAGTTGTGTGGGTGTCAAAGATAGTACAAGCGGCATGGATTCATAGGCCGTATGGAAAAAAATTAGTGCATCCCGGTATTTCCCCTGGGTTTACATCCTGAATTTTATCACCATATTATTTCCATCATTGAATTTTTTTGATTACAAAAATCCATAAATCATGCGCAATGAAGCAATTGTGGAAAACTTTATTGAAAAAATGGTGGTAGAAAGTGGTAAAATGTGTAGAAATGATATACTTTTGGATACTCAAATAGATAAAAAAGTGGAAATAAAGAAGCTTCTGGGGGAATACGAATGCGCATTAGACTCGAAAGGTCGTATGCGCATGCCGACCGGCCTCCTCAACCAACTGGGGGAGGATGCACAGAAGCTGCCTTTTATTGTAAACCGCGGATTTGAAAAATGCCTGATGTTGTACCCGAAGCCCGTGTGGGATGAAATTACAACAGAAATCAACCAACTGAACACCTACAACAAGAAAAACCGGGAGTTCATCCGGTACTTCTACCGCGGCGCTCAGGAGGTTATGATGGATTCGGCTGATCGTATTTTGATTTCGAAGCGCCTGATGGAGTATGCCGACATCACCAAAGACGTGATTCTTTCAGCCTACAACGACCGCATCGAAATTTGGGCTAAGGAAGGATACGACGACCTGATGGCTGAAGAGCCGACAGATTTTTCCGACCTGGCAGAAGAAGTGCTTGGCAAAATGAACGGCAATAAAGCATAGTTTCTATGGCCTATCACCTGCCTGCACTGGCTTCGGAAAGCATTGAAGGACTAAACATCCAGCCCGACGGCATCTACGTGGATGCCACACTGGGCGGTGGTGGGCATGCAACCTTAATATTAAAGGAGTTGGGCGACAAAGGTCGTCTGCTTGGTTTTGATCAGGATGAAGACGCGGCGGCCAATGCGCCCAATGATCCGCGCTTTACTTTTGTC
Organism: uncultured Saprospiraceae bacterium; assembly: GCA_937926205.1. Classification (GTDB taxonomy): domain Bacteria; phylum Bacteroidota; class Bacteroidia; order Chitinophagales; family Saprospiraceae; genus JABWAJ01. The sequence goes on from CALEYL010000057.1 coordinate 1,899, forward strand.
AAAGCCAATTTCCGCGATTTGAAACGCTTTTTACGCCTTCACGGGGCGCCAAAAGTTCACGGCATTCTGGCGGATCTCGGGGTTTCTTCGCACCAGTTGGACGAAGCCTCCCGGGGGTTTTCCTACCGCTTCAAAGCGCCGTTGGACATGCGCATGAACACCGCAGAAACCAAAACGGCAGCGGATGTGGTCAACCACGCTTCTGAGTCGGAATTGCTGCGCATCTTCGGTGAATACGGAGAAGTCAGGAATGCACGCACATTGGCAGCAGCCATTGTTCAGGAGCGGAAAACGCGTCCCATTCGCAGCATCGAAGATTTTGTAGCGATGCTGGATCCCCTGGTTCGCGGGCAGCGTTTGCGCTACCTGTCGCAGGTTTTTCAGGCACTGCGCATCGAAGTGAACGACGAAATGGGCGCTTTGGCTGATTTTTTGAAACAGAGTCAGGAGGTTTTGCACCCCGGCGGAAGGCTGGCCATCATCTCCTATCACTCGCTGGAAGACCGGATGGTGAAGAACTTTTTCAAAACCGGAAATACAGACGGAAAGATTGAGCAGGATTTTTACGGCAACATCCACCGTCCCTTTACGCTGATTTCTAAAAAGGCCATTTTGCCTTCAGAAAAGGAGGTGCGGGAAAACCCGAGGGCACGAAGCGCGAAATTGAGGGTAGCGGAAGTTGACCCCGCCGGGCGGGACAAGTTTTGATGATTTATGCGCGATGGGCAGAGCCCAGCGCGAGCAACAAAAAAGCAATGGCAAAAAAAGGATTCAGAATGAGCGATTTAAGCAGCCTGAGTTCGGGATTCATCCTGAACAATGTCGCTTTTATTGCTTTTTTAGGTTTCCTTGCCATCGTCTACATTGCCAATGCGCATTATGCCGAAAGCAACGTGCGCAACATCCAGCTGCTCCAGCAGGATGTCCGCGATTTGCGCTGGCAACTGAGGACGATTCAGTCAGAAAACATGTACAACAGCAAGCAGGCACAGATAAGTGATCAGATCCGGGAAGAAGGTCAGAACCTCCACCGGGGACAATCAAAAAAAATTGTCATTACAAAAGAATAAATTATTAATCCGATGGACGTTAAAAACGAAGTACTGTATCGGGTGTACTTCCTGCTCTTCGGCATCGTGGTGCCGGCGGCCATCATATTGTTTTACCGAACCATAGACATTGCCATCATTCAGGGCCAGGATTGGCGCGACAAAGGCAATACCAACTACATCAAAGCCCGCGAAGTGGAAGCCGACCGGGGCAATATCCTCGCTGCCGACGGTACTCTACTGGCAACTTCCGTTCCATTTTTTGACATCTACTTTGATCCACTGGCGTCTAAGCGGGAAAACTTCGACAAGTATGTTGATTCCCTCGCTTATTGCCTGGCGACATATGTGGACAAGACCTATACTGTTGGCGCTTACCGCGATTACCTCATCAAACTGAGAGCTGATTCCGTTGATCGCCACGTCCTGATCAAAAGCCAGGTTTCTTATACTGAAAAGAAGCGGATGGAACAATTTCCGCTTTTCAACCTCGGGCAGTTCAAAGGCGGTTTTATCGCCAGCAAACGCAGCGAACGCAAACGACCTTTCGGGTTGCTTGCCCGCCGTACCATCGGCTATGTGCGTGAAGACTTTATGCCTGTTGGCCTCGAATCTTATTACGACGATGTCCTCGGCGGCAAACCAGGGCAACAGTATATGATTTGTGTAGACACCAAACGCGACCTCTGGGTTCCGGTAGAAGACCTTACTTCGATTGAACCCAAAAGCGGCGACGACATCATCACGACCATTGATGTCAACCTGCAGGCCATCACGGAGAATGCCCTGCTTCGCGCGGTACAGCACCACGACGCAGAATGGGGTGTTGCCATTCTTATGGAAAGCAAAACCGGCGCCATCCGCTCCATTGCGAACCTTGGTCGCACAGACGAAGGTTGGTTTGAGACCTATAATTACGCCATTGCTTCTGCTACAGAACCGGGATCAACGTTCAAGCTGGCTTCGATGATGGCTTTGATTGAAGACGGCCATGTGAATCTGGACGACTCCCTCGACATCCAGCAGGGTCGCGCTGATTTTTACAACGAAACCATGATTGATTCGAACCCGCTCAGTTCCAAAATGGATACGACTACGGTAAAGCGGGCGTTCGAAATTTCTTCTAATGTGGGGATTGCCAAGTTGATACAGCAATATTATGGTGAAAAAACGAAGGAAAACGACAACAAAGGCGCTGCTCAGTTCATCGAGCGGCTGAAAGCATTTAACCTTCACCTGCCGACGGGCATCGAACTGGACGGCGAAGCCAATCCGCTCATCAAAGAAGCCTACAGCGCCGAACACCAGTGGAGTGGCACAACCCTGCCCTGGATGGCCATCGGCTATGAAGTACGGCTTACTCCGCTTCAATTGCTGACTTTTTTCAATACGGTGGCCAACGACGGTCAGTTGGTGAAACCCATGCTTGTTTCTGAGATTCAACGCTTTGGAAAAACGATTCAAAAATTTCCCACAACCGTGGTAAAAGACAGGATCGCCTCTAAAAAAACCATAGAACAGGTCAAAGAATTACTGGAAGCAGTCGTAGAGAGCGGAACGGCTTACAAACTCAAAACCGACCGCTACCATTTCGCCGGAAAAACCGGAACAGCGCAGGTAAATTACCGCCGTTCTGAATCCGGCAACCGCATTGGCGGCTATCAGGCGTCTTTTGTCGGTTATTTCCCGGCAGAAAACCCAATGTATACCTGCATCGTGGTCATCAACAAGCCGAGACAGGCCGGATATTATGGCGCAGATGTGGCCGGACCGGTGTTCCGCGAAATCGCTGACCGCTGCTTCGATGTTGTGGTGGATTTGCAAAAACCCATCAACCAGGGGCTGCGCCCGATGCTGACAGAAAACACGCTGCCCAGCCGGGATATTGGCCGGAGAGAAGACCTGAAAACCGTGCTCGATTATCTGAATATGCCCTATTTCGATCAGTCTGAAACCGAAATGGCCATCATCAACCCCCGTGCGGATAGTTTGATGATGGAAAACCGGAACATTGGTACCGAACGCGTGCCCAATGTCATCGGAATGGGTTTACGGGATGCGCTTTATGCCCTGGAAAACCGGAAACTCAAGGTGCAGGTAAACGGCTTCGGGAAAGTTGTTTCACAATCTTTACCCCCGAATGCCATGGCCAAAGGGCGAAACATTCGCATCACCCTGCGGTAACAACAGGGATTGAAAAGCTGAAGAGGCATGATATTAAACACATTGATAGAAAACCTGCCGCTAAAAGTAGTGGCGGGCGATACAAATGCAAACATCCGGCGCCTCGATTTTGATTCGCGTAAAGTACAGGAGGGCAGCCTCTTTGTAGCCGTGCGCGGAACGCAAACCGACGGACATGCATACATTGACAAGGCCATCGAACAAGGCGCAACTGCCATCATCGCTGAGCAATTGCCAGCAGAACCGGCAAAAAATGTCGTCTGGATTGAAAGTTCAGACAGCGCTCAAATGCTGGGCTTGCTGGCTTCGCGCTTTTACGGCGAGCCTTCGCGCAAGCTGCAACTGGTGGGTGTAACGGGTACCAATGGCAAAACAACCGTGGTCACCCTGCTGCACAACCTTTTTTCAGAGCTGGGGTACCGCTGCGGACTCTTATCTACCATCCGGAATAAAATCGGACAGGAAGAGACGGTTTCCACACATACCACACCGGATGCCATTGCCATCAATGCACTATTGGCGGAGATGGTTGATGCTGGTTGCACATATGCGTTTATGGAGGTCAGTTCGCATGCAGTGCATCAAAAACGCATTGCAGGATTGCATTTTAAGGGCGGTATTTTCACCAACATCACCCACGACCACCTCGATTACCACAAAACTTTTCAGGCTTATATCGAAGCCAAAAAAGGTTTTTTCGACGGGTTGGGTAAAGATGCTTTTGCTTTGATCAATGCAGACGACCGCAGGGCTGAAGTGATGGTGCAAAACTGCAAAGCGGCCGTGTATCGCTTCGGGATGAAGACCATGGCTGATTTTCGGGCCAGAATTCTGGAGAACGCCTTATCGGGCCTGCATCTGGAACTGGATCGCCAGGAGTTTTACAGCCGACTGATCGGGGAATTCAACGCCTACAACCTGCTCGCCATTTATGGCGCTGCCGTTTTGCTGGGCGAAAAAAAGTTGGAAACCCTGGCGGCGCTCAGCAAGTTGAGCTCTGCAGAAGGCCGGTTCGATTACGTGGAAGGACGGCAAATTATCGGCATCGTGGATTACGCACACACGCCCGACGCGCTGGAAAAAGTGCTGAGCACCATCGCCCAGTTGCGCAAAGGAAACGGCAAAGTAATCACGGTGGTGGGCTGCGGCGGCGACCGCGATCGCACAAAACGCCCCGAAATGGCCAAAATCGCCTGCCGCATGAGCAACCAGGTAATCCTGACTTCCGATAACCCCCGATCAGAGGATCCGGAAGCCATCCTTGCCGAAATGGAAGCCGGCGTACCGGAAGCATTTACAGCTCAGGTACTCCGCATCAGCGACCGGAAGCAGGCCATCAAAACCGCCTGCCGCCTGGCGCAAAGTGGCGACATCATTCTGGTAGCGGGCAAAGGCCACGAAAAATACCAGGAAATCAAAGGGGTGAAACACCCTTTCGACGATAAAGAGGTACTGATTGAAGCACTCGCCCCATAGCTCCTAAAGGGGAGTAGAAAAGCAGGGGGCTGAAGCTGGGGTTAGTAACCTGCGCACACACGGGGCAGAGCCTCATGTGTGCGGAGAATTGGAGTGGGAGTAGCGCAGCCATCCCTGCCTCGCCGGCAGGCAGGCGCAAAATCCGTGTCATTAGTGTCATCCGTGTTCCCAAAAAGGCATACTAGGAACGCGGATGACACTAATGACACGGAAAACGCGGAGAAGGACGCTACCTACTGCCTTTTAGAAACTTGCAGGCAGAGCCTCGCGCGAGCGGATAAATCATGAATAGCTAAAAATTGCTCCTTTGGGGGCTAAAAGTATAAACGAATAAACCATGTTGATCAAATTAGTAGAATGGCTGAATGAACTGTACGGAGGCAAACTTCCCGGGTCGGGATTGTTTGGCTACATCACCTTCCGTGCGGGGGTTGCTACCATTCTGTCCCTGTTGATTTCCATGGTATTCGGTGGCAAAATCATTCAGTTTCTGAGGCGCCTGCAGGTGGGAGAAACGGTACGCGACCTTGGTTTGCAGGGACAAAAACAAAAAGAAGGTACGCCTACAATGGGCGGGGTCATCATCATCATGGCCATTCTGATCCCTTGTTTACTGATGGCGCACCTCGATAATGTGTACATTTTTCTGATGGTCGTATCCACCATCTGGATGGGCATCATTGGGTTTCTGGACGATTACATTAAGGTATTCAAAAAAGATAAAAAAGGCCTTAGCGGCAAATTCAAGGTGCTGGGCCAGGTTGGTTTGGGCGTCATTGTAGCGCTTACCATGATTTTGAGCGACCAGGTCGTTGTCCGGATGGATGTTGAAGAATTTGAAGCGTCCGGTATTGTGGGCAGCATGGTTGGAGACCCGCTTGAAGTCAAAAACGGCACGGAGTTCGAAGAAAAAGGCGACTACAAAATGATGCTGACCAATGTCCCTTTTATGAAAGGAAATCAGCTGGATTACTCCAGAATTGTGCCGGCCTCAAAGGATGGCGACATGAGTCCCTGGGTATGGCTGTTGTTTGTACCGCTGGTCATTTTTGTAGTAACCGCCGTATCCAACGCGGCCAACCTGACGGATGGCCTGGATGGCCTGGCGACGGGTGTTTCGGGTATCATCGGTTTGACGCTTGGCATTTTTGCCTACGTCTCCGGTAACGCCATTGCGGCTACCTATCTCAACATCCTGCATTTGCCCGGATCAGGCGAGCTTGTCATTTTTGCAGCCTGTTTTCTTGGCGCCTGCCTGGGTTTTTTGTGGTACAATTCGTACCCGGCCCAGATTTTCATGGGCGACACCGGCAGTTTGACCCTGGGCGGCATTATTGCTACCATGGCCATTGTACTGCGCAAAGAATTGCTGATTCCGCTGATGTGCGGCATCTTTTTGATAGAGAACCTCTCGGTTGTTTTGCAGGTGGCGTATTTCAAATACACCAAACGCAAATACGGCGAGGGTCGCAGAATATTCCTGATGTCGCCATTGCACCATCACTATCAGAAAAAGGGCATCCCTGAAACGAAGATCGTGATGCGGTTTTGGATCGTAGGCATTCTGCTGGCAGTTTTCACCATCATTACCCTGAAAATCCGCTGACGTATGGATCTGATCGTCGTATTGGGAGCAGCAGAAAGCGGTGTGGGTGCAGCCTTATTGGCCGCTTTAAAAGGGTTTGAGGTGTTCGTTTCGGACAAAAGTGCCATAAGTGACAGTTATAAAAGCCTGCTGGAAGAAAACGGCATTCCATACGAGGAAGGCCAGCACACGCAGGAACGTATTTTTCAGGCAAAAGAAGTGATCAAAAGCCCCGGAATTCCGGATAACGTACCTCTGGTGAAAGCATTGGAGGAAAAAGGCATTCCGGTGATTTCGGAAATTGAATTTGCGGGCAGGTACACTACGGCAAAAATCGTAGGCATTACCGGAAGCAACGGAAAAACCACCACTACCCTGCTGACCCATCACCTGCTGAAAAGCGCAGGATTGAATGCGGGGCTTGCTGGAAATGTAGGCTTCGGTTTTGCAGCGCATGTGGCTACACAGCCACCGGTTGACCTGTATGTTCTGGAATTGAGTAGTTTTCAGCTGGATGGCATCCGGAAATTCAGACCGGACATCGCCATGTTGCTGAACATTACGCCCGACCACCTGGATCGCTATGATTACAAACTGGAAAACTATGCCAATGCCAAATTCCGCATTGCGATGAATCAGGTGGAAAGCGACCTTTTCCTTTACAATGCCAGCGATCCGAATATCCGGCAATATAGCGCCGGCAAACATTTTGCATCGAAAGCGGTGCCACTGGCCATTGAGCAGGTACAGGGAGCAAAAATTGAAGTGGAAGGCCGCGTTTTTGACCTTTCGCAAACGCAACTTCGGGGTTCGCACAATGCCATGAATGCCGTATTTGCCGTGCAAACGGCGCTGGCGCTCGGCATCAGTGAAGAAGCCATTAATGCAGGCTTGAAAACGTTCAAAACTGCGCCCCACCGCCTCGAAAAAATTGCCGATGTGGACGGGGTGGAATACATCAACGACAGCAAAGCCACCAATGTGGATTCTGTCTTTTACGCCCTTCAGGCCATGGATCGCCCGGTTGTTTGGATCGTTGGCGGCCAGGACAAGGGCAACGACTACGAGCCTTTGATGGCGCTTGTTCGGGAAAAAGTAAAAGCGATTGTGTGTATGGGTGTCGATAACAGCAAAATTGTAAAGGTTTTTGCACCGATACTTTCCGAAATACGGGAAACACGCAGCGCAGAAGAGGCGGTGAAAGTCGCGCAAACACTGGCAAGACCGGGAGATGCTGTTTTATTATCGCCTGCTTGTGCCAGTTTTGATTTGTTTAAAAATTATGAGGACCGCGGGGATCAGTTCCGGGCAGCGGTGGTTGATTTGAAGATTTAACCTTGATTTTATATGTCATCATTAGTAGCAAGGATTAATGCAGAGCTTCGCGGCGACCGGGTCATCTGGGCGATTATTGCCCTAATGGCCATCTTTTCTATTCTCGCCGTTTACAGCTCTACCGGGACATTAGCCTATCGCGAACGGGGTGGCAACACGGAAGCCTTTTTGTTCAAGCATCTGGTCATTCTCAGCGTTGGTCTGATGATGACTTACGTTTGTCATTTGCTTCACTATATGAAATATTCGAGGTGGGCGCCAATCTTGTTTCTGATCGCCATTCCTTTGTTGTTTTATACGCTGACATTAGGCGCTGAAATCAACGAAGGCAAGCGTTGGGTGATGATTCCTTATGTGGGCATTACTTTCCAGACTTCAGATTTTGCCAAGTTGGCGTTGATCATCTACGTTGCACGGGCCATTTCGTCGAAACAGGATTACATCAAAGATTTCAACAGCGCATTCCTGCCGATCATTGTACCGGTATTGCTGATTTGCGGACTCATTGCGCCTGCAAATCTCTCTACTGCCCTGTTGTTATTCATGGCTTGTGTGGGGATGATGTTCATCGGCAGGGTATCCATTCGATACATCTTGTTGTTGCTCATGCTGGGCCTGGTGGTTTTCGCCATCCTCATTTTTATTGGACAGGCATTTCCGAATATTGTTCGCGTCGATACCTGGACCAGTCGGGTGCAGGAGTTTATGTACGGCGAAGACGGTGGGTATCAAAGCTTACAGGCCAAAATCGCCATTGCCAACGGGGAGTGGTTCGGACTGGGGCCGGGAAACAGCATCCAGCGCAATTTTCTGCCATCTCCCTATTCCGATTTCATTTACAGCATCATCTGTGAAGAATACGGCATATTTGGCGGCGGCATGGTTATTTTGTTGTACGTGCTGTTCTTTTTCAGAATTACGCGGCTTGTTACCAAAAGCCCCAAAGCTTTCGGCGCCATTCTGGCAATGGGCCTTGGGATTATGCTGGTGATGCAGGCCCTGGTCAATATTGCGGTAGCGGTGAATCTGGTACCAGTAACCGGCGTCACCATGCCCATGATCAGTATGGGGGGTACGTCCATGTTGTTTACCTGCATTGCGTTCGGTATCATCCTGAGTGTGAGCAAGTACATTGAATCGGTAGCAACAGAATGATATGGCAAAGATCATCATAAGTGGCGGCGGCACTGGGGGCCATGTTTTTCCGGCAATAGCCATTGCAGACGCCATTAAAAAAATACGCCCCGACGCAGACATACTTTTTGTCGGCGCAAAAGGCAAAATTGAAATGGAGAAAGTCCCGAAAGCGGGCTATCCGATAGAAGGATTGTGGATCAGCGGGTTTCACCGGAAACTGACTTTAAGAAACCTGCTCTTCCCCTTGAAATTGTTGATGAGCATGTGGAAAGCCTACCGGATTGTTTCGCGCTTCAAGCCTGATGTTGCGGTAGGTGTCGGCGGTTATGCCAGTGGTCCATTGCTGCGTGCGGCAACAAGCCGGGGCGTTCCGGCACTTTTGCAGGAACAAAATTCCTTTGCCGGCGTCACCAATCGATTGCTGGCCGGAAAAGCAAAGAAGGTTTGTGTGGCCTATGAAAAGATGGAACGCTACTTTCCCGCTGAAAAAATCGTGCTGACCGGAAATCCGGTGCGACGCGACCTGGCAGCCCTGAAGGTTACGGCTGCAGAAGGACTGAAGCACTTTGATCTGGCAAACGGCAAAAAAACCATATTCGTTTTTGGGGGCAGTCTCGGCGCGCGATCCATCAACGAAGCCATGGCAGCTAATGCCGGACTACTGGAGCGGCAAACCGATGTCCAGGTGCTTTGGCAAGCGGGCAGTTTGTACTACGAAACGTACAAGGATTGTGAAACTGCCCGATTGCCCAACGTGCGGCTTGTAGCTTTTATTGACCGGATGGACCTGGCCTATGCCATGGCCGATTTGGTCATTTGCCGGGCTGGCGCACTGACCATTTCTGAATTGTGCCTGGTTGGCAAAGCGGCTCTTTTGGTGCCTTCACCCAATGTTTCGGAGGATCATCAGACCAAAAACGCCCGGGCACTGGTAGAAAAGGAGGCCGCTTTGTTGCTTCCCGACGGGGACGCCAAAGAATTGATTATGGCTCAGGCGTTACAATTGCTGAACAATGAGCCACAACTTGAAAAACTAAGGCAAAACATCCGCCTGCTGGCGCGTCCTGACGCTGCCGAGCGCATTGCGGAAGAAGTCTTAAACATGCTATAAAATCATTCCATCGCTTTAAGCAAAGATGGACCTAAAATAAGAAAATGAATCTAAACGACTTGCGCACCCTTTATTTTATTGGCATCGGCGGCATCGGCATGAGCGCCCTGGCCCGGTATTTTAAAGGACGCGGACTGGCCGTTTCAGGTTATGATAAAACAGAAACACCCCTGACAAAAGCGTTGGTGGAAGAAGGGATTCCGGTGCATTATTCCGAAGACCTGAGCCAGGTTCCGGAAGCCATTGATCTGGTGGTGTATACGCCGGCGGTTCCCGCCAGCCATCAGGAGCTGGTCTACCTGCAGGCGAAAGGCATACCGGTCAAAAAACGGGCAGAGGTGCTGGGCATCATCAGCAGGGGCATGAAAACCATCGCGGTGGCGGGTACCCACGGGAAAACGACCACCTCTACCCTGGTAACGCACCTGCTTTATAGTGGCGGTGTGGAATGTGCTGCATTTCTGGGCGGTATTTCCCTGAATTTCGGTACCAATTTCCTACAGGGCAACAGCAACTGGGTCGTGGTAGAAGCCGATGAATACGATCGTTCTTTTTTGCAATTGGATCCTGATCTGGCCATTGTGACTTCGGTGGAAGCCGATCATTTGGACATTTATGGCGATCATGAGCAATTGATTGAAACAGGCTACCGCGCTTTTGCTAAAAAATTGAAGCCAAAAGGCCGTTTGTGGGCGAATACGAATTGTGCGAGCTACTTTGAAGACCTGCCCGGTATAGAAAGCTATGGCCTCGAAGCCGGCGCCTACTGTTCCGAGAACATCCGGATGGAAAAAGGACAGGTAACTTTCGATTTTTGCTGCCCGGAATTGAGCCTGAAAGGCGCCAAACTTGGCGTACCGGGCAGGCATAATGTAGAAAACGCAACGGCTGCCATTGCGGTAGCGCTGGCAGCGGGCGCTTCGGTGGAAGGCATATTGAAAGGTTTGGCCTCGTTCAAAGGCATCAGGCGGCGGTTCGAGATCGTGTGGCGCAATGAAGACCGGGTGTATGTGGACGATTATGCCCACCACCCTACCGAGCTGGAAGCCACCATCAGTGCGGCGCGTATGTTTTTCCCGGGCAAAAAGCTGACCGGAATTTTCCAGCCGCACCTTTACACGCGGACCCGGGATTTTGCAAAGGAATTTGCCCATGCCCTGGACCAGCTTGATGAAGTGCTGCTGCTCGATATTTATCCGGCGCGGGAACTGCCGATCGAAGGGATAAGCAGTGCAACGATTTTTGATCAGATGCGTAACCCGAACAAGCGTTTGGTGGATAAAACCAATTTAATGACTGCCCTGCAGGATACAGATACAGATGTACTGCTGACCATGGGCGCAGGAGATATTGATGCATTTACCGGAAAAATCCGGGATCTGATGAAGCAGAAATTTGAGGTTTTGAGTTGACAGATTGCACACGGGGCAGAGCTCCGCGCGAGCAAAGAGAAGGGCGGGTTCGTTTCGACTTCGTTTCGACTTCGTTTCGACTTCGCTCAACGAACGGCTCAACGAACAACGGACAACGAACAACAGACAACCTACCTACGGTAGGCAGGCAAACAACAGGCAACGAAATAAAGACATGCAGGTAAAAAAAATGCCACAAAATGATTTATCAAAATCGCTGAAACGCTTGACGTGGGCAGCGACGGCATTTGTTTTTGCGATGGTCATCATTTCATTTGCCGATAAAAAAGGCAACCGTGCAGTTTCTGCGGTAGAAGTAACTGTTGAGCCTCTGGGCGATAACAACCTCCTGATCAATGAAAGTGATGTACTGGAAGCCATAGAAACCAATTATGGGTTCGTACTGGAAGGCACGCCAATAGCCGAACTGGAAGTTGGCCGCCTCGAACAGATGATTGAAAAAGACCCTTTTGTAGCAGATGCCGATGTTTTTGTTGACGCCGAAGGTCGGGTACAGATCGAAATCGTACAGCGCGAGCCGGCGATGCGCATCATCAGCAACAATGGCCAGAATTACTACCTCGACAATAATGGCGCTAAAATGCCGCTGTCGGAGCACTTTTCGGCCAGGGTTTTGGTTGCTACGGGAAACATACCGCCATACAGTGATGACTTTATGGATCCTGAAAAAGAAAACACCCTGAAAGAGCTTTTTGCACTCCATACCGATCTGCTTGAGGATGAATTCATGAATGCACTGATTGAACAGATCTATGTGAGCAATCGCGGCGAGTACATTCTGATCCCCAAATTGGGAGACCAGAAAATCATACTCGGCACCTATGATAACATTGCCGATAAATTCAAGCGGCTGAAGGTGTTCTACAAAGAAGGAATGCCTTACGAAGGCTGGCAAAAATATTCCGAAATCAACCTGAAATACAAAGGACAGGTGGTTTGCAGGAAACGATAATGATTTTTTTACTGTATAGTCATTCCAGGGGAGGCTTTCGGAGAAAACTACACCCTGAACAAAATGTAAAAGATTATGATGATGGAAACAGAATCAGGTGCGCACAAATCAGACATCGTCGTCGCACTGGACATTGGAACCACGAAGGTTTGCGCACTGGTTGGCCGCAAGGACGAACACGGTAAACTGGAAGTGCTCGGATTTGGAAAAGTGGATTCGGAAGGGGTACTTCGCGGGGTTGTTTCAAACATTGAAAAAACCGTAAATGCCATTTCCGAAGCTACGGACGTTGCCAAACGCCATGCCGGCATCGATTTCAAAATCGTACATGTAGGCATTGCCGGACAGCACATCAAAAGCCTTCAACACCGGGGCATCCTGACGCGTGACAATGACCACATGGAAATCAGCCGTCGCGACATCGACAAGCTGATCAGCGACATGTATAAATTGGTATTGCCTCCGGGCGACAAAATCCTGCATGTCATCCCTCAGGAATATACGGTTGACAACGAGCAGGGCATTCTGGACCCAATCGGTATGTCCGGGATTCGCCTCGAAGCCAATTTCCACATCATTACAGGCCAGATCGCAGCTTCCAACAACCTCTACCGTTGTGTGGAGCGCGCCGGACTGAAAGCGGCCAATATGACCCTGGAGCCGATTGCCTCCGCATCTGCAGTGCTGAGCGCCGAGGAGAAAGAAGCCGGCGTAGCGCTGGTGGATATCGGCGGTGGTACAACGGACATTACCATTTTCCAGGATGGCATCATTCGCCATACGGCCGTCATCCCATTTGGGGGCAACGCCATCACCAAAGACATCAAAGAAGGCTGCACGGTAATGATCCAGCAGGCTGAAAAGATGAAAGTACGCTTTGGCTCTGCGCTTGCGGATGAGGTATTCGACAACCGCATCATCACCATTCCGGGCCTGAAAGGCCGCGATGCCAAAGAAATTTCTGAAAAAAACCTGGCCCGCATCATCCAGGCCCGCATGGAAGAAATCCTGGACTATGTCGTTTGGGAAATCCGCAAATCGGGTTACGAACGCAAACTCATCGGCGGCATTGTGCTGACCGGAGGGGGCGCCCTGCTGCGGGATATAGACAAACTGGCTGAATTCCATACCGGATTCGCTGCCCGCATCGGCATGCCGGTTGAAAACCTTGCACACGGCTATTATGAGCAACTGGGCAGTCCGATGTACGCTACAGGGATCGGCTTGCTGCTCAAAGGCATAGAAGATGTGGAACAAGGCAGGGTAAGACCCTATGCTGAAACGCCCAGGAAAGAAGTGGAAGCTGAGGAAGATGCGGGCAATGGCAGTAACAAAAGCTGGTTCGACCAAATCTTCAGGAAAACGAAGGAATGGTTTGAAGCAGAACCGGATGCGAATTTTTAGATTCTAGATATTAGATACTAGACCTTAGACCCGTCTAACATCTGAAGTCTAAAATCTAATATCTAACATCTGAGATCTAAAAAAGAGCAGCAGGAATAAAATTAAAAAGTCAATTTCTATCTTTACGAGCGTCGGGCGCTTACTGATACTAAAGGAAACCTGTGAACGAGAAAACCACCCGACGAGCGCACCAAAAAAGAAACATTATGTTATTCGATTTGCCAGGGAGCGAAAGCCCCATTATCAAGGTTCTGGGCGTAGGCGGCGGCGGCAGCAATGCGGTCAACCACATGTACAACCAGGGAATTATTGGTGTTGACTTTGCCATTTGCAACACCGATGCACAAGCTATGGACACCAGCCCGGTGCCCACCAAGATTTCATTGGGCCCCTTGCTTACCGAAGGGCGGGGAGCAGGCTCAAAACCGAATATTGGTAAATTAGCCTGTGAAGAATCCATCGAAGAACTGCGTCGTTACCTGGAGAACAACTGCAAGATGTTGTTCATCACAGCGGGCATGGGCGGTGGCACTGGCACTGGTGCGGCGCCAATCATTGCCAAAACGGCCAAAGAAATGGGCATCCTTACCGTGGGCATCATTACGCTGCCTTTCGGGTTTGAAGGGCGTCGCCGGCAGCAACAGGGTGGCGAAGGGCTGAGCGAGTTGAAAAAATACGTCGATACGCTCATCGTCATTTCGAATGACAAACTGCGCCTCATTTACGGCAACCTCTCCTTGTCCGACGCATTTTCACAGGCAGATAATATCCTGACCACTGCCGCGAAAGGCATTGCCGAGATCATTACGGTGCCGGGCTATGTGAACGTTGACTTTGAAGACGTGAACACAGTCATGCGCGACAGCGGGGTAGCCATTATGGGTACCGCAACGGCAGAAGGCGAAAACCGCGCCAAACGCGCCGTAGACGAAGCCCTGCACTCTCCCCTGCTGGAGGAAAACAACATCCAGGGCGCGCAGCACATCCTGCTCAACATCACTTCCGGAACGAAGGAAGTGACCATGGATGAAATCTTTGAAATCACCGAGTTCGTTCAGGAAGAGGCCGGCAACGGCACCGACCTGATCTGGGGAAATTGCTTTGATGAAAGGCTGGGTGAAAAAATCAGCGTGACCATCATTGCCACCGGCTTTGAGCAGCGCCCGTCTAAACTGGCGCACAAAACGACTGCCGGTAACGACCGCATTGTGGTTTCTCTGGATGACGACGCCGAACGTCAGGGGTTTCAAAAAAAAACGAAACTCACGGATATCGGCTTTGATGAGCCGGGCACAACCGACCATGCCACCACTTTTGAGTTTGACAACATTCGTTCTTCCATCTACCAGCGGAGCCGTTACAATTTTGACGAACCAACCGCCCGCAACGATTCCCGGGAACGGGATTTAAAAGCAGAAGAAGAGCAACGCAAACTACAGGAGCGTGAAAACCTGCGCCGCGAACGCCTGCGCAGCAATGTGGTCAAGTTGAGCAATCCTCAGACCATCAACGACCTGGAAAGCGAGCCGGCTTATATGCGCCGCGGCGTCAACCTCGATGATGTTCCAGATTCTGCTGAACCAGCCATGTCAAAATGGACCATCTCGGATGACGACGATCCGGAATTGCGTGAAGGCAATTCATTTTTGCACGATAATGTAGATTAACCAATACGATTTTCCATCATCATTTGTAGAAGGCTTGCCATTAGGCAGGCCTTCTGCTTTTGGAAAAACCTGAAATTGTTGTATATTTCCCAATCCGCGCTGAATTGTACCAAACATACAAACACCGTAATCATGGATAAGGAAAATAATGCCATTCCAAACTTGGAAAAAGAAAACCCGGAATGTAGTGAGGTTATCGGTAAGGAAACTGAAGTGCTGAAAGAAAGAAGAAAGCTGCTTTTTGGAGAAGCAGCGGCGAATGAATTTGATCAAAACAGTTTCGGTCTTGCTTTGTCAGGCGGCGGCATACGATCTGCCACCATCAACCTGGGGTTCATGAAAACGCTCAACAAGCTGGGGCTGTTGAAGCGTGCAGACTACCTCTCCACGGTTTCAGGAGGCGGATATGCAGGCGCTTATATTCAGGCAACGCTGAAAGGATTGGGTTCGGAACTTCAACACAAAGACGAATCCATAAACGTTGATGATTGCTACGAAAAACTGTTTTCAGATGAGCACATCGAGCACATGCGCTCCCGCGGGGAATACCTGATTCCCGGCAAAGGCGTTATCAAGAATTTCAATCGCTTAGTGCTCATCGTCGCCTACCTGAGCAGCTGGATTATGAGTTTGCTCAGTCCCGCACTGATGATCGCCATTGCCTACAGTATTTATGGCCTTGTCTCGACATTCGTAGAAATGGATTCGCAGCTATTTTACGAGTATTGCGCTTATGTCTTGACCATTGGCGCCTTTGCTTTCCCGGTAGTTTTAACCGCACATTACATCCTGAACCGGGTAGAAATTTATGGTTTGAACATTTCTTTATGGTTCCACAGAGCAGAAACGGTCCTTCTTATTGCCCTGGGCTTCGGCATTCTGGCATCGGCCATTGCAGCGGTAGGCCTGCAATACTCTGAGCATGGACAAAGCCTGCTGATGTATCTGTGCATAGGAGCCGGCGCCATCATTCTGGGCTTTTTTGTCAACCCCAACGCCAGTAGTTTTCACCGTTTTTACCGCGCCCAACTCTCAGAGGCTTTTCTCAAATTTGCGGGAACCAGAAAGGACCAAAACCTGCTGCTGAAGGATCTTTATCCCGACAAAATCGAAAAAGCCGGGGTCCAGGATTTGATTAACCCTTACCCCCTGATCAATACCTGCCTAAACCTGCAGGCCACGAAAGACCCCAAATTTCAGGGCACCAAAACCAATGACTATTTTCTGTTGTCACCGCTCTATTGTGGCGCCAAACTGACCAATTACGTCGAAACAAAAGGTCACAACGGTTACAACACCATGACTTTACCGGCAGCGACCACTATTTCTGCAGCTGCACTCAACCCTGGCATGGGCATTTATTCCAATAAAATCCTCAGTGTTTTCCTCGCGCTGTTCAATGCCCGACTGGGCTATTGGACCTGGAACCCCATGAAAGGCAGCAAAGGCATCAACGCCATTTGGTGGCCACCTTATTTTTTCTACGAGCTCCTTTCTCAAATTGGCACAGACAAAAAAATGCTCAACATTTCAGACGGGGGGCATATTGAAAATCTGGCCGTATATGAACTGTTGCGGCGTAAATGTAAACTCATCATCGCAGTAGACGCCGGCGAGGATGCCCAATATGCTTTTTCGGATCTGGAAAACCTGGCCATTCGCTCCCGAAACGAATTGGGAATAGAAATCCGGTTTTTAGAAGGACAGGATCCGGAAGACATCATTCGCCCCAAAGCTTCTTTTGCTTACTCCCGCAAACGCTTTGCCGTAGCCGGGCTTTACAAAATCTGGGAAGAATTCACCATGACAGTACCAAAAGGCAAAGGTACCCGGAAAGTAGAAGTACTGGTGAACTACAACCACAGTCCACAACCCGGAGAAGAGGCATTCAGCGTGTGTATTAAAAAGGAAAAGAACCCGGAGCCGTCTATATTGAAACAGGCTAAAAAAGAAGCCAAAGAAAGGTATGAGCGGGAAAATCCGGGTAAAACTGGTCTCGAAAAACTCCGTACAGGCACATTGGTCTACGTCAAATCATCTGTGACTGCCCCTTTGGGAAAGCCGAATATCACACCTCCCGAAGAAGTAAAAGAACCCAGTTTGCTGCAGCAATTGTTTTTGCTGCGCAAAAAGAAGAACCCGTCTGGTGACAGGAGCACAGACGGACTGAATTATGCTGTGTATAAATACAAGATTTACCACCCTGTATTCCCGCATGAGCCTACCTCTGATCAGTTTTTTGATGAGGTTCAGTGGGAAGCTTATTATCAGTTGGGGCAGCACCTCGCTATTGACATGCTCGGTGATCTTGCTTTTGTAAAGGCAGACCTTAGCTATTCTAATTTTGAGGAAAAAAGCACAACACCGAACGTCAGTTTGAATGACCTGATGCTGCAGCTTGATCCAACCCTGGCTGAGGTGGAAGAACCGGTCGTACAAACCCGTGATTTGTCTTCCGACACCCCGCGCGGCATTGAGCCCGAATTGCCCAAAGCTGCAGAACAGGAAACGGCAGAAATCGAACAGGAAACAGTGGAAACCCAGCAGGAAGAGGCGGAAATCCAGCAGGAAGATTCTTATTACAAAATATAATCAAAGCATTTGCAGCCATTTTATTATCTGATGCCGCTCAGCATCCTCCCGAAAAACCCAACGCCCGGCATCCAAATGCGTACCATCTTCAATGAGGTGGAAAGTCAGGTTGGCACCGGGGTTCTGTCCGGCTTGCCCGACAAATGAGTGCGCGCAAGTTGCCGGCACCAAACCATCGGCTGTTCCGTGTATGCACAAAACAGGCAGTCTTGCATCTGACTGCCCGGCATGCCATACAGGGTTAGCCTGCTGATACCGCTTACTGCCACGTTGCCCTGCCAAACGCAACAAAACAGGGCTCCATGGCATCTGGTCCAAGTCAAGCGGAGCGCCGCAGGCCAGGAGTCCAATCATCGGGCTTTCCGACAGACCCGCCTTTTTCCAAATAGAAGCATCCTGCGCCAAAATAGCTGCCATGTGTCCCCCTGCCGACATGCCGCCTGCAATCAATTTCTGGGTTTTACCGGCACTTGTTTCACCATTAACCACCATGCCAAGCATGGCAACCAGGTCTTCGTGCAGGTGCGAAAAATGAAAAGCAGGAAGGCGACGGTAGGAAGGCAAAAAAGTCGTGTAGCCTAAGCTCGTAAAAAACTTCGCATAGCTGATGAATTTTTCAGGCGAACCGAAGCGCCAGGCGCCACCGTGGAAAAAAATCACAGCCTGCCCGGGATGGTTTTGTTTGTTTTCCGGAGGCATCGCACATAACAAATACTGTCTGGGGTGATCGCCATAGCTATGACGGGTGACCCGCATGCCGTTGTCGGGGACAGCTGCCATACTTGACCAATAGGATGGCAAGTTTAGGATTTCGTGCAGGGCGGTTCCTTTGATCATGGTTTGTTTTGTGCCGCTGAACGCCCGTTCAACTGAGTGCTCATTATTCTGTCGAATCAACATTTGGCGACGCCGATACCGCTCGTTCAAAAAATACAAATCCGTTTTTGCGGCCAATTTCTTTCAGCTCAGGCGCCAAAGACATCAGCTCTGCCGCCCGATGAATCTTAGAAGCCACGTATACCGGGCGGTCAACAGGGCCCTTTAGTAAATAGTCTTTCCATGCCTGCGGGTCTTCCAGCGTCGGCTTCGCATCCGGGGTGATGTCGCCGTAATACAAATGCGCATAAGACTTATAACCATGCGTCAACAGGTAGCACCGTTCTCCTGCTTTGCTTTGGAAGAACTCTACGGCAGCGCGTTGCGAATAGCTTTCAACCCGGTTGATGTAAAAGACCAACGTCAGCATCACAAAAACAGCCGTTCCAAAAAACAGGACGGTATATCCTTTGGCGCGATGAGCTTCTTTTCCCATCCAGTACAAAGATAAACCCAAAACAAAGAGCAGCCAGATTCCCGGCAACATTTCCCAGCCCGTCCAGGACACAGCCGCTTCGAGGTTGCCCTGCGCAAAAGGATCGTTGAACAAAGGCTTGAGTCGCTCCGGGTGCATCATTACCCAGGGCAGCACGATGAGCAAGAGGGCGTAAAGACCTCCAATAAAGACAAGGCCCCCTTTCATCCATCTATTCAAGGCGATGCGCCCTTCGATCAGGTTGTACACTGCCGTCGCTGCCAGGAAGGTAAGCGGGAAATAGCACATGGACGAATAATGAACGATTTTCGACTTGACAATGGTGAAAAGGATGAGTACTACCCAAAACAAAAACAGCATCCATTTGCGGAAATCGAGCTGGTGCGCCAACGCAGGCGCCGGCATCGGAAACATAGCCCGGATCAGAAATATGGAAGCCGGAAAACAGCCAAACAACAACACAACAAAATGGTACCCCGGAAATCCTGCGTGTCCGGCATCAGGGGTGCTGAACAGGCGGTATTGGTACTCGTTGAATTGGATGACCAAAGCCGGGCCGTTTTGCCAGATTTCAACGCCATACCAGGCCAACATGGCCAGGGTTGCCGCAAAAGTAAAAAAGAGAAACTGCGGCACATTTACATAAAACCGAAAACGCTGGTAAACCCAATAGACGAACATCGTCAGCACAGCCAGAAGGTAGGCTACCGGTCCTTTCGTAAGGATGCCAAGCCCAAGCAAAAGACCGCCGAAAAAGAGGTAGGTCCAGCGATTGGCACGCAGTTCGATGTCTTCGTAGCGCTCTTTTTTCCAATAAGCCAGGATAAAAAGGTATAGTCCGGAAAAAATAAACAGGTTGAAAAGAGGATCAATGATACCCGATTTGAAATACAAAAAAGGCAATACGGAGCCAAAATACACGCCCGCCCAGATCAGGCCAAATTGATGGTCGTATAGCTTTCGGCCTATGTTGTAGAGCAAAACCAGGGTCGCGATGCCGCAAAGCGCATTGGGCAGCCTTGCGGCAAACTCCCCCACGCCGAAAGCGCTCATGGATAGCGCCTGCATCCAAAGAAACAAAGGCGGTTTTTCCCAAAAAGGGAGATAATTGATGTATACCCGCAGGTATTCGCCACTGCGCAACATCTCCCGTGCGGCTTCCGCAAAATTGATTTCATCCCAGTCAAAGAGGTGCGCGCCTCCGAGAAAAGGGAGAAAAAAAAGGGCCGCAATGAGAGCGATTAAAATGGAATATCTCATGTAAGTGAGTGATGTTTTTTTAGTGGGCAGTCTTTTAGTTGGCAGTGGGCAGTTTTCAGTGTGCTTCTGATTTAGATTCGCAATTTTTGAAAAAAACTGATGAAATTCTGAAAATCATGTTTTTACAAAATAATTTTCCTTGCCAACTTTCCAAAGTGCTATCTTCATTCGCCTGGCAATCTGATCATCCTACCACAATACTCCTGCCAACTGAAAGACTGCGAACT
>CALEYL010000058.1 GCA_937926205.1 uncultured Saprospiraceae bacterium
TACGGTTCGGTAGTTCAGTTGGTTAGAATACCTGTCCCGATTAGCATCGGGAGGGTCGCTGATCAGAAAACGAAGAACAAAAAAATATACGGTTCGGTAGTTCAGTTGGTTAGAATACCTGTCCCGATCAACATCGGGAGGGTCGCTGATCAGAAAACGAAGAACAAAAAATTTACGGTTCGGTAGTTCAGTTGGTTAGAATACCTGTCCCGATTAGCATCGGGAGGGTCGCTGATCAGAAAACGAAGAACAAAAATATACGGTTCGGTAGTTCAGTTGGTTAGAATACCTGTCCCGATTAGCATCGGGAGGGTCGCTGATCAGAAAACGAAGAACAAAAATATACGGTTCGGTAGTTCAGTTGGTTAGAATACCTGTCCCGATTAGCATCGGGAGGGTCGCTGATCAGAAAACGAAGAACAAAAATATACGGTTCGGTAGTTCAGTTGGTTAGAATACCTGCCTGTCACGCAGGGGGTCGCGGGTTCGAGTCCCGTCCGGACCGCAAAAAGGGCCTCGATGAAAGTTGAGGCCCTTTTGCTTTTTAATCCTTTTTTATGCCTCACGCCATCTACATCCTCCAAAGCGAAGCCGATGGATCCTATTATATCGGCTCCAGTGCAGACCCTGTTGATCGCCTGGCAAAACACAATCGCCCGCATAAAGGATATACCGCTTCACGGCAACCTTGGAAGCTCGTTTTTATCCAGTGGTTGCCCGACAAAACCCAGGCGCTCAAACTCGAGCGCACCCTGAAAGCTAAGAAAAGCAAAGATTTCCTCTTCCAGTTGATTCTTTCTCAGGACAATGACCTGAATAGTTAACCGGAAGTGCGGCAACAGCACTAAAAATCTCTTATTTACATGCTTATTCGGTTCGGTAGTTCAGTTGGTTAGAATGCCTGTCCCGGCCAACGGCCGGGAGGGACGCCTGTTCAAGTCCCTCCGGACCGCAAAAAGCCTCAAGGTTAACTCCTTGGGGCTTTTGCATTTTAATCCTACATTTTCAACCCATGCCTCACGCCATCTACATCCTCCAAAGCGAAGCCGGTGGATCCTTTTATATTGGCTCCAGTGCAGCCCCTGTTGATCGCCTGGCAAAACACAATCGCCCGCATAAAGGATATACCGCTTCACGGCAACCTTGGAAGCTCGTTTTTATCCAGTGGTTGCCCGACAAAACCCAGGCGCTCAAACTCGAGCGCACCCTGAAAGCTAAGAAAAGCAAAGATTTCCTCTTCCAGTTGATTCTTTCTCAGGACAATGACCTGAATAGTTAACCGGAAGTGCGGCAACAGCACTAAAAATCTCTTATTTACATGCTTATTCGGTTCGGTAGTTCAGTTGGTTAGAATGCCTGTCCCGGCCAACGGCCGGGAGGGACGCCTGTTCAAGTCCCTCCGGACCGCAAAAAGGGCCTCGATGAAAGTTGAGGCCCTTTTGCTTTTTAATCCTTTTTTATGCCTCACGCCATCTACATCCTCCAAAGCGAAGCCGATGGATCCTATTATATCGGCTCCAGTGCAGACCCTGTTGATCGCCTGGCAAAACACAATCGCCCGCATAAAGGATATACCGCTTCACGGCAACCTTGGAAGCTCGTTTTTATCCAGTGGTTGCCCGACAAAACCCAGGCGCTCAAACTCGAGCGCACCCTGAAAGCTAAGAAAAGCAAAGATTTCCTCTTCCAGTTGATTCTTTCTCAGGACAATGACCTGAATAGTTAACCGGAAGTGCGGCAACAGCACTAAAAATCTCTTATTTACATGCTTATTCGGTTCGGTAGTTCAGTTGGTTAGAATACCTGTCCCGATTACCATCGGGGGGGTGCCCGTTCAAGCCCGTCCGGACCGCAAAAACATGACCCATGCCGAATTATCGCTTACAAATACTACCTTGGCGCCGCGTTAAAAACACGCCACAAAACGAGTTTTGGATTGACAACTTAGCAACTTTAACCTATGTCAGTGTACAAAGGAATTATTTTCGACATGGATGGCACGATGGTGGACAACATGATGGTTCATCACCGGGCGTGGCAGCGCAAACTGGCAGAACTTGGGCTGGAATTGAGTCTGGAGGAAGTCAAAGAGAAAATCCACGGCATCAACGAGGAGATTTTGGAAAGGATTTTTGGCGACCGATTTACTGTCGAAGAGCGCCGCCAGATTTCGTATGAAAAAGAGGCGGCCTATCGGGAGATCTTCCTCCCCGAACTTCGGCTTATCCCCGGATTGGGTGCTTTTTTGGAAAAAGCAAAAACTGCCGGCATACCGATGGCCATAGGCACGGCCGCTCCAACAGAGAATGTAGACTTTGTATTGGACCAGTTGAACCTGCGCGCTTATTTCACCGGGGTTTTTGATGCCAAAAGCGTCTCAAAGGGCAAACCCGATCCGGAGATTTTTGAAAAGGCTGCTGCCTCCCTGGGACTTTCGGCGGCTGAGTGCCTGATTTTCGAAGACAGCGTGACGGGGGCAGAGGCAGCGCGAAGAGCCGGCGCCGGTTCGGTCATTGTTACGACCACGCACACAGTGTTAGAGTTTGAAAATTTCGAAAATATTATCCGGTTTATAACGCATTATGAGGGGCTGGAACCGGGAGAATTTATCTTTTAAAAATAAAAAGGACGAAGACTAACTTAGCCAGATTGTAATTATTTACAACATTACTAACGAGCCTGTTCACATAGGACAGGTAGCGATTATGTGAAGTAGTCACGATGAAATCCAACATTCCTCAACCCCACAAATCTAATAACTGTCAGATTGAACACGGCTATTACTTCCTCCAAGGCAACAGGCCAAAAGTCGTAATCATTTGCTTCACCGACCGGATTTTCTTCGGCTCGCTTTAACAGCTCCAATCTAAAGGCTATCGGGTCTGACAGTGTGAGGTAAATTTCATGGACCCACTCCCCCCCCCCTTTGCAACAGTTTGTTTGCGTGTCGACAATGTGTATTATCCGAACCTCCATCGAAAAGAATTTTTAATTACAAACTACAGAAAGCGTGTTATTTTATTCCAAACAAACTTTTTTTCTCCAAATGATGAAAAAGTGATTGATT
Source organism: uncultured Saprospiraceae bacterium (assembly GCA_937926205.1). Classification (GTDB taxonomy): domain Bacteria; phylum Bacteroidota; class Bacteroidia; order Chitinophagales; family Saprospiraceae; genus JABWAJ01. The sequence continues at coordinate 3,068 of CALEYL010000058.1, forward strand.
TTTATTGCAATTTTACTTTTGCATTAAAAGCCTGAGGTTTGTAATGCATGCTAAATTTCCAGCAATACCACTTTTACCTGTAGGAAACCCGCTAATTTTTGTACCTCCCATTTTAAGATTGCCAGAGCGCTATCATTCCACAAATGGCAGCGTTGAATTACGCATGCCTTTTAAGGCATAGTCTCGATTGCCCTTTCTCATGAAAAATTCTGATGTAAACCCGACTCCGGCAATATTTGAATTGACCGATATGAGGCGCCTGTACAACCAAAAGAACACCGTTCATCAAATAATTACCCATTAAAAAAACAGACCATGGAAAAAGTATTCCTTCTAATTGCAGTGCTTTTTTCGGCAGCAATTTCTAAAGATGTTGATGTTGCTCGAAAAAAGCCTCATCAGGAAACCCTGGTGACTATGGATTGTGATTTTGCAACCCTAAGTTTTTTGGGTAGCCCAGGCGCGTGCAACGACAACGGCACCCCAAATAACCCCAACGATGACTTTTTTACGCAAAGCGTAAGTGCTTCCTTTTTTAACCGGCCACTCACCGGGAGCCTGCAAATTGTGCCCGGAGGCGACCAAATTGGCACTTATTCCATCCTGGTAAGCAGCATCGTCGGCAATGCCCATATCTTCAACAATGTGCAATTTAAAGCCGACGGTACGCCAACGGTCATCCAGATGAATTTTACCGACGACCCCGCCTGCTCGCGCTCGGCTACCGGCCCCACTGTACAGCCTTGCTCAACGCCACCCCCGGCCTGTGATTTTTCAACCCTAAGTTTTTTGGGTACCCCAAGCGCCTGCAACGACAACGGCACCCCAAATAACCCCAACGACGACTTTTTTACGCAAAGCGTAAGTGCTTCCTTTTTTAACCGGCCACTCACCGGGAGCCTGCAAATTGTGCCCGGAGGCGACCAAATTGGCACTTATTCCATCCTGGTAAGCAGCATCGTCGGCAATGCCCATATCTTCAGCAATGTGCAATTTAAAGCCGACGGTACGCCAACGGTTATCCAGATGAATTTTACCGACGACCCCGCCTGCTCGCGCTCGGCTACCGGCCCTACCATACAGCCCTGCTCAAGTGCTGCGGGATGCAGTATTACCAGTGTTGTGGTCAGCAATGCCGGAACCTGCAATAACAATGGCACCAGTAGCGCGGCCGATGATTTTTTTACTGCTGATGTGATCGTTAATTTTACCAATCCGCCGGCAACAGGTGATTTGCGCATTGAATCGGGTGGTGATGCGCTACCTGGCGGCGGCGCTACTTCGGTACCAGTAGGGAGTCTCGTGGGTACCAGTCACACCTTTACCGGCGTGCGATTCAAAGCGGATGGTACCATTACCGTGGTGGAAGTAGAATTTAGCGCCGATAACACTTGTGTACGGACAGCTACAGGTCCAACGGTAAGCAGTTGCTCCGCTGCACTGGCTTGCAACATTAGCAGTGTCACAATAAACAATATTGGCGCCTGCAACAGCAATGGCAATACAGACCCCTCCGATGATTTTTTTACAGCAGATGTAAATGTGAATTTCATGAACCCTCCGGCAACAGGCGATTTGCGCATTGAACCCGGTGGAGATGCGCTACCTGGCGGCGGCGCTACCTCTGTCCCCGTAGGCAGCCTGGTGGGTAATAGCCACACCTTTACCGGCGTGCGCTTTAAAGCGGATGGCACCATTACGGTGGTGGAAGTAGAATTTAGCGCCGACAATACCTGCGTTCGAACCGCTACCGGCCCGACAGTGGGTAGTTGCTGTGATTTAAATATTACCAATGTCACAGTCGTTCCGGAAAACTGCCCCAATGCAAACAACGGCAGCATCACGGTGACTGCAAGCACCAGCGCCGGCCCGCTTACCTATGCCATATCCGGTCCGGTAAACCAAAGCAATAGTACGGGGATGTTCAGCGGATTGCCCGATGGCAACTATGCGATTACGGTAACAGACAACGGGGCTTTCAATTGTGTAAGAACTTCTGCTGCCGTTGTGGCGCCGGGAGTTGACAATATCCCGCCCGTGCCGGTTTGCCGTAACACAACAGTTACCCTTGACTCTACCGGCAATTACATCCTGACCCCGGCCGATGTATTTAACCAGGGCGCTTCAAGCGATAACTGTGGCACGGTGAATTTCGTCAGCGCTTCACCTGCTGCGGTTGGCTGCGGCCAGGTGGGGCAAACCATTCCGGTAACGGTAAGCGTGAACGACGGGAATGGCAATACCGCCAGTTGTACCGCACAAATAACGGTGCAGGAAGGGACGACGCTGCCCGCAGGCTTTAGCGGGGCCAATGTGGGCAACGCCAATGGCACGGGTATATTCCAGCCCTGTTCAGGCCAAAAATTTACACTCACAGCAAGCGGATTTTCTTCTCTTTCTGCTGATGTTCTCCACCTCGTTTCCCGGCAATTGTGCGGCAACGGGGAAATCATAGCTCACGTCGCAAATGTCAGCGGCGGCGGTTGGGCCGGAATTGCGCTGCGCGAAACAACAGCACCCGGCTCGAAAAAAGTGGCTTTAAAAACCCAGTTTTCCAACAACATTCGCCGTGAAATCAGAACCGCCACAAACGGGGCCGTAAATAACCTGAACTTCTTCCGGCCCCAGGATACCTGGCTCCGCCTCGTCCGCAGCGGCAATAATTTCTCGGGTTATAGTTCCCTGGATGGGGTCAACTGGAATTTTGCTTTCTCCTCCACGATCAGCATGGCAAATTGCATAAGGGTCGGCTTATTCGCAGAAAGTATCAATGTAAATACCACGACGACAGCCGTTTTTGATCAGGTATCCGTGACGGGATCCCTCATTCCAATGATGTCTGCAGCAGGCGAATCCGTGGTGGAAACTGCTGCGCCCGACTTCCAGGCCTATCCCAATCCAACAACAGGTGAATTCACGCTGGACCTGAGCGCTTATAATGGCCACTCGATTCGCGTGGAAATAAGCAACCTGCTGGGTGAAACATTAAAAGTACTGGAAATTTCTCCGGAAAACGAGAAGGTCAAACGACTCTATCTTTCCACGTTCAGCAGTGGGATTTATCTGATACGGGTTAGCTCCGAAGGCTTACCCGATGTCTCTAAACGGGTGGCCTTGCAAAAGTAGCAGCAGTGGGACCAAAGAGTCATTCCGAACTTTGGCGCACTTCCGGCGCGCCGAAGTTCGGAATGATTTCTTGCACATGATTGAAAATTAAACTGCTTAAAAGTCCGCTGCGAGCCCAGACATGATCCAGCACTCCCCACTCCCACAAATCTAATAACTGCCAGATCGGGCACGGCTATTACTTCCCCCGAGGCAACAATCGGATGATCCGCCCCGGCTCCTCAAGCGCCACATAGATATACCCATCCGGCCCTTCCCGCACGTCCCGTACCCGACTTTTCAAATCCTGGAGCAGTTTTTCCCGCACGACCACTTTGTTTTGTTCGTCAAATTGAATGCGTTCCAGATACCGGAAACTCAGCGAGCCGATGAGCAGGCTGCCTTTCCAATCGCCATATCGGTCAGTGGTAATAAAGGTCATACCACAAGGAGCGATGGAGGGAACGTAGTAGTACAGCGGCTGTTCCATGCCCTCCTTTTCGGTTAGTTCAGTCAAAATCGTCCCGTTGTAATTGATGCCATAACAAATGACCGGCCAGCCATAATTTTTGCCTTTCTCAATCAGGTTGATTTCGTCGCCGCCTCTCGGGCCGTGCTCGGATTCCCAGATCTCTCCCGTCACGGGGTGCATGGCAATACCCTGTGGGTTGCGGTGTCCGTAGGAATAAATGGCCGGCGCAGCACCCGGCGTGTTGACGAAAGGATTGTCCTCCGGGACCGACCCGTCGTCGTGCAGGCGCAGCACTTTCCCATTGGTATTGTCCAAAGTTTGGGGAAAGCGGTCGTGCTTTCCACGTTCACCATTGGTAAAAAACAGGTCGCCATTCCGGTCGAACACCATCCTGTTGCCGAAATGATGGTTGGTTTCGACGGCAGGATAGCCTTTATAGATGGTCTGGATTTGGGTCAATTCGTTGTGCTTTAGCTTAGCCCGAATGATGGCCGTGTTGCCCGCCCCTGGGTTCTCCTCATCTATGTAGGAATAGGAAATGTAAATCCAGCCGTTTTTTGAATATTTAGGGTGCAGTTTTATATCCATCAAACCGCCCTGGCCCTTTGCCCGGATGGGCGGCAGCCCACCGATTTCAATCAGTTGTTTGTTTCTGGTCAGTCTTGACAATTTGCCCTTACGCTCGGCAATGAGCATGTCGCCATTGGGCAGAAACTCCATGCCCCAGGGGACTTCCAGCCCGTCCACCACCATTTCCATGGGGTAACTAGAGCGGAGCACCCGGGAATTGGCCACCGTATCAAACTCGTATTCCAGGATGAATTCGGTCACGGCAAGGATTTCCGTTGCGGAAAGGGCTTCGCCATAAGCAGGCATGCCTTCGTTCTCCATGCCCAGCCGGATAATGTCATTAATCTGTTTGGCGGATCTTCCCTTTTTCCAGTCCACATTCTTGAATTTCTGAAGGTTTGGGCCATGACAATTGGCGCAGTACTGCATGTAAAGGGCTTCCCCGTCCCTCACTGAAGGATGGTCCTCTGGCTTGAAAAAGCTGGTGACGGCCACCGTCAATAGCAGGATAGAAAAAATCAGAAAGGCAGCTTTGATTTTCATAATACCGGATGAATGATTGATGACAAAATTTTATGCATTTACAGAAATCTAATAAAAATAGCAGGCAATACAACCCATCATTTTTGACAAATTTTTGTGCCATGGAGTCGCTTCCATGGATTATTAGGTAATAAACGCCATTAATTATACGACCAAATACTTAATTGCAAGATATTTGGCTTTGCAAAAGAGTCCACGACCTTCTCCTTGAAACCCGGAAGGCTGTTTTGTAAGTGATTGAAAATTAATCCATCTACCCCCCGTCAGCACATCAAAAAAATCCTTAGCTTAGCCAGACAAAAATCACCCAATCGCATGAAGTCGCTCAACCTTTCTCTCATTCTGCTATGCTTTACACTCATGGTAACAGCTCAAAACGAACAGCCGGCTGCCAATGCGGCATTGCCCTATTATGAAATCCCCGCTTATCCAGACAGTTATACCGCCGAAAATGTTGCCGCAAGGATGATTGATGGCCTTGGGTTTCGCTATTACTGGGCAACAGAGGGCCTTAGGGCCGAAGACCTGGCCTTCAAACCCAATGAAGACGCCAGAACAACGGAAGAAACCCTCGACCATATCCTCGGCCTTTCGACTAATGTCGTCAATGCGACGTTAAAAAAAGCGAACGTCCGGGGAGATGCGCCCAGGCTGAGCTTTGAAGAAAAAAGGCGCCAAACACTGGAAAACCTGAAAACGGCCAGCGATTTGCTCAAAAGCGGCAAGCTCAAACTGGAAGACTGCAAGGTTATTTTTCAAAACGGCGACCAGATCACCGAATTTCCTTTCTGGAATGAACTAAACGGCCCCATCGCCGACGCACTTTGGCACGTCGGACAGGTGGTGTCTTTCAGGCGCTCCTCGGGCAATCCTTTTAACTCAAAAGCGAGTGTTTTCAGCGGAAAAGTTAGGGACTGATTGCGGTTTATCGCTCTTTACCAAACCACACATTACTGGCTCTGGATATCGAAACGTAAAAGCCGGTAATTTCCCACCGGTCATCGCGTTTGAACTCAAAAAAGCTCAATTCGTTGTCCATAAAGACATCTGTATAAAGCGGCGTTAAAGGGATCCTTTCGTCTCCTGACCGGATGAGCCACAACCGGCTGTCTTGTACCTGCAGCCGGACTTGTGCAAAGGCTTCCGCGCTGGAATAAGGACCAACAAATGCCTGCAGGGCCTTGTCATCGGGATTAAACGGCGTCACCCGCTCATACGTGGCGGTATCGCCTCCTGGATTGCGGAAGTGCAGGCTTGAGGGGTTCATTTTGTTTTCCGGAAAGGTGATGACAAAACCTTCGCGGTAAAATTTGTTGCCCGCAACCGGTGTTAATGCCAAACCGGTATTTTTGAAGCGCAGCGAATCCTTGCTTACTACAAACTCCTGTACGTCATTGCTTTGCGTGCTTTTGTACATGCCTTCAAAGCTGGCCAATTGCTCTTTTTTGATCGCTATTGGCCCCGTCACATTAGGCATCGTCGGCGCATTGCGTTTTTCTTCGCCAAAAAATATTTTCGCGATGGCCCCTCCGAGAGAAGCCGGGTTGGAGTCGCCGTCGTTGCTGAGGAAAACAACCGAAAGCTCTTTGTCAGGGTAGTACGCCAGCCAGGCCCTGTAGCCTGCGGTGGCTCCGCTGTGGGCAATTTCTGACACGCCATTGACGCGGCCCAGGCCAACGCCGCAGGCATAACCGATTTCTTTGCCGTTGGCCAGCTTCGTTTTGGCTCTTTGTAGCTTATTCAATGCTTCCCCCAGGGTGTGCAGCGTCCACCGCCGGTTCCATTTTTCAAGGTCTGAAATGGTGGTCAGTAAGGCGCCATGCCCAAATGTATTTTCAAAAGGCATGTTCTGTTGGTAAAGCCCGTCTTTTTTGCTGTAAGCGACCGCTCTGTCGGGTACAATGGCTCTGAAATTGTCTCTCCAGCGGGTGTGCTCCATGCCGGCGGGTTTAAATAGCCTTTCCTGAGTAAACACTTCTAAAGGTTGACCGCTCACTTTTTCAACCAAAAAACCCAGGAGGTTGTAATTGGAATTGCTATAGCCATAGGCCGTGCCGGGGCTGAAGTTAAGCCCCTTTTGCTGCCAGATGATCTCTCTGACATGAGCCGGGGTGTAAACCCGCGTTCCTCTGGGCCATCCGGACAAAGAAATCACCGAGCCCCAGTCGCGCAAGCCGCTGGTGTGGTGCAACAAATGCTCAACGGTAATCACCGTGCCATAATCGGGGAAATCCGGAAAGTGCTTTCGGATGTCATCCTGCAGGCCAATTTTTCCTTCCTCTACCAACAGCAATACGGCAGCAGCTGTAAATTGCTTGGATACCGAGCCTGATTCAAATACCGTGGCGGTCGTGTTGGGCACGTTGTGCTCCAGATCAGCCATGCCAAATGCCCGTTGGTACAGGATCGTGCCTTTTCTTGAAATGCTTACCGCCGCCCCCGGCGTTGATGGGCCCCAATCCTTAAACAGCAGGTCTATTTTTTGAAGGGTGTCGTTGAAAGCAGCGCTTTGGGCATACCCGCTGTTTGCGAGGCTGCCTGCGAAAAGGAATACGCCCAGGCAGAGGGCCGGGAGAAAAGCATTTTTCATGGCTGTTATTTTGTTTGTGGGTGTTTCAAAATCGAGCAAATCAAAAGTCTTGATTTTAAGGGTTGCGTAAACCATTAAGAACTTGTTCAGGATTTTCTGATTGTGCGAGGGTGAGAAAATTTTATTTTAGACGAGGCGGATTTTGCAGACATAGCCAGCAGCTATGGCGAAAAAATTCAACGCGGTATCAAATAAAATTTGCCACTCACAGCCAATTGAGGAATTCCCGAACAAGCTCTAAAATCAAAACATCAGCAAAACTTGTCGCGAATGCGCTTTAAGATTCAACGAATCTACGAATCATGCGAATCAAGAGCTAAATTACTTTTACTGCTATTCTTTTTATACCTTATCATGTTTATGCTCAGTGCATCTGCCTCAATGCTTGCTAAAGCTTAATACACAGGTCTTTGCTTCTGGTTTTATCTTACTTTTTGTTGCCGCCCAAAAAGCCGTGCCTGCCGGCAGCTACGGTTTATACACAACT